>NZ_SSCL01000022.1 GCF_005876955.1 Sinomonas gamaensis
GCCGGTACCAGTTCACCAGCATCCCCTCGGGCCGCTCCCGGCACGCCGCCCTCGCCGCCCCGCACGACTGCGAATCCCCGAAGCCCACCGCATCCGACAGGCACGCATGCCCATACGAATACGAATACGGATCAACCACACCAGCCGGCAAAGGCGGGAACTCCACGCTTATGAGACCTCCATCATTTCCGTTGAGGCGCACACTTGATCGATTGAAACTGGACCTCACCTTGGGGTCCGAACTCGATTCCATCGATGGACCGAAAAGGCTGAGGAGAAGCGACATGCCAGTGGTCACTGCGATTATTTGAAGCATCTCAAGCCTGACCAGCCTGAGATGCGAGCCAACGGCCCTCTTTGTAGGTGGCGTGTATGACTTTCGGACTTTCATCAACGCCTGGGCTGTATTCGTCTACTAATTCACCTGTAGAATCGAAAACTTGAGAGGGAGACTCGTGAAGAAAGAAGTATGCGATCGCGTTCCTGTTCGGGTCCAAGATCATGTTGGGCTCGAATGATGAAACTGTCCAACGCGGCCCCACATGCCGCCTCTCACCTCGTGCTACTTGGCCTGCATCCGCGATGTAGCCGTTGCACATCTTGCAGTCAGGCAGTGAAACCTCTCGGAGCGGTTCGCTGTCGCCTGTCTCCAAGCCGTACGTGATCGTGTCGAACCAGTACTGCGTGAACGCCTCAAAGCCCTCTTTCGTATTCTGCCTCGCCGACTCCGGCAACACGGGCTTGGGCAGGTTGCGCGCGGGGCCCAGCGAACTGGCCTGTGTGGGACGCAGGTCCTGCGTGGGAGGGGCGGACGAGCTGGGCTCGGGTGAAGCGGCTGGATCGCAGGCGACGAGCACCAGCATTGACCCGACGACGGCGGCCACACGCCCCACCCGCCTCATGCCGGGCCCACTTCCAACGCAACCCACTTGCCCTCATCGAAACGAGCGTGGATCGCTTGGACTCCGCCGATCATTCCGCCCGTGTACCGGATGCCAACGTCGCCCGCCTTGGAATACGTGACGGAAGCCAATTCCTCGAAGAGGAAAACAGCAGCTACGGATTTGTCCGCGCCCGCCACCATGGTGCTTTTGAAACCCTTCACCATCCGCTGTGGCCCAATCCCCCATCCCCCACCTTCGTAGAGCCGATTTGCCTTCTCGACCTGGCGCTGGCACATCTTGCAAGACGGGGAGGAAATTTCGTTGACCGGGCGAGGATCGCCGGTTTCCATCACGTACGTGATTGCGTCGAACCAGAACTGCGTAAAGGCTTCGAACCCCTGCTCCGTATTCTGCTTCGCGGTCTCAGGCAGCTGCGGGCGAGGCAGATTGCGAGCCGGACCGTTGGAGCTTGCTGGGGTAGGACGCGGATCGGAACTCGGCTGAGCGGATTCGCCGGGAATTGCATGGGGCGCGGCTGGAGCTGCGCACGCTGTGAGGCACCCGATGAGGCAACAGGCCATGAGAACACGGAATAAGGACATGGACTTCCCCCGAGGTCGTTGATGTGCCGCCGCCAGATGGCAGGTGCGGGATCAGGCTACGTGGCTGATCCCGCACCTCAGTGGCGTTCGCGGGCAATCTCCGTGGCGGACCTCAGGGATCGGAAAGGACGCTCAGGCCCCGCTGCGGCGCAGGGCAATCGCCCGGCGCATCGCGGCCCGCGCACGCTTCCGATCGCCGGAAACGTCGTACGCCAGGCCGAGCCGGTACCAAGCCCGCCAATCGGTGGGAGCGGCCTCGGTCTCGGCCTGATACCTGGGGAATTCCGCGTCTGCCGCGTTCCGCAGGATCCGCCCGCCGGCGGTGCGCGGGAGGTTGTCCTCGGGGAGGCCGCCCTCGGCGTCGAGCTCGCGGCCGAGACGCTCGAGACCCGCGCCGAACAGGAGCTCGCGGGCGAGAGCCCAGGCCCCGATGATGGGCAGCACGAAGTAGGCGGCGCCGATCAATTTCGCGATCGGCTGCGGATCAGCGAGCAGCAGGATCCCGCGGTTGAATGTGAGCACGAGATAGAAAACCAGGAGCAGGACTATGCCTGCGACCCACAGCTTTGTTCGATGGGCCTTGAGCCATTCCACAGCGTCAGACCCCCAGGTCCAGGTAGCCGTCAAGCCCCACAGTGAGCCCGGGGTGGGCGGCGACAGAACGGAGTCCCAGGAGAACGCCGGGCATGAACGACGCCCGATCGAAGGAGTCGTGCCGAATAGTCAGCTGCTCGCCCGGGCCGCCGAGCAGGACCTCCTGATGCGCTACGAGCCCGCGGAGTCGCACGGCGTGCACGCGGACGCCGTCGACGTCAGCGCCGCGCGCGCCGTCGAGCTGCTTCTGTGTCGCATCAGGGGACGGCCCCACCCCTGCTTCGGCGCGGGAGGCAGCCACGAGCTGGGCAGTGCGAACAGCTGTACCGGACGGCGCGTCCACCTTGTCCGGGTGATGGAGCTCCACGATCTCCACCGATTCGAAGTAGCGGGCGGCCTTGGCGGCGAACGCGCTCGCGAGAACAGAGCCAAGGGCGAAGTTCGGCGCGATCAGCACACCTGTCGCGGGGCTTCCCGTCAGCAGCTCGCGCAGCTTGTCGAGCCGCTCCGGGGTCCAGCCCGTGGTCCCCACCACGGCGTGGAGCCCGCGCTCGACGGCGAAGCGGACGTTCTCCTCGGTGGAGTCGGGGACGGTGAGATCGACGACGTAGCGGGCTCCGGCGTCGACCAGTGACTCGAGCGAATCGTTCCGGCCGAGTGCCGCGACGAGCTCCATGTCAGGGGCCGCCTCGACTGCCCTCACCGCCTCGGAACCCATGCGCCCGTTCGCGCCCAGCACTGCCACCGGAAGTCTTTCTGCCATGGGTTCAAGCCTAATGGAGCGCGTCAGCCGAGCGCGGCGACCCATTCCTTGCCGCCGTCGTCGAAGAACTGCTCTTTCCAGATCGGGACCTCCGCCTTGACGCGGTCCACCAGATCCGAGCAGAGCCGGAACGCCTCTCCACGATGCGCCGACGACACGGCGCAGACGAAAGCGACGTCGCCGACGCCGAGGTCCCCGATGCGGTGCGCGATCCACACTCGCATCGCCCGCTCGGACGGGCCGAAGCGGTCGATGTGATCCGCGACAACGGCGTCGACCACCCCTCGCAGGGTTTGTTCCGCCGTCGGATGCGCGGTGTAGTGGAGGCGGAGGACACCACGGCCCTCGTCGTGGTCGCGCACCACCCCGGCGAAAGCAACGACGGCGCCCGCGTCCGGCGCGTCGACCGCGTGGCGGGCGGCGAGCTCGTCGAGTGCCTCTGTGCTGATGACTGCATGAACAATCTCAACCTGAGAACTCTGTTCAGTGGCCATGAACGCCCTCCAGCTGGTCGCACAGGTGCCCGATGAGCGGGTCGAGGACGGCGAGGCCGTCCATAACACCGGACGGCGAGCCCGGCAGATTCACCACGAATGTTGTCCCCGAGACTCCCGCATGGCCGCGGCTCAACGCAGCGAGAGGAGTCTTGTGCGCCCCAGCGCGGCGGATGGCCTCCATGACCCCCGGGATCTCGCGATCCAGGAGTGGAAGCGTCTCCTCCGGCGTCGCGTCATCCGGGCTGAGACCCGTTCCGCCGCTCGTGACGACGACCGCGGGCGAGAGCGCGAGCAGAGCGCGGAGGGCGGCGCCCACAGGCCTGCCGTCCGGCACGACGGCGGCAGGGATGACCTCAAAGCCATGCTCTACGAGCCAGTCCTCGATGACGGGTGCGGAGCGATCCTGATAGACGCCCGTGGCGGCGCGGGTTGACGCGATCACGATCCCTGCGCGCCGGGTCACTGCCCCTCCCCCGAGCCAGCGTCCTGCAGCACCCAGTCGCCGCTCTTCCCACCGCTCTTCGCGAGCACCTTGAGCTCTGAGATGACTGCGTGCTTGTCGACGGCCTTGATCATGTCGTACACGCCCAGTGCCGCGACCGAGGCCGCCGTGAGGGCCTCCATCTCCACTCCGGTCACGCCTCGGGTCTTCACCGTGGCGACGATGCGCAGCGAACTCTCGGCCATTTCGAAGTCGACGGTCACCTTCGAGATGGGCAGCGGATGGCAGAGCGGGATGAGGTCGGGCGTCTTCTTCGCGGCCATGATGCCCGCGACGCGGGCCACGGCGAGCGCGTCCCCCTTGGGAAGGCCGCCCTCGGAGAGGAGCGCGATGACCTCGGTGGTCGTTCGCACGACGGCCTGTGCGGTGGCCTCGCGCGTGGTCTCGGGCTTGGCGCTGACGTCAACCATGTGGGCCGAGCCGTCGGCTCGGACGTGCGTGAGCCCCTGGCCGGATTCGGTGCTGTTCACAGCAGCCATACTTCCACGTCGTCGCCCGCGGAGAGCCTGGTGACGTGCTCCGGCACCAGGACGAGCGCGTTCGACTCGGCGAGCGCGCCGAGCAGGTGGGAACCCGGCCCGCCGACCAGCTCGGCCGAACCGTCGGGGCGCAGCCGAGCGCGCCGCACCTGGAGCTTGCCCTCCGGCGAGTCGAGCGGTTCGGCGAGCGGAAGGTTGAGCCGCGGCCGCGGGGCGGGGGCACCGAGCAGCTCGCTGAGTACGGGACGCAGAAGGACCTCCCACGACACCCATGAGCTCACCGGGTTGCCCGGGAATCCAAGGAACGGGACGCCGTCGATGCTGCCTATTCCCTGCGGACCGCCCGGCTGCATCGCAAGGTGCACAAAGTCGACGTCGTGCTCTGCGAGCGCAAGCTTGGTCGCCTCGAACGCACCTTTAGACACACCGCCCGTCGTGATGATGAGGTGGGCCCCCGCCGCATCCGCAAGCGCGGCGAGCAGGTCCCCGGGCTCGTCGCTGCGCACCGCCGTCGCCTGCGCCTCAAGGCCAGCCTCCCGCAGCGCTGCGGTCAGCAGCGTCCCGTTCGCGTCATGGATCTGCCCTGGGCGCAGCGGCTCGCCGAGAGGCGCCAGCTCGGCTCCCGTGCTGACTACCGCGACGCGCAGCGGTGCTCGGACGGGCAGCTGGGCGATTCCCAGCCCCGCCGCCAGCCCGAGCTGGGCGGCTCCGAGACGCGTACCGGCGCGGAGGACGACGGCGCCCGCCCGGACATCGCTGCCGGCCCGCCTCACGAATGTCCCCGGCTCGACGGCGGGGAGGGCGACGCGGGCGTGGTCGACGGTGTCCGGGAACGAGGGGGGATCTGCGCGCTCGATGGGGACGACGGCGTCAGCGCCCGCCGGGAGCATGGCTCCCGTCATGATCGGGGCGGCGTGGCCTGACGCGAGAGGAGCGGGAACGGCTCCGGCGGGAATGGAAGCCGCGACGGCGAGCTCCCGCCCCGATTCCTGGGAGCGGACGGCGAAACCGTCCATCTGGGAGTTGTCGAAGGGTGGAAGGCTCGCCGGGGCCACGAGATCGTTGGCGAGGGCGAGCCCCAGCGACTCTGAGAGGCTGCGGGCCTGTGGGGGCCGCTCGGCGAGGGGCGCAAGGAGACTCCTGATGGCCGTGCGGTGTGCCTCCACGCTCGTTCCCATGCGGTCAGGCTCCTCTTCTGCTGGGTCTCACGCTGCGTCCACTCTGATGCTGTGGTAGCCGGTGGCGCCGTCGGGCGCCGGGGGCGCAACTTCGGAAGTCTGCACGGCCCCGGTGCCGTCCGTGGCCCGAACCGAGATCTGGTGATGCCCCGGAGCGAGCTGGACTTTCGCGGACCATTGGTACCACGTGTCGCGGGAAATCCCTGTTCCCAACGTGGCCGGCAGCCATGAGCCGTTGTCCACCATGACCTCGACGCGGGAAACCCCACGGTGCTGCGCCCACGCTACCCCTCCCACCATGACGTCGCCGGCGGCGACCTTTGCGCCGTCGCGTGGTGCGTCGATTCGTGAGGCGGTCTTGATCGGACCGCGCTGGGACCACCCGCGCGTGCTCCAGTAGGCGGAGTCGGCGGCGAACGTTGTCACCTTGAGTTCGGTCACCCATTTGGTCGCCGATACGAAGCCGTAGAGACCGGGGACGATCATGCGGACCGGGAACCCGTGTTCGGGTGGGAGCGGCTCGCCGTTCATGCCGATGGCCAGGATCGCGTCCGTGCCCGGATCGCTGAGGACCTCGAGGGGCGTGCTGGCCGTGAAGCCGTCCACGCTGCGCGAGAGGACCATGTCCGCCCCCGCCTTCGGCTTCGCTTGCTCTATGAGTTCGCGGAGGGGCCATCCGAGCCAGCGGGCGTTGCCGATGAGGTTCCCGCCCACCTGGTTCGAGACGCAGGCGATGGTCACGTACCGCTCGATGAGCGGCTTCGCGAGGAGCTCTTGCCAGGTGAGGGTCACGGGCTGCTCGACCATGCCGGTGACCTCGAGCTTCCAGCTCGTGGGATCTACCGACGGGACGACGAGGGCCGTATCGATGCGGTAGAAGTCGGTGTTCGGGGTGATGAGCGAGGTGACCCCGGGCGTGTTCAGTGTGGCACTCGCCGGGATCGGCGTCGCGGCCGACGACGGCGCCGGAAGCCGGAGTGCCTCCCGCGCGGCACTCACGGCGAGACTCGTGCCGCGGACCACTGCGGTAACGGCGGCCCCGAGGGCCACGACGGCGGCGCTGCCCGCCATCGCGCGGAGGAAGCGCCGGCGGGACATCGCCCGCTCATCCGGACGCTCTTCGTCGCGGATCAGCCGCACGAGCCAGCGGATCAGCGCGACCGACACAGCCGCCGCAATGACAGCGCAGACAATCGCAAGCGTATTCGAGAGCGAGCGGGTGGCGATGGCCGCGATGCCGACGACGCCGATGAGAACCGCCACGGCTGCACCCGCACCCGCGCGCCGCAGCTCGAGGAGCCCGGCCACGGCGCCGAGCCCGAGGAGGACGATCGAGATGACGACGATGAGGAAGGTCTTGTCGTTCGTGCCGAACGTCTGGATGGCCCATTCCTTGGCCGGCGGCGGAGCGAGGTCGACGACGGCGCCTCCCACCGCCGACACGGGACTCAGGGATGGGCTCGCGAGTCCCGCGAGCAATTCGCCGGCGAGCACGCCGGCGATGGCTGAGAGCGCACCGGCAGACGCCGCCCACCAGCGGAGGTGACCCGACATACCTCCAGAATAGAAGGGAGCGTGGCGTAACGTAGACCTATGACCGTCCAGCTCGGAATGCCGCTGCTGCCCTCGAGCGCGCGCGCAGCCACGGTGGACCGTCCTGCCTTCGAAGGTCTCCGCGACCGCTACGGGCGCGTCGCGACCGACCTGCGCCTGTCCCTCACCGACAAGTGCAATCTTCGCTGCTCGTACTGCATGCCCGCGGACGGTCTCCCCTGGCTGGCCAAGCAGGCAGTGCTCACGGCCGACGAGATCCTCCGGCTCGTGCGGATCGGGGTGGACAGGCTCGGTGTCCGGGAACTCCGGCTGACCGGCGGCGAGCCGCTCGTCCGGGCCGACGTCGTCGAGATCGTGGCGGCCCTACGCCGGGCGCATCCCGAGCTGCCCATCGCTCTGACGACCAACGCCGTCGGCCTCGACGTCAAGGCGGCCCCGCTCAAGGCGGCTGGACTCAGTCGGGTCAACATCTCCCTCGACACACTCCACCCCGAGACATTTGCTCAGCTCACCCGACGCCCGTTCTTCGACCGCGTCCTCGCGGGCATCGAGGCCGCCGATGCTGCGGGACTGGGGCCGATCAAGATCAACTCTGTGCTCATGCGCGGCATCAATGACGGCGACGGCGCCGACCTGCTGGCCTGGTGCCTCGAGCGCGGCTACGAGCTCCGCTTCATCGAACAGATGCCCCTCGACGCCGACCACGGCTGGACGCGCGAGGGCACGGTCACGGCCGCCGAGATGCGTGAACGGCTCTCGGAGAGATTTCGCCTCTCGCCAGACCCCCGTGCCCGGGACGGAGCCCCAGCTGAGCGCTTCGAGGTCCGCCTTCCCGGGTGTGACGAGGTGCTGGGCATCGTCGGCATCATCGCCTCTGTGACCGAGCCGTTCTGCGCCGACTGCAAGCGCACTCGGATCACGGCCGAGGGCAAGGTCATGAGCTGCCTGTTCTCACATGAGGAGACCGATCTGCGCGACCTGATGCGCGGCGGGGCGGACGACGACGACATCGCGGCCCGCTGGCAGGACGCCATGTGGCTGAAGCCGCGTGCCCACGGCATGGGGCACGTGGGCCTCGGGGCCGCCGACTTCGTCCAGCCCGACCGCTCCATGAGCGCGATCGGGGGCTGACGCACTCGATGGTGATCACCGTGCGCTATTACGCTGCCGCCTGCGCCGCTGCGGGCGTCGAAACAGAGAAGCTCGATGTGCCCGAAGGCGCAACCCTCTCATCCGTTCTGGAGCTGCTGAAGGACGGCGAAAGGCAGGCCGAGGCGGGTTCCCCGCCTCTCGCTGACGTCCTCCGCCGATGCTCCTTCCTGGTCAATGAGATTGCGGCAAAGGATCGCGACCGGCCTCTCGCCGACGGCGACCTCGTGGACGTCCTCCCGCCCTTCGCTGGCGGCTGATTTCGGCGTAGCGTGGAGACAAAGTCTTCCGGAGGTCGGCCATGAAGCGCATCTGGACCCGCTGGCTCCCCGCGGCTGCGGTGCCAGCCGCGGTAGCCGTCGCGGTGCTCGCGGGAGGTGCTGTCGCGGAGACGCCTCCACCCCCGGCCACCCCGCAGCAGGTTCTCGCGCTCGCTGCCGGGCACACGGCTCGGCAATTCTCGGGCGTGGTCAAGGAGAATGCAGACCTCGGACTGCCCTCAATCCCGTCGCAGGCACTTGCTCCCGCGACGAGCAGCGCGAGCCTCGGTTCTGAGGCATCGATCCTCGAGCTCCTGACCACACCGCACACCGCCCGCGTCTATGCCGACGGGCCCACGAAGCTCCGGGTTCAGATCATGGACGAGCTCGCCGAACGCGACGCGATCCGCAATGGAAACGACGTGTGGACGTTCGATTCCAAGGCGCACGCCGTGACCCATGCAACGCTCCCGGCCACCGCACCGCCTGGGAACGCCACACCGAGCGCGCCTCCGATCACTCCCGACCAGCTGGCCCAGCGATTCCTCGCCGCCGCTGACTCGACAACCTCCGTCGCGCTCGGACCCTCGGCCTCGGTCGCGGGGAAGAGTGCCTACACGCTCGTGCTGACACCGAAGAGCGCCGGAACTCTCGTGGCCTCCGTGCAGATCTTCGTCGAGGCGAAGACCGGATTCCCGCTCGGCGTCGATGTCTACGCCAAGGACCAGACCAGCCCGGCCTTCCACTCAGCGTTCACCCAGCTCGACCTCGCCGCACCCGCTGCCTCGGTCTTCGCCTTCACGCCGCCTCCCGGGGCAACCGTGAAGCAAGAGCAGGCGCCCAACCAGAAGGCCTCTCGCCCGGCCGCCCCGGCCAAGCAGCCGCTCGGCGGAAAGGGATGGGACGCCATCGTCACCGTGCCCGCAGGCTCAGTGCCCGCAGGCCTCCTCGACTCGCCGCTCCTGAAGCAGCTCGCAACGCCGGTAGCGGGCGGCAGGGCCCTCTCTTCCTCGCTGGTGAACGTGCTCGTCACCAACGATGGGCGCATCCTCGCAGGCGCCGTGCCGCTGTCCGCCCTCGAGGCAGCCGCCAAGTGAGTTCCGCCACTGACGGCGACCTTCAGACGGCGGTCCGCACTAGCGGGCTCACAAAGCGCTTCGGGCGGCACGCGGCGGTGGACAGCCTCGACCTCGTGGTGCCGCGGGGCGCGGTCTTCGGCTTCCTCGGACCGAATGGCTCGGGAAAGACGACGACGATCCGCATGCTCCTCGGGCTCGTCTCGCCCAGTGAGGGCCACGCCGAAGTGTTCGGCGAGGAGATGCCCGAGCACATTGCGTCCGTGCTGCCGCGAGTAGGGGCACTGGTCGAGGGACCCGCGTTCTATCCCTTCCTGACAGGCGAGGCGAATCTCCTCCGACTCGACACGGCGGACCTCCGGGCGCCCCGCAGCACGCGGCATCAACGGGTCGCCGCCGCATTGGACCGTGTGGGACTCTCGCACGCCGCCCACAAGAAGGTCCACGCCTACTCGCTCGGCATGAAGCAACGGCTCGGCCTCGCAGCCGCCCTGCTCGCCCCGCGGGAGCTCTTGGTGCTCGATGAGCCGACCAACGGCCTCGATCCGCAGGGAACCCGCGAAGTCCGCGGGCTCATCCGAGACCTCGCGAGGGACGGAACAACCGTGTTCGTCTCAAGCCATCTGCTCGCCGAGGTCGAGCAGATCTGCACGCACGCTGCGGTGCTCCGGGCCGGCCGGCTCGTGGCTCAGGGAACCCTGGAAGAGCTGCGCGGTTCGGCGCGGCACCGGATCGAGCTGCGGACGCCTGACTCGGAGCGGGCCATGGAGGTGCTGCGTCAGCTCGGTCTGCAGGCAGAATCCTCCAAGTCTGGGATGCTCGTGGCGGAGGCCAACGGTGCACCTCCTGCCGAGGACATCGTCGCCGCGCTCGTCTCTGCGGGAGTCCGGGTGCGGGGATTTGCGGCTGATGCCGCCAGCCTCGAGGAACGGTTCGTGGAACTCACGGGAGAGGGGTTCGATGTCGCCGATTAGCGGCTTGGCAAGCAGCAGGCTCTTCCTGTCCGAACTCTCGGTCCTGTTCCGGCGCTGGCGGACGTGGGCCATGCTTGTGGCCCTCGCTGCTGTTCCCGTCCTCATCGCCCTCGCCGTCCGCTTTTCGCCGAACCGGCCCCCCAGTGGCCGTGGCCCGGCCTTTCTCGACCAGATCACGCACAACGGCTTCTTCGCTGGAGTCGTGGGCCTGGTGGTCAGCACTCCCCTGTTCCTGCCGCTGACCGTCGGAGTCGTCTCCGGCGACACGATCGCGGGTGAGGCGAATCTGGGGACGCTCCGCTATCTGCTCGTTGCACCGGCCGGACGGGTGCGGCTGCTCGTGGTGAAGTACCTCGCCGCCGTCGTTTTCTGCCTCGCGGCAGCATTGGCGGTGGTCGTCGGCGGCACCGTCGCCGGTGCCGCCCTGTTCCCGCTCGGGCAGGCGACGCTCCTGTCCGGCGACACGATTGGGCCCGGTGAGGCGTTCGGACGCCTCCTGCTGATGTCCTTGTACGTCGCGGTGTCGCTGCTCGGCCTGTCCGCCATCGGCCTCTTCGCCTCGACGATGACGAGTGTGCCAGTAGGCGCCATGGCAGCCACGGTAGTCCTGGCAGTCGTGTCGCAAGTCCTCGACGCCCTCGACCAGCTCGACTGGCTGCATCCGTGGCTTTTCAGCGACCATTGGCTGGGGCTCGCCGACCTGCTGCGCGAGCCCATCTCATGGACGTCGTTCGGCGAGAACGCGCTGCTGCAGCTGGGCTATCTCGCGCTCTTCGGCGCTCTCGCCTACGGCCGCTTCACGACGAAGGACATCCTGTCCTAGCTGTTCAGGCTGTCCTACCCGTTCAGGCCGAACGTCTCCGTCTCCTCGAACGGGCCCACGACGGTGACCGAGCGCGGCGCGGCGGCAAGCTGGGCCGCGAGGCCGCGAACCTGCTCTGCGGTGACGCCGCGGATCTGCGACAGCGTCTCGTCCACGTCCTGGAACTCGCCCGAGACGAGCTCCGCCCTGCCGAGGCGCGACATGCGCGACCCAGTGTCCTCGAGCGCGAGCACGATGCCACCCGAAAGTTGGCCGACGGCCTTGCGCAGCTCGTCCTCCGTCACGCCGTGCGTGGCGAGCTTGGAGAGCTCGGCATCCATGAGAGCCAGCACTTGCGGCACCTTCGCTGGTGAGCACCCTCCGTACATGCCGAAGTAGCCGGCGTCCGCGTAGGCGGAGGCGAACGAATACGTCGAGTAGACGAGGCCCCGCTTCTCGCGGATCTCCTGGAACAGGCGCGAGGACATCCCCCCGCCGAGGATCGCGTTGAGCACGCTCATCACGTACCGGCGATCGTCGGTGGCGGTGATCGAGGGGCATCCCACAATCACGTTGGCCTGCTCGACCTGCCGCTTCACGACCGTCAGGCCAGGGCGGCCGAAGATCTCGGCGGCCACGGTGGAACGGCGCTCAACGGGCGCAGCACCGTCTTCAAGCTGCCATCCCGCGTTCCGCAGCGCCTCGAGCACGAGGCGGCAGACGACGTCGTGATTCAACCCACCGGCAGCGGTGACCACGAGTTCGGAGGGGCGGTAATACCGCCGGTAGTGCTCCCACACCGAGTCGCGGGCAACCGCCCGGATGGCATCGGGCGTGCCGCCAATGGGACGGCCGAGGGGGTGCTCGCCGAGCACCGCGGCAACGAAATGCTCGTGGGCGACGTCCGTGGGATCGTCGCCGTCCATCGCGATCTCCTCGAGGATCACGTCGCGCTCCTGCTCGAGCTCGGCGGGATCCAGGACGGCTGACGTCACCATGTCGGCGATGACGTCGATCGCCATGGGGAGATCGGTGTCGAGCACGCGCGCGTAATAGCACGTGCTCTCCTTCGCGGTAGCCGCGTTGGACTCGCCGCCCACTTCATCGAAAGCGGAGGCGATCTCGAGGGCCGTCCGGCGTTGCGTGCCCTTGAAGAGGAGGTGCTCGAGGAAGTGGGTCGAGCCATGCTGGCCCACTGCTTCATCCCGGGACCCCACACCGATCCAGAACCCGATCGAGGCGGAGCGCTGGCCGGGCATGGCCTCGGTCAGGACGCGCACGCCGCCGGGCAGGATGGAGCGCCGCACCACGGCGCCACCATCCTGCCCGAAGATCGTGGTCGACATCGGGGCGCCGTCCACGAGCTGGCCGCTGGTCAGCGGCAAGGCGATACTGGCCATGGCCTAGGCGTCGGCTGCCTCGGCGCTCGCCTGGATCGTGACCGCCTCCTCGACAACGTCCTCGCCCTCGGCGATCACCGGTGCGAGCGAGAGCTTGCCGCGGTCATCGATCTTCGTGATCTCGACCTGGACCTTCTGGCCCACCGAGACGACGTCCTCGACGTTGTCCACGCGCTTGCCGCCCGCGAGCTTGCGCAGCTCCGAGATGTGCAGCAGACCGTCCTTGCCCGGAGTGAGCGACACGAAGGCACCGAACGTCGTGGTCTTCACGACTGTGCCGAGGTAGCGCTCGCCAACCTCGGGGAGCTGCGGGTTCGCGATCGCGTTGATCGCGGAGCGAGCAGCCTCGGCGGACGAGCCGTCCGTCGCGCCGATGAGCACCGTGCCGTCGTCCTCGATCGAGATGTCGGCGCCGGTGTCCTCCTGGATCTGGTTGATCATCTTGCCCTTGGGACCGATGACCTCGCCGATCTTGTCCACGGGGATCTTGATCGCGATGATGCGCGGCGCGAACTCCGAGAGCTCATCCGGGCCCTCGATCGCGGCATTGATCACCGAGAGGATGTGGAGGCGGGCCTCGCGGGCCTGCTTGAGGGCTGCGGCAAGGACCGAGGCCGGGATGCCGTCGAGCTTCGTGTCGAGCTGGATCGCGGTGACGAACTCGCTCGTTCCGGCCACCTTGAAGTCCATGTCGCCGAACGCGTCTTCGGCACCGAGGATGTCGGTCAGGGCCGCGTACCGGGTCTGGCCGTCGACCTCGTCGGACACGAGGCCCATCGCGATGCCGGCAACCGGAGCCTTGAGCGGCACGCCGGCGTTGAGCAGCGACAGCGTGGAGGCGCACACCGAGCCCATGGACGTCGAACCGTTCGAGCCGAGGGCCTCAGAGACCTGACGGATCGCGTACGGGAACTCCTCGCGGGACGGGAGCACCGGCACGAGGGCGCGCTCGGCGAGGGCGCCGTGGCCGATCTCGCGACGCTTCGGCGAGCCGACCCGGCCCGTCTCACCGGTCGAGTACGGCGGGAAGTTGTAGTTGTGCATGTACCGCTTGTGCGTCTCAGGCGACAGCGAGTCGATCTGCTGCTCCATCTTGAGCATGTTGAGCGTGGTGACGCCGAGGATCTGCGTCTCGCCGCGCTCGAAGATCGCGGAACCGTGCACGCGCGGGAGGACCTCAACCTCAGCCGTGAGCTGGCGGATGTCCGTCAGGCCGCGGCCGTCGATGCGGACCTGGTCACGGAGGATGCGCTGGCGCACCACCTTCTTGGTGACCGAGCGGAACGCGGCGGAGAGCTCCTTCTCGCGGCCCTCGAACTGGCCGGCGAGCTGGCCCAGGACCTCATCCTTGAGCGCATCCGAAGCGGCTTCGCGCTCCTGCTTGTCGGCAATGCTGAACACCTGGGCGAGGCGCTCCGCAGCGGCGGACTCGACGGCCTCGTAGACGTCCTGCTCGTAGTCGAGGAAGATCGGGAACTCGGTTGTCGGCTTCGCCGCCCGGGTCGCGAGGTCCTGCTGCGCCTCGCAGAGCGCCCGGATGAACGGCTTCGCAGCCTCGAGGCCCTCGGCCACGACTTCCTCGGTCGGCGCGGTGGCGCCCTCCTCTTTGATGAGGTTCCAGGAGCGGTCCGTGGCCTCAGCCTCGACCATCATGATCGCGACGTCGTCGCCAGCGATCCGCCCGGCGACGACCATGTCGAAGGTCGCGTTCTCGAGCTGAGAGTGCTTCGGGAAGGCAACCCACTGCGGGCCCTGGGCGTCGTGCACGAGCGCGACGCGCACGCCGCCGATCGGGCCCGAGAACGGGAGGCCGGCAAGCTGGGTGGACATCGAGGCTGCGTTGATCGCGACGACGTCGTAGAGCTCGTCGGGGTGGATCGCGAGTACGGTCACGACCACCTGGACCTCGTTGCGGAGACCCTTGACGAACGCCGGGCGCAGCGGGCGGTCCATGAGGCGGCAGGCGAGGATCGCCTCGGTGGACGGGCGCCCTTCGCGGCGGAAGAACGAGCCCGGGATGCGGCCCGCGGCGTACATGCGCTCTTCGACGTCGACCGTCAGCGGGAAGAAGTCGAAGCCCTCGCGGGGGGCCTTGCCCGCCGTCGTGGCGGAGAGCAGGGCGGTTTCGTCGTCGATGTAGGCCATCGCCGCGCCGGCGGCCTGCTTGGCAAGGCGGCCGGTCTCGAAGCGCACCACGCGCTGGCCGAAGCGGCCGTTGTCAATCACGGCCTCTGAGAACTGGATCTCGGGACCCTCCATGGAGAGCCACCTCCGTTTCCTCTTGTGTGGAGGCGAGGAACCCGGTCTTCGATCGAGGCCCTTGGCACGTCTCGGAGACGTCCGCAAGAGCCACTACCGAGGACCGCAGGCTGCCTTCGTCTCCGGTGGATTCTGGTAGTCGGTATGTAAACGCTTACGTCATGCTGATGCGGCCCGCCGCTTCACTCGAGAAGATTCCTTCCCTCGAGAAGAGGCGGGCCGCTTCAGAGACTACCGGCGCAGGCCGAGACGCTCGATGAGCGAACGGTAGCGCTCGATGTCGGTGTCGTGCAGGTAGGCGAGCATGCGCTTGCGACGACCGACGAGCGCGAGAAGGCCGCGCTGCGTGTGGAAGTCGTGCTTGTGCTGCTTCATGTGCTCAGTCAAGTCCTTGATGCGCTTCGTCAGAACGGCGATCTGGACCTCCGGAGACCCGGTGTCGCCTTCCTTGGTGGCATATTCCTTGATGATCGCCTGCTTGACGGCGGGATCCAAAGCCATTGAGCTCAGTACCTCTCGATTCGTGCCGTGCGGCCCGCAGGACGCTGCGTCCTCGGGGAACACCGACCTCGCAGAAGATCTCTCAACGGAGGTGCGGCGCGGCCCAGGCCGCCACGGACTGCAGCGAGGGCCAACGAGCAGTCTATCGTGCGGCCAATGTCTGTGTCGAAACCAGTGCGCTGCGGATGGCCTCGATCCCCCGCAGGGTCTCCGCGAAGCTCGTGCTGAGCGGCGAAAGGCCCAGACGGAGGCCTTGAGGTGCACGGAAGTCCGGAATCACGCCGCCATCCCACAGTACCTGAGTGAGACCGCGGAAGGCTGGGTGTTCGAGGATCACATGCCCACCCCGGACCGCAGCGTCCGCCGGCGATGCAAGACTCACCCCGAGCGGCTCGAGCAGTTCGCGATGGGCTTCAACGGCGAACTCCGTCAGGGCGACCGACTTGGCCCTGATGGCGCCAATCCCGGCCTCCTCGATGAGTTCGAGCATGCCGCGGAGCGGGAGCATGCCGAAGATGGGCGGCGTGCCGCTCATGAACCGGCGAATGCCCTCGGCCGGTTCGTATCCGTGGGCCATCTCGAACGCCTCGCGCCGTCCCATCCACCCTTCGATGGGCTGCCGGAAGGCCTCCTGATGCCGCGACGCCACATAGGCGAACGCCGGAGCACCCGGGCCGCCGTTGAGGTACTTGTACGTGCATCCTGCGGCGAAGTCAGCGCCCCAGGCGTCCAGTTCGACAGGCACCGCACCCACGGAGTGGCAGAGATCCCAGACGATCAGCGCACCGGCCTCGTGGGCCAGAGCGGTGATCGCCGGCGCATCCGCAATGTAGCCCGAGCGGTACGCCACGTGGGAGAGGACGACGACGGCGGTGCGCTCCGTGATCGCGTCGGCGGCTTGCGCCGTGGTCACCCCGGTTGCCGGATCCGCGTCGATCCACCGCACTGAGAGCGAGCGTTCGGCCGCGATGCCCTCCACGATGTAGCGGTCCGTGGGGAAGTTGTCCGTGTCGACCACGATCTCGGTGCGTTCCGCCCCGGCCATGCCGACGGCGGCTCGAATGAGCTTGTACAGGTTCACGGTGGTGGAATCGGCGATGGCAGTCTGGCCTGCCGCTGCGCCGAGGCATGCCTCTGCGAGCCGATCCCCGAGAACGAACGGCTCGGCCAGCCATTTCTCGTCCCACCCTCGGATGAGTCGGCCGCCCCACTCTTCCTCAGCGAACCGCCGAACGTCCTCGGCCGTACGCCGGAGCGGGCGCCCAAGGGAGTTGCCGTCGAGATACGAGAGGACCTCGTTCCCGTCCTCTGTCCCGACGAAGAGGCTCCTGTACTGCGCCAGCGGATCTCCGCCGTCGAGCTCGCGCGCACGCTCGGCGAGCCCCCCGCTGTCATGGCTGTGGCTCATCGCCCGGCCTCCGTCCGCCCGATCTCGGTCCTGACCGCGAAGAGCTCCGGGAAGAAGGTGAGCTCCAGCGCCTGACGCAGGAAGCCGGCGCCGGAGGACCCTCCGGTCCCGGTCTTCATCCCGATGGTGCGTTGAACAGTGCGCAAGTGCCTGAACCGCCACAGCTGGAAGTTGTCCTCGAGGTCCACCAGCTCCTCGCAGGTCTCATAGGCGGACCAGTGCTGCTCCGCGTTGTCGTAGATGTTCTTGAATAGCGGCACCAGATCCGGGCAGAAGGCATGGGCAACCCGGACGTCGCGATCGAGGACTTGGGCCGGCACCGCGTACCCCTGCCTCGCCAGATACCTCAGGAATTCGTCGTAGAGGCTCGGCGCGTCGAGCAGAGCCGCCAGCTGGGCCCGCATCTCCGGCTCCGAATCGAAGACCGCGAGCATGTCCTCGTTCTTGTTGCCGAGGATGAATTCGACCGACCGGTATTGCCCGGACTGGAAGCCTGAGGCGTGGCCGAGGAAACCTCGGAACTGGGCGTATTCGTGGGGCGTGAGGGTGGCAAGGACGCTCCATTGCTCGGTGAGCGTCTTCTGGATGTGCTTCACCCGGGCTATGGCCTTGAGTGCCGCCCCGAGGTTGTCGTCTCGGAGCCAGCCGCAGGCGCTCTTGAGCTCGTGGAGGACAAGCTTGAGCCACAGTTCCGTGGTCTGGTGCTGGATGATGAACAGGAGCTCGTCGTGGTGTTCCGGAACGCTCACGGGGTGCTGGGCGCTCAGGAGCCGATCGAGTTCGAGGTATCCGCTGTAGGTCATGCGGCCGCTCAGATCGCGAACAATGCCCTCTTCGAGAGGGCGCGTGTTCTGGCGGGTGGCTTCCTTCTGCGGCGGCGTCTTTGCCGATCGTGTGCTTGCAGTAGATGTGAGATCTGTCACCCGCCCAGCCTAACGCCGCCTGCGCCGGCGCTCGGTGACCCGCACGGGCTCAAGCGGCGGCTCCCGGAACTCGGCCCATCCGAGCAGTGCGAACGCGAGGCCCCACAGGCCGACTCCGGCTTGCGTCCACGGGGACGTCGTCCACGACGTGTTCCCCAGCGCGAGGGTGGGAAACACGACGAGGACCGGGAGGAGGCCGACGACGAGAGGCAGGCAGCGCTCCCAGCCATGCCAGACGTGGTGGCGGATTGCCGCAACTCCGGCAAGCAGGAAGCCGAGCGGAACGAGCACCGTGGCGCCGGCGTCGAAGACCCACAGCTCCCCGAACGGAGAAAGGAGGTTCGCCACAGCGAGAAGCGCCAGCCCGAGGATGGCGAGGGCAAGGCCGGTGCGGGCAAGGAGGCTGCCGCCGAGCGCGTGGTCAGACCAGAGGCCCACGCAGCCGAAGAGAATCAGGATCTGCACGACGCCCACGGCGGGATTGACCAGGCCGAAATAGACGCGAGCGGCGGACGCGAAGAGCCCTCCGACATCGAGCACGAACATTGCGCAGCCGCCGGCGACCATCGAGACCGCCGCCCACCGAAGCCAGGGTGCGCTTCCCCGAGGCACTCCCCCGCTGCCCGGCGGACCGCCGTTGGCGAGGCTCATGCACGGAATTCTATGCCCGGGGATCTGCTCCGGCCAGAATGCGGCGCGCCTGATCGACGTCGACCTTCATCTGCTCGATCAGCGCTTCCGGGCCGCGATACGCAACCATGCCCCGCAGCCGCTCGACGAACTCGACCACGATCTTCTGCCCGTAAAGGTCAAAGTCCTCGGGCGCCTCATCCGGGCGGTCGAGGACATGGGCCTCAACTTGGCGGGTGACACCGATGAACGTCGGGTTCGACCCGACGGAGATCGCTGCCGGCCACCTCGTGCCGGACTCGTCGATGAGCCATCCCGCGTAGATGCCGTCCGCGGGGACGTGTCCGATCGCTTCGTGGGCGAGATTCGCCGTGGGGAACCCGAGGGCGCGGCCCCGGGCTGCGCCGTGCACCACCTCGCCATGCAGGGCATGCGGGCGTCCGAGGATCTCGGCGGCGATATGCACGTCGCCGCGGTCCAGCGCCTCGCGGACCCACGTCGACGAGCAGCGCCGCTGCTCGTCGTCGGCCAGCAGGCTCGGATCTTTCTCCTTGAACTCGTCGACGATGACGACCTGGAAGCCATGGCGGCGACCCAGCTCCTGCATCGTGCTGAGGTCCCCCGAGTTTCCGCGGCCGAAGCGCACGTCATGGCCCACCACGACGGCGCTGGCGCGAAGCCCGTCCACGAAGACGTTCTGGACGAATTCCTCGGGAGTCTGGTGGGCGAACTCAAGGGTGTAGTGGAGCACGAGGATGGCGTCGAGCCCGTACCCTGCCAACGCGGCGATGCGGTCGTCGATCCCCATGATGAGGTCTGGAGCCGTATCGGGGCGGTGGACTTGTGCAGGGTGGGGATCGAACGTGACGGCGACCGTCTTGCTCCCCGCCGCTCGGGCCGTCCGTTCAAGCTGGGCGAGCACCTGCTGGTGCCCTCGGTGCACGCCGTCGAAGTTGCCGATCGTCACCGCCGTCGGACCGAAGTCGCTCGGCACCTCGTCAAGCCCGCGCCAAATCTGCACCATCGTCCCTGCCTCGTCGCCGATTGTCTCGCGCCCTTTACACTACCGGCTGGCGTCGGGGGCGATTGGTGTAGAGCCAAGCGAGCCCGACGAACGGCAGGACGAGGGGGATGAAGCCGTACCCTCTGCCATACACGCTCCAGACCGTGTCCTGCGCGAAGTCCTGGGGCGCAACGACGCTCAGCGTGCCGACGGCAAGAACGCCGACGAGCTCGACGAGGACGGCCGTGCACGTGACGTACCAGCTCGTCACGCCCTTCCGCGCCATGGCGACCGTGGCCACGATGTAGACGACGGCGGCGACCGCACTGAGGACATACGCGAGCGGCGCCTCGGCGAACTTTGTTGCGATCTGATAGCCGGCCCGTGCCGTGGCGGACAGAGCAAAGATTCCGTACACGGCAACGATCAGCCGGCCGACACCCTTGCTGCGGGTCCTCGGCGAATGTTCTTCCACGTCAGAAGGCTCCATTCCAGATCTGCTCCATGCGGAACAGCATGACGAAAACAGTGATGGGGACGGCCGCGAGCACCACGTTGCTCCAGCGCGACTTGTCGAGGATGGCCCACCAGAAGGCGGCGATGGGCAGCACAAGCGCCGTGATGAGGTAACCCCAGAACTCCCACGGCTCCCCGCGGACGGCCTCTCCCCCCGCCTGGCGCACGCCGGCGGCCACGCCGAAGATCACCAGGAAGAGTTCGACGGCGGCGACCGAGAGGATCGCCGCGTCCCCGGGATAGCGCTTGGTCGCCGCGGCGAGGACGCAGATGACGGCCGAGACGGCGAACAGTGCCGTGCCGATCCAGAAGAATGGGTCGGTCACGTGGGCTGCTCTCCCTTGGCGTCGCCGCCCTGGGCCGCGAAGACCAGTTCGGGCCGCGCGGCCGGCCCGGCGTCCTTGAGCAGGGCCACGAGGCTTCCATCCGGCCCGAAGGCTGCGGTGACGTCGTCGCGCCCGCTGGGAGCGATGCGACGTCCGAAGGAAAGCTCGATCGCTTCTTCCGGACTGAGCTCACGCGCGGGGAGGAGCGCCCGCGCCGCTTCGGCGAGCGGAAGGATCTCCAGATCCTCGGCGAGCTCCTCGAGGGTGTGCGCGGCCTCGATCCTGTACGGTCCCACCTGGGTCCGCCGGAGCGCGGTCAGGTGCCCCCCGACGCCCAAGTCCACTCCGAGGTCTCGGGCGAGGGCCCTGATGTACGTCCCCGACGAGCACCTGATCGTCGCGTCCACATCGAGCAGCCGCCCTCCCCGCTCACGGCGGATGTCATGGATCTCGAAGGAGTGCACGGTGATGGGGCGGGCTTCCAGCTCCACGCTCTCGCCCGCGCGGACCCGCGCATAGGACCGCTGGCCGGCGATCTTGATCGCACTCACGCTGCTCGGCACCTGGAGAATCTCTCCGGTAAGACGGGCGGCGCCTTCCCTGATCTGCTCTTCGGTGACAGCCGCCGCGATGGTCTCAGACACCACCTCGCCCTCGGCGTCGTCGGTAACGGTGCCTTGGCCGAGGCGGATTGTCGCCGTGTACGTCTTCGAGGTTCCGACGATGTAGGAGAGGAGCCGCGTGGCGCGGTTGACGCCCACCACGAGGACGCCCGTCGCCATGGGGTCCAGTGTGCCTGCGTGGCCCACCTTCCGCGTCCCGGCCAGACGGCGGACCCGGCCGACGACGTCGTGGCTCGTCCATCCCTGCGGTTTGTCGACGATCACGAGTCCAGAAAGCACGCCTCTCAGTATATGGAGGTCAGCGATCAGTACTTGACGCGGCCCCCGAACGCGGTCCAGGCCTCGAACGGGGCGGATCTCTTCGCGACAGGGCTATGGTTGACCGGCATGAGCGTGTGGTCCACGCCGTCGAAATACTCGTAGAACCTCGCGTCGTCGAAACCCACGGCCGCAGCGTCGTGGCGGTCCGCGGCGAAGTACACCCGCGCGACGTGCGCCCAAAGCGACGCTGCGAGGCAGAGCGGGCAGGGCTCGCAGCTCGAGTAGAGGACGGCGCCGCGTAGGTCGAACGTGCGCGAACCGGCAGCGGCGCGACGGATGGCGACGACCTCGGCATGGGCGGTGGGGTCATTGTCCCTTGTCACCCGGTTCGTCCCCTCGAAGACCGACCCGTCCGGCATGCGCACTACCGCCCCGAATGGACCGCCGCCGTCAGCAACATTCGCCACGGCCAGCTCGACGGCGCGCTCCACGTAGCGCGAGACGTTGTCAGCTTCCATGCCGCCCATGGTAACGAGCGCAAGGCGCCGCTAGAGCTTCACCTTTCGGTCGGGCCCCCGGCTCTGCTCACTCCTCCTCGGCGTCGATAGCGACGCCGTCGAACTCGGACTCGTGCTCGACGTCCTCATGCGGCTTCCGGTACGGATCCGGGTCCCCTGCGGGCCGGGCAGCCGCGGCCAGGCGGGCCAACTCCTCGTCGCGGGCGCGGGCCTGTCGGAGCAGATCCTCCACGTGCGAGGCGTTGACCGGCACCTCGTCGGCCACGAACTCGAGCGTCGGGGTGAGGCGGATGGTGAGATTGCGGCCGAGCTCGCGCCGAAGCACACCCTTCTTCGCTTCGAGCACGTCACGGGCGCCCTCCTGCGCCGCCGTGTCGCCGAGAACCGTGTAGTACACGGTTGCGTGCTGGAGGTCGTTCGTCACGCGGGCATCCGTGACCGTGATGGCCTCGGCCCGCTCATCCTTCACGGCCTTGCGCAAGGCCTCGGCGACAACAACCTTGATCCGCTGGGCGAGGCGCGCAGCGCGTGCCGGATCAGCCATGGGGAATCTCCTTCTGTGGACTGGGAAGGGGCCCCGCACTGGCGGGGCCCCTTCGTGACGGACGCGTCAGACGCGCGGCTTCTCGCGCATCTCGAACGTCTCGATGATGTCCTCGAGCTGGATGTCGTTGAACGAACCCAGTCCGATACCGCACTCGAAGCCCTCGCGGACCTCGGTTGCATCGTCCTTGAACCGCTTGAGCGATTCGATCGAGAGGTTGTCTCCGACCACGACGCCATCGCGGAGCACGCGTGCCTTCGCGTTGCGACGGATCAGGCCGCTGCGGACGATCGAGCCGGCGATGTTGCCGAACTTGGAGGACCGGAAGATCTCTCGCACCTCGGCCGTGCCGAGCTGGACCTCTTCGTACTCCGGCTTGAGCATCCCCTTGAGGGCGAGCTCAATGTCCTCGATGGCCGCGTAGATCACCGAGTAGAAGCGCATGTCCACGCCCTCACGGTCCGCGAGCTCAGCGACACGTTCCGCAGGACGGACGTTGAAGCCGATGATGATCGCGTTGTCGACCGTCGCGAGGTTGACATCGTTCTGAGTGATCGCGCCGACGCCGCGGTGGATGACACGGAGCTGGACTTCCTCGCCCACATCGATCTTGAGCAGCGAGTCCTCGAGCGCCTCGACGGCACCGGACACGTCACCCTTGAGGATGAGGTTGAGGGTATCGATCTTGCCTTCGGCCACAGCCTTGTCGAAGTCCTCGAGGCTGATCCGCTTGCGGCGCTTCGCGAGCTGGGCGTTCCGCTCGGCCGCCTCGCGCTTCTCCGCGATCTGACGGGCTGTGCGCTCGTCCTCGGTCACGAGGAACGTGTCGCCTGCCCGCGGCACCGAGGAGAGGCCCAGGACCTGGACCGGACGCGACGGCGTCGCAGCCTCGACCGGCTCGCCATCCTCGTCGAACATGGCGCGAACGCGGCCGTGGGCCGTACCCGCCACCATGTTGTCGCCGACGTGCAGCGTTCCGGACTGGACGAGCACTGTGGCGACGGCACCGCGACCGCGGTCGAGGTTCGCCTCGATGGCAACACCGCGGGCGTCCTTGTTCGGGTTGGCGCGGAGGTCGAGCGCCGCGTCAGCCGTGAGCAGGACGGCCGAGAGGAGGTCGTCGATGTGCAGGTTCTGGCGTGCGGAGACGTCCACGAACATCGTGTCGCCGCCGTACTCCTCGGGAATGAGACCGTACTCGGTGAGCTGGCCGCGCACCTTGTCCGGGTTCGCACCCTCCTTGTCGATCTTGTTGACCGCCACGACGATCGGGACGCCGGCCGCCTGGGCGTGGTTGAGCGCCTCGACGGTCTGCGGCATCACGCCGTCGTCCGCAGCGACCACAAGCACGGCGATGTCGGTGACCTGCGCACCGCGGGCACGCATGGCGGTGAATGCCTCGTGACCCGGCGTATCGATGAAGGTCAGCTTGCGAGCGTCACCGTCGTGCTCGAACTCGATCTGGTAGGCACCGATGTGCTGGGTGATGCCACCGTGCTCGCCTTCCACTACGTTGGTGTGGCGGATGGCGTCGAGGAGGCGCGTCTTACCGTGGTCGACGTGGCCCATGACAGTGACCACTGCGGGGCGGATCTCCAGATCCTCGTCCGTCTCGGCCTCGAGTTCCGCCTCAAGGTCGATGTCGAAGGACTCGAGCAGCTCGCGCTCCTCGTCCTCGGGCGACACAACCTGGATCTTGTAGCCGAGCTCCTCGCCGAGGACCGAGAACGTCTCCTCGTCCAGGGACTGCGTGGCCGTGGCCATCTCGCCCAGGTGGAAGAGCACCGTCACCAGCGAGGCGGGGTTCGCATCGATCTTCTCGGCGAAGTCGGTGATGGACGCACCACGACGCAGCCGGACGATCGTCTCGCCGTCACCACGGGGCACTGAAACGCCGCCGAGCGACGGTGCGCTCATCTGCTCCAGCTCTTGGCGCTTGGCGCGCTTCGACTTGCGCTGCTTGCCGCGGCCAGCACCGCCCTTGCCGAAGGCACCCTGGGTGCCGCCGCGTCCGCGGCCGCCCTTGCCGAAACCGCCGCCCGCGGGGGCTCCACCCGGAGCGCCACCGCCGCCGGGGCGACCCGGGCCGCGTCCGCCGGTTCCCGCAGGACGGGCCCCGGGCTGCGGACGATCAGAGCGAGGCGGCATCATGCCAGGGTTCGGCCGCGCGCCGCCCCCTCCGGGACGGGGACCGCCCGAACCGCCCGGACGCGGGGCGCCACCGGGACGGGGAGCGCCGCCGGGACGCGGTGCGCCCGGACGCGGAGCGCCGGAACGCGGAGCCTGGGGGCGCGGGATGCCGGCGGTACCACCCGGACGCGGTGCGGGACGCGGCCCGCCCGGGCGATCGCCGTCGCGCGATCCCGGACGGGGCATGCCCTGCGAGGTCGCGAAGGGGTTGTTCCCCGGCCGCGGCGCACGCTCTTCACGCGAGCCAGGACGCTGCATGCCCTGAGAGGACGAGAACGGGTTGTTTCCGGGGCGAGGACCGCCGGGCCGCGGGCCAGGGGTGGCGCCCGGACGGGGGCCGGAGCCACCGGCGGGACGCGAGGCCTGTGCCGGGGCGGCCGGCTGGGCCGGAGCGGCCGGGCGGGCAGGTCCCGGCTTCACCGAGGCTGCCGACGCCGACGGCTGAGCGGCCGGCGCAGAAGTCTGGGGAGCCCGGGGGGCTGGGGTACGGGGCGCAGCCGAGGATGCGGATGCGCTCTGGGCCGGGGATGTCTGGACCGGCGAGCTCTGGGGCGCGCGGGGCGCCGCAGGACGGGCGGCCGCGGTGGCAGTCGCCTTGGCCGGCTTGGACGCGCCGCCCGGGTAAGCGTCGCGAAGCTTCTTCACGACGGGCGCCTCGATAGTCGAGGACGCAGAACGCACGAACTCACCCAGCTCTTGAAGCTTGGCGAGGGCGTCCTTGGAGGTGATACCGAGCTCCTTCGCGAGCTCGTGTACGCGGACCTTGGCCACATTTCTCCTGTCTCGGTCCGCGCCGAGCCAGGCGTGGACCGTCTACTGCTTCCTGTCGTCGCGCAACAAGATGTTCATCGCTACGCGCTCATGGGACGGGGACTCATCGGGTTTCCATCAGATTTCTGACCCGCTTTCAGCTTTGACGGTGACCGTGCCGGCGGTGGCCTGCACGATGGTGCCGAAGAAGTCGTCGACGGCCCCGTGGTCCACCGCGCCTCTGAAGGCGCGCTGGAACGCGCGGCGTTTGACGGCTTGCGTCAGGCATGCGCGGTCGGGATGCAGCCAAGCACCTCGCCCGGGCAGTCGGCGGCGCGGATCGACGACGACGCGTTGAGAGTCCTCGACGTCCCGCACCAGCCGGAGCAATTCAGACCGAGGCGCAATCTGGCGACAACCGATGCACGTACGCAGTGGTTTCCGCCCCAGTGGTTTCTGCACCCCGGACCTATCTATCCTACAGCCTAGTTGGCAGGGTCCGCTTGCCGGCTGGCCGCGTCCGACGTGATGTCGATCCGCCAGCCCGTGAGCTTCGCGGCGAGCCGGGCGTTCTGCCCTTCCTTGCCGATCGCGAGCGAGAGCTGATAATCAGGCACCATCACCCGGGCGGAGCGGCCCGCCTCGTCGACAATGCTCACCGACTTGACCTTCGCCGGCGAGAGGGCGTTCGCGATGAACGTTGCCGGGTCCTCGCTGAAGTCGACGATGTCGATCTTCTCCTCGTTGAGCTCGGTCATGACCGCACGGACACGCGAGCCCATCTCGCCAATGCACGCGCCCTTCGCATTGACCCCGGGGACGTTCGCCCGCACGGCGATCTTGGTCCGGTGGCCGGCCTCGCGGGCAATCGCAACAATCTCGACGCTGCGGTCCGCGATTTCCGGCACCTCGAGCTCGAAGAGCTTCTTCACGAGCCCAGGGTGGGAACGGGAAAGGGTGATGGACGGACCCTTCATGCCCCGGTGGACATCGACCACATAGGCGCGGATGCGGTTCCCGTGGAGGTACTGTTCGCCTGGGACCTGTTCTGGAGGCGGCAGGAGGGCCTCGACGGCCCCGAGGTTGACCTGCACCATGTGCGGATTGCTGCCCTGCTGGATCTGGCCGGCAATGAGCTCGCCTTCGCGGCCCTTGAACTCGCCGAGCACGTTGTCGTCCTCGACGTCGCGGAGCCGCTGGAGGATGACCTGCCGGGCGGTGGTCGCGGCGATGCGCCCGAACCCTTCCGGCGTGTCGTCGAACTCGCCGATCGGGTTGCCCTCCTCGTCGACCTCGGTAGCCCAGATGGTGACGTGCCCGCTCCTGCGGTCGACCTCCGCACGGGCCTTCTCGATCGCGCCAGGTGACTTGTGGTAGGCGAGGAGGAGGGCCTGCTCAATCGTCGGGATGAGCTTGTCGACAGGGATGTCCCGCTCGCGCTCCAGCAGGCGCAGCGCGCTCATGTCGATATCCACTAGGCCTCCTCGGCGTCAGCGTCGGTATCAGTATCAGATTCGAAATTCTCGAAGGCGGCATCCGGGACCGCCTCGACGCGGGTGAACTCGACCTCGACCTTCCCGCTGCGGATCTGGTCGAACCCGAGGCGCACTGGCTCCCCCTGCTTGGGCTTGACCCCCTTGGGCGCGGGCAGATCGGGAACGACAGTAACGCCGTCGTCCGCCACCTCGACCAGGCGGCCGGTGACGTTCTCGCCCTGGATCACATTGACCTTGACCACATGCCCCCGGGCGCGGCGCCAGTGGCGGGGCTCGGTAAGGGGTCTGGACACGCCCGGCGAAGAGACCTCGAGATCGTAGGCCTGATTGGAAGCGAACACCCCGCCATCCCGATTCTGGTCGAGGACCGCGGAGAGCTCACGGGAGATGTCCGCGATGACATCGAGGCTCACTCCCCCGGTCTCCTCCTCCGGGAGGTCGACGACGACGTGGAGCGTGCGGTGCGCGCCGGCGACTTTGATGGAGACTCCCTCGAGGAAGAGGTGATGCGCCTCGACTGTCGGCTCGAGCAGCGCGACCAGGCGAGCTTCCTCCGCCTCGAACGGCGAGCTGGGCGCCTGACGGGCCTCAGACATACGGGGCCGCCTCCTTGTTGTTCGTTGTGTTCTCTAAGACTATCGGCTCGTACGAGCGGGTGGTGGGTGGTGGGAGCCGTCATGCGATGATCGAGCGCGTGACTTCAACCACCGTCTGGCTTCGTCGGCTCTGGCCGGCCGCCGCGCTCGGTGCTGGGACCGTCGTCGTCGGACTCGGAACCGCGACGCTCGTGGCGCTCCAGCCGCCCGCTCCTTCCCAGCCGAGCCGGGCAACCCTCGCCCTCCGCTCCGCTCACGACGACGCCGCGCGCCTCGCGGACCTCGCGCGGGCCGCTGGACAGACGGCCGCCGCCCAGGTGCTCGACAGGCAGGCCATGGTCCTGGCTGCGGCGCCGGGGGTGGCCTCCGCGAGCCACAGCGCTGGCTCGCCCGCGTCCTCCAGTGCATCAGACGCGAGTACGACGGCGGCACGTGACCTTGCGGACGGACTCTCGGCGAGCGTCGCTGGCCGCCTCGCAGCCCTCGTCGAGGTCGACGGTCCGACGTCGGCCGTCCTCGCCTCGGTTGCCGCAGGCCAGTCACTGCAACTCGACGGCGTCGTGAAGGCGACCGGCCAGAAGGCAGCCCCTGCTCCCACTTCGTCCCCTGCTCCCAGTTCCTCTCCGGCACCCAGTTCCTCTCCGGCACCCAGCCGCTCGTGTGGCCCATCGACTGCGAGTCCCAGCGCGAATTCTGCCAGCGCAAACCCGTCCAGCGCCGCTCTGGCGACCGTCGCGCGCGCTGAACACGCCTCGGTCTACGTCCTGGAGGCCGCACTTGCCCGCACCCCGGCCGGAAGCGGGGCGGCTGCCGGACGGACGGCGGCGCTCGATGGCCACCGGAAGCAGCTCGTCGAGCTCTCCACGCTCGCGGCCTCGCTCTGCACCGTCCTTCCCCCAGAGGATCCGGCCTTCGCTGTCCCTTCCGACTTCGCGGCCAATCCCGACCCCACCCTGAGCGCTGCCGCAGCTTCGAGCGAGCAGGCGTGGGCCCAACTCGTGGGGACGCTTCCTCCGGCCAACCGGTCCAGTGGGGCCAGCGGGCTCCTCGCCGCCGCGCGGTTGGCTCCGGAGACCGCCGCGCCCTTCCCCGGGATACCCGCCGCCGCGGCACCCGCCCCGTGAGGCAAGGCTTGCTTCGCTGGATGGGCGCGGGTGTGAGTGCCAGAGTTGACCTATGACGACCGAATCTGCCACCAGCCTGCACCCAGAACCCCAAGGAACTGATCTCGCGGCTAAGCTCAACTGGCTCCGAGCCGGCGTGCTGGGAGCCAACGACGGTATCGTGTCGGTGGCCGCTGTGGCCGTGGGTGTCGCGGGCGTCACCACCGACAACGGTCCGATCCTCGCAGCCGGTCTCGCGGCGCTCGCCGGCGGAGCGATTTCAATGGCCCTCGGTGAGTACGTGTCGGTCAGCAGCCAGAGCGACAGCCAGAAGCACCTGATCGCCAAGGAACGTCAAGAGCTGCGGGACGAGCCCGAGGAGGAATTCGAGGAGCTCGTCGCCCTGTACGAACAGAAGGGCCTCTCCAAGGACCTCGCGACGAAGGTCGCTCACGAGCTCACTGAAAAGGACGCGCTCCGCGCCCACCTCGACATCGAGCTGAACATCGACCCGGACGAGATCGTGAGTCCGTGGCACGCGGCCTTTGCCTCGGCGATTTCCTTCCTGTGCGGCGCGGTTCTGCCGTTGCTCGCCATCCTCTTGTTCCCCCAAGCCATCCGCGTGCCACTGACGTTCCTCGTGGTCCTCGTCGCTCTGGCGATCACGGGTGCCGTGGGGGCGTGGATCGGCGGCGGTTCACGAACAAGGGCCTCGGTGCGCGTGGTGATTGGCGGCGCTCTCGCCCTCGCCACGACGTTCGCCCTCGGCAGCCTGCTCGGCAGAGCCGGCGCGGTCTGAGCGGAGACTGCCCTCATGTCCCCGGCGCACTCCCTGGTCCCCGACGATCTGGTGCCTGACGACCTCCGGCGCCGCTACTCGCGAACGCCCGAGGGCCGAGCGTGGCTCGCCTCGCTGCCGGAAAACCTGGACCGCTGCCTGCGCAAGTGGGAACTGGTGGTCGAGGACGGCCTCGGACCGTGGTCGGGGTTCGGCGCGCTCGTCGTGCCCGTGCAACGTGTCGGGGAGCCGTTGGTCCTCAAGCTCGCCTATCCCCATGCGGAGGCCGCTTCCGAGCCCATCGCCCTCCGGCTGTGGGGCGGGTCGGGAGCCGTGCGGCTCCTCGACCAGGACCTCGAGGACGGATCCGGGGCGCTTCTTCTCGAGCGGCTCGATTCAACACGTCGGCTGCAGGACGTGCCTTTCCCCGAGGCGATCGAGGTGTGGGGAAGGATTGTCCGCCAGCTGTCCATCGAGGAGGACTACCGCCCCGAATGGGCAGCCCTGGACCGCTTGGACGCCCGGGCGGAGAAGTGGAGCGATGAGCTTCCCGCCCGCTGGGCTGACCTCGACCGGCCATTCCCCCGCTGGCTGCTCGAAGCCGCACTCGACGTGTGCTCGACGCGTGGCATCGTCGGACGCCGCGGTGGACGCGACGTCCTCGTCCATACCGACCTCCACGGCATGAACGTTCTGGCCTCACTCGACAGCGACGCCTTCAGGGCGATCGACCCTCAGGCGGCCGTGGGCGAGGCCGAGTTCGGCGTCGCCCCGATGCTCTGGAATCGCCTGCCAGAGCTCCGGCACAGGGATGCGCCGGGCGCGCTGCTGGAACGCTGCCATGACCTGGCTCGGGCTGCGGGACTCGATGCGGAAGGGGCGCGCGAGTGGGCGATCCTGCGCGAGGTCGAGAATGCGCTCTGGTACGCGGCGAAGACGGATCACCGTCGCGACCTCGAACGGTCCCTCTGGGTCGCGAGCGCCCTGTGCTCGCGCCCCCTTCCGGGCCTTCCCGAGGCATGGGAGCTCAAGCGGCTCGACGGCACGCGGCACTCGTGAGAGGCACGCGCCATTCGTGAGAGGCACGCGCCATTCGTGAGAGGTCAGAGGCCCCGCGTCGCCTCGAGCGCCTCACGGACCGCCGACACCGAGACCTCGACATCCTGGTCGTCGGAGGACCAGTTGGCCACGGAGATCCGCAGCACCGCGCGGTCGTGCCACCGCGAGCCGCTCATCCAGACACGACCATCCTTCGCGAGGCAGTCGGCGACAGCGCGAGTGCGCTCGTCCGAGCCGAACGCGAGGGTCACCTGGCTGAAGACGACGTCGTTGAGCACCTCGGCCCCGGGAAGCTCGCCGATCCGGCGGGCGAGCTGCGCCGCATGGCCGGCAAGCCCCGCCACGAGGGAGTCGACGCCGGTCCGACCCAGCGAGCGAAGAGCCGCCCACACCGGAACACCCCGCGCGCGTCGGGACAGCTCCGGGACCTTCTCGAAGGGGTCCCCCGGCCCGTGGTCGCCGTGGGCATCTAGCACGAGGTAGTCGGCGTGCAGCCCGAGTGCATGCCGGAGGGCGACGACGTCCCGGCACACCACGATCCCGCAGTCATAGGGGACGTTGAGGTTCTTGTGGGCGTCCGTCCCCCACGAATCGGCGTCCTCCGCGCCGGCCATCAGGTGACGGGTTGACTCCGAGGCGGCGGCCCACAGCCCGAAGGCCCCGTCGACATGGACCCAGGCGGAATGCTCGCGGGCTGCAGCTATCGCCTCGGGGAAGGGATCGAAGGCGCCCGAATGGATGTTGCCGGCCTGGAGGCACACGATGGTGGGGCCGGCCCCCTGTTCGAGCGCCGCGGCCAGCGCATCCGGGCGAATCCGCCCCTGCCCGTCGACTGGGACGGCCTGCGGAGCCCCGAGCCCGAGCATGCGAAGGGCCATGTCAATGGTGTCGTGGCGTTCGGCGCCGAGCAGGACCCGGATGCGGGGCGCTCCTGCGAGCCCTCGCTCGTTCAGATCCCAGCCGAGTCGTTCGAGCACCCGCCAGCGCGCGGCGGCGAGCCCCGAGAAATTGGCCATGCTGGCACCGGTGGCGAAACCGACATCTGCGGTGGGCGGGAGCCTGAGGAGATCGAGGATCCATCGCCCCGCGGCTTCCTCTGCGGCGACGACGGCCGGCGTCGCGAAGCGGAGCCCCGTGTTCTGGTCCCACGCGGTCACGAGCCAATCCGCCGCCATTGCTGCGGGAAGTGTCCCGCCGATCACCCAGCCGTAGAACCTGCCGGAGGCCATCGCCATGAGCCCGGGCTCCGCGGCCGAGGCGAGGAGGTCCACCGTGTCGGCCGGGGCGAGGCCGGCGTCCGGCAGCTCGCCGCCGAACGCCTCGGCGAGCTCGTCCGCCGTCGTCAGCGGCCCCACATGACGCGACGGGAGGCTCTCAAGCCAGCGGCGGGCGTGCCCAGCGGCCCGGTCCAAGGGTGCGGCATAGTCCTCGGGACGCAGCATGCGTGAATGCTACGCCGGAATGTCACTGGGTGGCGAAGTTCTCGTTCCAGACATCGATGCCCAGCTTGACGGCCAGCGCGGCGACGACGGCGAGGAAGACCCAGCGGATGAAGCGGTTGCCGCGCGCCACCGCCATGCGCGCGCCGACATAGCCGCCGCACATGTTCGCGACTCCGAGGACGAGGCCCACGCCCCAGAGGAGCGCACCGCTCGGGGCAAACAGGAGCAGCGCGCCGATGTTCGTGGCCATGTTGACGATCTTCGCCTTGGCGCTGGCCTCGAGGAACGCGTACCCCATGCCGGACACGAGCGCGATGACCAGGAAGGATCCGGTTCCGGGTCCAATGAGCCCGTCGTAGAAGCCGATGACCACGCCGAGCCCGCAGGCAGCGGCGAAATGCCGGCGCCCTTTGAGCCGCAGTTCCGTGTACTGCCCGAGGGTCGGCTTGAACACGGTGAAAAGCGCAACGGCGATGATCGCCGCGAGGATGATCGGTTTGAAGACGCGCGACGGCAGGGCTGAAGCCAGTGCAGCGCCGCCGAACGCCCCGGCGAGGGCCACGAGCGCCATCGGAATGGCTGTCCCAAGGTCAGGCCTGACTCGCCGCGCGTAGGTCACGGCGCTCGTCGTGGTCCCGAAGACCGAGCCCATCTTGTTCGTGGCGAGCGCCTGCACCGGGGTGATAGCCGGGAGAGCGAGCAGCGCCGGAAGCTGGATCAGCCCTCCCCCGCCGACGACGGCATCCACCCACCCCGCGCCGAAGCCGGCGGCTACGACGAGGGCGAGTGTGAGGGGGTCGAGGAGTTCGAATCCGGTATGCACCGACGCGGGCTAGGCGCTGGAGCTGACGGCGCGAACCACGTAGTCAGCGACGTCGGGCACCGGAACGTCCTCGGCAGTACCTGAGCGGCGGTCCTTCACCTCGAGCGTTCCGTTCGCGAGGCCCTTGCCCACGGCGACGATCGTCGGCACCCCGATGAGTTCCGCGTCGCCGAACTTGACGCCGGGCGAGACCTTCTGGCGGTCGTCCAGCATCACGCTGAGGCCGCGGCCCTCGAGCTCGGCCGCGAGGCGTTCCGCCTCCGCGAAGATCTCCTCCCCGCGGCCGACGGCGACGACGTGGACGTCCGCGGGAGCGACGGACCGCGGCCAGATGAGGCCGCGGTCGTCGTGGTTCGACTCCGCGAGAGCCGCGACGGCCCGTGTGACGCCGATGCCGTAGGAGCCCATGGTCACGGTGACCTGCTTGCCATTCGCGTCGAGGACCTTGAGGTCGAGTGCCTCGGCGTACTTCCGGCCGAGCTGGAAGATGTGGCCCATCTCGATCCCGCGCGCCGTCTCGAGCGGACCCGAGCCGTCAGGGGACTCGTCGCCCGCCCGCACTTCGGTGCACTCGATGACGCCGTCCCAGCCGAAGTCGCGTCCCGCGACGAGCCCGTAGACGTGCTTGCCCGGCTCATTCGCCCCGGTGATCCAGCGGGTGCCGGGAACCACCCGGGGATCCACGAGGAAGAGGAGGCCGGACTTGCCTTCGAGCCCGAGCAGCGCGTCCTCGGGGTCGAGGCCGGGGCCGATGTAGCCCTTGGTGAGGAGCGGCTGGGACTTGAGTTCGTCGTCGTTCGCCGGCTCAAGCCCGATCTCGCCCGCCACGGGAAGGAACGCACCAAGGTTCGCCTCGACGCGCTTCAGGTCCACCGCGCGATCTCCGGGCACGCCGATGACCACAAGCTGCTTCTCACCCGTGGGGAGGGTGGCGGTGAGCACGACGTTCTTCAGCGTGTCCGCGGCAGTCCACGCGCGCTCCGGGTTGGGGAAGATCGTCTGGGAGGCTTCGACCAGAGTGTCGATGGTCGGAGTATCCGGCGTGTCGAGCACGGTCGCGGGCGGGGCGTCCGAGAAGTCGATCGCGGGCGGGACCACTGTGGTCACAGCCTCCACGTTCGCCGCGTAGCCGCCGGGAGAACGCACGAAGGTGTCCTCGCCGATCTCGGTCGGATGGAGGAACTCCTCGCTCTTCGAACCGCCCATGGCACCCGCGGTCGCCTTGACGGGAACCACTTCGAGTCCGAGGCGGTCGAAGATCCGCAGGTACGCCTCGCGGTGCGCCGCGTAGCTCGCGTCAAGGCCCTCGTCGTCCACGTCGAACGAGTAGGAGTCCTTCATAATGAACTCGCGTCCGCGGAGGAGGCCCGCGCGGGGCCGCGCCTCATCGCGGTACTTGTTCTGGATCTGGTACAGGCTCAGCGGCAGGTCCTTGTAGGACGAGTACAGGTCCTTCACGAGGAGCGTGAACATCTCCTCATGCGTCGGGGCCAGGAGGTAGTCGCCCTCCTTGCGGTCCTTGAGCCGGAAGATGCCCTCGCCGTACTCCGTCCACCGGTTCGTTGCCTCGTAGGGCTCCTTCGGCAGGAGGGCGGGGAAATGAACCTCCTGCGCGCCGATCGCCGCCATCTCCTCGCGGATGATCTGCTCGACCTTGCGCAGGACGGCCAGGCCGAGTGGAAGCCAGGTGTAGATGCCGGGGGCCGCCCGGCGGATGTAGCCGGCACGGACAAGCAGCTTGTGGCTGGCCACCTCTGCGTCAGCCGGGTCCTCGCGGAGGGTTCGCAGGAACAGGGTGGAGAGTCGCAGGACCACGCGCGGCATCCGTTCTGGCTGTGAGCTGTTGGCTCGGGGACGGGAAAAGGTCAGCTACCAATGTATCCCAGCATTGACCCCCACTGAGCGGACATCTACCCTTAATTCATCGCCTGATGAATTCATCACTTGATGAGGAGGGTCGGTGGAACAATCCCCAGCCATCGAAGCGAAAGGCCTGACCGTGCGCCTGCGGCGGACCGAGGTGCTCCACGAGATCAGCTTCAGGGTTCCCGAGGGCGGGGTCACCGGGCTTCTGGGACCCTCCGGAAGCGGGAAGAGCACCCTGATGCGCTCCGTCATGGGCGTCCAGCGCATCGCATCCGGAACCTTGCACGTCCTTGGCCGCCCGGCGGGCACCCCCGCGCTGCGGCCCCTCGTCGGCTACATGACCCAGGACGCGGCCGTGTACGGCGACCTCACCGTGCTCGACAACGTCCGCTACTTCGCCGCGCTCGAGCGCAAGAGCCGAGGCGACGCACGCGAGGCGATTGCCGCCGTCGGCCTCACGGAGTTCGAGAAGCGCAAGGCCGTCGATCTCTCGGGCGGCCAGTTCAGCCGTGTCTCCCTCGCGTGCGCCCTCGTGGGGAAGCCGCGCGTCCTGGTCCTCGACGAGCCCACCGTTGGACTCGATCCCGTCCTGCGGGTAGACCTGTGGGAGCGCTTCCGGGCCCTCGCCGACCAAGGCACCACGCTCCTCGTCTCCAGCCACGTGATGGAAGAGGCGGGGCGATGCGATTCGCTCCTGCTCCTGCGCGACGGCCGGCTGCTCGCCCAGCTCACGCCAGACGAACTGCGCGACCGCGGAAAGAGCCAAGACCTCGAACAGGCGTTCCTCGGAATCATCCGGGAGGTGCAGCCGGTATGAACCCCCGCATGCTCGCGGCGACCACCGCGCGGGTCCTCAATCAGCTCCGGCACGACCACCGCAGCATCGCGATGATCCTCGTGGTCCCCTCGGTGCTGCTCGCCGTCGTGTACTGGCTCTTCGAAAACGAGACGCTGCCGCCCGGCATCCCCCGGACGTTCGACCGGATCGGCCCGATCATGCTCGCGATCTTCCCGTTCGTGATCATGTTCCTCATCACCTCGATCACGATGCTGCGCGAACGGACGTCCGGCACGCTCGAACGGCTCATGACCACGCCGATCCACAAGGCGGACCTCCTCTTCGGCTACGGCATCGCGTTCGCGTTCATGGCGGCACTCCAGTCGGCGATCGCGACGGGCGTCGCCTACTGGGTCTTCGGCCTGGACATCAAGGGGTACGGCGGCCTCGTGGTCCTCGTTGCGGTGGTGAACGCGGTCCTCGGGGTTTCGCTCGGCCTGTTCTGCAGCGCGTTCGCGCGCACGGAATTCCAAGCCGTCCAGTTCATGCCGATCGTCGTCATCCCGCAGATCCTGCTGTGCGGGCTGTTTGTCCCCAGGAGCCAGATGAACAGCGTCTTCCAGACCCTGTCCGATTGGATGCCGCTTACCTATTCGGTCAAGGCCCTCCAAGAGATCACGGCGAACGTCGACGCCACCTCCGAGATGTGGCGCGACCTGACGATCATGGCGATCGTCCTCCTCGGCCTCCTAGCGCTCTCGTCGTTCACGCTGCGGCGCAAGTCCTCGTGAGGACGGCCGGATGATGGCGCGGCCCAAGGGCGGCCCGGACCGGCGCGCAGCAATCGTCGCCGCCGCGACACGCCTCTTCGCGGACGACGGGTACGACGGCGTGAGCCTGCGCCAGATTGCCCGCGAGGCCGGCGTCGACTCCGCCCTCGTGCACCACTACTTCGAGGGCAAGGAGGACCTCTTCGCTGCCTGCGTCGAATTGCCCGCGGAGCCAGACGACGTCCTCCACGGGATCGACGAAGTCGCCTCAGCCGAGCGCGGGCGCTTCGTGGCACGCGCTGTGCTCCGCCTGTGGGACGGCCCACAACAGCGGGCGCTCGCCGCGTTCCTGCGAGGAACCATCAGCTCGACTGTGCGGACCCACCTGCTCGGCAACCTGGTTCAACGCCGGATCCTCGCCCACATCGTCGACGGGCTCCCAGGGGACGACGACGAGCGGAGGCTTCGTGCCTCGCTCGCCGCGACGCAGGTGGTGGGGTTCATCCTGGTGCGCTACGTGGTGCGGATCGAGCCCCTCGCGTCGCTCCCCCTGCAGGACGCCGAGGATCTCCTCGCCCCCGCACTTCAGCGGCTGCTCACCGACCCGCTCCCCGGAAGTCAGAACAAGACAGGCCAGAACAAGACAGGTCAGAACAGGACCGTCGCGAAGGTTCCGACCCGTTCGAAGCCGACGCGCTCGTAGCACGCCTTCGCCCGGTGGTTGTAGTCGTTCACGTAGAGGGTCACGATCGGCGCGAGCCGCTGGGCGAAGGCAACGACCGCGGCCATCCCGCCGTGGCTCAGGCCCATCCCCCGGTGCGCCGGGCTCACCCACACGCCCTGCACCTGGCTCGCGGCCGAGGACACCGCGCCGAGCTCTGCCTTGAAGAGCACGCTCCCGTCATCGTCGAAGCGGGCCATCGAATGCCCTTGCTGGATGAGCTGTCGGACGCGCCGGTAGTAATTGTCGCTGCCCCCCGCCACCGGCGAATAGCCCACCTCCTCCTCGAACATCGCCACGCACGCCGGCGCGACGGCATCGAAGTCGTCGAGGGCGGTGATGCGGACGAGGGGGTCAGGCCTCACAGAGGGGCCACCCTCAATCGCCATGAGGGGCTGGACGTCCCGCACTTCACGGGCACGCCGGCCTCCCAGTGCGTTGTAGATGCCAAGCGTGGGCTCCGCTGGGCCGAAGATCGACGCGAAGCGCCGGTCGGCCGCCCGTATGACTCGGGCGAACGCGGCGGCGTGCTCGGGCGCCATGCCGATGGGCACGATGTTCGCCCCAAGCCAGCACGCCCCAGTGAGCCGCCCGTCGCCGTCGAAAGCGCCGAGGACCTCGGCCCCACTCGGCGTGGGGGCCGCCGACCCGGCCGCCAGCAGATGGGCAGCGATGAAGACGTTCGCGACCGGGTCAAGGGCCGCGAGTTCGCAGAGCTCGAGGGTGTCCTCGTGCCCGAGCGTGCGGATGAGCGGTTCGTCTTTACGAGACGGTGACCACGGGGCCGCCCGCTGCAGCATCTTCGCCATCGGCCTCCCCCATCTCCTCGGCGATCTTCATCGCCTCTTCGATCAGAGTCTCGACGATCTCGCTCTCGGGCACGGTCTTGATGACCTCGCCCTTGACGAAGATCTGGCCCTTGCCGTTGCCGGACGCCACCCCGAGATCGGCCTCGCGGGCCTCCCCCGGACCGTTCACCACACACCCCATCACCGCGACTCGGAGCGGGAATGTCATACCGTCCAGGCCTGCCGTCACCTCGTCGGCGAGCTTGTAGACGTCCACCTGAGCTCGTCCGCACGAAGGGCACGAGACGATCTCAAGCCTGCGCGGTCGCAGGTTGAGGGACTGGAGGATCTGGATCCCGACTTTGACTTCCTCCACGGGCGGCGCCGAGAGGGAGACGCGGATCGTGTCGCCGATGCCCCGGGAGAGCAACGCGCCGAACGCGGTGGCCGACTTGATGGTGCCCTGGAACGCCGGCCCGGCCTCTGTCACCCCTAGGTGGAGCGGCCAGTCGCCCCGCTCCGCGAGGAGTTCGTACGCACGGACCATCACGACTGGATCGTTGTGCTTGACCGAGATCTTGAAATCGTGGAAGTCGTGCTCCTCGAAGAGGCTCGCCTCCCAGACCGCACTCTCCACGAGCGCCTCGGGCGTCGCCTTCCCGTACTTCTTGAGGAGGCGGGCGTCCAGCGATCCGGCATTCACGCCGATGCGGATCGACGTCCCATGGTCCTTCGCGGCCTGCGCGATCTCCTTGACTTGGTCATCGAACTTCCGGATGTTGCCCGGGTTCACGCGCACTGCCGCACACCCCGCCTCGATCGCCGCGAAGACGTACTTCGGCTGGAAGTGGATGTCCGCGATGACGGGGATCTGAGACTTCTTCGCGATGATGGGCAGCGCCTCCGCGTCATCTGCGGAGGGGCAGGCCACGCGGACGATGTCACAGCCCGCTGCCGTGAGTTCGGCGATCTGCTGGAGCGTCGCGTTGATGTCCGTCGTCGGCGTCGTAGTCATCGACTGGACGCTGATCGGATACTCGGAGCCGACCCCCACGCTGCCCACGTGGATCTGCCGGGTCTTGCGACGAGGGGCGAGAACGGGCGGCGGGGCGGCTGGCATTCCGAGGCTGACCGAAGTCACGTGAGCTCCTTGTGGGGTGTTGCTTCTGACTAGAACTGCGAGACGAGCGAGCCGCTCACGGGAGTCCATGCGACGGTGTTCGTCTCGGCGAGGAGACCTTCGACCGCGAAGGGGTCCTCGGCGAGGAGCGTGTGGAGAGAGTCGGGGTCGTCGGCCTTGAAGAGCAGGAGCGCCCCGGTGCCATCCTCGTACGGACCGCTCACCAGGAGCTGCCCCTTCTCAGCGACGGTGGCGAGCCAGCCACGGTGATCTGGGCGGACTTCATCTCGACGGGAGGCGGTGGAGGCATCGTAGCGGTATTCAACGGCGAAGACGGTCATGTCACCAGCCTATCCCCACTCGGGGATGAGCTCAGACAACGGGCTCAGCCGAACAGCTTCACGGGCTTCACGATGTCGGCGTAGATCAGCAGGACGCTCATGACCATGAGGACGCTCGCCACCGCGTACGTGAGCGGCAGCAGTTTGGCGATATCGAACGGCCCCGGATCGGGCCGCTTCCGCCATGCCGCAATCCGCCGTCGTACGCCCTCGTAGAGCGCGCCGGCAACGTGGCCGCCGTCGAGCGGGAGAAGCGGCACGAGGTTGAACACCGCCAGCGCGAGGTTGACGCCCGCCAGGATCCCCACGAGCGTGGAGATGCGCGCCGAGAGCGGCACGTCTTCGAGCGCCGCTACCTCGCCCGCCACACGGCCTACGCCCACGACGCTGATGGGCCCGTTCGGGTCACGCGGGGCGGTGCTGAAAGCGGCTTGGGCGACCCCCACAACGCGCGCCGGGAGATTGACGACGACGCCGGTCACCTGGGCGATGCTCTGGCCCACGGCGGGGAGCACCGCCGTCGCCGGCTGTGGAGTGGTTGCCTGCCGCGAGGCGATGCCGACAAAGCCGCTTTCCGTCGTCGTCTGCCCGGTCGGGCCCGCCACTGCGACGCGATTCAATACTGGCGTGATGGTGAGGTCGACGTCCTTGCCATCCCTGAGGACGCTGATCCCCACGGTCTTCCCGGCCGACGCCCGGATCCACGCGCTGAGCTGGTCCCACCCGGAAACCGCCTTGCCGTCGAAGCGCACCACCGTATCGCCTGGCATCAGCCCGGCTGCCGCCGCTGGGGTCTTCGTGCACGTCGAGGTGTCGGTCGGCTGCTGCTGCTGGTTCGCGGAGACCATGCAGGCAGACACGGAGGCTATCTGGTTGGTCGGCTGTGGGATGCCGAAGCCCATGAGCACGACGGCGGTGAAGATGATCCCCAGGAGGATGTTCATCGCCGGTCCGCCGAGCATGATGATGATCTTCTTCCAGACCGGAAGCTGGTAGAACAGCCGCCCGTGGTCCTCGGGCCGCACTTCCTCGTGGGCTTGGTCTCGGGCCGCCTCCGCGAGTCCCTGGAAGATCCCTGTGCTCGACTGCCGCAGAGATCCGTCCCGCCGATTCGGCGGGTACATCCCCACCATTTGAACGTACCCTCCAAGCGGGAGGGCCTTGATGCCGTACTCCGTCTCGCCCTTGCGCTTCGACCAGATCGTGGGACCGAAGCCGATCATGTAGCGCGTCACGCGCACATTGAACAGCTTGGCCGGCAGAAGGTGGCCGATCTCGTGGAGCGCAATGGACAGGGCGATTCCCACGGCGACGAACACGACGCCGAGGATGAAGAGGACAGTGGGATTCATCAGCTAGCCAAACGCTCGTGGGCGCGCTTCCGTGCCCACTCTTCGGCGGCAAGCACTGATTCCACAGACAGCTCCGAGGAACCGGCATGCTCGGACACCACTGCGGCCACAGTGTCGACGATGTCAAGGAAGCCGATCTGCCCCGCGTGGAACGCCTCGACGGCTTCCTCGTTTGCCGCATTGAACACGGCCGGGTAGGTGCTTCCCTGCTTCGCTGCGTCGCGCGCAAGGTCCACAGCGGGAAAGGCCTGAGCATCGAGTGGCTCGAAGGTCCAGGCGGTTGATTGGGTCCAGTCGCAGGGCCTCGCCGCGTGGGGCACTCGGTCGGGCCATCCGAGGCCAAGGGCAATTGGCAGCCGCATGTCGGGCGGCGAAGCCTGCGCGATCACCGAGCCATCGGTGAATTGCACCATCGAGTGCACCACCGACTGTGGATGCACGACGACGTCAATCGCCTCGAGCGCGACACCGAACAGCAGGTGCGCTTCAATGAGTTCGAGACCCTTGTTCACAAGGGTCGCCGAGTTGGTCGTCACCACGCGCCCCATGTCCCACGTCGGGTGGTTGAGCGCCTGCGCCGGAGTGACATGGTGGAGCTCTTCGCGGCTGCGGCCCCGGAACGGCCCGCCCGACGCTGTGAGGATCAGGCGTTCGACCTCCTCTGCCCGACCCGCACGGAGGCACTGGGCAATGGCTGAGTGCTCTGAGTCCACGGGGACGATCTGACCAGGCCGCGCGGCCCCCGCCACCAGGGCGCCGCCGACAATGAGACTCTCCTTGTTGGCGAGGGCCAGCGTCGCGCCCGAGGCGAGAGCTGCGAGGGTCGGCGCCAGGCCGATGCTTCCTGTGATCCCGTTCAAGACGACGTCCGCGGGTCCCGCTGGCCCGCTCCATGCGGCGACCCGGGTGGAAGCGTCTGGTCCAGCGAACAGCTCCGGCTCGTAGCGCTCAATGCCCTCCGACCTCGCCGCGCTGGCAATCAGGCCGCGGAGTTCGTCAACGTTCCCAGCTGCGATCCCCACAGCTTCGGCACGGGTATGCACCGCCTGCAACGCGAGCAGTCCCAGATTCCCTCCGCCCGCGCTCAGAGCCACTACTCTGAAGCGCTCCGGAGCGCCGTCGACGACGTCGATCGCTTGGGTGCCGATGCTGCCGGTCGAGCCGAGAATGATGACGGAGCGCTGCTCGGCGGGGTTCTGCATGCCTCCAGTAAACCGCAACGGACGCTCAGTGCCGGCCCACCTCAGTGGTCGAGGGGCGTTGCTACGCTCCGACGACACGCACTGACTCTTGGGGGATGTCAATGGCGCTTCGCCGCTGCCTTCGGTTGTTCCTGACCGTTCTCATTCTGGTCCTTCTGCTGCCGCTGAACGCCTGCGCCGTGGAGTCCCCAGCCTCATCATCGGCCCCTTCGGCCACTGCTGACGCCCCACCGACTCCCGATCCACGCCCCACGCCAGCTAGTTCCAAAGGCCCCGCACGGAATCTCCCGCGCCCTGTTCTGCCCGAGTCCGCGAAGCAGAACACAAAGGAGGGCTTCGAAGCCTTCACGCAGTATTGGTTCGACACGATCACATATGCACTCGAAACCGGAGATAGTGCTCCCCTAAAAGAGAGCTCGTTGCCCGACTGCAAGATATGCAACGACTACATAGAGCGATCAGCATCTCTCAAGACTTCTGGAAGTTGGGCTGTGGGTCCAATTTGGAAAACCGAAGACATTCAGGTGGATATGCGAGCAGATTCAAGAGGACAGATCTCCGCCTACTTCTTCCTCATCGAGGCTGATTCCGTCGAGTACTCGACGGACGGTTCCGTCAGGAAGACAACGCCGAGATCGTCAAGCGAAGATCCCTTTTCTGTCCGTGCGATTCATCAAGATCTTGGTTGGCGAATCGCCGAAGTGAAGATGGCATGATGGGCGCACTTTCGGGCACCGCCATCACAATCGGGCTTCTGCTAGGTGCGATGGATACCGACACCATGGGCGACTTCAAAGGCGCGGTCGTGCGAGTCAGCGGAAACTCAGAGGGACAGACCGAGGGCAGACGCCCTGACTCGCCCCAAACGTCCTCGGGAAGCGACATCTATACGTATGAGCCAGCCTGTGCAACGGGCGTTGACACCTTGTCCGCTCGGCTATGCCAAAGCTTGGATGCTCGGTGCAAGGAAGAGCCAGGAGGACGTCTCGTCCGCTGGTATCGGACCGAGAATGGCGTCCTACATGCAGACGAGCACAATGAAACCGCGTGCCTGTATCCGGGGGTGGTGCCGGGGCGGCCGGGGGGCGGGGCGGTGGTGGCGGTGACGGAGGCGCAGCTGCGGCAGCTGCCGATCGCCCCGGCGGGCCTGGGCCTGCAGCCGGTCCGGCACACCCTGAGGGGGGCGGAGACGAACGTCTACGCCGAGTCCGGGCCGCAGTCCTTCCGCACCACGGTCCTGGGCCGGGCGGTGGAGGTGCGGGTCGCGCCCGTGGAGCACCGCTTCGACTAC
>NZ_SSCL01000023.1 GCF_005876955.1 Sinomonas gamaensis
TGCGGCTTCCGCACCGTCGCCCTCCCGGAAGCCAGCAGCCGGTGAAGCTCAAGGAACCCCAGTGGCGCCGCGAGGGCCAGATGCCGGACTACCGCTTCTCCCTGGCCAACGAGCGCACCTTCCTGGCATGGATCCGCACCGCCATGGCGATCCTGGCCGGCGCAATCGCCGTCGACCAGCTCACCCCGCAGATCGCCCCGACCCCGGTGCGGATCGTGCTCTGCCTCGTCCTGGCCGTGATCGGGGCCCTGCTGGCCGTTGAGGCGTACCGGCGCTGGTCGCTCCAGGAACGCGCCATGCGCAACAAGCAAGAGCTCCCGCACGCCTGGCTGCTCGTGGCGATGACCGTCGTCGTCGCCGCCGCCGGCGCCGTCGTCGCCGTCCTCATCCTCCTCGTGCGGTGAACCCACCTCCCGAGGACGCCGCGCCCCGCGACCCAGGCCTGCAGCCCGAGCGCACCTCCCTCGCCTGGCGGCGGACCTTCCTGGCGCTCATCGTCTCCGACTTCCTCATCTGGCGCGCCTGGACCAGCTCGCTCGCGCACCACGCCGGCGAGATCGGAGGCTCCTCCCTCGGGCTCGGAATCGCGGCGGCAGTCGCCGCCGCCGCGACGGTCGTCCTCGGCGCGTGCATCCTCTACCGCGGCGCGGCCCTGCGCACCGCCGCCGCCCCGCCGACGTTCCTCCTGCGCATCACGACGACCGCCATCGTCGCCATGGGCGCCGCCACCATCGCCGCAATCCTGCTGGGCGAGTAGAGCCCGCAAATCACCCTTGCGACATCGCCGCCTACCGGCGTAGTCTCGATTTCAATCGATTGAAACCCTCCCTTGATGAGTACGTGTGCTGGATTTCAATCGATTGAAGAGGACAGTCCATCAAAGGGGATGAAAAGTGACTGCGATCAATCGCACGTACATCGACTGGAAGCGCGTGATCCTCGCGTGCATGGCTGATTATCTCGACGCCGGTGGCATCGTTGCCGCGTCGGCTGGCCTGGCGCTCTGGACGTCGGCGTTCAAGATGAGCAGCGGCCTTGTCGGCCTGCTCGCAGCGCTCGGCGTGAACGCAGGCGCCTATGCCGCCGGCGCGCTCATCGGAGGCTATCTCGGCGACCGCCTCGGCCGGAAGCGCGTCTACCAATACGACCTGATCGCCTACATGATCGGCGCACTGCTGATTGTCTTCGCGAGCGGAAGCGCCTTCCTGTTCGTCGGCATGATCATCATGGGCCTGGCCATCGGTGCCGACGTTCCCACCTCGTGGGCACTCATCGGCGAAATCGCGCCGGACAAGCACCGCGGAAAGCTCGTGGGCATGACCTCCGTCTTCTGGAGCCTCGGCCCCGTGGTCGTGCTGCTTCTCGCCTTCGGGCTGTCCGGCCTCGGCCTTCTCGGCATCCAGATCGTGTTCGCCCACCTCGCCTTGGTCGCACTGGTGACGTGGATCCTGCGCCGCAGGATGGCGGAATCCGAGATGTGGACGGCGGCACGGCAGAAGAACAGCTTCGACTCCGCGATGCTCCGCACGCTCTTCAGCCGGTATCGGGGCCGCCTCTCCTTCGTCTTCATCGTCCACAGCCTGGGCGCGATCGCGCTCGGCACCTTCGGCTTCTTCCTTCCGTACATCCTAAAGACGGTCGGGTCTCAAACCCAGGCAGCGAGCGTCGGGTTCAACGCCCTCAACTTCGGGCTGACCGGGGTCGGCGTGGCCGTCCTGTTCATGCCGTTGGTGGACCGGATCAACCGGCGAGTGCTGTACGGCGTCTCGGGTCTTTTTACGGCCCTGTCGCTCCTCGCCGTGATCTTCCTGCCGCTTTCGAACCCCTGGGTCGTCTTTGGATTCGTGGTCGTCTTCTCGATCTCGACGTCGTGCGGCCAAGAGCAGCTCTATCGTGTGTGGTGCCAGGAGCTGTTCCCGACGATGGTCCGCTCGACGGCCCAAGGCGTGGTGATCTTCGCCCAGAAGGTTGTCCTCGCCGTCTGGAGCCTGTTCGTCCCGATTATCGTGGGTGCGAGCTTCAGCGCCTTCACGTGGATCCTGTTCGGCGCCGTCGTGCTCAGCGTGCTCATCGGGGTCGCGTGGATGCCCAAGCGCCCGCAGACGCTTGAGGAAGTTGGCGCCGAAGAACTGTGGGGAGTCCACGCGTGAATCTGCTGATCATCTTCAGCGACCAGCTCCGCGCAGATGCCCTCGGCTGCTACGGAAACCGCACCGTTAGCACCCCGGCGCTCGACAGCCTCGCGGCGACGGGCACGGTCTACGACTCGGCCTTTACGCCGTGCCCGGTGTGCGTGCCCGCGCGCTCCAGCCTCATCACGGGGTTGGAGCCGCAGCACGGCGAATGCTTCGAGAACCAGATGCCGATGTCCTCGGAGTCGACCTTCATGGACGCACTGACGGAGGCGGGATACCGCACACATGGTGTGGGGAAGATGCATTTCACCCCGGATGCCCACGCCCTGCGCGGCTTTCAGACCCGGGACACCGGCGAAGAGTTCGGAACCGCGGACGACGACGACTACCTCGCCTTTGTTGCGGAGCAGGGCTTCGACTTCGTGGAGCACCCGCACGGGCTGCGGGACGAGATGTACTACATCCCCCAGCTCTCCCCCGTTCCCGAGCCGCTCCACCATTCGCACTGGGTCGCGGATCGGTCCATCGACTTCCTTCGGGAGCAGTCGTCCGATCGGCCCTTCCTGCTGTGGTCGAGCTTCATCGCCCCGCACCCGCCGTTCGCGCCCCCGTCGCCCTGGCACCGCCGCTATGAGCCATCGACGATGACGGACCCCTTCGTGCCGCCGTCGTCGTCGGACCTGCTCACGGTCTACAACCATCTGCAGAACCGGTACAAGTACCGCGATGGAGGACGCGACCGCCGACTGAACCAGCTGCTCAAGGCGTACTATTTCGCCTCGGTCTCCTACCTCGACTCGCAGGTCGGCAGGATCCTGCGGGCGCTCGACGAGTCCGGGCTGAGGGACGAGACAACGATCATCGTCACGGCCGATCACGGCGAGCTGCTCGGCGACTATGGCTCCTTCGGGAAGAGGTCATTCCTGGATGCCTCCGCAAGGATTCCGTTCATCGTCAGCGGCCCGGGCTTCAAGGCGGAAAGAAAACGGGAGGTCGTGAGCCTTCTGGACGTTTACCCGACGGTGCTGGAGCTCGCGGGCATCGAGCACCCTGAACGGGACGGTTCCGATCTTCAGGATCTCCCTCCCGAGCGGGCGTTCTTCGGCCAATACCAGGAGGGCGAGCTGGGTCTGTACGCGGTCATCACCGACCGGTGGAAGTACATATGGTCCGCGTTCGACAAGCGGGAGTACCTGCTGGACCGCGTGCGCGATCCCGACGAGACGATGAATCTCGCCTACAACGTGCGACGGCGGGCCGACCTTCTCTCGATGCGCGCCTTGGCGCTCGAGCATTTCGAGGACCTGCGGGACGCCGATCTTGACTCTCTGGCCTCCAATTCGAGCCTGCGGCTCGGGGAGCGTCCGTCTCCCGAGGCCGTCCGCGCGATGCAAGCGCTGGGACTCGATCGGGATGCGGCGACGCTCGTGGTGCGCGGGGGCGCGTGGACTCCCCCGTCCGAGGCGTGGCGGGACGAGCGATTGGAGACAGGACAGCGTTTGAAGACAGGACAATGAGACGGTGACGAGCGAAGAGGACCGCCCCTCCCAAGGCGTGACGATGCGCCAGGTGGCGGACGAGCTGGGGATTTCCCTGTCTACGGTCTCGCTGGCCCTGCGGGGCAAAACCGTCATCGCCAGTGAGACTCGGGAACGTGTACTGCGCGAAGCCAAGCGTCTCGGGTACGTGTACAACCGGAGCGCAGCCAACCTCCGTCAGCGGCGGCGCACTCTCGTCGGTCTGGTGGTCCCCGACATCACGAACCCCTTCGTTGGTGAGGCGGCGCTCGGCCTGCAGAGCGCCTTGGCGGAGCAGGGCCAGTTCGCCGTCCTCGCCAACACCCGCGACGAGGTCAGCGTTCAGGGCGATGTCATCGCTTCCCTGATCGAGGAGCGTGCCGCTGGGATTGTGCTCATTCCCGCCATGGGGACTGAGAGTGAGGATCTCGCGCTGATCCACGAGTCGAACACGCCCGCGGTCCTCATGAACCGCGACGTTCCCGGGAGCGGCCTCCCTCTCGTCGGAACGGAGGACGCCGAAATCGTCCGGGTCGCGATGGACCACCTCTCGGAGGTCCACGGGATCAAGGAGGCCGCCTATTTTGGGGGAATCGGAGAGGCAGGACCGCATGTGGTCCGGAAGGAAGCCTTCGACGGGGAGCTGGCCCGGCGGCAGATCAAGGACGTCGAAGCCTGGGACACGTTCACGGGCCCGAATCCTGCGGCGGCGTGCGAGGCGGCGTCCTCTCTGCTGAAGACCGAGGGACTCCCCGAGGCGATTCTCTGCCACAGCGATTCCATCGCGATTGGCCTCATCCGCGCGCTCGACGAAGCTCGGATCCCGGCCGATCGCTGCGCGATTGTCGCGATCGACGGCATCGCTGCCTCGGCGATGACCACGCCTCCGCTGACGACGGTTGCCGTAGACCCCGCCCACATGGGGCGGGACTGCGGTCGGCTCCTCCGGCCCTCTGGGCCCGCGGAAAGGTTCAGCCTCCCCCCGCGCCTCATCGTGCGCCGTTCCTGCGGGTGCGGCGGTCGGGCCTGAACGCCCTCAGGCCGCCATGCGACGACGGAGCCGGTCCAGCAAGCGCCGCAGGAGCCGGGACACCTGCATCTGGCTCACGCCGAGTTCGTCGGCAATCTGCTGCTGGGACATCTCCTTGACGAAGCGAAGATACAGAAGGCGCTTGTCGTCCCCGGAGACGCCTTCGAGGGCCGAGGAGAGCGCGATGTTCGCTTCGACGGTCTCGTAGCCCGTTTCGTGGAAGGCCATGACGGCCCCCAGCGGGTACACATCGCGATCCTCGGTCGAGTCAGTCGGCTCGATCTGCTGGTAGCCGAGGCTGGCCTCGGCTGCTTGGGCGTCAACAACGTCTTCGACGCTCACGCCGAGTTCGTCGCTGATCTCCTGCGCGGTGGGCTCATGCCCCAGACGCTGCGTCAGGTCCGGAACCGCGCCCCTGACTCTCAGGCGGAGTTCTTGGATGCTCCGAGGCGGGCGCACGGTCCAAGCTTGGTCCCTCAGGTACCGCTTGAGTTCGCCGGTGATGGTCGGCACGGCGTAGGCCACGAAGCCGTTGCCTTCGCCGCTGCGGTACCGGCGGGCGGCCTTGATGAGCCCCATCCTCGCCACTTGCCGAAGGTCCTCTGCGTCGTGGCCTGGGCAACGGTACCTCTTCGCCAACGCATCGGCGACGCTCAAATACTCGACCGCAAGTTCTCCTGCGGCTCGTGCTCGCTCCGCCGTCTCCGGCGAAGCCTGGTCCAAGATTTCAGGTGAAGCATGGTCCACGATCGTCATGACGAGTCTGCTCCTAGCTGGGGTAGGGACGTCTACGTTCAGGTCTGTGAGTCGGATGCAGTGAGTCCTAATGCCGCTCCGATGACTGGAGGCCGGCACGAGGGCTAGGCCGCAATCTCGACGCCTTCCCAAGGGCGCTCCGGCCCGGGGAAGGTGATCTCCTCAAGCGAGACGACGGCCGTCCGGCGCCGCCCGGCGGCCGTGGCCCACAACACTTTCGCGGTCTTCTCGTCGGCTGAGACGAGATAGCCGTGCAACTCGGCCCTGCTGCGCAAGGCGATCACCTTGCGCTCTTCAGTCACCGCCATAGCAGCCTCCTCTTCGCACGCCAAGCAGCGCGGTTCATGGTGCCTTCAGGCTTTGAGGGCCAGCTGCGCGGCCGGCTGCATGACCGCGACCCTCAAAGACAGAACGTTCTGTCTCCTGTTGAGAACTTTCTACACGGTACAGAACGTTCTGTCTACTTTCTTCTTTCAAATCCTCTAGAATGGAACCCATGGACGCTAAGGAAACCCCCCAAGCGGCCGCGGCTGGACGACTCAGTGCACGCGAGAGGATTCTGGACACCGCCTACGGGCTCTTCGCCCGAAGGGGGATTCGTGCGGTCGGCGTGGACGAGATCCTCGCGCGCTCAGGCGTTGCGAAGGCAACCTTCTACCGGCACTTCAAGTCGAAGGATGACCTTGTCCTCGCCTATATGGACCGCTGGTACAACGCGCGCAGCAGTGCGATAGAAGCCGCTATCCGCAGCATCGAGAACCGCGAGGAGGCCGTGCTTGCGGTCTTCGGCGTGCTCGATGACTGGTTCCAACACGACGCAGTCGAGGTGAGCACGTTCCTCCACGTCATGATCGAGATGGGCCCCGAACACCCCCTCGGGCGCGCCAGCATCGGCTATTTGGAACGAACGCGAGAGCAGTTGGCGGCGCTTGCCCGAGCCGCTGACCTGGCCGACCCCGAGGGCTTCGCCTGGTCCTGCCACATCCTCATCAAGGGGGCTATGGTCGCGGACATGGAGGGCGACAGGCTCGCCGCAGAAAGAGCGCGCACCATGGCCACCCTCCTGCTCGAGCACCACAAGCAGACAGGGCTCCGCCCGCGAAAGTTTCAGACCCTCGAAGAGGCCACGCGCAACTGACGTTTGAGGGGCTGCGCGTCAGGCGCGTTGCCGCAGTGAGTGCTGGGCGGCGTGCTGCACCGCGTGCCTGATGGGCGCGTTCGGGGCGCCGAACCCGTCGTACCCGTCGATCCGCTGTACCACCTCGAAGAAGACGCTCCCCACGGTCGCCGTGTAGAAGTGCAGGAATGCGCCCCGCTCGTCCCGGTCGTAGAGCAGGTCGAGCTCGCGGAGGGTCGCGAGGAACTGGGGATCAAGGTCGTACCGCGCGTCGAGGTCTTCGTAGTAGTTCTCCGGGATCGCGAGGAAGGGCAGCCTCCGCGCCCGGCACTCGCGGGCCGTTGCGACCAGATCGGGCACCGCGATGGCGATGTGCTCCTGGAAGGTGTCCCGCACCGTCCCCCGCACGCGGTCGGCTTGGACCCACGGCGCGAGGTTGAGCGCCAACCGCACCCGCCTGTCGTCTCCCTGCATGACCTGCGAGCGCACCAGGCCGGCGGGGCTTGAGACGTCCTGCGAGGGCTGAGGGCGCAGCGCCAGCACGGACGAGTAGAACAGCACCGCCTCGTCGTAGTGCTGCCAGGGCTGGGCGAGATTGATGTGGTCGATGCGAGCAGCGGCCGACGACGGCGCGTCCCCGCCTGCGCCGCCCTCGCCGAATTCTTCGGTCCATGCCGCGTCCTGGCACAGGAACACCTCGGTGCCGTCCGGCGCGGTCACCGCGAGCAGCACTTCCTCGTTCGCCTGCGAGGGGCGCGGCACCGGGGTCGCCTTCAGCTGCACGGCGCGCGCGACGGCGGTCACAGCGTTCTCGACGTCGAACCCGAGCGCTGAAATCGCCGGGTCGACGCCGCGAGCCTGCTGGCGGTTGAGGATGATCCGCGCCTCGCCCAGCGTCCAGAGGCCGACGGGCTTGGTGCGGTGCTCGCCGCGCGACTCGAAGCCGAGCTGGGTGAGGAGCAGCTCCAGCTGAGAGGTGTCCTCGGCCTTGATTTCGGCAAAGTTGACGCCCGACGGCGGCGCGACCTGCGGGAGCGTCGCGAGGGGCATCCGGAAGAGGCGGCGGTCGCCGTCGGACTCGGCCACAAGCTTGGCCGTCCGCTCCTCGAGCCAGATGAGGGAACGCATCGCGTCGACGGCGGTTCGCTCGACGTCGGCCTGCCGGAAGGTGTCGTTGAAAACCTCGAGCGAGACGGGACCGTTGTAGCCCGTGCGTGCCACGTGGCCGAGGAACTTGGGAAGGTCGAACTGGCCCTCCCCCGGGAAGACGCGGTAGTGGCGGCTCCAGCTGAGCACATCCATGGACAGCTTCGGCGCGTCCGCGACTTGGACGAAGAAGATCTTGTCCCCCGGAATCCCCTCGATCGGCTGGGTGTCCCAGCCGCGGGAGAGGATGTGGAACGTGTCGAGGCAGGTGCCCAGGTTGGGGTGGTTCACGTCGGCCACGATGCGCCACGCGTGCTCATAGTCGTTGACGTGCGCACCCCAAGCGAGGGCCTCGTACGCGACGTTCACCCCGTGCCCGGCGGCGAGCTCGGCGAGGCCGTGGAGCTGTTCAGCGCGGAGTCCGTCGTCGTCGATGCTCGCAGTGGCGACGTTGCTGCACACCAGAATCGTCCCGATCCCGAGCCGGCCCATCAGCCTGAACTTCGCCTCGGCGCGGCGCAGGTTGGCCCGGTACAGCTCGTCAGGGACGGAGTCGAAGTCCCGGAACGGCTGGTAGAGGTCGAGGCTCAGGCCAAGGTCGTCGGCGAGCTTGCGCACCTCTTCCGGGCTGAGCGAGGACGTGACCAAGTCTGTCTCGAAGATCTCAACCCCGTCGAAGCCGGCCTTCGCCGAGGCCCGCAGCTTCTCCTCCAGAGTCCCGGAAAGGCACACCGTCGCGATCCCGGTGCGCATCAGCGGGCCCCTGCCGAGGCTGCTTGGGCGGCCTCCCGCTCGATGAGCTCGAGGAAGTGTGCGCGCATCCGCTCCGCGTCGGGCTCGAGGCCCGTGAAGATTCGGAAGGCGTCCACGGCCTGGCCGACGGCCATGCGACCGCCGTCGAGCACCCGACAGCCGGCCGCGCGCGCCTCGCGCACGAGCTCGGTCTCGATCGGCCGGTACACGATGTCCGCGACCCACTGCCGTGGATCGAGCAGCGACGTGTCGAAGGGGGTCCCCGGATGCGCGGCCATTCCCGTCGGAGTGCAATGCACCACGCCGTCCGCCGCCTTGAGCAGCGAGGCGAGCTCCGCCGTCGTCCGCCCCTCGACCGACGCGCGCGGGAACATTGCGGCGAGTTCGGCGGCGCGGGTGGTGGCGCGAGCGGGGTCGACGTCGACAATGCTGAGCCGCTCGACGCCCGCCGCCAGCAGCGCGTAGGCGACGGCGGACCCGGCGCCGCCCGCCCCGAGTTGGACGACGTGGCCGAGCGCCGCCCCGGGAAGCCCTGCGCGGAAGGCGCTGAGGAACCCGGACCAGTCGGTGTTGTGGCCCACGGTGCGGCCGTCCTCGCGGATCACCACGGTGTTGACCGCGCCGAGGCGGGCGGCGTCGGCATCGACCTCGTCGAGGTGCTCGATCACGAGCTGCTTGCAGGGGTGCGTGATGTTGAGGCCATTGAAGCCCAGATTCCGCGCGGCCCTGACGAGCTCGCCGACGTTCTCCGCCGCGAGGCCGAGGGCCGAGAGATCGATGGGACGGTAGAGGTACAGCAGGCCATGGGCCGTACCCTCGCGCTCGTGCATCGGTGGGGTGAGGGATGGGGTGACGCCGTCGCCGATCAGGCCGATCAAGTACGACTCCGTTGTCAGGCTCATGGGGGCTCCTGTGGCTCTCGAAGCGGGACCTGTGATCCACACTACAGCATTGTTGCTGCAACACGTTGACTCGTTGCAGAAACGATGTCACTATCAGATAGTCGCTGTGATGACTGCCACAGCTTCAGCAGCACCGGACGCGCGAACGAGGAGGTTCCGATGGCGACGATCGCCGAGATCGCCCAAGCGGCGGGGGTATCCAAGTCCACCGTCTCCCGTTCCTTCACGCGCCCCGAGTCGGTCAACGCCGCCACCCGCGAGCACATCCTCACGGTGGCCGCCCAGCTCGGCTACACGCCCACCCCCGCGAAGGCCGAGGCCACCGGAACGATCGCACTGTTCGTCCCAGACATCGCAAACCCCTACTACCCGCCGCTCGTCAAGGCCCTCCAGGCCGCCTGCCGCCGCCAGTCGCTCTCGCTGCTCGTCGTTGACGGCGAGGACGATCCGGAGGCGGACGCCGAAGAGCTGGAGCGCATCATCGGACGCGTCGACGGCGCCATCGTCTTTGCTCCTCGCATGGACGCCGAGCGCCTCAAGGCCCTCGACGCCGTCTCGCCCGTGGTGCTCATCAACCATGTCGCCGAGGACCTTCCCGCGGTCATCCTGTCCGCACCGGAAGGTGCCCGCCAGGCCGTCGAGCACCTCGCCGCGCTTGGCCACCGGTCCATCGCGTACCTCGCGAGCTGGGAGGACAACTACTCGAGCCGCGTGCGTCTCGCGGCCGCCGAGGAGGCCGCGGACTACCACGGAGTCACGCTTGTGGTCCTCACCCACGCGGAGCCGACGTACGCGGCGGGCGTCCGCGCGGCGGACCTCGTCCTCGCCGAACCCGTCACTGCCGTCATCGCGCACAACGACCTGATGGCCTTCGGCTGCCTCAACCGCCTCGAAGATCGGGGAGTCAAGGGCGGCGTCGAGGTGAGCGTCATCGGCTTCGACGACATCTGGCTCGCGTCCACCACTCGCCCCTCGCTCACCACCGTCAACACGCCCTACGAACGGGGGGCCGCCGTCGCTCTCCGCCTGCTCACCGAGCGGATCGCAGACCCAGCACGTCCGGCGAGCACGGTCCACCTCTCCGGCGACCTCATCGTCCGGAACAGCACTGCGCCCGCCCCCTCCCTCGTGAAGTAACCCCTCAACCCCTTTCACCCACTCCACCCATTCGCACGAAAGGCGAGAGCTCATGGCCGAGTTCAGCGGCATTGTCGATCCCGACGTCAAAACGCCCGAGGAGCAGGCGCGGCGCCTGCGCCGCGCCAAGAAGGCCGCGCTCGCTGCCTTCCTCGGCGGCGCGCTCGAGTACTACGACTTCTTCGTCTACGCGACAGCGGCGTCGCTCGTGTTCTCGAAGATCTTCTTCCCCTCGGGCAACCCCACGATTGCCCTCATCTCCTCGTTCGCGACATTCGGTGTCGCATACGTGGCGCGGCCGTTCGGCGCGCTGTTCTTCGGCCACCTCGGGGACAGGATCGGTCGCAAGAACACGCTCGTGCTCACCCTCGTGCTGATGGGCGCCTCAACATTCCTCATCGGTGTGCTGCCGGACTTCCACGCCGCCGGCTACATCGCTCCGATCCTGCTCGTAGTGCTGCGCCTCATGCAGGGGCTCTCCGCGGGTGCGGAGACGGCGGGCGCCTCGGCGCTGACCATGGAGGAGTCCCCGGTGGGGCGGCGGGCGTTCTTCCCCTCGTTCTCGATGAGCGGCATTTCGACGGGCATCGTGCTCGCGTCCCTCGTGTTCCTTCCCGTCGCCTCGATGAGCGAGGCGGACCGCCTCCTCTGGGGCTGGCGCATCCCGTTCTGGAGCTCGATCGTGGTGCTCGTCGTCGCGTATCTCGTGCGCCGTTCACTTGAGGAGCCGGAGATCTTCGAGGAGAAGGCTGAGCACAACGACCTCGTCAAGCTGCCGGTCGCCGAGATGTTCCGCACGCACACGCCGCAGTTCCTCCAGGTCGCCCTGATGTCCTTCGAGACCGTGACGAACACGTTCATGCAGTCCTTCGGCCTCGCCTACGCCGTCTCGGTGGGCGTCCCAGCATCGACCATGCTGTGGGTGAGCGTCGTGGGCAACGTCGTCGCGATCGGGACCCAGCCGCTCGCCGCGTACCTCGCCGACAAGTTCGGCCGCAAGCCCCTCTTCATCAGTGGCGTACTCGGTTCGGGCGCTCTGATCTTCGTCTACTTCTCGTCGATTTCCACGCAGAACATCCCGCTCATCTTCCTCACGAGCACGCTCATCACGGCTGGCACGTACGCCATGTCCAATGCGATCTACCCGGCCTGGTTCGCTGAGCTGTTCAACGTCCGCGTCCGCTACTCGGGCATGGCGATCGGCCTGCAGATCGGCATCCTCTGCGCCGGCTTCACGCCGCTCCTCGGCACGGCCCTCGTGGGCGGCATTCCGGCCAACTGGGGTCCGGCGGCCTGGATCGTTGCCGGGTCCTCCGTCCTGGCCCTCATCGGCGCCCTGTGGGGACGCGAGACGTTCCGGACCCCGATCCACGAGCTCGGCAACAAGGTGCGCGGCTCGAAGTAGGGACTCTGGCGCGTGAGGACCCCTCAACCGGCACCGGTTGAGGGGTCCCTGCCGTCTCTAGGGGATGTCCAGGATCTCGCTCCGGATGAGGAACCGCTTGCCCTCCGGCGCCTCGAGGGAGAAGCCGCTCCCCCGGCCGTCCACCACATCGACCGTCAGGTGAGTGTGGGACCAGTACGCAAACTGCTCCCTCGACATCCAGAAGCCCAGCTCACCCCGCCCAGGGAGGTCGAAGACGCCCAGGAGGACGTCGGCGTCGCCGGTCAGGAACTCCCCGGTGGGGTAGCACATGGGCGCCGAGCCGTCGCAGCACCCGCCGGACTGGTGGAACATGAGGGGGCCGTGCCGCTCCCAGAGCGTGTCGAGGAGCGTCACGGCCGGGCCCGTCAGCGCGACCCGCGAGAACTCCTCCCCGGGCCGCACCGATCGGGCTGCCAGAGCTTCCATCAGTACTTGATGACCACGCGGCCGTCGATCTTGGCGTGGTGCATCTCGTCGAACACCTGATTGATCTCCGCAAGGCCGCGCGTGTGGAACGTCGGATGGATGAGGCCGCGGGCGTAGAAGTCCAGGGCCTCCACCATGTCCTGGCGGGTGCCGACGATGGAGCCGCGGATCGTGAGGCCCTTGAGCACGATGTCGAAGATGGGCGCCGGGAAGTCGCCCGGCGGGAGGCCATTGAAGACGATCGTTCCGCCGCGGCGGGTCATCCCGATGGCTTGGCCGAACGCGGCGGGGTGGACGGCGGTGACGAGGACGCCGTGCACCCCTCCCGTCGCTGCTTGGATGGCCGACGCCGGATCCTCGGCAAACGCATTGACCGTCACCTCTGCGCCGTGCTTGCGGGCGAGGGCGAGCTTTTCGTCGGCAACGTCGACCGCGGCGACCCGCATGCCCATCGCGACGGCGTACTGCACCGCAATGTGCCCGAGCCCGCCGATGCCGGAGATGACGACCCACTCCCCCGGCCGGACCTCCGTCTGCTTGAGCCCCTTGTACACGGTGACGCCCGCGCACAGGACCGGCGCGATCTCGTACGGGTCCGCGCCGTCCGGGATGCGGGCGGCGAACTTCGCGTCAACGAGCATGAACTGCCCGAACGAGCCGTCCACGCTGTACCCGCCGTTCTGCTGCGACTCGCACAGGGTCTCCCAGCCAGTCCGGCAGAACTCGCACGTCCCGCACGCGCTCCAGAGCCAGGCGTTGCCGATGAGATCGCCGACTGACAGGTCCGTCACTCCCTCGCCGACCTCGACGACGGTACCGACGCCCTCGTGACCGGGAACAAGCGGGAGCTTCGGCTTGACGGGCCAGTCTCCTTGCGCCGCATGAAGGTCGGTGTGGCAGACGCCGCTCGCGATGAGCTTCACGAGGACTTGGCCGGGCCCGGGCCTCGGGATCTCGAGCTCGTCGACGGTGAGTTCGTCGCCGAAGGTGTGGACAACGGCGGCCTTGAAGGTCTCGGGAAGAGTGCTGCTCATGGTCATGCTCCTTTGCATTGATTCCGGTGAGGCAAGAGAAGGCGAGACGGGCGACGGCGGCGAGCACCGCCGTCGCCCGTCCCCGCCCGGGTGTGGGGCTGGCTGGCGGGCCTAGAAGAAGCCGAGCTTGTTCTCGCTGTAGCTGACCAGAAGGTTCTTGGTCTGCTGGTAGTGCTCGAGCATCATGAGGTGAGTCTCGCGGCCGATGCCGGAGGACTTGTAGCCGCCGAATGCGGCGTGCGCGGGGTAGGCGTGGTAGTTGTTCACCCACACGCGTCCGGCCTGGATCTCCCGGCCCGCGCGGTAGGCGGTGTTGCCGTCGCGGCTCCAGACGCCGGCGCCGAGGCCGTAGAGGGTGTCGTTGGCGATCTCGAGCGCCTCGTCATAGTCGGCGAACTTCGCCACCGAGACCACGGGGCCGAAGATCTCCTCCTGGAAGATGCGCATGGTGTTGTTGCCCTCGAAGATGGTGGGCTCGACGTAGAAGCCGCCCGCGAGGTCGCCGGGGAGCTCGGCGCGCTTGCCGCCGGTGAGGACCCTCGCGCCCTCTGCCTTGCCGATCTCGATGTAGGAGAGGATCTTCTCGAGCTGGTCGTTGGAGGCCTGCGCACCAATCATGGTCTCGGTGTCCAGCGGGTTGCCCTGCTTGATCTTCTGGGTGCGCTCTACGACGTCGCCGAGGAACTTCTCGTAGATGTCCTCCTGGATCAGGGCGCGCGAGGGGCAGGTGCAGACCTCGCCCTGATTCAGCGCGAAGAGAGTGAAGCCCTCCTGGGCCTTGTCGTAGAAGGCGTCCTCGGCCGCGGCGATGTCATTGAAGAAGATGTTCGGGCTCTTCCCGCCGAGCTCGAGCGTGACCGGGATGAGGTTCTGCGAGGCGTACTGCATGATGAGGCGGCCGGTGGTCGTCTCGCCCGTGAACGCGATCTTGCGGATGCGCGGGCTCGACGCGAGGGGCTTGCCCGCCTCTACACCGAAGCCGTTGACGATGTTCAGCACGCCGCCCGGGAGGAGGTCTTGGATCAGCTCGGCGAGGACGAGCACACTGGCCGGGGTCTGCTCGGCAGGCTTGAGGACGACGGCATTGCCCGCCGCGAGCGCGGGGGCCAGCTTCCACGTGGCCATCAGGAGGGGGAAGTTCCACGGGATGATCTGCCCGACGACGCCGAGCGGCTCGTGGAAGTGGTACGCGGTCGTGGTCTCGTCGATCTGGGAGAGCGAGCCCTCCTGGGCGCGGATCGCCCCCGCGTAGTAGCGGAAGTGGTCGACGGCTAGCGGCAGGTCGGCGGCGAGGGTCTCGCGTACGGGCTTGCCGTTGTCCCACGTCTCGGCGACCGCGAGCAGTTCGAGATTCTCCTCGATCCGGTCCGCGATCCGGTGCAGGACCAGCGCCCGCTCCGCGACACTCGTCTTGCCCCAGCCCGGAGCGGCCTTGTGCGCGGCATCGAGGGCGAGCTCGATGTCCGCGGCCTGGGAGCGCGGGATCTCGCAGAACACCTTCCCCGTGACGGGGGTGATGTTCTCGAAGTACTGGCCCCCGACCGGGGCGACCCACTCGCCGCCGATGAAGTTCTCGTACCGGTCCTTGAAGGCGACCTTGCTGCCCTCGGTACCCGGCTGTGCGTAGACGGTCATGGCGAAACTCCTTTGTCTCTGGTTCCCCTGTGCGGGGGCCGGTGGTGCCGGCGTTGCGATGAGCGTAGGAGTGCGTGGGTTGCGGCTTGGTTGCAGGAGCCCCGCTTCGGGCGAGCACCGCCGTCGTACCTGAAATGCCTCCAGACGGACGTATCTGTACCCGAGACGAATGGAGGGGGACGTGACGCTGGATGAATTCTTGACGCAACGCTGCGTCATATATTTCCCCACGTTCAGCTGTTTCCCTTTTTGACCTCTGCCCTTCTGCCCTCGTCTCCATGCCGCTTAGATAGACGAACCGGCGGATACCGAATAAGTCCCCGGCGAAAAGGAAAAGGTCCAAGGAGACAGCCATGAAAGTCATTTCGTCGATTGCGAGTGCGGCCGCAGCCGTCTTCATCGCCGTGGCGGCCTCCGGTTGTGCGGGGACGGCCGGCGCGGCCTCTCAGCCGGCGAATCAGGTCACGGAACTGCGCTACCAAGGCTCCGCGAACAACGTGACGCTGCCCGAACTCGCCGAGGACCTCGGCTACCTCGGGAACGTCAAGCTGAAATGGGTCGGCAATACAACGAGCGGACCGCAGGATATCCAATCCGCGGCCACGGGGCAGACGGATTTCGGCGGCGCGTTCGCGGGCGCGGTGGTCAAACTCGTCGAGGCCGGGGCGCCCGTCAAGGCGGTCGTGAATTACTACGGCGAGGACGAGAAGACGTTCAGCGGCTTCTATGTCAAGAACGACAGCCCCATCCGCGGGCCTCGAGACTTTATCGGCAAGAAGGTCGCCGTCAACACCCTTGGTGCCCATTCCGAGGCCGTCATCGACACGTGGCTCGAGAAGAACAGCCTTACCCCGGACGAGATCAAGCAGGTACAGCTCGTCGTCCTCCCGCCGAACGACACGGAAGAGGCGATCCGCCGCGGCCAAGTCGACGTCGGATCGCTGAGCGGCGTCCTCCAGGACAATGCGATCGCAGCCGGCGGCCTCCGCTCGCTGTTCAGCGATTACGGGCTCTTCGGGGCCTTCGCCGGCGGACAATATGTGTTCCGCACCGATTTCCTCGCCCAGAATCCGGATACCGTCAAGACCTTCACCACGGGGGTGGCCAAGGCCATCGAATGGGAGCGGACCACGCCCCGCGACCAGGTGATCCAGCGATTCACCCAGATCATCGAGAAGCGCAACCGGGGCGAAAGCACAAAGAACCTCCAGTACTGGAAGAGCGTGGGAGTGCCCAACGCCGGAATCATTTCCGACACCGATTTCTCCCGCTGGCAGAAATGGCTCAACGAAACGGGAATTGTGAACGGGCAGCTCACCCCGTCCAAGTACTACACGAACGAATTCAACGCCCTCGCGAAAGGATGACGCATGACGCCGAAAATCAGCCTCCGCGACGTCGGCCAGAAATTCACGGTCCGGGGCGGCGGGACGTTGACCGCGCTCGACGGCCTCACTCTGGATGTCCGTGACGGCGAATTCCTCACCCTCGTCGGCCCGAGCGGTTCCGGCAAGACCACGCTCCTCGATTTGCTCGCAGGCCTCACCAAACCGACATTCGGCGAGGTTCTCGTCAACGGAAAGCCGGTCACGGGCCCGGGACCGGACAGGGCGGTCGTCTTCCAGCAGTACGCCCTTTTCCCGTGGCGCACGGCATCGCAGAATGTCTCGATCGGGCTCGAAGGAACTGGGCTCAGCAAGCGCGAACGCGCCGAGAAGGCCAGCCATTATCTGGGCCTCGTGGGCCTTTCGGGTTTCGAGGACCGCTACCCGCACGAGCTCTCGGGCGGCATGAAGCAGCGCGTCGCGATCGCCCGGAGCCTCGCCTACGAGCCAGACGTCCTCCTGATGGACGAGCCGTTCGCTGCCCTCGATGCCCAGACCCGCGAGCAGCTTCAGGGCGAACTGCTGCGCATCTGGCGGGCTACAGGCAAGACGATCGTCTTCATCACCCATGGCATTGAGGAGGCGGTTTACCTCGGACAGCGGGTCGCCGTCCTGAGCTCCCGCCCAGGGCGGCTCAAGGCCGTGGTGGACATCCACCTTCCGGAGTACGACGACGAAGCGGACATCCGCTCGCACCCCGCCTTCGTCGACTACCGCCACCGCGTCTGGAACCTCCTGCACGACGAGGTTCGCCGCACGGCAGAAAGGATCCCCGCCTGATGAGCACCCTTACCGCTCCGTCCATCCGGGCCGAGGCACCGGCGGAAGCTCCCGCGGCGCGCCGAAGCGAGGGCGCCGGCCGCGCGCTGCGGCGAGTGGCCGCCGTCGTCCGTTCGAGCCTCTGGAAGTCCGCGGCGATCGTCGCGTTCCTGCTCCTGTGGGAGGTCGGGCCGCTATGGTTTGCGGCGCCGTCGACCCGCGTCTTCCTGCCCCCGCTGCACGATGTGCTCGCGGCAACCTGGAAGCTGCTCGCCACCGGCGCACTCGAAAACCACCTCGCCGCGAGCCTGACGCGGTCGATCGCGGGGTTCGGCGTCGCCGTCGTCCTCGGAGTCGCAGCCGGCCTGCTGATCGCGTGGTACCGCCCACTCAACTCGTTCATCACGCCGCTGCTCGAGGTGTTCCGCAACACCGCCGCTCTCGCGCTCCTGCCGGTGTTCACGCTCCTGCTGGGGATCGGCGAGGAATCGAAGATCACGATCGTCGCGTACGCGGCGTTCTTCCCGGTGCTGCTCAACACGATCGCCGGGGTGCGCACCGTGGACCCGCTGCTCGTACGGGCGGCGCGCTCCCTGGGGCTCTCGAGCCTCGCGCTGTTCCGCAAGGTCGTCCTGCCCTCGGCGGTGCCCACAATCTTCACGGGCATCCGCATGGCTGGTACGGCGTCGATCCTCGTGCTCATCGCCGCCGAGATGGTCGGGGCGAAGGCCGGGCTCGGCTATCTGATCGTCAACGCGCAGTCGAGCTTCCTCATCCCGGACATGTACGCCGGCATCCTCACGGTCTCGCTCCTGGGCCTCGCCGTGAACTCGCTCCTCGTTGCCCTCGAACGCCACTTCTCGAAGTGGCGCGTCGAGGCCCGCTCCTAGTTCACTCTGACGAAAGGCATCCCGAAAATGACCACCGCCCTTGAAACCCAGCTCGAATTCTCCAAGCTCGGCTCGCGCATCGGCGCTGAAATCCGCGGCCTCGACCTCAGCCAAGACCTCTCGGACGACGTCGTCGCCCAGATCCGCGCAGCCCTCAACCGGCACAAGGCCCTCGTGTTCCGCGAAGCCAATGTCCGCACCGACGAGGAGCAGGTCCGTTTCGCCTCGCGCTTCGGCCCGCTCACGAAGGCGCACCCGACCGTCGCCTCCGTAGACGGCGCCGAGAACGTGCTCCCGGTGGACAGCGAGGACGGCTCGGCCAATACGTGGCATACGGATGTCACGTTTGTCGTCAACCCGCCGCAGGCCACCACCCTCCGCAGCGTCACGGTGCCGGCGTACGGCGGCGAGACCCTCATTGCCTCATCGGCCGGGGCGTATCAGGACCTTCCCGCCGAACTGCGCAACTTCGCCGATTCGCTCTGGGCCATCCACACGAACGACTACGACTACGCCGTGCCGAAGAACCTCGAGCACGTGGGTGCCGAGGAACGCCGCAAGGTGTTCACGCGGATCAAGTACCAGACTGCTCACCCCGTGGTGCGCGTGCACCCGCTGACCGGCGAGCGCGGCCTGTTCATCGGCGGCTTCGCCCAGCGGCTGCGGATCGTGGGGCTCTCGAACACGGAGTCGAGGGATATCCTCCGCCTCCTGCAGGCCTACATCACCCGGCCCGAGAACGTGGTGCGCGTCAACTGGGAGCCGAACCAGCTGGTCCTCTTCGACAACCGCATCACCCAGCACTACGCACCGTCCAACTACGATGACCAGCCCCGCAAGCTCAACCGCGTGACCATCGCCGGCGACATTCCGGTCGGCGTCGACGGCACGCGGAGCCAGGCGATCGAGGGCGACTCGTCGCACTACTCCGAGGTTGTCTCTGTTTCTGTTGGGACGGGGGCCTGACCGTGGGCAAGAAACTGCACCTCAACGCGTTCCTCATGAGCACTGGCCACCACGAGGCGTCGTGGCGGCTCCCCGAAAGCGACCCGCATGCCGGGACGAGTCTCGCCCACTTCACGCGGCTCGCCCAGACCGCTGAGCGTGGGAAGTTCGACTCGGTGTTCTTCGCCGACTCGCCCGTGCTGTGGGGGTCCGTGGGACGGCGGCCGGTGAGCGCGGTTGAGCCGACGGTGCTGCTCGCCGCGCTGGCCGCGGCTACGGAGCGGATCGGGCTCATCGCGACTGCATCGACGAGCTACAACTCCCCGTACAACCTCGCGCGGCGCTTTGCGTCGATCGACCACCTTTCCGGCGGCCGAGCCGGGTGGAACGTGGTGACGACGGCGGGGGCGGACGCCGCCCGGAACTTCGGCTTGGATGATCAGCCCCTTCACCGCTACCGGTATGAGCGCGCGGCGGAGTTCCTCGACGTCGCCTTCAAGCTGTGGGACTCCTGGGACGACGACGCTATCGTCGCCGACAAGGAAGCCGGGGTCTGGGCGGACTCGGATCTGGTGCGGGCCATCAAGCATTCGGGGCTGCACTTCTCGGTGCGCGGACCGCTCGACATCCCGCGCTCCCCGCAGGGGCACCCGGTCATCGTCCAGGCCGGTTCATCGGAGGACGGGAAGGGCCTCGCTGCCCGCTATGCCGAAGCAGTGTTCACGGCGCAGCAGACCCTCGAGGAGGCACAGGCCTTCTACAACGACCTCAAGGTCCGGACCGCCGTCACCGGACGGAACCCCGAGGGGATCAAGATCCTCCCGGGAATCGTGCCCGTGCTCGGCGGAACCGAAGCTGAGGCACTGAGGCGCGAACGCGAGCTCGACGACCTCATCAGGCCCGAGTACGCTCGCATCGAGCTCGCGAAGACGCTGCGCGTTACGCCCGACGACCTGCCTCTCGACCGGGAGCTTCCCGCCGACCTGCCGGACGAGGACGAGATCGAGGGCGCCAAGAGCCGGTACACGCTCATCGTGGAACTCGCTCGGCGCGAGCGGCTCACTGTGCGCGAGCTCATCGGGCGCCTGGGTGGAGGCCGAGGGCACAGGACGTTCGCGGGCACGCCTGAGCAGGTGGCGGACGCGCTCGAATCCTGGTTCCTGGCCGGGGCGGCCGATGGGTTCAACATCATGCCCGCCGCCTTGCCCTCTGGGCTTGAGGAATTCGTTGACCACGTGGTGCCGCTGCTCCAGGCCCGAGGTCTGTTCCGCGAGGAGTACACCGGATCCACGCTGCGCGAGCACTATGGATTGGCCCGGCCGGCCAACCAGTACGCACGCCTCGCCTCGGTGTAGGTTCGCTGCCGCGCTCCTGACCGGTTGCGACTTCCCAATCGGTCAGGGGCGCGGCATTCCCCCGTGGCGGGAAGGGCCCATGCGGTTGCGCCGTCAGATCCGCAGGGTCCTGATCCGGTCGTGCCGGATTCCGACCAGCTTTTGGCGCTCGATCTGGTTTCCCGACGGCGTGTCGGACAAGGACGCGCCGACGGCCGCGGCGAAAGTCGGTCGGAATCCGCCAGCCGTCGCCGGTCATACCCTTGCACCCGTCATACCCTGCAAAAGTGTCGGCACAACGGGAAGGTCCTCCTGGAGCCCTCCCTGCGACACCGTCTGCACCCGAAAGGCCCAAAACAGGGCAGTTTCTGTACCCGAAACGCCGGGGCTAGAGGGCCTTCAACGCTGTCAGGACCTTGGTGAGGGATTCCTTCGCGTCGCCGAACAGGAGGGTGGTCTGCGGCTCGTACAGGAGATCGTTCTCGATACCCGCGAACCCCGGCCGCATGGACCGCTTGAGGAACACGACCTGCCGGGCCTCGCCGGCCTCGAGGATCGGCATCCCGTAGATCGGCGAGCCGGGCGTTGTCTTGGCTGCGGGGTTGACCACGTCATTCGCGCCGACGACCAGCGCGACGTCGGCCTGCTTGAACTCGCCGTTGACCTCGCCCATCTCCTTGAGGGACTCGTACGGGACATTCGCCTCCGCCAGCAGCACATTCATGTGACCGGGCATCCGGCCGGCTACCGGGTGGATCGCGAACTCGACGTCTGTGCCCCGCGCCTCGAGGGCCTGCGCGAGCTCGGCCGCCGTGTGCTGACCCTGGGCGACCGCGAGCCCATAGCCCGGCACGATGATGACCCGCTGCGCGTACCCGAGAAGAATCGCGACGTCCTCGGCGCTCGAGGATCGCACTGGCCGCTCGCTCGCCACGGTTGAACCGGCGGTCGAACCGCCGCGGAACGCACCGAACATGATCCCCGAGACCCTGCGCCCCATGGCGGCGGCCATGAGCCGCGTGAGGATCGTACCCGAGGCCCCCACCAGCGTGCCGGCCACGACGAGCAGCACGTTCCCGAGCACGAGCCCGGACGCCGCGACGGCCAGGCCGGTGAACGCGTTGAGCAGCGAGATCACGATCGGCACATCCGCGCCGCCCACTGGCAGCACGAGCAGCACCCCCGCGACCAGGCCCACCACCAGGAGTGAAACCGCGAGCCCGAGGGAGCCCGTCGCGATGACAAATCCCGCGGTCCCCACTGCCCCGAGCAGCACCACGCCCATGAGCACGGGCAGGCCCGCGAACACGACCGGACGGGTCGTCATGAGCTCCTGCAGCTTCCCGAACGTCACTGCGGATCCCGCGAAGGACACAGCCCCGACGAGCAGTGTGAACACGATCGCGAGGCGCAGCCACCCGTCGTCGGCATGCGGCAGCTCGAGCAGCGCCACGAGCGCGGCCGCGCCGCCGCCCACCCCGTTGAACATCGCGACGAGCTGCGGCATCTGCGTCATCTTGACCCGTCGTGCCACGGGCGCGGCCACGGCTGAGCCCACCACCATCGCCGCGAGAATCCACGGGATGTTCTCGAGCCGGCTCGAGAGGAACACCGTCACGAGCGCAACGAGCGCCCCGAACGCCCCCACGAGATTCCCGCGCCGGGCGTGTTTCGGGGAGCTGAGCCCCTTGAGGGCGAGGATGAAGCAGACGGCCGCGACCAGGTACAGCAACGCGGTCCAGGTCGGATCGAGGAGTGTCACTTCGCCTCCCCGTCCCGCGCGGCTGCCCGGCGTCCGCGGAACATCTCGAGCATCCGGTCCGTCACCACGAACCCGCCCACCAGATTGGCGGTCGCGAGGACGACGGCGAGCAGCGCCACCACGAGCACCCAGCCGTCCGTCGCCTGCCCCGCGACGGTGATCGCGCCGACGAGAATGATGCCGTGAATGGCATTCGCCCCGGACATGAGCGGGGTATGCAGGATGCTCGAGACCTTGGAGACCACTTCAAAGCCCACGAACACGGCCAGCACCGTGATCGTCAGGAGCTCTATTCCGCCCATCAGCCAGCCCCTCCCTCGACTTCCCCGACATCTTCGGCATCGGCCCCGGGCGTTGCCGTGGCGAGCGCAGCGAGAGCCTGCGCCGTGGGCTCGTGCCGCACGTCGCCGTCGTACGTGAGGCACGCGCCGGCGAGGACCTCGTCGGCGAAGTCGGGCACCGCCTCGCCCTCCGAGGTCATGAGGGCAATGAAGTTGGCGACGTTCTTCGCATACAGCCGGGAAGCGTCCGCGGCCATCGCCGAGGCTGCGTCCTTGAGGCCGACGACGGCCACCGCACCTTTGCCGTCCAACGTCGCCACCGCCACGTCCTCGCCGGGAATGGAGCCCTCGACGTTGCCGCCCGACTCCGCGGCCATGTCCACGACCACCGATCCCGGGCGCATGGCCGCCACCATGTCGCGGGTGACGAGGAGCGGGGCGCGCCGGCCGGGGACGGCCGCCGTCGTGATGAGGACGTCCGCCTCGGCGACGTGCGGCGCGAGCAGCTGCCGTTGGTGTGCCCCACGATCCGCGGTGAGCTCGCGCGCGTAGCCGCCAGCTCCGGCCGTGGCCTCGGGCGAGTCGAGGTCGAGCTTGATGAAGGTGCCGCCCATCGACGCAACCTCGTCCGCTGAGGCGGGGCGAATGTCGTTGGCGGAGACGCGCGCGCCGAGGCGCTTCGCGGTGCCGATCGCCTGCAGCCCCGCGACGCCGGCCCCGAGCACGAGGACGCGGGCGGGCGGAATCGTCCCGGCTGCCGTCATGTACAGCGGGAAGAAGCGGGGGAACCGGATGGCCGCCTCGATCACACAGCGATAGCCCGTCACGAGCGCTTGTGACGTGAGCGCGTCCATCGACTGGGCGCGCGAGATGCGGGGCACGAGCTCGAGCGCGAAGGCGGTGACCCGGGCGTCGGCGAGCGCACGCACGGTGAGAAGCTCGGTCGACGGCGAGGCGAGCCCGACCGTGATGGCGCCCGGCTTGAGGTGCGAGGCACGAAGGGGCTCCAGCGGGCGGACGTGCGCGAGGAGGTCGACGGCAGCCAGGTCAAGCTCACTGACGATGCGGGCTCCCGCTGCCTCATAGTCGGAGTCCGCGAATCCGGCGCCCGCACCGGCCCCGGCCTCGACGACCGCACCGAGCCCAAGTCCCACGAGCTGGCGCACCGATTCCGGCGTCGCGGCGACACGCTTCTCCCCCTCGATGCGCTCCCTTGCGATGCCGACGTCCACGGGGCCTCCCTCGACGCTGAGTCCTAGGGGCAGTGTATTGCCCACGCGGCGAAAACTGGGCAGGAATCGAGAAGCGTCGCGCAGGTCCACAGACCTACGGTGAAGTCATGGCACTCATCGAATCAGCAACCCTCGAAGTGGCGGATCCCACGGCCGCCCAGCAGTTCTACACCGCAGCGTTCGGGGCGGACCTCCCCGTGCGCGTGCGCGCCTCGGAGGCCCCGACAGACGGTTTCCGCGGCTTCACCCTCTCGCTCATCGTCTCCCAGCCGGCCAACGCGGACCTCCTCCTCGACGCAGCGCTCCAGGCGGGCGCGACGGCGATCAAGCCGGCCGCGAAGTCCTTCTGGGGGTACGGCGGTGTGGTCCAGGCCCCGGACGGCACCATCTGGAAGGTTGCGACGTCGTCGAAGAAGGACAGTGTTCCGGCCAGCAAGGAAATCGACCAGATCGCCCTGCTCCTCGGAGTCGGGGACGTGGCGGCCAGCAAGCGGTTCTATGTAGAGCACGGCCTGACTGTGGCGAAGAGCTTCGGCCGCATGTACGTCGAATTCGCGGAGGCCGGCCCCATCAAGCTCGCCCTGTACGGGCGCCGTGCCCTGGCCAAGGACGCCGGTGTCCCGGTGGACGGCTCCGGCTCGCATCGCCTCGCGATCTCCGGCGCGGGCCCCTTCACTGATCCGGATGGCTTCGCGTGGGAGGCGTCGAAGATGGCCGCCGCCTCCTGACCGATCAGGCGACGTGAGCCCTTTCCCGCCCGGCACCACAGACTTACCATCCCCCCATGCCCGTTGTGGTGATCGGTGCCGGGCAGGCCGGGCTCGCAGTCAGCCGGGAGCTCTCGGCTCTCGGCGCCGACCACATTGTCCTCGAGCGGCACGAAGTGGCCCATGCGTGGCGATCGCGCTGGGACAGCTTCACGCTCGTCACTCCCAATTGGTCGCTTGATCTGCCCGGGAGCCCCTACACCGGTCCCGATCCGGAGGGCCACGCAGGACGGGACGAGATCGTCGCGTATCTCGAGGGCTACGCGAGCGAGCACAAGGTGCCGGTTCGGCGGGGCGTCGAGGTGCGGCGCCTGCGGGCCGCCGACGGCGGCTTCCGGATCGAGACCTCGGAGGGCGACTGGTCCGCCGACGCTGTGGTGGTCTGCACCGGGTCCTTCCAGCGGCAGTTCCTCCCGCCGTCGCTCGCCGGGGTGCCGCGCGATCTCATTCTTGCCTCCGGCGAGTACCGGCATCCGGGCCAGCTGCCGCCGGGGGTGATTGTCGTCGTCGGCAGCGGACAGACTGGCTGCCAGCTCGCCGAGGAAGCGCGGCTTGCCGGGCGCGACGTGGTGCTCGCGTGCGGCCGTGCGCCGTGGATCCCTCGCCGGCTGGACGGGATCGACACGGTGACCTGGCTCGCGCGGAGCTCGTTCTTCGACCTGCCGCTCTCCGCGCTCCCCGCACCGGGCGCGCGGCTCCTCGCGAATCCGCAGGCCACCGGCGCGGGCGGCGGCCACGACCTGCACTTCCGCACGCTTCAGGCACTCGGAGTGCGGCTCGCGGGCCGGGTGCTGGGCTCAGACGAGTCCGGGATCACCTTCGCGGACGATCTCGAGGAGTCCGTAGCCTTCGGTGATGCGCGGTGGGCCGACCTCCGCGCCCTCCTCGCCGCGGACCTCCCGCGCGCTGGTTTTCCCGTGCCCGAGCTGCCAGTGCCCGCGCCGTTCCGCGCCGACGCCGTCCGACACGTGGGTCTCCACGAGGTCGGCGCCGTGGTCCTCGCCTGCGGGTTCCGGCCCGACTACTCCTGGATCGACGCGCCCGTGTGCGATGCGCTCGGCTTCCCGATCACGGACGACGGCGAAAGCACTGTCGTGCCGGGCCTTTACTTCTGCGGGGTGCACTTCATGCGGACACGTCGATCCGCCCTGCTGTTCGGCGTGGGCGGCGACGCGAAGGTTGTCGCCGCGCGCGCGGCCACCCAAGTACCGAGCGTTGAGAGGCCCTGAAAGTCGAGTACTCGGTACGCGTGATCTTCCGTCTCTGCCGGCGCGAGAGTGGTCATGGACGCGTAGGCGTCCGGTGTCCGGCAGAGGGCAGTGTCCAGAGGAGGGCACTGGCGGAAGGAGCGAGCGATGGACCATGAGGGGGTTTCACGGATCGATCTCGAGCGGTTCGAACAGCTGGCTCAGCGACTGGAACAGGCTGCAGAGGCCATCGCGTCCAGCGAGGAGAAGCTGACCCGAACGCTTGCAGCGATGCGTGACAGGGACAGGGCCGCGGCTTTCGACGCGTGGCGGCGCAATCAGTAGCTGCTGCGCTCTATGACGCCGCCGACGAGGCGAGCGGGCCTGCCTTCGTGATGCCGTGGATCGCCTCCGCGAGCGTCTCGAGATACGCCGCCCGCCGGGGTGCCATGGCCCGGGATTCGACGGCGGGCGCCAGCCCGTCGCCGTAATGCAGGCTGAGGCCCTCCCGGAGGAGGCGGATTCCCTCGCTGCGCTGCTGGGACACTGCCGACGACGTGATCCCCAGCTCCGCGGCGACCTCCTTCACCGAGCGCCCGTCGAGATAGATCGCGGCGACCACGTGACGGAGCCGGTCGGGAAGCGACTGGACTGCAGCGCGAAGGTACCGGGTGCGCTCTCCGGCGAGCGTCGCCTCTTCGGGGGCGACGACGTCGGCCACCAGGGTGTCTGCGACCGCCTCGTCGAGGGGGCTGACCGTGCGGGCCGCGTCGGCTGCTGCCTCGGCCACGGCTTCGCGGCTCACCCCGAGCGCGGCGGCGATTTCGTCGTCGGTGGGCTTGCGGCCGAGCGCACTCGTCAGACTTTCCGTCACCGCGCCCACCGCCTTCATGCGCTTGCGGGCGCCCCGGCCCGCCCAGTCGAGGGACCGCATCTCGTCGATGAGCGCACCGGTGATGCGGCGGCGCGCGAAGGCACCGAACGGAACGCCCGTTGTCGGATCGAAGGCCTCGGCGGCCAGGACGAGTCCGACGGCGCCGGCGGACGCCATGTCTTCACGCGAGAGATGGGTTGCGCGGGAGCAGACGTCAGCGACGAGATAGCCCACGAGGGGGAGGTTATCCACCACGAGGCGGTTGCGTTCTTCGATGTTCACATGCACTCCTGGACCCAGCTTCCATGGAGCCCAAGGGCGAGACCCGCTCCCCCGCGCGTCAGTACATCCCGTTGGACATGTCCATTCTGTCAGGAGGGTTGAGCGTTGTACATGTCCATTTGTTGCGGCGTGTCGCAGGTGTGACAAAGGCAGTCATGGTCAGGGCGATTGTGGTCCGTCCACGCCTGTGAAAGACTCCTCTCGCATCGTGAAAGTTGACCTCAATCATGGAGGAATGAATGAAGATCACGAGAATCGAAAGCCTTCGGCGCGGGGAAATCGTGGCCGTCCGGGTCTACACGGACGAAGGCCTCGTCGGCCTGGGACAGACTGCTCCTTACGGGGCGAAGGTGACCGCCCGGGTCCTTCACGACTTTGTGGCGCCGCATTTCATCGGCCTCGACCCGTGGGACCTCGAGGCCGCAGTCGACAGCTTCCTGCGCGAGCAGTACAAGTTTCCGAGCTCGTTCGTGCTGCGCGCCCTCGGCGGCATCGACACGGCCGTCTGGGACCTTCTCGCGAAGTCCGTCGGGCTGCCCGTCTACAAGGTCATCGGCGGCGCCGCGAGGGATAGCGTTCCCGTCTACGCCTCGAGCATGGTCCGCAACATCTCCCCCGAGGCGGAGGCCGACCGCATCGCGGAACTGGCCTCGACGCACGGGTACCGGGCCGCGAAAATCCGGGTCGGCGACGCCATGGGGCAGGATCGCGACGCCGAGCCGGGCAGGACGGAACGGATCATCCCCCGCATGCGCGAGGTCCTCGGCCCGGATTTTCTGCTGAGCGCCGACGCCAACGGCGGTTTCACCGTCTCGCGCGCCATCCGAGTGGGGCGAATGCTCGAGGAGAACGACTACTTCCACTACGAGGAGCCGTGCCCCTTCCCCGAAATCGAGAACACCGCCCAAGTCGCCGCGGCTCTCGACATCCCCGTCTCGGGCGGGGAACAGGACACGTCGCTGCCGCAGTTCTACCGGATGCTCGGGATGCATGCCGTGGATATCGTCCAGCCCGACATCGGCTACATCGGAGGGGTGTCGCGGGCTCGCAAAGTGGCGGTGCTGGCGGAATTCGCCGGGATTCCGTGCACTCCGCACTGCGCGAACGACTCCATGCTCCAGGTCTTCACGCTCCACCTGGCCTTGGCCATGCCCGCGTGCATCCACCATCAGGAATGGAGCATCGAGCGGACACCGTGGACCGAGGGCGTCTATGAACCGATGCTCGAGGTGGTAGGCGGAGCGGTCGCGGCGCCCAGCACTCCCGGCTGGGGAGTCGAGCTGATTCCGTCCTTCGTGGCATCCTCGGAGTCAGAGGTCACCAGCTGACCCCTACACTGGGGTAACCGAAAGTTTCGAAAGAGCAGGACCTTTTCGCATGTCGCTCGCTTCTCAGGGGCAGAAGCCCAATCTCGCCGAGATTGCCCGGGCCGTGGGGGTTTCCACCCCCACGGTCTCGAAGGTGCTGAACGAGCGCAAAGACGTGGCCGAGAAGACGCGGGCCAAGGTATTGGCGGCCCTCGAGGAGGCCGGCTACCGCTCGCCTGCCCAGCGCCGCGCGGCCACGGGGCCAGAGGTCGTCGAGGTTGCCTTCGACTCGGTCAACACGACCTACGCTTCCACCCTGCTCAGCGGCATCCTCGCGTACGCCGCGACCGTCAATGTCGAGATCATCCTGAGCACAACCGGAGGCCTTCCCGCTGGAGGGCTTGACCTCAGCCGGAAGGCGCAGCGGATGATCGACGAGCGGCGCGCCGGACTGATCGTGGTCACCTCTGCCCTGAGCACCGCCAATATGGTGGCATTCCGACGGCGGCGCATCCCCGTCGTCGTCCTCGATCCGCTCAATCTGCCGCCAGCCGACCTCGTGAGCGTGGGAGCCACCAACTTCGCCGGCGGGAGAGCCGCCGCCGAACACCTCCTCGACCTCGGCCACACACGGATCGCCTACCTCGGCGGCCCGGAATCCGCCGAGTACAACCAGGCGCGGCTCCACGGCTACATGTCCGCCCTCATGGCCCGCGGCATCAACGTGGACCCCGCGCTCGTCATCAACGGCCGGTTCCATGCGGACCATGGCGCAGAGGGACTCCGCGCGCTGGCAGCACTCGAGAATCCCCCGACCGCGATCTTCGCCGGAAACGACGTGATAGCAGTCGGCGTCCTGCGCGAAGCCCGACGCCGTGGACTGCGCGTCCCCGAGGACCTCAGCCTCGTCGGCTTCGACGGCACCGCCCTCGCCGAGGACTCGGTGCCCTCCCTGACGTCGGTGGCCCAGCCGCTCCAGGAGATGGGCAGGGCGGCGCTGCGCAGCATCCTGCTTCAGGCGAAGGGCGAACAGCTGGACTCGCACCGGGTCGAGCTCGCTACCCAGCTCGTGATCCGCGAGTCCACAGCCCCGCCGCGAGCCTAGAAGCCCACCCATCCGCGCCCTCTCGGCGGCCCTTTCTGTGTTCAGGCGCACCAAAAGGCCCGAAAGTCGATAGAATAAATTTCGGAGTTTTCCCGAAAACCCATTGACCCCCTCAGCGTGATCTGTCTAACATTGAGCAAATGGAAGGCGAGTTCCACAAAGTGGAATCTCTTCGCCCCACGCTTGACCAACGACTGATTCCAATCGCCGAGGAGAGTCTGTGTCGCAGACCGAGACCACCGTTCGACTCGAGATTCCCGCCGAGTTCTCGCACTCCGCGCCCGTGCCGTGGGCCGTCGCCCAACTGGAGGCAGCGCTTGCCGGCCGAGGGCTCCACATCACCGAAGGCTCCGATAGCCTGCCGATCCGACTGCGAAAAGACGACGCCCTCGAGGTCGAGAGTTTCGGCCTGACGGCAGCCGAAGACGGGATCGTCGTGACGGCTGCAGAGCCCCGCGGGTTCGCCTACGGCCTGACCGAGCTCGCAGACATCCTGCGGACCGCCGAGGAACCGCTGGCGGCCTTGACGACAGCCGAAGCTGCTCCGAAGACGCCGGCGGCGCCGGTCCGCGGAGTGCTGCGCTCGTTCTCCAGCGATGTTCTCGACCTCGGCTGGTTCCGCGACCCCGAGTTCTGGACCGGGTACCTCGATGAACTCGCCGCGCAGCGGATCAACCGGGTCCATCTGGCGCTCGGCATGCAGTACAACTACTCGCACGATCCGGATGTGCGCGACAACTACCTCTGCTTCGCCTACCCCTTCCTGGTCGAGGTGCCCGGGTGGGAGCAAGTGCGCGTGGAAGGCCTGGGCGAGGACGACCGCCGTCGAAATCTCGAAGCGCTCCGTTTCGCGAGTGACGAAGCCGCACGGCGCGGCATCCATTTCCAGCTGGGCCTCTGGAACCACGCGGTGCGCCCGGAGCTCGACGAGAGCCCCGAGCTGCGCTATCCGATCGCGGGCCTGCCCGACGAGCAGATTCCCGCATACTCGGCGGACGCCCTCCGCCTTCTGCTGGCCGAATGCCCCGCCATCGCCGGAGTGACCTTCCGGGTGCACTACGAGGGCGGCGTGCCTGAGAAGGACCACGGCGCTTTCTGGCGGACCGTGATGTCCGGGCTGCGCGACGCCGGGCGACAGCTCGACGTCGACATGCACGCCAAGGGCGTGGATGCGGAGCTGATCCAGGTGGCCCGAGAAGTGGGGGCCCACGCAGCGATCTCGCCCAAGTATTGGGCTGAGCATCAGGGGCTTGCGTACCATCAGGCATCCGTCCGGCCCCTCGAGAAGGCGCGCCCGGCGAACGGGGACGGCCTGCGCGGGGTGACCCAGAACGAACGTCGTTTCACGCGCTACGGCTACGGCGACTTCCTGGGCGAGGAGCGCGACTACGACGTGATCTTCCGTGTCTGGCCGGGCAGCCAGCGGTTCCTCATCTGGGCCGACCCGGAGCTGTTCGCGGGATACGGACGGTTCAGCACACTGGGCGGAGCGCTGGGCGCTGAGCTCTGCGAGCCTCTCACCTTCCGGGGCCGCAAGGACACCGGCCGGGACGGGATCCCCCGCGACCTCTACGTGGATGAGTCGCTCTCACTCGGGCGTGACGACTGGAAGAAGTACGCGTACGAATACCGGCTGTGGGGCCGGCTCATGTACGACCCCTCGGCTTCGGAAGAGACCTGGCTGCGCAGCCTGCGGCAAGAGTTCGGCGCCGCAGCTGAACCGCTGGCCTCGGCTCTCTCCTCCGCCGGCAAGGTCATGCCGCTCGTGACGGTGACCCAGTCCTTGAGCGCCTCGAACAACTTCTTCTGGCCGGAGGTGTTCACGGACATGCCGATCGCTCGCCACGCGCGGTCGCTCGACACCTACGACTTCGACCTCGAGGACCCCGGAACCTGGGGCACCGCAAGCCCCTTCGACCCTCAGATCTTCGAGACCGCGGACGCCTACGCCGCGGGGCTCATGAGCGGGAAGCCGAGCGGGCGGATCACGCCCGACCAGGTCGCGTCCCGGCTGCTCCTGATGGCAGAGTCCGCGGAGGCGGCGCTCGAAGACGCTCGAAAGTCTGCACCCGAGCCCGAGTCCCCGAGCTTCCGACGCCTAGCCATCGACGTGGCCCTTGAGGCCCTCTTGGCGCGGTTCTTCGCTGGCAAGATCCAGGCCGGCGTCGCGTACTCGCTCTTCAGTGCGACGGGCGACACCCAGATTCTGCGGAGCGGGCTGGCCGACTACCAGGAAGGGCGAGATGCCCTCGCCCGCCTCATCAAGACTGCGAGCGGCATCTACGGTGCCAACCTCGCGTTCGGCGACCGCCCCTCGGAGCAGGGCCACTGGAGCGATCGGCTCGCCCAAGTGGACGCCGACATCGCGGAACTGGCCCGCGAGCTCGAGGAGGTCGCGCGCGGCACGAACGGCTCTGACGCATCGGCTGTCGCTTCCCGGCGTTCGACGCAATGGCGACAGGGCGGTCTCGACCACACTCCCGCGGGGGACTTCGTGCACGGGCGTCCGTTCGTCGTGCAGGCCCAGGCTGAGCCGGGAATCACCGTCGAGCTTCGGGCACGCCACCTCAACCAGGGCGAGGACTGGCTTGCGGTTCCGATGAATCGCGAGGGCGGCGAACTCTCCGCGACGATCCCCGCCGACTACACGGAGGCGCGGTTCCCGCTCGAGTACTTCTTCGTCCTTCGGGACGAGGACAGCCACGACGCGTGGCTCGTGCCCGGGCTCGAGGAAAGCCTCGCAAATCAGCCCTATCACGTCGTGACTGGCCACCTCGCCTAGATCACGTCGCACAGATCAATTCGGAATTTCCCACACCAACACGGAGGACAGGACAAAGATGTTCACATCAAACTGGCGAGGACGCGCTGCCATGGTCGGCGCCGTCGTGCTCACCGCCGCGACAGCGCTCACGGCCTGCGGGTCCGGAAGCGGCAGCAGCAGCGCTTCGAAGGACGCCATCACCGGAACGATCCGCGTGAGCGCCCAGACCGACCAGCCGTACCTGCAGGACGCAGCAAATCAGTTCGAGAAGCTGCACCCGGGCACCAAGGTCCAGCTCGTCGAGTCGCCGTCGAACACGTACCAGACCACGATCCGCGCCCAGCTCGACGCGAAGCACGCACCGGACGTCATGTTCGTGTGGGGCGGCGCCGGAAACGCCATGGCCACCCAGCAGCTCGCCAAGGCCGGCATGCTCGCGGACCTCTCGGATCGACCGTGGGTCAAGAACATGGGTGACACGGCGAATGGCCTCGTCTCCTACGACAACAAGGTGTACGCCCTCAACACCTATGCCAACCCGACGGGCGTCTTCTACAACACGGACATGCTCAGCAAGCTCGGAGTGTCGATTCCGAAGACGTTCACCGAACTCCTCTCCTTCTGCAAGGACGTGTCCTCGAAGGGCATCGTCCCGATCGCCATGGGCAACCAGACCGGCTACCTCAACACCGAGGTACCGCTCGAGCTCGTCAACACCCTCATCTACTCGAAGAACAAGAACTTCGCCGCGGACATGGCCTCGGGCAAGGAGAAGTGGACGACCTCGGATCTGTGGAAGTCGTCGCTCACGAAGGCGCACGAGCTGTACCTCCAGATGAACGACGCGAAGTGCTTCCAGGCGAACTCGACCGGCTACTCCGATCAGCAGGCCCGGCAGCTCGTGGCGCAGGAGAAGGCGCTCGGCGTCAACATCATCTCCGCGGCCGCCCAGGGCGTGCAGCAGGCGAACCCGAAGATCAAGTACGACATGTTCGAGATCCCGGCCACGGACAATCCGGATGACACGATCCTGACCATGAACACGGGCGCCTCCTACGCAGTGAACAAGGACAGCACGAACCTCAAGACTGCCATCGCGTTCATCGACTTCATGGGCGAGGACAAGCAGCTCACCGCGGCCTCGAATGCGGCCTTCGGTGTTCCCTACAAGGCGGGTCCCAACACGACCGTGATGGACGGGCTCAAGGGCATCGAGCCGCTCTACAAGGCCGATAAGACGGCCCTGTGGGCCACCAACTTCTGGCCCAATGCCGAAGTCAAGCAGGTCATGATCGCTCAGGATCAGAACCTCATCCTCGGCAAGACCAACGTCACCGATGCGGTCAACGCGATCCAGAAGGCCTTCGCCGGATCCTGATCTCGACGAGGGTGGGGCGCCAAGGCGTCCCACCCTCGCCCGTCCAGCGGTACCACCCCTCAGCGTGCCGCCCCACTTGAGGAGCCATCAAATTGGTTATCACTACAGAAACTCCCCCGCGCTCCGATACGCGCCCCCGGAAGGCAGTGCGAGGCGGCGCAGCAGGTGCACGCATTCCGTTCTGGTTCGCGGTCCCCTGCCTTCTGATCTTCGCGGGCGTGGTCGCCTACCCCACGCTGCAGGGCATGTACTACGCGTTCACCGACTGGACCGGTCTGGGCAGCGACATCCACTTCAACGGCATCGACAACTTCGTCAAGCTGTTCTCCTCCCCCGAGGCCCCTGAGGCGCTGGGCCACACGCTGCTCATCGCGGCTTCTGTCACCATCATCCAGAACCTGCTCGGCCTGCTCCTGGCCATCGGACTGCACTCGAAGATCAAGAGCCGGAACGTGCTCCGCACGCTCCTCTTCGCCCCCGTGGTCATGACGCCCGTGATCGTGGGCTACGTGTGGCAGTTCATCTTCGTCCCCGGCGGACCGTTCGCGTCCCTCACCGAGTCGCTCGGCGCCCCTGTTGGCGGCCTGAATGTCCTGGGCGACCCGGCATTCGCCATCTGGGGCATCATCACCATCGTGATCTGGCAGCACGCGGGTTACTCCATGGTCATCTTCCTCGCGGGCATGCAGAACGTCCCGGACGAGCTCCTCGAGGCCTCGGCCCTCGACGGCGCCAACGCCGTGCAGAGGTTCTTCTGGATCACGTGGCCGCTCCTGCGGACCCCCACTCTCATCAACGTCACGCTCTCGCTCATCTCCTCGATGAAGCTCTTCGACCAAGTCATGGCCACGACGCAAGGCGGGCCCGGAAACGCAACGCAGACGCTCTCCACCCTGCTGTTCAGCGAGGCCTTCCTCTACAACAACTACGGCTACGGGATCTCGCTCGGCCTCATCGTGTTCATCCTCATCGCGGTGATCTCGTTCGGCCAGATGCGGCTCTTCCGGGAACGGGACTGAAGGACATGAAGAAATACACGTGGCGAACCGGCGTCCTCGAGGCAGTGATGATCCTCGTGACCGCGGCCTTCGTCTTCCCCCTCTGGCTCCTGGTCTCGGTCGGCTTCCGGCCCTCCGCGGAGGTCTCACTCAATCCGGTTGCGCCGCCGTCGTCGCTCTATCTGGAGAATTTCTCTACCGCGTGGGAAGAAGGCGGCCTTGGCCCGGCCTTCATCAACAGCATCTACATCACCGCGATTTCGGTGGCGATCCTCGTGGTCGTCGGCGCCTGCGCGAGCTACTACTTCTCGCGGTCGCGCGGCAAGGCCGGCCTCCGCTGGTTCGCGATCGTGGCAGCCGGCATGATGGTGCCCTTCCAGATCGGGGTGCTGCCGCTCTACCGCGTCATCACCGACCTCGGGCTCGCGGGGAACCCCGTTTCGCTCATCATCTTCAACGCGGGAATCCACCTCCCGCTCACGGTCATCCTGTATACCGGTTTCATGCGGCAACTGCCCGCCGAGTACGAAGAGGCCGCTCGGGTCGACGGCGCCAGCTCGTTCCAGACCTTCTGGCGCATCGTCGTGCCGCTCCTCCTGCCCGTCACCGGAACCGTGATCGTCCTCGATGGCGTCTCCATCTGGAATGAGTTCTTCACGCCCCTGCTCTACCTCGGCGGCACCCCGAACGTCACGGTCCCCGTCCAGATCTACAGCTTCGTGGGCGAGTTCAACACCCATTGGGGTCAGGTATTCGCCGGCCTGCTGATGGCAAGCCTGCCGATCCTCCTCCTGTTCTTCGCCTTCCAGCGCTACATGATCCGCAGCTTCGGCAGCGGCCTGAAGGGATGAGAACCGTCATGCACCTGGCTCCGATCGACGCGCGGGTTGAGGATCTCATCGCCGCGCTCCCCGAAGGCAGCGTGCTCACGGAACCCACCGCCGTCGAACCCTACCGGCGTGACCGCGCAGGTGACCCGGACGCCGGCGTCCCGCTCGCCGTCGTCCGCGCAGCGTCGACAGCGGAAGTGCAGACAGCGGTGCGCTGGGCGGCGCGGCATGGCGTGCCGGTAGTGCCGCGGGGAGCTGGCACCGGCCTCTCGGGCGGGGCGAGCGCTGTGTCCGGCGGCATCGTCGTCTCGACCGAGCTGATGCGCGAGGTGAAGGTCGATGCTCGTACCCGCACGGCCGTGGTCCAGCCCGGACTCCTCAATGCGGAGTTCAAGGCGGTAGTAGCGGAGCACGGTCTCTGGTACCCGCCGGATCCGGCCTCGTTCGAGATCTGCTCCATCGGCGGCAACCTTGCGACCAACGCGGGCGGCCTCTGCTGCGTGAAGTACGGCGTGACCGCCGATTACGTGCTCGGCCTCGAGGTCGTGCTCGCCGACGGCCGGGCGGTACGGCTGGGCGGCTCCTTGATCAAGGACGTCGCGGGCCTCAACCTCGTCAAGCTCTTCGTCGGCAGCGAGGGGACCCTCGGGATCATCACCGAGGCCACCCTCCGCCTCCTTCCTGCCCCACCCGCGCACCGGACCATCGCGGCCTGGTTCCGCACCACCGAGGACGCGGCCGAGGCAATCGCCGAGATCGCCAGCACCATCCGGCCCAGCATGCTCGAGTACATGGACCGGAACTCGGTCAACGCCGTCGAGGACCTCCTCGGGATCGGGCTCGACCGCGAGGCCGCCGCCTTCGTCCTGGCAGGAAGCGATGATCTCGACCCCGCGGGGCGCGAGATCACCGTGATGCTCGAGGCCTTCGCGCGGCACGATCCGATCCTGGTCCAGGAGACCTCCCCCGAGGACGGCGCAACGCTCGAGTACGCCCGCCGCATCGCCATCCCCGCCGTCGAGGCCACCGGCCGCCTGCTGCTCGAGGACGTCGGGGTGGCCATCCCCCGGCTCGCCGACCTCATCCACGGCGTCGAGGAGATCGCGGCTCGGGAGCGCGTGCGCATCGCGTTCATCGCCCACGCCGGCGACGGCAACACCCACCCGCTCGTCGTGTTCAACCCCGACGATCCTGCCGAGGAAGCCCGCGCACATCAGGCCTACGGCGACGTGATGACTCTGGCCATCCGCCTCGGTGGAACCATCACCGGCGAGCACGGAGTGGGCCGGCTCAAGCGCCCCTGGCTGGAGGACCAGATCGGCCCGGATGCCCTCGACATCGCCCAGCGGGTCAAGGACGCGTTGGACCCCGAGCACCTCTTCAACCCCGGAACGATTTTTTAGGAGACCGACGAATGACCGGAACTGAGCGCGCCCGCGTGGGCGGGCTGCAGATCGCTGCCGCGCTGCACGAGTTCATCGAACAAGAGGCGCTTGCTTCCAGCGGGCTAGGGTCCGAGGAATTCTGGCAGGGCGTCGAGGAGATCATCACCGACCTCATGCCCGCCAACCGCCGCCTCCTCGCAGAGCGCGACCGTCTCCAGTCCGAAGTGGACGATTGGAACCGCGCATACCGCGGGAAAGCCTGGGACGCCGCCGAGTATCGCGCCCGGCTCGAGCAGATCGGGTACCTCGTGCCTGAACCCGAGCAGGTCACAGTGACCACGCAGAACGTCGACACCGAGATCGCCGAGCTCGCGGGCCCGCAGCTCGTGGTGCCCGTGAGCAACGCTCGGTACTCGCTCAACGCCGCGAACGCGCGGTGGGGTTCGCTGTACGACGCCTTCTATGGCACCGACGCCCTGCCCGGTTCGCCTCAGGGCAGGGGATACGACCGTGACCGCGGCCTTCAGGTCATCGCGGAAGTGCGGCGACTGCTCGACGAGTTCTTCCCGCTGGAGCACGGCAGCCACACTGACGCGACGCAGTACGCCGTGGAGGACGGGACCCTCGTCGTCACGCTCCCCTCCGGGCCCAGCCGCCTGAAGGACAGCGCTGCCTTCCGCGGCTTCACCGCGGATCCCGGGCGCCCCGAGGCGATCGTGCTCTGCCGCCACGGCCTCCATTGGGAACTGCGCTTCGACCCCAACTCTCCCGTGGCGGCCGACGACCGTGCCGGCATGAGCGACGTTGTCGCCGAGGCCGCCCTCACCACGATCATCGACTTCGAGGATTCAGTGGCTGCCGTCGACGCGGCCGACAAGGTGGCCGCGTACCGCAACTGGCTCGGCCTGAATCGCGGCGACCTGGTGGAGAGCTTCGAGAAGAACGGCAGAACCATCACCCGCCGCCTCGCCGAGGATCGTCGGTACATCGCTCCGGATGGCTCGGAGCTCGTCCTGCCGGGTCGCTCGCTTCTTTTCGTCCGCAACGTCGGCCACCACATGATGACTGACGCTGTGCTCGACGCCGCGGGGGACGAGGTCGGTGAGGGCATCATCGACGCGATCGTCACTGTCCTGTGCGCCCTGCCCGGCATCGATCCGGGCAACCCGAAGCGCAACGGCTCCGCCGGGTCCATCTACATCGTGAAGCCGAAGATGCACGGACCCGAGGAAGTGGCTTTCGCCGTGCGCCTCTTCGGTCGGGTAGAGCGACTCCTCGGGCTCGCGCCGGAGACCATCAAGCTCGGGCTCATGGACGAGGAGCGCCGCACGAGCGCGAACCTCAAGGCGGCTATCGCCGAGGCGACGAGCCGGCTCGTGTTCATCAACACGGGCTTCCTCGACCGGTCTGGCGACGAAATCCACACCTCCATGGAGGCCGGTCCCATCGTTCGGAAGGCCGAGCTGCGCACGCAGCCCTGGATGCTCTCCTACGAGGACCGGAACGTGGACATCGGCCTCGAGGTGGGCCTGCCCGGCCACGCACAGATCGGCAAGGGCATGTGGGCGGCTCCCGACCGGATGGCCGCGATGCTGGAAGAGAAGATCGGCCATCCCCTCTCCGGGGCGACGACAGCCTGGGTGCCCTCGCCGACCGCGGCGACCCTGCACTCCCTGCACTATCTGCGAGTCGACGTGCGCGGCCGACAGGCCGAGCTCGCCGGGGCGCGCCGCGCAGGCCTCGAGCAGCTGCTGACGGTCCCCGTCGGCGACCCCGAGCAGTGGGACGAGGCGGCCCGTCGCGCGGAGGTCGACAACAACGTCCAGTCGCTCCTCGGCTACGTGGTCCGCTGGGTCGATCAGGGGATCGGCTGCTCCAAGGTGCCCGACATCCACGATGTGGGCCTCATGGAGGACCGCGCCACCCTGCGCATCTCCAGCCAGCTGCTCGCCAACTGGCTGCGCCACGACGTGGTCTCCGCGGCGGAGGTACGGGCATCGCTCGAGCGAATGGCCGCCGTCGTCGACTCTCAGAATGCCGGCGACCCGGCCTACCGGCCCATGGCGGATGACTTCGATGGAAGCTTCGCCTACCAAGCGGCCTGCGAGCTCGTCTTTGAAGGGGCCGCGCAGCCGAACGGCTACACGGAGCACATCCTGCATCGCTGGCGCCGGAAGGCGAAGGAGCAGGCGGCGGAGTGGAATCAGACGGAACAGGAACAGAGGGCAGGCGTATGAAGCAGTACATCGAAACCGCGTCGATCAGCCATGAGCTGGCGCTCCACATTGTGGACGTGGCCATCGAACAGGGCGCCCAGCTCGGAGTGCCAGTGGCCGTCACGGTCGTGGACCCGGCGATGGCGTTGGTTGCCTACGCTCGGGCCGACGGGATGACCCCGCACAGCTCCGAGACGAGCCGCCGCAAGGCCCAGACCGCGGCATCGACCCGGCGGCCGAGCGGGTGGATGCAGGGCGATTTCGCACTCATGCTCCCCCTTGGCTCCGGGAACCGACTCACCAACATCAACGGCGGTGTCCCGCTCCGCTTCGATGGCCGGCTCATCGGCGGCCTGGGGATCGCCGGCGGCACTCCTGATCAGGACGCCGAGATCGCCTTGGCCACACTTCAGGCGGTCGGGGCCGACACCCTGACGCCTGTCCCGTAGACGACCCGGAGGATTTCCTTGGCTTTCCATATTGCTCTGCCGCGCCTGATGAAGGTCGGCGGAGGCGCCATCAAAGAGCTGGGCGATGTCGTCGCCGAGTTGGGGGCGCGGCGCCCCCTCGTGGTCACCGATCCGTTCATGCAGAAGTCCGGGACGGTTGACGCAGCCCTCGATGCCCTGCGGGCGGCCGGCTTCGACGCCGCGGTCTTCTCCGAGACCGTGCCGGACCCCACCACAGACTCGCTCATTGCGGGGCTCGAGGCGGTCCGCGAGCACGACGCGGACGTCCTGATCGGCTTCGGCGGCGGGAGCTCGATCGACACCGCCAAGGCGCTCGGGCTCCTGTCGAAGCAGGGCGGACCGATGCGTCAGTACAAGGCGCCCAGACGGAACACTGGCCCCTCGCTGCCGGTCGTCGCGGTTCCCACGACGGCCGGCAGCGGGTCCGAGGCGACGCAGTTCTCCATCATCAGCGACTCTGAGACGAACGAGAAGATGCTCTGCGCGGGGCCTGCGTTCCTGCCGGTTGCCGCGGTGGTGGACTACGAACTGACGCTCTCTATGCCGGCCAGGCTGAGCGCGGACACGGGGGTCGACGCGCTCACCCACGCCATCGAGGCGTACGTGAGCCGCAAGGCCAACCCCTTCTCCGACGGGTTCGCGCTGGCGGCGATCACCGCGATCGGCCAGAACCTCCGTGAGGTCTACAAGGACGGGGCCAACCGTGAGGCCCGGGAGGCGATGATGCTCGCCGCGACCCAGGCGGGCATCGCCTTCTCGAATTCGAGCGTGGCCCTCGTGCACGGGATGAGCCGTCCTCTGGGGGCCCACTTCCACATCGCTCACGGGCTCGCCAACGCCATGCTCTTCCCGGCCGTCACCGAATTCTCCGTCGCCGGAGCAGAGGCGCGCTACGCGGATTGCGCGCGGGCGCTGGGCGCCGCGCGCCCGGATGACGACGACGGCGCAGCCTCGCGCGCGCTCGTCGCCGAGCTCCATGCGCTCAACCGGGATCTGAACGTTCCCACGCCTGAGTCCTACGGGGTCAGCTCGGACGACTGGAGCCGACTGATCCCCCTCATGGCCGAGCAGGCTCTCGCCTCCGGATCCCCGGCCAACAACCCCATCGTTCCGGACGCAACCGAGATCGCAGCCATCTACACCAGGATCTACTCCTCATGACAACCATCAAGACGATTCCGCATTACCTCAACGGCGAAGAGAGCAACGGGGTCGGGGAGCGCACCCAGCCGGTGTTCAATCCGGCCACCGGCGAGCAGACGGGCGAGCTGTGGCTCGCCGATAGGCAGGACCTGGAGGCGGCGGTGGCGAACGCGCGCAAGGCCGCCGATTCCTGGGGGGAGGTCTCCCTGGCCAGGCGCACCGCGGTGCTGTTCAGGTTCCGAGAGCTGGTCGCGGGCCACATCGATGAGCTCGCGGCGCTGGTCACCGCCGAGCACGGGAAGGTCCTCTCGGACGCGAAGGGCGAGATCGGGCGGGGCCTTGAGGTGGTCGAGTTCGCCTGCGGGATCC
>NZ_SSCL01000024.1 GCF_005876955.1 Sinomonas gamaensis
CGGTCGTTCGAGGTGAACCCGCCGTCCTTGAACACCGGGTGGCTGAACAGGTTCGTCGTCACCATCGGCACCTTCAGGCCCGTCTCCTCCAGCGCCCCCCGGAAGCGCTTGAGGATCAGCTCCCGCTCCTGCGCGCTCGCCCCGAACGGGACCAGGTCATTGTCGTGGAACGTGATCCCGTACGCGCCCAGCTCCGCCAGCCGGCGCACCGCCTCCACCGGATCCACATCCGCCCGCGTCGGCACGCCGAACGGGTCATTCCCCGTCCAGCCCACCGTCCACAGGCCGAAGGTGAACTTGTCCTCACGGGCAGGGGTCAGAGTCATAACAGGCACCTCATCGGGCTAGTTTCCGAACGGAAGAAGAATTAGTATGTGTCCTGAACTATATGGGTCCGAGCGGGCCCGGTCAACGCTTGACAGGAACTTCTCTCGGTTCCTAGCGTGGTCCCCAACGAAATTAGTCGTAAATAGAGAGAAACTTTTCGCGACAGTGAGGTCAGAGGCATGAGGATCGAAGAGCGCCCGCCAGGATTCGTGCGCACCGAGGGTGCGCAGTTCCTCGACGGATGGGGGAAACCCATCCGCTTCACCGGGGTCTGTGTGGGCGGATGGCTCAACATGGAGAACTTCATCACCGGCTACGCGGCAAACGAGACGCTCATGCGCGAAAAGGTCGCGAAGGTGATCGGCGCAGACCGGGCAGAGCGCTTCTTCGAGCGGCTGCTGACAGCGTTCTACGGTGAGGCCGATGCGGCGTTCCTCGGCTCGCTCGGCATGACGATCATCCGCATCCCCGTCAACTACCACCACTTCGAGTCGGACGCGAACCCGTTCCACATCCTCCCGACGGCCTTCGATCATCTTGACCGCGCCATCGAGGCCTCGGGACGTCACGGCATCTACTCGATCATCGACCTGCATGCCCTGCCCGGCAGCCAGAACCATCACTGGCATTCCGACAACTCGACCCACGAGCCGCACCTGTGGAGGCATCCGCACTTCCAGGACCGGGTGGAGAACATCTGGAAGGCGATCGCGGAGCACTACAAGGACAACACGTGGGTTGCCGGCTACAACCTCATGAACGAGCCCGCGGACGAGACGCGCGCAGTGGTCGGCCCGCTCTACCGCCGACTGTTCGAGGCTGTGCGGGCCATTGACCCCGACCACACGATCTTCCTCGACGGCAACACCTACTCGACCGAGTTCGACATGTTCGACGCCGAACCGTGGCCCAACACCGTCTACAGCCTGCACGACTACGTGGCCTCCGGCCTCGGCCGCGGGGGCGACTACCCCGGCTACACGGACGGCACCTACATCGACAAGGAATATGCCCGCAAGAAGTTCCTCCAGCGCTCCGAGTACGCGCGTCAGACGGGAACGCCGATCATGGTGGGCGAGTTCGCGCCCATCTACACGGGCGACGAGCGCGTCGATGCGATGCGCCGGCAGATCCTCGCCGACCAGCTCGAGCTGTACCGCGAGTTCGACGTGAGCTGGACCAGCTGGATGTACAAGGACCTCGGTCGCCAAGGCCTTGTGAACGTCTCGGAGCAGTCCCCCTACCGTCAGCGCTTCGACGAGTTCGTCGCGAAGAAGAACCGGCTCGCCGCCGACCAGTGGGGCAGCGACCGGCTTGGCGGCGAGGGCGTGCGGGAGGTCAGCCAGGCCGTCCAGGATCTCATGGAGCGCGAGTTCCCGAACTGGACGCCGTACCCGTGGGGCCGCTTCGACACGGTCGCGACGGTGCTGAACAACCTCCTGTTCGCCCAGCCCCTCGCCGACGACTACGCCGAGCTGTTCCGGGGGCTCACCGACGAGGAGCTCGACGCCCTCGCCGATTCGTTCTCCTTCGAGCAGTGCGTCGTCCGCGAGAGCCTCCGCGACCAGCTCGTCTCCGGCCAAGACGCCCAGTCCGTCCCCGCGGCCCGGGCAGAGCAGGCGTAGGCCGTGCGCGCCGTCGTCCTTCGCTCCCCCGGTGAGCCGCCGCAGCTCGAGGATGTCGAGCTTTCGTCGCCTCGCGCCGGCGAGCTGCTCGTTCGCATCGAAGCAGCGGGTGTGTGCCACAGCGACTACCACTACATGACCGGCGACCTGACCGCCCCTCTGCCGCTCGTTCTTGGGCACGAGGGTGCGGGAATCGTCGAGGAGGTCGGACCGGGAACCTCGGGCCACATCCGCGTCGGCGACCGGGTAGCGCTCCTCTGGCGACCCCGCTGCGGCCGTTGCGACGCCTGCATCTCCGGCAATCCCGTACTGTGCGAGCTCGGCGCGGTGCAGGCGGCGGCAGGCGGCCTTCCGGACGGCACCTCGCGGCTTGCAACCGTCGACGGCGGTGCGCTGCACCATTTGATGGGTGTCTCCTGCTTCGCGGAGCGGGTGGTCGTGAACGAGAACGCGGCCGTAGCCGTGCCCGACGGCGTCCCTCCCGAGATCGCTGCCATCTCGGCGTGCGCCGTCATCACCGGCGTGGGCGCCGTGTTCCACGAGGTGCGGGAGGCGGCAGGAAAGCCGCTTCTCGTCCTCGGTGCGGGCGGCGTCGGCCTCTCGAGCGTGATGGGCGCGGCGCTCGTCGGAGCGCACCCGCTCATCGTCGTCGACGTCGACGATGAGAAGCTCGACCTCGCCAGGGAGCTCGGCGCAACCCACACCGTCAATGCCAAGGAGGACGACGTCGTCGGGCGCGTCCTCGAGATCACCGGCGGTGCCGGGGTGCCGTGGGCGATCGAGGCGATCGGCCGCGCGCAGACCCTCCAGCAGGCGCTCACGTGCGTCGCACCTGGCGGAACCCTCGTCGCCGTCGGCCTCGGTGCCACGGGCGCCGAGTTCCCCGTCCCCCTGAACCAGCTCGTGCAGCGGCAGAAGCACATCGTCGGCTCGCTCTACGGATCGAGCAACCCACCGCTCGACCTGCCGCGGATCTTCGCGCTGTATCTCGCCGGAAAGCTGCCGCTCGACAAGCTCGTGGGCGATCGGCTGCCGCTTGCGGAGTTCGGCGAAGCGTACCGGCGGCTCACAGCGGGCGCCGTCGGGCGCGGAATCCTCGTGCCGTAGGGCAGATCGAACGACAGTGCAGCCCTAGCGCAGAAAGAGAAGTGAAAAGCATGGTCCGCTCACAGGGCTGGTACGGCGGCGAAGGCCGCGACCCCTTCATCCACCGGGCGTGGATGCGGCGCGGGGTGCCCGACCACGCATTCGACGGGCGCCCGCAGATTGCCATCGCCAACACCGCGAGCGACCTGACGCCGTGCAACATGCACTTCAACGAGGTTGCCGACTACGTCAAGCAAGGCGTGTGGGAGGCGGGCGGCGTGCCCGTCAACCTGCCCGTGGTCTCGCTGGGCGAGACGGTGGTCAAGCCCACCGCGATGCTGTGGCGCAACATGGCCGCCATGGCGATCGAGGAGATGCTGCGCGCAAACCCGATCGACGCCGTTGTGCTCCTCGGCGGGTGCGACAAGACAATCCCCGCCCTCCTCATGGGCGCAGCGTCGGTGGACCTGCCCGCCGTCGTCCTTCCCGGGGGACCCATGCTGAACGGCTACTTCCGGGGTGAGCGGATGGGCTGCGGCACCGGGGTGTGGCAGCTCTCCGAGGAGGTCCGCGCGGGCACCCTGCCCGCGGCGGAGTTCGAGGCCAGCGACAAGAAGATGATCCGCAGCAAGGGTCACTGCAACACGATGGGCACGGCCTCGACCATGGGTCTCCTGGCCGAGGCGCTCGGCATGACCATCCCCGGCGTCGCCGGGACGCCCGCCGCAGACAGCCGTCTGCTCGAGGCGGCCCACGCCTCGGGCCGGCTCGCGGTCGAGCTCGCCACGGAGGACCGCCGCATCTCCCAGGTGATCACGAAGGAGTCGTTCCACAACGCCATCGTCGCGCTCGCTGCCATCGGCGGCTCCACAAACGCAGTGGTGCACCTCCTCGCGATCGCTGGCCGTCTGGGAATCGATCTCAGCCTCGAGGACTTCGACCGCATCGGCGGGAAGGTTCCCCTGCTCGTCAACCTGCAGCCCGCGGGTCGCTATCTCATGGAGGATCTCTTCCGAGCCGGCGGCTTCTTCGCCGTCCTGGACCAGCTCGTCGACCTCCTCGATCCGCTCGCCCAAACCGTCACCGGCAAGCCCCTCACGGAGTACCTCGGCGGCCACGACGTGTGGGACCGCGACGTGATCTCCCTGCGCTCCGATCCCTTGCAGGACGACGCCGGCATTGCCGTTCTGCGGGGAAACCTCGCCCCTCGAGGGGCGATCATCAAGCCCGCCGCAGCCTCGCCCGAGCTGCTTGTGCACACTGGGCGCGCCGTCGTCTTCGACTCGATCGAGGATGTCCACGCACGCCTCGACGACCCCGAGCTCGACGTCGACGCTGATTCGGTACTCGTTCTCCGCGGCTGTGGCCCGAAGGGCTATCCCGGCATGCCCGAGGTCGCGAACATGCCGCTGCCCCAGAAGCTGCTCAAGCAGGGCGTCCGCGACGTGGTCCGCATCTGCGACGGCCGCATGTCCGGAACCGCCTACGGGACCGTCGTGCTCCACGTCGCCCCGGAGGCCGCCGCGGGAGGACCGCTCGCCCTGGTCCAGGACGGCGACCTCATCTCGCTCGACGTGCCGAACCGACGCCTCGAACTGCTCGTCGAGGAGGCAGAACTCGCTAACCGCCGAACCGCCCAGCGCGCCCTCGACGGGTTCGCGCGGGCCGACCGCGGCTGGCAGAAGCTCTACATCGACCACGTGCAGGGCGCGGACACGGGAGCCGACCTGGACTTCCTCGTCGGCTCGAGTGGATCCGTGGTCACCCGAGAATCGCACTGAGTATCTGTACCCGAGACGTATCTGTACCCGAAACGTCAGAATGCGTCTCGGGTACGCCAGCTCACCACCCACGGCGTCTCGGGTACGCCAACTCACCCCCGAACTGATCCGTAGCGCGGCTCAGCCGGCGTACTGGTGGAGCGCCGCGCCCCGGAGCCCGGGCTTCACTGCGAACACTGACCCGGCTTCGGGCTCGGCGTCCTCGGGAAGATGCTGCCGGGACGACGTGATGTAGAGCGTGTCGAGATCGGGCCCGCCGAACGCGGCGGCGCTCGTGTGGGTCACACCCGGCACATCGACCACTTCGGTGAGCTGGCCGTCCGCGTCATAGCGGCGCACCGCGCCACCGCCCCACATCGCGACCCAGAGGCCGCCGTCGGCGTCGATCGCCATGCCGTCGGGCGCGCCGGCGACGTCCTCGCCGAGCTCGACCAGGGGCCGGCGGTTGTGGAACGACCCGTCGGAGGCGTCGAAGTCGAAGACGTCGACGCGCTTGGTGGGGGTGTCGATGTAGTAGGCGAGGGCGCCGTCGTGGCTCCACTGCAGCCCGTTGGAGATCGTGACGCCTTCGAGCGCCGTCGAAACCGTACCGTCCGCCTCGAGTCGGTAGACGGTTCCGGCACCCGGCGTCTCGTCGTACGCCATCGAACCGCAGTAGAAGCGCCCGCTCGGGTCGCAGCCGCCCTCATTGAGCCGGATGCCGCCGTCGTCCACCACATCCGGGAGTCGACGCTCAAGGGCGAAGTTCTCAGCGAAGAGCGCGAACCCATGCTCGGTCGCCACGACGAAGCCGCCGCCGGTTCGGGGGCGCACCACGGCAGCCACCGGGCTGCCCACGTCGTAGCGCCGGGGGCTCTCAAGCGAGGAGAGGTCGACGACGGCCCCCGCCAGCATGTCGACGACGAGCATCCGGCGGCCCACGGGATCCCAGCAGGGGCCCTCGCCGTGCCACGTGATCGGCTTGGTGATCTGCTCTGCCCTCACAGCCAGCCTCCGTCCACGACCCACGTCTGCCCAGTCGCGAGGCGCGAATCGTCCGCGGCGAGCCACAGCATCATGCGGGCCACGTCTGCGGGGTACAGGAACTCGGGCAGGCTCTGCACCGAGAGGATCTTCTCGCGCTCCGCGTCGCCGACCCACTTCTCAAGCTGCCGCGGCGTCATGATCCAGCCGGGGATCACGCAGTTGACCCGGATGCCGTCCGGCCCCATCTCGCGGGCGAGCGTCCGGGTCAGGCCTTCGATCCCGGCCTTGGCCGTGATGTAGACAGGCATGTCGACGAAGTCGACGTGCGCGCTGATGGACCCCAGGTTGATGATCGAGCCTCCGCCCGCGGCCTTCATCGTGGGCCAGACCGCCTGAGCGGCGAAGAAGTGATGCCGCACGTTGACGGCCATGCTCTCGTCCCACAGGTCGGGATCGATCTCGGCCACTTTGCGGCGGGTGTCGTTGGCGGCGTTGTTGACCAGAACCGTGATGGGCCCGAGCTTCTCTGATGCTCGGCCAATGGCCTGCTGCAAGGCGGGGATGTCCCGGACGTCCGCGACCTGGAAGAACGGCTCGGGGTCGCCCCGCTCGGCAATGCTCGTTGCGAGCTTGGCCCCCGCTTCCTCGTCCAGGTCCACGAAGGCGACCTTGGCCTTCTGGGCGGCGAGCTGGGACACGAACTCTGCGCCGAGACCCGTGGCCCCGCCACTGACGAACGCAACCCGGCCCTCCAGCGACGGGTAACGCGCAAAGTCAGATGCGAGATTAGACTCTCGATCGGTCATCATCGTTGATACCCTTCGTTGCAAGGTTTCTTTGAGTTAAGCGAAAACTATCTGAAGAGTCAGGCTATGAGCTCCCCATCACAGCGTCAACCGGCCCGAACTGCCCTCCAGCGGCGTTCTTCTGGCGCCGCTACCATGAGGCCCATGGTGAACGACGGGGCAGACGATGCGCGGCCTACGCGAGCCACTCTGTCAGAAGTCGCGGCTCTGGCAAACGTGTCCGTGGCAACCGTGTCGAAGGTCCTGAACGGGCGCAGCGGTGTCTCCGACGAGACGCGCAGCCGGATCGAGTCCCTGCTCGAGGAGCGGAACTACAACCGCCGCCTCAGTGCGCAGAGCACCGCTCCGCTGATCGAGGTGCTCTGTTTTGAGATCGACAGCCCCTTCGCCGGTGCCGCGATCTCGGGCATCGAGCGAATCGCCCGCGATCACGAGATCGGGATGGTCGTCACCGGCTCCGAGGAGTCGCACCTGCCCTCGCGCGGGTGGATTGACGGCGTCCTGCGCCGCCAGCCCCTCGGCATCATCCTGGTCGCCGCCCTCCTGCCCGAGAAGGACCTGGCGCGCCTGCGCAGCCGCGGGATCCCCATCGTGATGATGGACCCGTACGGCGCCCCCGCCACCGACGCTCCCGCCATCGGCTCGGCCGACTGGAACGGCGGCTTCCTCGCGACACAGCATCTGATCAAGCTCGGCCATCAGCGCATTGCGATCATCACGGGGCCCGAAGACATGATGGCGTCCACGGCGCGGCTCTCCGGGTATCGGGCGGCGCTGGACAGCGCCGGAATCCCCGTACGCCGGGACTATATCCGTCCGGGCACCTTCCATCGGGACGACGGCGTCGCCGAGGGCCGGGACCTCCTGTCGTCGGCCGAGCCCCCCACGGCGATCTTCGCATCCAGCGACCTGCAGGCACTCGGCGTGTACGAGGCTGCCCGCACGCTCGGGCTGCGGGTGCCCGACGATCTCTCGGTTGTCGGCTACGACGACCTCCCGATTGCCCGCTGGGCGGGACCGCCCCTCACCACCGTCCGGGTGCCGCTTGCCGAGATGGCCGAACAGGCGATGCACCTCGTGCTCCGACTGCGCGATGAGCCCGAACTGGCGTTCAGCCGCGTCGACCTCGCGACTTCCCTCGTGGTGCGCGAGAGCAGCGCCCCGCCCCGCGCCTAGCCTCACCGTCTGCCTCGCTAGCACTGGATCAGCTGCGCCTTCCCAACGAAAACTTTCGAACTTCTTTGTAAATCTTGACGCAAATTTTCGTGGTTGTTAGATTCGTCTCATTCGTTCCAGCCATGAGGCCAGCTCCCCTGGGCTCGCAGCTCACGACGACGGGGGCTCACTCCAGCCTGAAGCCCCCCGCACGCCGGGCTCCCCGCCCGGCGCCCATCCGGACACGACGCTGTTTCCGCGAAGCAAGAGGACTGACATGCGATTTCCATTCCAATCGAAGACCGCTCTCCGGTCACTCGCTGCCCTGGCGGTAGCAAGCCTGGCGGGCCTTGGGATCGTCGGCTGCTCCGGCAGCAACCAGGGCTCAGCCGGTTCCGCGACAAGCGGCACCATCAACTGGTGGGGGTGGACTCCAACCAACACCAACGAGGCGAACGACTTCATCGCCGCGTTCAACAAGGAGTACCCGGACATCAAGGTCAACTACAAGCTGGTTGGCATCTCGGACTACCAAGCCACGATGCGCCCGGCCTTGGCCTCGGACAACGGACCCGACGTGTTCGACCTGTCGCCGGGTGCCTACGTGCAGCAGTTCGGCTCCTACGCCGAGGACCTCAGCTCCGCTGCCCAGGGCGCCCTCGGCAGCGACTGGAAGTCCAAGATCTCGAGCATCGCCGTCGATGGCCTCAGCTCCAACAACAAGCTCACCGCCATGCCTGTCGGCTCGACCTACGCCGGCTCGCTCTGGTACAACGCCGATCTGTTCAAGAAGTACAACCTGCAGCCGCCGAAGACTCTCGACGAATGGAAGAAGGTGTGCCAGACCTTCGCGAGCAACGGAGTCGGCTGCTTCGCCCAGGGCGCCGCGCAGGAGGGCTTTGATCAGGACACCCTGCAGGCCATCTCGAACTCGGTCGAGCCGGGCTACTGGACGAAGGCCTCCAAGGGCGACGCGAAGTGGGATTCTCCCCAGATCGCCCAGACACTGACGATCTGGAAGGATCTCTTCGGCAGCGGCATCATGCAGAAGGGTGCGCTCGGCGCCCAGCAGTACCCCGACATCAACAATGCCTTCCTCACCGGGAAGTACGCGATGGTGATGATGGGCAGCTGGTACACGCAGTACGCGACCCAGAACGCCATGACCCAGGCCCTTGGATCTGCGGGTGTCGCGGGGGCGAAGCCCTTCCCCATCCTGCCGATGCAATTCCCTGACGTCGCCGGCAAGGGCAACACGTCCGAGATGTTCGGCGACGCCGACTACGGCCTCGCCGTCGCCAGCAAGTCGAAGAACAGGGCGGCCGCGGAGACGTTCGTGAAGTGGATGGCCGCGAATCCCAAGGGCCAGCAGGTGGTCGCCGACCGTCTCGACACCACCTCGGTTCTGAAGGGCGTCTCACCCGACTTCACCACCATCAAGTTCGTCGATCCCGCCCAGCAGAGCGGCCCGGTCAACGACTACCTGAAGAACGCGTCCTCGGTGAACGAGCACCGCTTCGCCCTCCTCAACTCCGACATTGAGAACGCCTTCCTCGCGGCGGCGCAGTCGGTCGTCGGCGGCAGCGCCACCCCGCAGGCAGCGGCGGCAACGCTCCAGCAGGCGGCGGACGCGGCAAAGGCACAGAACAAGTAATGAAGGCCCTGGACCAATGACCCTCTCCACCCAAGAGCGGTTGGCCAGCGCGGCCGGCTCCCCGAGCCGGCCGCGCGGCGGCGGCCGCCTTCAAGCATCGGGCCTGCCCTGGATCCTGCCCGCCCTCGTCCTCGGCGTGGGCCTCATCTACTACTGCATCGGCTATACCGGCTACATCTCCACCCTGAACTGGGACGGCGCCAGCCCTGAGCCTCTCTCAGTCGGCACGAAGAACTACTCCAACATCTTCGGCGATCCCGTGTTCTGGAAGGCCATCACCCACACGGTGCTCTTCTTCGTGGTGACCTTCGTCGTTCAGACGGCGCTCGGCGTCGTCTTCGCGGTCATCATGCACTCGCACATCAAGCTCGCCGTGCTCTACAAGGTGATCATCTTCGTACCCGTCGTTCTGGCCCCGGCCATCATGGCACCCGTGTTCCGGCAGATCTTTGCCGCGAACGGCCAGTTCAACTGGGTGCTCGACCACCTCGGCCTGGGCTTCCTCGCCCAGCCCTGGATCGGCCAGGAGTCCACCTCACTCCCCGTCATCATGGCGATCACGATCTGGCAGTGGACCGGACTCACGTTCGTGCTGTACTACGCCGCGATGAGCCAGATCGACCAGTCGCTCATCGAGGCCGCCCGCATTGACGGGGCCGGGAACCTCCGCGTCCTCTGGAGCATCATCTGGCCCAACCTCCGGGGGACCACGGTGTCGCTCGGGATCCTCAGTGCCATCGGTGCGCTGAAGACGTTCGACATCCCATGGCTCGTGACCATTGCAGGACCGAACAACTCAACGCAGTTCCTGGGCACGTACATCTACCAGATGACGATCCAGCTGGCCCACGTCGGCTACGGCGCAGCCCTGTCGATCATTCTGCTGATCGTCGCCCTCGTCATGGCGATCATCCTTCAGATCGTGGCGCGTGAGAGGACGGGGAGGCGCTGATGTTCGAAGTTCGCAGGTGGTGGAGCAAGGGGCTCCTCCAGCTGATCGCGACGCTGCTCGTGCTGCCGTACCTGTTCCCGCTGATCGCGATGGTGCAGGGGTCCTTCGCCGGCGACGGCTGGGGCAACTACCGGGACGTGATCCTGGTCCCCGGGTTCTTCCGATTCTTCCTCAACAGCGCCATCATCTCGGGCGGCGTCATCGTGCTCGTCTACGCGGTGACGATGCTCGCGGCCTACGGCTTCTCGAAGCTGCGCATCCGCTTCCGTGAGGTCTATTTCTGGCTCCTGTTGGCGTGCCTCACGCTGCCCGAGGTCGTGCTGCTCACGCCGCTCTTCACGACCACCCAGGCAGTCGGCCTCTTCAATACCTATTGGGCCGTAATCCTTCCCCTGGCGGCGCTGCAGGTCCCGTTCGCGGTGCTCCTCACCCGGAACTTCATCAATGGTCTGCCCGACGAGATGTTCGAGGCCGCACGCGTTGACGGCGCGAGTTCAATCGGCGGCTTCATCCACCTTGTCATCCCCCTGACCAAGCCCATCGCGGCAGCGGTGCTGATCTTCACCCTCATCGGTGCGTGGAACGACTACCTGATGCCTCTCGTGTTCCTGCAGTCGCAGGACATGCAGACCATCACGCTCGTCCCCCAGTTCTTCGTGGGCGAGTTCAGCAATGACCAGACCAAGATCCTCGCTTCCGCAGTGCTGACCGCGATTCCCGAGATCGTCGCCTACCTCTGCCTCCAGGGCCTGTTCGAGCGCGGCCTTTCGGCCGGCGCTATCAAGTGATCCTCAGCTAGGAGTCCGTATGCCACTCATCCAGGTCGACCTCGACCGTGGACTTTACGAAGCCTCGCACGACGCAATCGGCGAGGCCATCCACGAAGCGCAGATCGAGGCGCTCGGGATCCCCTCAGACGACCGTTTCCAAGTGTTCCGCCCCCACGATCACGGCGAGCTCAAGTTCGATCCCGGGTACAACGGCGTCGACCGCCGTACCCTCCTGCTCATCCAGGTGACGGCCGTTCACATGTATCCCGTGGCGGTGAAGCGAAAGTTCTTCGAAACCGTCGTGGCCAAGCTCGCGCCTCTGGGGGTTCGGGCAGAGGATGTGCTCATCTCGCTCGTCGAGAACGGCTTCGAAGACTGGTACGCAGGCAAGTGAGCGGAGAAAATCAAGTGCTTAGGTATGATGCCGCGCCCCTCGCGGTGCTCTTCATCGGGGGAACCGGAACGATCAGCGCCTCGTGCGTGCGGCTCGCCGCCGCGCACGGGATGGCGGTGACGGTCCTCAATCGCGGCGCGAATCGGGTAGGCCGATCTCTCCCGGACGACGTCGAGCAGCTCACCGCGGACGTGGCCGATGACGCGTCGGTTCGCGGCGCCCTCGGCGACCGCAGCTTCGACGCCGTCGTCAACTTCCTTTCCTACGATGAGGACGACGTGGCCCGCTGGGTCTCGCTGTTCTCCGGCCGCACGCGGCAGTACATCCACATCAGCTCGGGCTCGATCTACGCCAAGCCCGTGCTCGTCACGCCGATCACCGAATCGACGCCCATCGGCCCCAACCCGCCCCTGCCCTACGCGACGGCCAAATGGCGCGCCGAGCTGGCGCTCGCCCGCGCGCACCGCGAGCAGGGCTTCCCCGTCACCGTGATCCGCCCCTCCCACACGTACGACGACGCCAACCCGCCTCTGCCGGGCGGCTGGACGGTCGTCGACCGCATCGCCCGCGGCGCCGAAATCCCTGTCCACGGCGATGGAACCTCACTCTGGACCCTCACCCACGCGGAGGATTTCGCTCAGGGGCTGGTCGGCCTGCTCGGGAGCGAGCGGGCCATCGGTGAGACATTCCACATCACGGGCGACGACGTCCTCACCTGGGACCAGATCTACACGCTCTTCGCCAACGCCCTCGGGGTCGAGCCTCGCCTCGTGCACGTCGCGAGCGAGCTCTACCCGGTCGTGGCGCCCGAGTGGTTCTGGTCCGGAGAGTTCGTGGGCGACCTCGGGCATTCCGCGGTGTTCGACAACTCCAAGATCCGCCGGTTCGTCCCGGGCTTCGCGCCGCGCCTCACGTTCGAGCGGGCGGTCAAGCGGATGATCGAATGGCGCGAGGCCCACCCCGAGACGGCGACCGGTGACGCTGGCACCGAGGCGATCCTCGACCGCATCGTCGACGCCTATCACGCCGCTCACCAGGCCTTCGCCGACCGCGCGCCCGCGCTCGAGGACGCGTCGTGACCCTCGCAACCCACACGCTCGGTTCCACCGGTCTCAAGGTCACCGAACTGTGTGTGGGGACGAGCCCGCTCGCGAGCATGTCGAGGCTCTACGGCTACGACGTGAGCGACGAGCGGGCCGTCGCCACCATCGAGGCTGTCCTCGACAGCCCGATCCGCTTCATCGACACCTCCAACGGCTATGGCGAGCACGGCGAGGCGGAGAAGCGGATCGGTCTCGCCCTCGCCGCCCGCGGCGGCCTCCCGGCCGACGTCGTGCTCGCAACCAAGGTCGACCCGGACCCGGTGACCGGGGACTTCTCGGGCAAGCGGGTGTTCGCCTCGTATGAGGAGAGCCTCGAGCGGCTCGGCGTCGACCGGGTTCCGCTGCTGTACCTGCACGATCCCGAGCGGATCTCCTTCGAGGAGGCCACCGCGCCCGACGGGGCGGTCGAGGCCCTAGTGCGGCTGCGCGATGAGGGACGGGTCGACTACATCGGTGTCGCAGGCGGTCCCGTGCGGCTGCTTGCTGAGTACGTCGAGACGGACGTGTTCGACGTCCTGCTCAGCCACAACCGCTACACGCTGCTGGACCGGTCGGCCGCATCCCTGTTCGCCACGGCCCATGAGCGCGGCATCGGCGTCGTGAACGCTGCGCCGTTCGGCGGGGGCATGCTCGCGAAGGGTCCCGATGTGCAGGGCAAATACGGCTACGGCGAGCGCGACGAGCGCATCGCCGACGCAGCGCGTGCGATGGCAGAGGCGTGCGCGCGGCACAACGTGCCGCTGCCGGCGGCCGCGCTGCAGTTCTCCCTGCGGGCACCGTTCATCGACGCCACGGTGGTAGGGGTCTCCTCGCCCGAGCGTGTCGGTCAGACCCTTGAGTACGCGGCCCTGGAGATCCCCGAAGCTCTGTGGGCTGAATTGGAGACGATGGTCCCGCCGACCGAGTGCTGGCTGAATTGATGGGCGCCGCCTCTCTCCGGGTTGGCCTTCTGGGTGCCGCTGGCATCGCCCCCGCCGCCATGATTGCCCCAGCACGACGCCGCGGCGACGTCGAACTCGTGGCGGTGGCCTCCCGCCGTCGCGCGTTTGAATTCGCCGAACGGCACCGCATCCGTACTGCTTATCCGCGTTATGAGGATCTCCTCGCAGACAATTCGATCGAACTCGTCTACGTGGCGCTCCCGCCTTCAGAACATGCACGGTGGACCATGGCGGCGCTCGAGGCGGGAAAACACGTCCTCTGCGAAAAGCCAATGGCCATGAATGCTTCCGAAGCGAGCGCCGTCCTGGCCGCAGCCGAGAGAACGGGCAAAAGGGCATTCGAGGCCTTCCACGATTACTACCACCCGCTCCAAGCGTGGATCCGGGATTTCCTGGCATCCGGGGCATTGGGCGCACCGGTCTCGGTCAAGGCGACCTTCAACGGCGCAATCCCCTTCGATCCGGCGTCCATCCGCCACGTGCCGGAACTCGGGGGCGGAGCGCTCATGGACCTCGGCTGCTATCCCGTGCATTGGGTGCGGACCCTGCTCGGCGAGCCGCGGGTCACGCACGCGAGCGCTGCCCGGAACCCCTTGGGAGCGGATCTCTGGATTGAGGCGCTTGCGGAATTCGACGGCGGGGTGCACGGCGTCGTGAGCGCGAGCATGGAGCCCGGAGTAACGCTCGAATCCAGCCTCACCGTTGTCGGCGAGACCGGAACGCTCCACGTGGACAATCTGGTCTTTCCTGCCCGTGGACATTCCATTCGGATTGAACGTGACGGCGTCACCCACATCTCAACGGTTGCCGGCCTGGACACCTACGACCACCAACTCGCCGCCGTGATTGACGCCCTCCGTTCGGGGAAATCGCTGGCGACGGAAGGTACCGATTACGTCAACAATATGGCAGCAATCGACGCCATTTACGCGGCGGCAGGAATTCGCTGACCGCCCTCGGAAGGAAGCATCAATGTCCTCTTCAAGCACCACCCTCGCGGGACCCTGGAGCGACCCCGCCCGATCCGCGGCCGAGCGCGCAGCCGCCTTGATTTCCCAAATGACGATCGAGGAAAAGGTTGCCCAGCTCTACGGAGTGTGGGTGGGCGCCTCCGATCAGGGCGGCGAGGTCGCGCCGCACCAGCACGAGATGGAGGAGGGCGTCGACTTCGACCAGCTGCTGCCCTCCGGACTCGGCCAGCTGACCCGGCCGTTCGGAACCGCACCCGTGGACCCCGCGCTCGGCGCACTCTCTCTTCTGCGGACGCAGCGCCGGATCATGGCCGAGAACCGATTCGGGATCCCGGCTCTGGCGCACGAGGAGTGCCTGGCCGGCTTTGCGACGTGGGGCGCGACCGCGTATCCCGTGCCTCTCTCGTGGGGTGCAACCTTCAATCCCCAGCTTGTGCAGCAGATGAGCTCGCGGATAGGCCGCGACATGCGTTCCGTCGGCGTCCACCAGGGGCTTGCCCCCGTCCTCGATGTGGTGCGAGACCCCCGCTGGGGCCGCGTCGAGGAGACCATCGGCGAGGATCCCTACCTGGTCGGGAGCATCGCCACCGCCTACATCAAAGGCCTCGAGGGCGCCGGCATCGTCGCCACCCTCAAGCACTTCGTCGGCTACTCGGGATCAAAGGCCGCGCGCAACCTCGCACCCGTCTCGATCGGCCGCCGCGAACTCGCGGACGTCCTGCTGCCGCCGTTCGAGATGGCGGTCCGGGAATCCGGTGTCCGGTCCGTCATGCACGCCTACACCGACATCGACGGCGTGCCCTCCGCGGCTGACGAGGAGCTTCTCACCGGGCTGCTTCGCGACACCTGGGGCTTTGAAGGGACGGTCGTCGCCGACTACTTCGGGATCGCGTTCCTCCGGACGCTGCACGCGATCGCGGGGTCGTGGGAGGAGGCCGCCGAGCAGGCGCTGACCGCCGGGGTGGACGTCGAGCTGCCGACGGTCAAGGCCTACGGTGCCCCGCTCTGCGAGGCTGTGCGCGAGGGCCGGATCAAGGAAGAACTCGTCGACCGCGCACTCGAGCGAGTGCTCACCCAGAAGATCCAGCTGGGTCTGCTCGATCCCGACTGGTCGCCGGTCCCTGAGGCGCTGCAGAACGCCGACCTCGCGGACACGTCCGGTCTCCGGGGCTCCATCGATCTGGACAACGGCCAGAACCGGGCACTCGCCCGCGAGCTCGCCGAGCAAGCCGTCGTCCTGCTCGCCAACAATGGGATCCTGCCGCTGGCGGCCCCGCACAGAATCGCACTGATCGGCCCGACCGCGAACGACCCCATGGCTGTCCTCGGCTGCTATTCCTTCCCGGCCCACGTCGGAGCACAGCATCCCGAGATTCCGCTCGGCTTGCGGCTGCCCACGCTGCTCGAGTCCCTCACGGAGGAGTTCTCGGCGAGCGAGGTCACCTTTGTTCAGGGCACCAGCATCGACGGCGGGGACACGGAGGAGTTTGCAGACGCCACTCAGGCGGCTTCCGACGCCGATCTCGTCATCCTCGCCCTCGGCGACCGTGCCGGACTGTTCGGCAGGGGGACGAGCGGGGAAGGCTGCGATGCCGGCTCCCTGGCCCTGCCCGGGGCGCAGCAAGAGCTCCTCGACCAGGTCCTCGCAGTGGGGACGCCCGCCGTCGTCGTCCTTCTTTCGGGGCGCCCATACGCGCTCGGTGCGGAGACGCGATCTGCGGCCGGCGCGATTGTCCAGGCGTTCTTCCCGGGCGAAGAGGGAACGGGGGCCGTGGCCGGCGTTCTGAGCGGGAGGGTCAACCCCTCGGGCAGACTTCCCGTCAGCATTCCGAGCCGCCCCGACGCCCAGCCCTCCACGTACCTTGCGCCCGCGCTGGGACGGAAGACCTCCGTCTCGAACATCGATCCGACCCCCGCGTTCGCCTTCGGGCACGGCCTCAGCTACACGAGCTTCGACTGGAGCGGCCTCACGGCGGACGCGGACGGCATGTCCACCGACGGAACGGTCCGGCTCACGCTTCGGGTCCGGAATGTCGGCCAACGGGCCGGAGCTGACATCGTCCAGCTGTACCTCCAGGATCCGGTCGCCTCGGTCGTGCGGCCGCTCCAGCGCCTGATCGGATATCAGCGGGTTGAACTGGAGGCCTCGGAAGAAGCGCTGCTCACATTCGAGGTGCCGGCAGACCTGGCCTCGTTCACCGGCCGCGACGGACGGCGCATCGTCGAACCGGGAGAGCTCGTCCTCGGCTTCGGTCGGTCCAGTGCCGACATAGTGCTCAGCCATACCGTGACTCTGACCGGGTCTGTACGGGTCGTCGATCATACGCGGGCGCTGCACGCGCGCTGCACCGTCGCCACCCCCTAGCCCGTCTCGGGTACCCCAACTGACCTTCCACACCGTCTCGGGTACGCCAACTGACCTTCCAAGCTGTCAGTTCACGTACCCGAGTCGGAGACCGAAGCCTAAGGAGCCTCTTCCCCGCAATTGTGCTGCGGGCCCGTAGCACAATTGCGGGGAAGAGGGCCAGTAACTGTTGCTGCCACCAGCCCGGGCATCGGTAGAGTCGATGTCAACACCGAGTCCGGAAGTGAGGCTCGCCCGCAAGACAGGCCAGCGACGAGGTCGCGGCCAATCACCTCCTAGGAGCCACCATGACCGTCGTCGTCACCGCCATCTTCAAGCCTGCGCCGGGCCGCAAGGACGAGCTCGTCGAGGCAATGCGCCCCGGAATTGCCGCCGTGCACGAGGAGCCGGGCTGCGAGCTGTACGCGATCCATGACGCCGAAGACGGCACGATCACCATGCTTGAGAAGTGGTCCTCCCAGGCCGACCTCGACGCGCACGCCAACGGCTCCGCCGTCGCCCTCCTGAACAAGGACATCGATGGACTCCTCGCCGAGCCGGTCCTCGTGACCACGATGTCGCCCATCCCCGCTGGCACCGAGTCGCAGGGCAACCTCTAGAACAGACGACGACGGGCGGCGACTTCCCTGCAGAAGCCGCCGCCCGTTCGTGTACCCGAGAGCGCTATTCGGAGGCAGTAGCCGCACCCGAAACGGCCTAGGGGGTGAGTTGGTGCACCCGGACGACGGCGGGCAGCGGCCCCTCCAAGACGGTCGCCTCCGAGCGAAGGGCCCGCGTCCGCCCCGGCCGTCACGCGGAGCGCGGCGTCTCGACGCCGGTCGAGGCCCATTCCACGAGCCGGGCCACCGCCCGGGCGTTGTAGCCCACATGGGCTATGATGTGGCGGCGGGACCAGCCGGGAAGCAGCGAGTCGGCGTCGAGGTCGTCGTAGGAGAGCTCGCTGAGCTTGCGGGCGAAGAACGCGGTGCCGCGCCGGGCAGTGAGCAGCCCGGCGCGGACCTCGGCGTCCTCGACAAGGTCGTGGCGAGCGACCATCTCAGGCCTTCGCGGGCAGCTCGGCGCCCGCGGGCGGAACTTCGGGCAGCTCGGCTTGGGCGTGGGCCACGTTGCGCAGCTCGCCGATGCCCTCGATCGCGACCGTCACGGTCTGGCCGTCCGCGAGGTACACCTCCGGGCGGCGGGCGTGACCCACGCCGCCGGTCGTGCCGGTCAGGATGAGGTCGCCCGGGTTCAGCGTGATCATCTCGGAGATGTACGAGACGAGGAACTCCGGACTGTGCACCAGATCGCCGATCGAGCCGCGCTGCCGCTCTTCCCCGTCCACGGTGGTGGTGATGGCGGCGTCCTGGTCGAGCTCGTCGGGTGTGACCATGACCGGGCCGACCGGCGTGGACTTCTCCCAGACCTTCCCCTGGAGCCATTCCTTGGTGCGGAACTGGTACGAGCGCATCGAGACATCGTTGGCAGCCGTGTAGCCGGCGATGTACTCCCCCGCGATGTCCTCCCCGACGCGGCGGGCGCGCTTTCCGACCACGACGACGAGCTCCGCCTCCCAGTCGATCGCGTGATCCGCGACCGGCAGCTCGATGTCGTCGAACGGGCCGGTCAGCGTCTCGGCGAACTTCGCGAACAGGGTCGGGTACTCCGGGAGATCGCGGCCCATCTCCTCGATGTGGGTCGCGTAGTTCATGCCGACGCAGAAGACCTTCGACGGCGAGGGGACCACCGGGGCGAGGTCCGCGCCCTCAACGGGGTGGGCGGCGCCGTCGGCCTTCTCGGCGATCTCCCGCCAGCCCTCGACGGCGAGCAGCGCACCCAAGTCGGAATACCCGGGGATCTCCACGAACGTGTCGCCGTCCTGACGGACGGCCACCGTCCCGGCTGTGCCGGAAGAGGACAGGCGGAGGGTCGCGAGCTTCACTTGTTCGTCTCCTTCAATGGGTTCTGGTCCTTCAATGGGTTCTGGCCTTCACTGAACGTGCGGCTGAAATGCAGCCGCTCGACGATCGGCGCGTCGCCGAACTTGAACAGGTCGAACCGGGTCTCGGCCTCGATGGACCACGCGGCCCACGACGGGACGACGATCATGTCGCCCTTGCCCACGGTAGTCCTCTCGCCGTTGAGGACAAACGCGCCCTCGCCCTCGAACACCTGGTACACCGAGGAGCCGACCTCGCGGGTCGTGCGGGTCTGGACCCCGGCGCGGAGGCGGTGGAACTCGACGCGGATGGTCGGCATGACGTCCCCGCCCGTGGTCGGGTTCACGTAGCGGACCGCCGCCTGGCCCTGGCCTACAGTGCCGGGGTGGCCCTCGTCCTCGAGCGCGAGCTGCTCGGTCAGAGCCCGGTCGGTGTGCTCCCACCGGTACGCGCGGCTACTCCTGGAGAAGTGGGTCGACGGCAACGTCACCCTCCTCGGCGATCTGGTGAGCCGGCACGTCGTCGGAACAGACGACGACGGCGAGCGCCTCGAGGCGTGGGCCCGCGCCTTGCGCGAGTACAACGAGATCCGGGAACCGCGGACGAGCCGGGTCCAGACGACCGCTCGGGTGTGGGGCGAGTCCTGGCATCTGGACGAGCCAGTGGCTCTATGGGCGCGAGAGCGGCTGAGACGGCGTCGCCCTTTTGGGTTAAGGAACCTTCCGCGTCAAGAGGCCGGTGAGTCGAACAGTACTGATTCGATCGCCGCGGGTTGGGTATCACTTGACCGTGGACTTCATGGCACGCGCATTGATTGTCTGCCCTGAGGCGCCCTAGCCAGCGCTGGACGCCTATGGCATCGTGGGACCACGCTGGATATTCCGTTCGCATTCGGCGCCGGCCCAAATAAAAAAGCGGTCCGCTCGCACTCTACCGGGCCGCATCACAGCTTCCGAGGAAACCAGAAACCCGGAGCTTCAATATCATATAACGACCTTGTCACGGATGGAGGCTAACCGTGAATGGAAGGGCGCAATTAGCCGTTGTTCTTCTCGGCGGCTACCTGCTTGGCAGGACCAAGAAGATGAAGCTTGCGATCACGGTGGCAAGCGCCATCGGCGGCAAGCAGCTTCTCAACAATCGACAGGACCTCGTGAGCAGGGCCACCAAGGTCCTTGATTCCTCGCCCGAGGCCAAACAACTCGTCAATCAGGTGACCGGCACGCTCGTGCAGGCTGCCCGGGGCGCAGCGCTCACTGCGGCCTCGAAGGGCGTCAGCTCGCTGAGCGACAACCTCCAGGGCCGTGCCGAAAAGCTTCGTGCCCCGAAGGAAGCGGTCGGCAAAGCCGGGGACAAGGCGGCGCAGGCCGGAGGCCAGGCGACCGAGACGGCCGGCAAGGCCACGGGGTCCGCCGGAAAGACCGCCGGGAGATTGGCCGGTCCCGCCGTCGGGCTTCTTCGGAGGAAGCGGCGTAGCAGGTCCGAAGAGGAGGAGCCCGAGGAAAGGACTCCACGGGACGAGGAGACTCGCTCCCAGGACGAGGACCAGGACGAGGGCTACGAGGACGAAGACCACGGCGAGGACTACGCCGAGGATGAAGGTCACGCCGAAGACGAGGACTACGAAGACTACGAAGACGAGGAGCCCGAAGGCGAAGAGTCCGAGGGTGAGGACTACGAGGACGAGGAAGAGCCTCAGGACGAGGACGAAGAGGAGCAGCCTCGGGACGAGGAACGCAGGCCCGAGCGCCAGGCCGACCGTCAGCCCCGACGAGAGCCGGCTGGCCGCTCCGGCGGAGAGTCGGGTCGCTCGTCGGGCGGCGAGAAGTCCAGCCAGCGGCCGGCGCGGCAGCGCCCGGCAGCCCCGCGCCCAGGCGGCCCCGAGCGCCGCAGTTCAAGCAGTTCCGAGCGCCGTCAGGCTCCGTCCGGACGTCCGAGCAGGAAGCCCACGTCCGAATAGCCCAGGAGGCATGTCATGGCCGAAAACGCAACCACAGAACCGGCTTCTGAAACCAAAGAATCGGGCTCCCTCACCGACAAGCTCGGCCTGGGCGGCCTGAAGGAGGCCGCCGGAAGCTATGCCGGGTCCCTCCTGAGCAACGGGCTCGGCAAGGTCACCGACTCGGTCGAGGGCCTGAGCGGGAAGCTGAACGACTTCGCCGAAGGCAAGGTCTCGGTCAAGGACAAGGCCAAGGTGGGGGGCCTGAAGTCGAAGCTCCAAGGCAAGAATCCCGTTCTCGGGGCCGTGGGCGGTGCCCTCGGCGGCGTCACGGACAAGGTGAAGGACACCCTCAAGTCGGGAGTCGAGGCCGTGACCGGCGGCGGCAAGAAAGGCCGGGGCAGCCGGAAGCAGAAGCTCGTCAATATCGTCGAATGGGCCGATGTGGGCGTTCCCGTCAAGGTCGCCTACAACCAGTGGACCGAATTCGAGCAGTGGTCCGACTTCATGAAGAAGGTCAAGAACGTCGAATACGACAAGGACAAAGGAAAGGTCTCGTTCAAAGGCCAGGTATTCCTGTCCCACCGCACCTGGGAATCCCAGATCAAGGAGATGGTCCCGGATACGCGGATCATCTGGAAGTCGAAGGGCCCTAAAGGCCACATGGACGGTGCGGTCACATTCCATGAATATGGTCCAGAGCTGACCAAGATCTGCGCCATCGTGGAGTACTACCCGCAGGGGCTCTTCGAGAAGACCGGGCAGATCTGGCGCGCGGTGGGCCGCCGCGTCCGCGTAGAGCTCAAGCGCTACGTGCGCCATGTCATGACCTACAGCATCCTCAACCCGGAAGAGGTTGTGGGATGGCGGGGCGAGATCCGCGACGGCGAGATCGTCCGCACCCACGAGGAGGTCGTGGAGGAAGAGCAGCGCGAGGAAGAGGAAGCCCAGCGCCAGCGCGAGGAACAGGGCCAGGGTCAGGATCAGGGCGAAGAAGACTACGAGGACTACGACGAGGAGGAAGACGAGGAGGGGCGGTCCCCAGAGGATGAGGGCTCCGAAGAGGAGACCTCCGACGAGTACGACGACGAGGACGAGGATTCCGAGGCGGTGGCCGCCGACGAGGAGTCCGACGAGTACGACAACGAGGACGAGGACGAGGACTCCGAGGAGGGGACCTCCGACGAGTACGACGAGTACGACGACGAAGAACCCAACGAGGAGGAAGAGGGCGAAGAGGAAGAGGGCGAGGCGTCCGACGAATACGAGGACGAGGAGCCCGAGGAAGAAAGCCGTGAGGGCAACGGCCAGAGGCGCGCCGGCGGAAGCCGCCGCTCGCCGTCGTCGTCCGGCCGAGGCCGACGGTGAGGGGCCCGTTCACGGGGCTACAGCGCCGCGCGCGAGAAAGAGGCCGAACGTCCATCTCGCTCAGCACGTCTGAGCACAACACTGAGCCCAACAGCAGGAACGCTGCCAGGAGCAACGCGACAGTTAGGAGCGGATCATGAGTACGGCTATGCAGCCGCGTGGGGGCTACTTGGACCGTCCCCACTCGAGTTCTCTTGCCGACGTCCTGAACGTCATCCTCGACAAGGGTCTCGTCATCGACGCGTACATCCGCGTCTCACTCGTGGGAATCGAAGTCCTCACGATTGATGCCCGCATCGTCATCGCCAGCGTCGACACCTACCTGCGCTTCGCGGAGGCGACCAACCGGCTTGACCTCGCCAGCCAGGGCGGAAAGGGCCTCCCAGACATGATCGATGACATGCGCGAGGGCGGCTCGCGCAGCAAGACCAAAGGCGTGATCGGCGGGGTGAAGGATGCCATCAGCGGTGGCAGGGACAACGATGAGGACGAGGACGACAAGGAAGAGGCGAGGGCGCCACGCCGTCGGCGTGAAGACAAGTAGACGAAGGGAGTGACTGTGAGCCTCTATGTGTACGGAATCGTCCCGGAGGGTTCGGAGGTCCCCGATCTCGACGGCCTGCAGGGCCAGATGGTGACGACGCTGCCGGCGGAAGGCCATGCCGCCATCGTCTCCCGGGTGGAAGACGAGGAGGCGCTCGGGACTCCCGACGACCTCGTGGCGCACAGTGCCGTCTTGGACCGCATCGCGGCCGACGTGCCGGTCCTCCCCATGGTCTTCGGAACGGTGGTCCCGGACGAGGAGACCCTCGTCGAGGAGGTCCTGGTGAGCCGCCATGGCTTGTACGCCGAGAGCCTGCGGAGGGTCGAGGACGCAGTGCAGTTCTCGCTGCGCGCGCGTTTCGTCCGTGACGAGGTGCTCGGCGAGCTCATCGCCGAGCAGCCGGAGATCGCGGCGCTCCGCGAGGCGATCGCCGGAACCGGAGAGGACGAGACCCGCGACGAGCGGATCAGGCTGGGCGAGCTGGTCGTCCAAGGCCTCCAGCGGAAGGCCGCGGAGGAGGCGCCCCGCATCCGCGCGGCGCTCGAGCCGCTCGCCCGTGAGCTCGTGGAGCGCGAGGCGTCCCAGGCAGAGGACGTCATCGAGCTCGCCGCCCTCGTGGACCGGGACCGTCAGGACGACTTCGAGCAGGCCGCCGAGGAACTCGCGCGGGAGGGTGCCGGGCGGATCACGTTCCGGCTCCTCGGGCCGCAAGCGCCCTACGATTTCACCGGCAGCTTCTGATGGGACTCTTCTCAGCTGTCTTCGGCCTCCCCCTCGCACCCGTGCGAGGGGTGGTCTGGGTCGCGGAGCGACTTCAGGAGGAAGCCGAGCGGCAGTACTACGACCCGGGGCTGATCCGGCGCCAGCTGGAGGAGGTCGCACAGGCACGCGCTGAGGGGACCCTATCCGACGAGGACGCAGGGAAGCTTGAGCGCGAGCTGGTCGCCAGGATGCTCGAGGGCAGCCGGCGTCAGCGGAGGGAGGGGTACTGATCGTGGCAGACGAGGAGGAGCGTGCGCCGGTACGGCGCCGCCCGCCCGAAGAACGAACGACCTCGCGCGAACGCCCCGCTGCTCGCGAGCGCCCGGCTACCCGCGAGCGCCCCCCAGCGCGGGAACGGCCTGCGCCCCGGGAGCGGGACGACCGGCCAGAGCGGGACGACCGGCGGGAGCGGGACGACCGGCCCGAGCGGGAAGAGCGGCCCGAGCGGGACGAGCGGCCTGAACGCGAAGAGCGGCCGAAGAAGCTCAGCTCGACCCGGCTCGCGCAGCTGGCGGTCTCCCACCTGAAGGCGCTCACGACCCGAGACATCGAGGCCGTGGTCGGCATGTCCCGGAAGGACGACGGGAACCTCGTGGTGATCCTCGAGGTTGTGGAGAACCATCATTTCCCGGACTCGGCCGACATCATGGCCGAATACTCGGTGGAAGTGGACCCGGACGGGGAGCTGGTGGGCTACTCCCGTGGGCCCCGCTATCTCCGGGGGCGCCCGGGCGACAAGTAGGCACCGGGCCACAACAAGCAGCACACGTGAGATTGGAGCGGGCATCGACAATCAGGCGGAGATCTGATGAGCACCGAAAGCGAACACCCCGACCCCGGGCCCTCAGCTGAGGGGCAGTCCGGGCGGGGTGGGCGTGCGTCTCAGGCACCCCGCGAGGCGGCCCGCTCCGACGTGGTTCCCTACTCCGCCCGTGGCGCCTCCGCCCGCCCGGCCGGAGCCGGCGGAATGTCCCCCGGGGGAATGCCGCCCGGCTCGCCACTCATGCCTCAGCGCAGCCGCGAGGGAACTCTCACCCACATTATCGAGACGCTGCTCGACAAGGGCCTCGTCATCAACGCGGACATCACCGTCTCGCTCGCCGGCGTCGAACTCCTGGGCATCCGCGTCCGCGCCGCGCTCGCCTCGTTCGATACCGCGGCCCGCTACGGGCTCGACTTTCCGTCCGGCACGGACCGCAACACGGTCGCGTGGAACGAGGCCTCCGAGCGGAAGGACACCTGCCCACAATGCGGCAAGATGGCACCGGTCGATCAGCTCCTCTACGAGTTCTGCCCGTGGTGCGGCTGGCGGAGCGCGATCGCGATCGCGCAGTCCGACGGCGGACGCTCACCAGACAGCGGTGGGTCCCCTGAGCCCGAGCGGGCGCGCGAGAGCGAGGGCGAGGACGGCGGCGATGCGGGAACCGCCGAGGAGGCCCGGGAATGACGGAGCTGCGCGAGCCCGAGGGGACGGCCTCTCGGGAGGCAACCAGGCCGTCGTCGTCCGCGCGCGCCCTCACGCCTACGCGGGATCGCGAGGCGACGCTCGCCGCGCTTGTGGATTCGCTCCTGAACAAGGGCGTGTACCTCGATCTCGACGCCGTGATCACGGTCGCCGGAATCCCGCTCATCGGGCTGAGCCTCCGCGCCGCCCTCGCGGGGATGGAGACCCTGCTCGAGTACGGCATGTTCGAGGATTGGGACGAGCGGACACGCGCGTGGGCGCGCCGGCTCGCGCCAGCCGGACTGGACTTGGCCGACGACGAGGAGATCGTCGCGCGGATGCCCGGCGCCTATCGTCTGGACCTCACCCCGCCCGTCTGGCAGCCCGGCACCGTCTTCCTGACGGACCGGCGGCTGCTCGTCTACCGCAGCGAGCCCGCAGCGATGCTCTGGCAGGCTCCGCGTGCGCGCGTCACCCACGTGGGGAAGGTGTCCGAGCGCGGGGTCGGCGGCAAGGACGTTCCACGCCTCCTCGTGACGACGGACGACGGCGGCCTCGCTCACCTCACTGCCGCGCGGCCCGATCGGCTGCGGAATCTGCTCCTCCGGGGGCTGCGGGGTGCGTCTTCCGCGGTCGCTGACGTGCGGGCCAGCGACCTGTCGTCCGCCGAGGCAGCAGGCACTGAAGAGGCGACCGAGCAAGAGGACGCTGAGCTCTGGGTCGTGGAGCGGCGGGCGTCGGGGTCCGCGTGGCGGCGGGGCGAGGGCCGCATCGACGACGACGGATTCCATTGGAAGGGCGACGGTGACCGGCGGCCAGCGGTGCGGATCGCGCCATCGGACGTTCTCGAGATCCGCCGGGGGGAGCGGGAAGGCGAGCCGGAAGGCCTGCTGGCGTTCGTCGTCGTCACCCCCGACGGGGAGACGCGCTTCGCGGCTGCGCCCGCCGCGGACTGGCAAGCGCGGCTGCAGAAGATGGCGACTGGGCACGCTGCCGGCGGGGAGGCGAAGTGATGAGCACGCTCAAGATCGATGAAGACAACCTCACGGCGGGGCTCCTGACCCTCGTGGTCACGCTCGTCGAGATCATCCAAGAGGCGCTCGAGACACAGGCGGTCCGGCGGATCGAGGGTGGGACGCTCACGGCCGAGGAGCAGGAGCGGCTCGGCAACGCCCTGCTTCAGCTGGACGAGGCCATGGCCCAGCTCAAACTGGACCACGGGATCGCCGATTCCGTCGCGGAGCTGCGCCGCGGGTTGGACGACATCGTCGCCGACCTCGTTGAAAAGGTGACGAATCCATGAGCGCGGGCGGGGAACTGGACGGCCTGTACGTCTACGCGGTAGTGCCCGCGGACTTCGATGCGGCCGGGCTCGGGACGGGGATCGACGGCGCACTCCTCGAGCTCGTTTCCGCGGAGGGTGTGGCCGCGGTCGTGCATCGCCACTCGTCGTCGCCCTACAGCGGCGACGACGAGGAGGCCCAGCGCCGCGTACTCGAGCACGGGGACGTTGTCGAGCGGTGCTGGGACCACCGGCGCAGTGTGCTCCCCATGGGGTTCAACGTCATCGTGGCGCCCGGGCCGGACGAGACCGCCGAGGAGCGGCTCGTCGCCTGGCTGGCCGACTCGGCCCACGTCCTCTCCGAGCGGCTCGCTGCGCTCGCGGGGCTCGTGGAGCTGCGGGTGGAGATCTCGCTCGACGAGCGGGTGGCCGCGGAGCAGAGCGAGGACGTCCACGCGCTCGAGGCCGAGCTCCGCGAGCGCCCCCCCGGCGTCCAGCGGCTCCTGCAGCGCCGCCTCACGGCTCTCCGGGAACGTGCCGCCGAGCGGCTCGCGGACCGGCTCTACCCAGAGTTCCGGCGCCGGCTCGCCGCACTCTCCACCGACCTCGCTGAGAACGTCCGCGGCCATCCCCCGGCCGGGTGCGTGACCGTGCTCAACGTCGCGGTGCTCGCGCGCGAACAGGACATCCCGCGGATCGGCGCGGAACTCGGGGACATCGAGCTCGAGGAGCCTGCCGCGCGAGTGACCTTCCTTGGGCCCTGGCCTCCGTTCTCCTTCGCCGACGTGCCCCACTCGCCGTCGGTAGAGTGGACTGCATGAGTGACGGAATCGACGTCGGCAGCCCGGAGGAAATCGAGGAGGGAACCGCGCGGATCGTAGAGCCCGAGGAGTCGGGCTTCGACGAGCCGATCGCCGTCTTCCACACGGAAACCGGCTGTTTCTTCGCGCTCAACGACATCTGCACGCACGAGGAGGCCTCCCTCGCGGAGGGCTGGATCGAGGGCGAGACGGTCGAGTGCCCGCTGCATTCCTCGAGCTTCGACCTGCGCTCCGGCAAAGTCCTCGGCCTGCCAGCCACTGAGGACGCGCGCACTCACAGGGTCGAGGTCGAGGACGGCAGGATTGTCCTCTACCCCGGTCGCGACGCTGAGCAGGCCGTGCGGCCCAGCGGTCCGTCGGCTGGCTGATGCCGCTCCGCCGCATCCTTGTGGTGGGCGGCGGGGTCGCGGGATTCAGTGCCGTGCGCGAGCTGCGCGAGCGCGGGTACGACGGCGAGCTCACGCTCCTCTCCCCGGAAGGCCTCCCCTACGACCGCCCGCCGCTCAGCAAGGGCTACCTCCTCGGCACCGAGGACGCCCAGAAGATCCGCCTCGTCCCGGAAGCCTGGTACGCCGAGCACGGCGTGGGGCTCGTGCCCGAGCGGGCTTCTGCCCTGCGCCCTTCCGAGGGGGCCGTTGAGCTCTCCGGCGGCCGACTTGTTCCGGCCGACCGGGTCCTGTTGGCCACCGGCAGCACGCCGCGTCGCCTCGGCGTAGCGGGCGGTGATACTGCGCTGACCTTGCGAACCCGCGCCGATGCCGACGCGCTTCGGACCGCTCTCGCACCCGGCGCGCGGGTCGCCGTCGTCGGTGCCGGGCTCATCGGCTCGGAAGTCGCCTCAGCTGCGGTCGTCCTCGGTGCAGAGGCGACGCTCATCGATCCCGTGGTTCCGCCCCTCGTCCCCGCCGTGGGCCGCGCCCTCGCCGAGCGGCTGCAGGGGATGCATGCAGAGCGGGGCGTGCGGACTTCGGTGTCGGTTCCGGTCGAGATCACTGACGACGGCGGTCGCCGGCTCGTGCGGCTTGCCGACGGTTCTGCCGTGGAAGCCGACGTGGTGGTGGCGGGGATCGGCGTGGTGCCCGAGACGTCCCTGGCCGAGAAGTCCGGGCTTGCGGCCGACGACGGGATTCTCGTGGACGCTGCTGGCACCACCTCGAATCCGGCCGTCTTCGCCGCCGGCGACGCCACGCGCCTCCGACGCCCGGACGGGACTCTCGCCCGACGCTCGGAGCACTGGGAGGCCGCTGTCCGGTCAGGTCAGGCGGCCGCCGCGGGGCTCCTCGGGGAGGCACCCCCGACGTTCGGTGCGCCCTGGTTCTGGTCGGACCGGCACGGGGTGCACGTCGAGGCGGTCGGGACGCTCGACGAGCGACAGGCGCCGGATGGCCGCACCGTGGTGCGCTTCGTTGACGGCGTCCCTCAGGCCGCGTTCCTCCTCGCCGCCGACGGTCGCCTTCTCGGATGCGCCGTCGTCGATCTCCCGCTCATGGTGCGGGCCGCCCGCCGCATCATCGACCGCGGACTCGTCCCGGACCCCGCCGCCCTCTCGGACCCGTCGGCCGACCCGCGGAAGCTCGCCCGCTAGCAACCCCTGGCCACGTCTGTATCAGGCAGCCGTGAGGTGCAGCCCCGCCACGATCGTGTCGACAATGCCCTGGGGCGCCTGCGAAATGTCGAGCCTCAGATGACCACGGGAAAGCTCCTCCTCGGTCAGCGGCTCGAGTGTGGCGAGCTGGCTGGGCAGCAGGCCGGTGGGCATGAAGTGCCCCGACCGCGAAGCCATGCGCTCGGCGAGCAGTTCGGGGGTGCCGTCGAGGTGCGCGAAGACCACGCGGCCGTCAGCCTGGGCGAGCAGATCGCGATAGCTCCGCTTGAGCGCCGAGCAGGTGAGCACCGTGCTCCGGCCCGCGGCCGCCTGCTCGCTCATCCAGTCGCGGATGCTGGCGAGCCACGGCCAGCGATCATCGTCGGTGAGGGGGACGCCGCTGGCCATCTTGTCGATGTTCGGCTGGGGATGGAACTCGTCGGCCTCGGCGAGCGTCCAGCCGAGCCGCTCGGCGAGTGCGGCGGACACGGTCGTCTTGCCGGCCCCGGCAACGCCCATGACCACGACATGCAGGGATTCCACTTGCTACCTCCGCAGAAGACGTCATTGGCTTCGTGAGAAGCACTCCCTCAAAGATAGCACCATTGCGTGGGATAGGTCATACTTTTCGTCATGATGGCGCAACAGAACGACAAGGGCGAGTCGGGGGCCGGGCGACTCCACCGGAGAATGCTCGATGCAGTGGGCGAAGCCATCGCGTCTGGGCGCTACGAGCCCGGTTACCGCCTGACTCTCGACGCGCTCCAGCGCGAGTTCGGTGTCTCCCGCACGGTCGCCCGGGACACGATGCGCGTCCTCGAGACGATGAACCTCGTGACGTCGCGCCGGCGGGTCGGGATCGTGGTCCAAGACCCGGCGCAATGGAACGTCTACGACCCCCAGCTCGTCCGCTGGCGCCTGACGTCCCCGCGCCGCGATGAGCAGTATGCCTCGCTCACTGAGTTGCGCATCGCCGTCGAACCTCTTGCCGCCGCCGGCGCGGCCCGACGCGCGAGCGCGACCCAGCGGATTGAGCTCACGCGACTGGCGGCCGACCTCCGGCGCCTGGGCGAGTCGGGCGATCTGGACGCCTTCCTCGACGCCGACATTGCCTTCCACCGGCTCATCCTGAGCAGCAGCGGCAATGAGATGTTCGCCGCCCTCGAAGGAATGGTGGCCGAGGTCCTCACGAGCCGAACCCGGCAAGGGCGCATGCCCTTTCACCCGCGCGACGAGGCGCTCGACGCCCACGAACGCGCGGCCGCGGCGATCGCTCGAGGTGACGCGAACGACGCCGAAGCCTCCGCCCGCGAGATCCTCCACGAGGTTCGCGGCGCCCTCAACCTCAGCTGATTCTGCTGAGCGCGCCGTAGGGCCCCACCCCACCCGCTTCGGGTACAGATACTGCACCCGGCCGGCAACTCAGGTACACCAACTGACCCGCACGACGACGGAGGGCGCCCTTCGCTGGAAAGGCGCCCTCCGTCGTCGTACCCGAGATGGCTCCAGGACTGATGATCTGTACCCGAAACGGTGAGGGAGGCGAAGATCTGTACCCGAAACTCAGAGAGCCTCGATCGCCGCCTTCGCGGCCGGGTCGGACTCGTTGAGGAACGTCGAGATCCGCTCGGGCTCGCCTTCCTCGCCGATGGCCGCGGCCGCACGGCCGAGGTCGTACAGCGCGCGCAGGAAGCCCTGGTTCGGCTCGTGCTCCCACGGCACCGGACCGGCCCCGCGCCAGCCGTTGCGGCGCAGGGCGTCCAGTCCGCGGTGGTACCCCACGCGGGCGAACGCGTACGACTCGACGGTCTCGCCCGCGGCCCAGGCCTCCTCGGAAAGCAGGGCCCAGAGCAGCGAGGACTCGGGATGCTTCACGACAAGGTCACGCGGGGAATGCCCCGTCGCGAGGCCCTGGTACACCTCGGCCTCGGCCGGGAGCCGCGTCGGCTCGGGGCCGAGGAGGTTGGTGCGGAATTCGTCGCTCACTTGATCGACTTGCCCTCGGAACCGAGCTGCTGCGCGGCCTCGACGACGCGCGCCGCCATGCCACCCTCGGCCGAGGCGCCCCACACCCGCGGGTCGTAGGTCTTCTTGTTGCCGACCTCGCCGTCGACCTTGAGGACGCCGTCGTAGTTCTTGAACATGTGGCCGGCCACGGGACGCGTGAACGCGTACTGGGTGTCCGTGTCGATGTTCATCTTGATGACACCGAAGGAGACGGCGTCCGCGATCTCCTGCTCGCTCGAGCCCGAGCCGCCGTGGAACACGAGGTCGAACGGCTGATCCTTGCCGACCTTGGCGCCGACCTCGGCCTGGATGTCCTTGAGGATCTCGGGGCGCAGCTTGACATTGCCCGGCTTGTAGACGCCGTGGACGTTGCCGAACGTGAGGGCCGTGATGTAGCGGCCGTTCTCGCCGGTGCCGAGCGCCTCGACCGTCGCGAGGCCGTCCGCCGCGGTCGTGTAGAGCTTCTCGTTGATGGCGTTCTCGACGCCGTCCTCCTCGCCGCCGACCGTGCCGATCTCGATCTCGAGGATCATCTTCGCAGCGGAGGTGCGGGCCAAGAGGTCCTTCGCGATGCGGAGGTTCTCCTCGAGCGTCTCGGCGGAGCCGTCCCACATGTGCGAGTTGAACAGCGGGTTCCGGCCCGCCTTGACCTCGGCCTCGGAGGCGGCGAGGAGCGGCAGCACGAACGTGTCGAGCTTGTCCTTCGGGCAGTGGTCGGTGTGGAGGGCGATGTTGACGTCGTAGTTCTTCGCGACCTCGCGGGCGAACGCCGCGAAGCCGAGCGAACCGGCGACCATGTCCTTGACGGAGGCGCCGGACCAGTAGGCGGCGCCGCCCGTGGAAACCTGGACGATGCCGTCGGAGCCGGCCTCCGCGAAGCCGCGGATCGCCGCGTTGAGCGTCTGGGACGAGGTGACGTTGACCGCCGGGAATGCGTAGCCGCCGTTCTTGGCGGAGTCGATCATCTCGGCGTACTTCTCAGGGGTGGCGATAGGCATGGAATCTCCTCGATTCAGGTCCGTGCGGCAGGGAACTGCTCGGCGGTGTGCTGGCCACTTCACATCCTAGCGATCGGCGTCGCGCCGGGCTTCCCCGCCCAACAGATGACGACGACGGCGGGAGCCTCCCGCCGTCGTCGTCCGCTGTGATGCTGAGCTAATGCTGAGCTGCGACCTGCTGCGCGAAGGCCTCGGTCATGCTTCCGACGCCGGTGACGTCGTCGTAGCCGGACGTGGCCACCAGCGACGTGTCGAGGCCGAGCGTCGCCACGTATGTCTGGCCGGGGTAGGCGCGGGCGAGGTTGATCGCGTGGGCGGGGCTGGTCACGTCGCGCATCGCTGCGGTCGGCGCCGCCGCGGCCTGGTAGACCGCCGGGTTCGCGAAGCCGATCCGCTTGCTGGCGGCCGCCTGTGCGCTCGCCATGAGGCCTGCGGTGAGCGGGCACGCCAGCGAGGTGCCGCCGATGCGGAGCTCGCTGTAGGAGCCGGAGTTCAGGGAGTGGTCATTCGTGATCGGGCTGTAGCCGATCTTGAATCCGGTCCAGACGTCGGCGAGCGCCGAGACGTCTGGCGAGACGCGCTTTCCGCCCGCGAGCGCAGCCGGCACCAGCGCGGCTTGGTACGCGGGCTGGTCGAAGGCGGCGCTGCGGCCGCCGCCTGCACCGTACTGGAAGACGCCGGGCAGCGGCCCCGCGTAGGCGAGGGACCCGTCAGACTGGGTCACGATGGCCTGACGCGTGGTGCCCCACGCGGTCTCCCAGAGGTAGTTGTTGGAGGCACCGAGCGCAAGGCTCGTGCCGCCGACCGAAGTGACGAACGGCGAGCTCGCCGGGAAGTCGGGCGAGGTGTAGCCGAGGGCAGCCTTCTCGTCGCCGCTGTCGCCGCTGGAGAAGTAGAGGCCGATTCCCTCGGCCGCGGCCTGCAGATGGTTGTTCTGCTCGCCGAGGAGGACGTCGGAGGGAACTGCTTCCCCGACGTAGCCGTAGCTGTTGCTCACGACCGTCGCAAGCTGGCCGTCGAGGACCTTCGACATCGCGAGGTCGAGGCCGCCGCCGCAGTTGGAGCCGCCGACGTAGAGGATGTTGGCGCCGGGGGCCGTGCTGTGGACCGCTTCGACGTCGAGCGCCTCTTCGCCCTGCCACCCGCTGGGCTGGCCGCAGAGCGCTTGATCGTAGTAGACGGGGGGCAGGAGTTCGCGGTACGAGGTGGAGGTCAGCGCCGGGAGTCCGTGGAGCGACGCGTACTGGTTGGCGTCCTGCGCCATGGTCGGGGCGGCGTACGCGTCGATGATGGCGACGGTCTGGCCGGTGCCCGCCGTCGTGTTCATGGCGACGCCGTTGCCAAGGCCGTAGGCGGCCTGGATCTGGCCCGGGGTGTAGCCGCAGAGGACGGTCGGGACCGAGGTTGCGCCGGTCTCCGTGGGCGGGACCGCGACTTCTTTCTGGTCCCAGTATTCAGAGCACGGCGTCGCGACGGGCGGCGGGGCCGTCTTCGCCGCCGGCTGCGCGTCGCCGCCGTCGACGACGTTGTCCGGGCGGGTGAGCATCCGGCCTTGGTCGATGCTCACGGCTGAGACGGAGGCCGCGATGTCGCCCGGGAGCGTGGGAGCCCGGTCGGGGCCGATGAGGCTCTGGCCCTCGAAGGAATACGTCTGCTCCGAAACCTGGAAGGCGTTGTTGAACTGGCTCACGGTGCCGCGGAACACCACGTACTGGCCGCTGTCGGGGACGCCTGTGACGACCATGCCTTGCGCCTGGAGCCAGTTGACCACCGCATCAGTGTCCGCTGGGGCGGGCGCGAAGCGGGACTTCCACTGGGCGAAGCTCAGGAACTGGCCGTACTGGGGGCTCCCAGGCGTGGAGACCGCCGTCGCCAACGCCTTCGCGCCCGCCTCATCCCGGAGGCCGAGGTAGATCTCGCCCTCGATCGTGGTGTTGCTGAGGGGTATGCCGGTCTTCGCCCGGGATCCCGCCCACGGCGGGACCGAGCCTGGATAGGCGGTGGATTTCGACGGCGGAGGGCTGGGCGGGGCTGCGACGGCCACAGCGGCGGTGCCCAATCCCGCGACGCAGGCCAAGGCGGTTGCGGCCGCAGCAGCACGCAGTGAATGTCGACGAGAAGCCAAATGAATGCCCATATTCCCTCTCCTTCGAAGCACGGGCTGCCTCGACTGCAGCGAGACTAGTCCTGAAATGTTCGTGACAGGAGTGTCGAGAAGCTGGGAGTTCGCCGTGAATCCTGAAAGCCAGCTGTGATTGGCCTTGAGCGCAGCGCCCCCTGTACGCTGGTCATGCGCAGGGGAGTATCCCAAGCGCCGCACACGTCAACACGTCGGGCGCAGGAGCCCGGCCGGGTGCGGCGGCCCGTATACGGCGATTGAGCCGGTCAGCGGGTGGAAAGACTTGTGGGGATCACGCCTACCTTGCGAAAGGGACTTGAATGTCCGTCTCTCCCCTGGTCTGGACCGCCACGATCGTCGCGATCGTGGGCCTTCTGGCCTTCGACTACTTCTTCCACATCCGCAAACCCCACGCTCCCACGCTGCGTGAGGCCTCGATCTGGTCCGCCATCTACGTCGGCGCCGCGGTGGTCTTCGGGATCCTCGTCCTCATGGTCGGCGGAAGCGAGATGGGAGGCCAGTACTTCGCCGGCTTCATCACCGAGAAAGCCCTCTCGGTCGACAACCTCTTCGTGTTCCTCGTGATCCTCGCGAGCTTCCGGGTGCCGAGGGAGGACCAGCAGAAGGTGCTGCTGTTCGGCATCGTCTTCGCGCTCATCGCCCGGACCGTGTTCATCTTCCTGGGCGTGGCCCTCATCAACAGCTTTGCGTGGATCTTCTACGTCTTCGGCGCCATCCTCCTCATCACGGCCGGGCACCTGCTCAAGCCCGAGAGCCACGACCAGGACGAGGCGGACAACATCATCGTCCGGCTCGCCAAGAAGATGTTCCGGACCTCTCCCCACTACGACGGCGACAAGCTCTTCACCGTCGAGAACGGCAAGCGTGTCCTCACTCCGATGCTGCTCGTCATGGTGGCCATCGGCGGGACGGACATCCTCTTCGCGCTCGACTCCATCCCCGCGATCTTCGGCCTCACCCAGAACGCGTACGTCGTGTTCACGGCGACGGCGTTCTCCCTCATGGGCCTGCGGCAGCTGTTCTTCCTGCTCGACGGCCTCCTCGACCGCCTGATCTACCTCTCCTTCGGCCTCGCCGCCATCCTCGCGTTCATCGGCGCCAAGCTCGTGCTGCACGCCCTCCACGAGAACACGCTGCCGTTCATCAACGGGGGCCAGCACGTCGAGGTCTTCGAAGTCACGACCGGCCTGTCCCTCGTGGTCATCGTCGGCGTCCTCGCCATCACTATCGTGGCCTCGCTCGTGAGCCCCGCCGGCAAGGCGCAGACGGCCATCAACAACGCGCGCCGGCACGCCGAGAACTACCTCGATCTCGAGTACACCGCCGATCCTGCCGAACGCGAGCGGATCTATCAGGTCCTGCTCGACGAAGAGGCCGCGATCCGCGCAATGGACAAGAAGTACCGGGACAAGGCGAAAGACGTCGACGCTATTCGGGCGAAGGTCGCGCAGGCTCACGCCCGCCACGCCGAGTACCTGGGCAGCGCGACCTGATCCGGGGCTTCCGGCCCTAGCCGTCTCCGGGGGCGCCTGACACGCTGAAGGGTCAAGGCGCCCCGGAAGGAACCGATCATGCCGTACACGCTGTCCCTCGTCGTCCCGCTGTCCTTCGCCGAGACCATGGAACGGGTACGAGCCGCCTTGGCTGGACAGGGATTCGGAATCCTCTCGGAGAGCGACATCCGTGCCACCTTTGCCGCCAAGCTGGGCCTCGAGGCGGCCGCCGCCCTCGGCGACTACGTCATCCTCGGAGCCTGCAATCCCGGGCTTGCGCGGCGCGCCCTCACCGTCGAACCGCAGCTGGGCGCACTGCTGCCGTGCAACGTCGCTGTGCGTCGCGGCCCCGACGACGTGGAGACGACCATCGACGCCGTCGATCCCCTCACGCTGGTGCAGCTGAGCGACAGCCCGCAGGTCAAAGCCGTGGCCGACGACGCGGGCGCGCGGATCAAAGCCATGCTCGCCTCCGTTGCCGCCGCAACGCAGCCGGCTGCCTAGCGGTTTCTCCGGAACGTCCTTCCGGGCGGCGCTGGAACTGCCGCCCTCGCCTCCGGGCCCGCAGCCCTTCGACGGCGCAGCTCAAGCGCGAGGCTCTCCTGTCCGCGCGCCATGGCCCACCGGTGGTTCGCCGCGAAGACCGGCTTGAACAGCCAGCTGAGCCGCTTGAGGAGTGGCTTGCCGACCGTCACGTTCCAGTCGTAGCGGATCACGGTCTCGGGGCCGTCCTGGGTGAGGGTCCATCTGCCATTTCCGTTGAGGTCGCCCACGGCCGAGATGGTGAAGCCCTCGAGGGTGATGGGTTGGGTGACTTCGAGGGTCCAGCGGAGAGTGTACGGAAGCCAGCCTTTGGTGTAGAGCGCCGCGCGCCTCCCCTTCCCGTCGGGTCCCCCGGGTTCCAGCGTTCGGACGTCGAGGTACACCGCGGGCCACCAGCGAGGCAGTTCCTCGACCGGTCCGAGGACCGAAATCACTTCCTCCCGCGTGCCCGCAACCCTCCAGATCGTCACAAACGAGTAATCCGTGCTGGCCATGGGCTTCCCTTCCGCGCCTCTCGTGCCTCCACTGTACGGCTGGCCGTGTTCCAGCTTGGGCTCAGGACTTCGAAGCAACGCCTGCGATGATTTCGGGGCATGAGCTGAGGAGTCGCATGGAGCGTAGGGAGCTGACCCCTGAGGATCGGCTGATGATCCAGGCCGGGATCGGGAAGCGGA
>NZ_SSCL01000025.1:0-6550 GCF_005876955.1 Sinomonas gamaensis
AACCTGGGCGAGGCGCTGCGCCGGATCAACGAGGGCGCGGCGATGATCCGCTCCAAGGGCGAGGCCGGCACCGGTGACGTCTCAAACGCCACCACCCACATGCGCAAGATCCGCGCCGAGATCCGCCGCCTGACCACGATGGCCGAGGACGAGCTCTACGTCGCGGCCAAGGAGCTCCAGGCCCCGTTCGCGCTCGTGAAGGAGATCGCCGAGACCGGCAAGCTCCCCGTGGTGCTGTTCACCGCCGGCGGCATCGCCACCCCGGCGGATGCGGCGATGATGATGCAGCTCGGCGCCGACGGCGTGTTCGTCGGGTCCGGGATCTTCAAGTCCGGCAACCCGGCCCAGCGCGCGGCCGCCGTCGTGAAGGCCACCACGTTCTTCGACGACCCGGACATGATCGCCAAGGTCTCCCGCGGTCTGGGCGAGGCCATGGTCGGCATCAACGTCGACGAGATCCCCCAGCCCCACCGCCTGGCCGAACGCGGCTGGTAAGTAGAGCGCCAACGAAAAGGACGCCACGGATTTGCTGTCCGTGGCGTCCTTTTCGTTTCGTTGCAAGGGCACCTCGGATGGCAACGACGCCCAGATTGTCGCCGTCTTCGACCGGATCATGCCCGAGCACGGTCTGACCAAGGACTTCGTCCCGGTAGTCGGCCGCGCCGTCTGAACCGAGGAGCGAACCCAGTAATGTCCACCATCACCGAAGAATAGAAGGTCGCCGCGGTCCACCGCCTGGGCGTGATGTCCGAGCGGCATCCCGAGCTGAAGCGCCACGTCGCGGACGCCCGGCTCAAGCTCGCCGCGGCCGTCCTCGCTATGGACGACGTCGAGGAGCGCATCCAGGCGGGGGAGAGGATCCACTCGCTCCAGGAACAGGCCGCCGTGGAGCAGGCCAAGACGGCCTTCGCCCAGGCGCTGGCGGATCTGGTCCGGGGCGAGGCCTGCCCGTCGAAAAAGGAGCGTGACCCTCTATGAACCCAGGACGACTTCGTGCCCGCTGGAGACGCACGGCACGAATGTTCATATTGCCTCCGGGATGCCGAATCGCCTCGCAACGAGAACGCGAACGGCCCAGAGCAAAGGCTGATCTTCCAGCTCAACGCCTTTGTCTCCGTAAACTACGCCCGTTTCGCTACCCACCGCGTCGATGTCAAAAAGCCGGGTGATCTCGGCCACGCGAAACTGGTATTCGGTGGAGGTCATCTGGCGAGACGCACGGACTGGAATTGTGCTCAGTTTGCGCTCGACCTCAGCCCGGATGGATTCAGTCATTGGGCACGCGTCGCGTTGGGTCCGCACCAGTCGCTCACCGTCAGGATGTTCCCACCGCTCTCCACCCTCCAGTTCACTGTCCTGGTTCCGTAGTTGAAGGCATGGTTATAGCCGCCGCCGTCCGTGTAGCGGTGAGCGGTGCCGGAGTAGAACGTGAAGGTGCGCTGTACTCAGTCGTCAGGGATACCCACACGACCTGACCCGAGGGGCAGCTGAGCGAGCCGCTGACGCTCGTCGTTGCCGCTTGCGCGGGCACCGCGGATGTCGCCGCCCATGCCAGTGCCGCACTAAAGCAGATTGCGCCGACTTTTCGAGTTTTCATCGCTTCCCTTGGATTTTTTCTCACTTTTTGGATTTTCCCATCCCGGCGGAGTTGGTGATGGGATCCTGCTATCGGAAAGGATGGGTAGTCAAGGCCAAGCGTGTGCTGTGCCTTCAACCGGCCAATCAGGCCATCTGTAGACCTCAGAGAACCGACACGCGCTGACCAGCTCAACCACTGAGCCCGATTTGGGCCGAGTACTTACTCCATGGTGCTGGAAATCCTCACGGCAGGGTCCGAGCACTTAATGTGCGACGCGTGGGCGAGCCTCAGCACGGATATCTCTGACTGCTCTCAGGGTGCGAACACGGAATTTCATCCGTGCTGCCGCGGAGAAGCACGGAAGAATCCTCGGCTGCCGCGAAGCCAGACAAGGATAGCTGCCCGATTCGAACTGTTGACGCCGGTCGAAAGGAAACCTTAGATTGCCCCGCGAAACCCTAGGAGGGGAACCGCCGCCGGACACGGTCGTGTCCAAAACTCCTCGGGAGCGCTACGGCAGGCCTGCTTGAGCCCCGGCGACCACCCGAGCCTGACTGCTCAGACTCCCAAGCTCCGATGCCTGGTGGCGGCTTCCAGGTCCCAGCGCTGGCCTCACGAGCCAGTTTGGCGGAAGACTCCGCTCCGCCCCCAGCAGGAGGAGCGCTGCTGGGCTGCCAAATGGCCAAAGCGGCTGTAGGTGGCCATCGGTTTCTGCTGGCCTGGCCGCTGGTACGTAGCAACCGGAGCCGAAGCACGCGACCAGAGTCCCCGAATACCCACTCTGGACACCGGCGGCCTCAACGTCGACGAGATCCACCAGCCCCATCGCCTCGCCGAGTGCGGCTGGTAAGACTGCCCACTGGTGGCCCGCACCTGACATGTTTAGGCCGGGCCGCCGTCGTTCGTGGGCCTCTGCTCTCGTTTGAAGGACGCTCCGGTCGGGAAGGACGACGGTGTCGGTCCGGCATGAGGAGATGAGCAGCGTTGACGGCGAAGCGCGTCACCCCCGCCGCGATGATCATGGTAGGTCTCGCCGGCCTGACAGCCTGCTCAGGAGGGGGGATCGGCGGCCAGCTTGCTTCACCCCTCGAGGAATGCTCCTCAGCGCTGGCCAGCGACGAGCTGAGCCTGGGCCAGGTGCTCAACGGACAGTCCACGAAGGCAGCGGGCCTTGTGCTCGCCGAGGACATGCGGGACGAGATCTCGAAGGCGCGCGACAGCGTGGCGAAACTCAGTGCCGACCCCGGCGAAGAGCAGAGCGAACGCAGGGACGCACTCGCCCACATGGATCAGGCCCTCGCCGCAGCGATCGCTGCTCAGGATGCTGTGGCCAGCGGCGAGCAGCGGTCCATCAATGACGCCCGTCAGCGGCTCGGGCAGCTTTCCCATGAGATCGAGCAGCAGATCGCCGCGCTCAAGGCAGGAGGCGGGGCGTGACCGACCACAGCCATGGACTCGGGGACCCGCCCGACCCGGGCGGACGAATTGTCGATGCGCAACTGAACCTCATGGACCGGCAAGTCCTCGACGAGGACGGCACGCCGATCACCGTCGTTGACGACCTCGAGCTGAGCGACCTTCCCCACCCCGGGGAGAGCGTCGCCCCGGGAACGGCCGCTCCGCGCATCACGGCCGTGCTGTCCGGGGCGGTGCTCGCGACCCGTATCTTCGGCGGCCGGCCGCCTGCCTCGCGACTTCACCGGATCCCGTGGGAGACGGTGAAGGACGTCGACACCGTCCTGCGGCTGGGCGTCAAGGGAGACAGCCTCGATGTCACGTGGGTTGAGCGGTGGCTGCGGGACCGCATCATTGCCAGAATTCCCGGAGGCCGCCATGATCCTGAGTGACCTCTTGGGCTCACCAGTTCTCGATGCTGCGGGGGAGCGCCTCGGCTTCGCGATCGACGCCCGCTTTGTGCTGGACGCTGCCCCGGCGGAGGCACGCAGCCCGGAGATCGACGCTCGGCTGTACGGCCTTATCGTCAGTCCCCACACGCGGTCGTCCTATCTGGGATACGACAGGAACGGCGTTGACGCCCCCGCGCTGATTGGGTCGTTCCTCGCCTGGCGCCACCGGGGGTCCTTCCTGCTCCTGTGGGAGGACGTCGAACTCCTCACGCCCGGCCGGATCACAGCGCGGCGGGGCTATCGGCGCTTCCGGTCCGGCTTCCGCCCCGCTGCCTAGGGCTGCTGGCCCCGGCCCCCGACGGCTGCCTCGAGTAGGCGGACGACGTCGTCGTCCTTTGTTGCGGAGAAGTCCCGGTAGTAGCGGCCCACCGCCAAGAAGAAATGCGGCGAGGCGAGGCAGACCACCTCATCCGCATCGGTGAAGGTGTCAAGCGTGTCGGCGGGTGCGACGGGGACTGCCAGCACAACGCGAGCGGCTCCGAGCTCGCGCGCCATGCGGCAGGCCAGACGCGCCGTCGAACCGGTCGCTACGCCATCGTCGACCACGATCGCGGTCCGGCCGGCGAGGGGTTCCGGCGGCCGGACCGCACGAAGCTGCGCCACGCGCCGCTCAAGCACCTCGCGCTCAGCCGTCTCGACTCTGCGCACCTCACTCTCGCTCACCCGCAGTCTCTCCACGATGCCGTCGTCGAGGACCATCGCGTCGTGCTCGCCGATCGCGCCCATCGCGAGCTCGGGTTCCGCGGGAACGCCGAGCTTGCGCACCACGAGGACGTCCAGCGGGGCATCGAGCGCCGCGGCGACCTCGAACGCCACGGGCACCCCGCCGCGCGGCAGTCCAAGAACCACGAGATCCGTGCTTGCCGCGCGCCGGAGGCGGTCCTCGAGCTCACGGGCGAGCAGCTGGCCCGCTTCCGTTCGATTCTCGAAGACGTGCACGGTCAGCCTAGGCTCACCCGAGGCCGCGGCGGGCCAGGAGCGGTGCCACGTCCGCGTCCCGGCCGCGGAAGGCGCGGAACGACTCGAGGGGATCCCGGGAAAAGCCCCGGGAGAGCAGCTGGGCGCGGAAGGTGTCGCCATTGGCCCGCGTGAGACCGCCATTCTCCTTGAACCATTCGACGGTGTCGGCGTCCAGCACCTCGCTCCAGATGTACGACCAGTAGCCCGCGGCGTACCACCCGCCAGCGAAGATGTGCTGGAAGTAGCCCGTGCGGTACCGCGGCGGGATGAGCGGGACGGCGACGCCAGCGTCCTCGAGGGCGCGGGACTCGAAGGCGAGCGGATCTCCCGGGTCGTCGCCCGCTGAGAGGCTGTGCCAAGCGAGGTCGAGGAGCGCGGCCGCAAGATACTCCGTTGTGGCATAGCCCTCGCCCCACAGCTGGGCAGCGTCGAGTGCATTGATCTGTTCGTGGGGCAACGGTTCTTCAGTCTCGTGGTGCCGAGCGTAGCTGGCCACGACCTCGGGCCACAGGAGCCACATCTCGTTGACCTGGGACGGGTACTCGACGAAGTCCCTGGGCACGTTCGTCCCGGAGAACTTCGGATACTCGACGTCGGAGAGGAGCGCGTGGAGGGCGTGGCCGAACTCGTGGAACGCCGTCCGTGCCTGATCGAGCGTCAGCAGCGCTGGCTCGCCGGGCGCGGGCTTGCCGATGTTGAGGTTGTTGATCACTACGGGCCGGTCGCCGGTGAGCCGTGCCTGCTCGACGAGCGCGTTCATCCACGCGCCCCCGCGCTTGGTGGGTCGGGCGAAGTAGTCGCCCAGGAACAGGCCCAACCCCGCGCCATCGGCGTCGAAGACCTCCCAGACGCGGACGTCGTCGTGATAGCCCACCAGATCCGGCCGCTCCTCGAAGCGCACGCCATACAGTCTGCCCGCGGCGTGGAAGACGCCGTCCTGGAGGACGCGGTCCAGCTCGAAGTACGGCCGCAGGGCCTGCTCGTCGACCGCGAATCGCTCGCGGCGCACCTTCGCCGAGTAGAAGGCCCAGTCCCAGGGCTCGAGGGCGTGGCCGGCCGCCTCGGCGAGGGTCTGCGCCTCCGCTGCGGCATTGCGGACGGCGGCAGGGGCGAGCTGGCCGAGCATCTCCCGCACCGCCTCGGTCGATGGCGCGGTCTGATCGTCGAGTGCGAGGTCTGCGTACGTCGCGTAGCCCAGAAGGGCGGCCTTCTCGGCGCGCAGCCGCGCCATCTCGGCGACCAGTCCCAGCACGTCGATGTCGCCACCGGAGCTGCCCCGCGCGATCGAGGCCTTGAACACGCGCTCCCGAAGGCCTCGGTTCTCGAGCACGGACAGGACGGGTTGGCCTGTGGGCTGGACGAAGGTGAGGAGCCAGCCCGACTCGTGGCCGGCCGCTTTGGCGGCCTCAGCGGCACTTGACCGATCGTCCGCGGGCAGGCCCGCGAGCTCGGACTCGTCTTCGACCAGGACCGCAGCTTCATTGATGGCCTTGGCGACCCGCTGGCCGTACTCGGTTCCCAAACGGGAAAGCTCGGCGTTGAGCTCGCGCAGGCGCGCCTGCCCCGCTTCGCCGAGGTCGGCCCCCGCGCGGCGGAAGTCGTTGAGCCACTCCTCGACGAGCCGTCGCGACTCGGCATCCAGTCCTGCGGTGTCGATCGCCGCGAACCGGTCGCGGAGGGCGCGGTTCAGTCGGATCGTGTCCTCGTGCGCGCTGAGCTTCGGCATGATCTGCGTTTCGAGCTCGCGGATCGGCTCGGTCCCGTGCGAGGAGACCATCGTCATGAACGAAGTGACGGCCCGCAGCAGGAGCCTTCCCGACCGCTCCATGGCCGCGGCCGTGTTCTCGAAAGTGGGCGGCTCGGCCGAGGACGTGATGGCGTCAATCTCCGCGAGCTGCTCCGCGATCCCCGCGTCGACCGCCTCCGTATAGTGCTCGTCCCTGATCTCAGCGAATGGCGGGAGGCCGTAGGGCAGCGGACTGGGGGAGAGGAGGGGATTGGCCATGAAAGGAGCCTTTCACGCAGCGCGGCAGCGGGCAAGGACCCCTCTCGTTGCGCCGTCAGGTTTGCAGGGGTGTGAACCCTGCAAACCTGACGGCGCAAG
>NZ_SSCL01000025.1:6560-35091 GCF_005876955.1 Sinomonas gamaensis
GGGCGAACACGAGCGACATCGGCGTGGCCTGGGACCCCTGTCCCTGCGGGTTGTCCTTGAACATCCCGGCGATGGTCTCCTTCGGGAGCGCGGTGTCGTGCCCCATCACGACGACGCCCAGATCGTTCGCGTCCATGATGGCCGTTCCGCCAAAGGTCGCCACCGCATCGGCGGGCAGGGCGGCGCGCACCGCCGCGCTGAGCGAGCGTGCGACGCCGTCGGGATCCTTGGGCGCGAGCTTCACCGAGTTGCTGGCCTCGCCCAGGCTGTAGGGGGTGGCGCCGTCGATCGCGTTGATGTTGTTGCCCACCACGTCATAGAAGACGCCGCTCTTTCCCTGGAGCTTCCCGACGACGGACGCCGCGGCGGCTTTGGCGATGAGCGGAAGGCCCACCTCGTCGATCGCGATCTGCATCGACCACGGGCTCCCGAGGCCGATTCCGGCAGGCGTCCTGGTGACGAAGCGGCTCAGGACCCGCGCGGCGGGGGAGACCTCGATCTCCCAGACGGGGAAGGACCGCCCCTGGGTGATGGCCACGATCTTCTCGCTCACGAGGAGATACCACTGATGGCCCTCCGCTGCCTTGCGCGCCTCTTCAGGCGCCGTGGGCAGGCCGTCGAAGAACCGCTTGACGTAGCCCGTGACGGCTGGCGCGAGCTCCGTGGTGCGCGCGAACACATCGGTCTGGAGCGGATAGCGGCGGAAGGTCTGGCCAGCGGAGACGATGTCGAGCTCCTTGCCCGGATTGGCCTCGTAGTCGCTCTTGCCTGCCTTCACGTCAGCGGGAGCCTCGTCCTTGTCGATGAACTCGCGGAACCACAGCTCGACGTTGAGGAGCCGCCAGAAGATCATCGTGTCGGCATCGTTCTTGCCGTTGAGGTACTCCTCGAACGCCGTGAGGACCTGCTCGCGGTCCCAGTACGGGCGGCTGTAGAAGGAGTTCGACATGAAGATCTTGTAGATCCGCTCCTTCATGAGCTTGAACCACTCCGCCTCGGGAGTCGTGAAGCCGATCTTGTTGCGGCGGTTGCTGATCATCTCCGGCAAGAGGCCGCGGGTGGCATCCCGAAGGATGCGCTTGTTCCAGCCCTCTTTGATGATGGCCTCGTCGGAGAGGCTGAAGAGGTACTTCACGACCTCCTTGTCGAGGAACGGCACGCGGCCTTCGAGGGAGAACCGCATGGTGTTCTTGTCCTCGTACCGCAGGAGCGAGGGCAGCGACTTCGTGAAGAGGTCGTCGATGAGGCGCTGTTTGAGGTTGGCGGGGATGTTCCCGAACGACTCGCCACCGAACTTCTGCGTCCAGTCCTTCTTCAGCAGAGTGGCCATCGAGACCGTCTTCTTGCCGCTTGCCATGCCCCTGATGCGGAACCGCCCCAGGCGGTAGAAGATGTCGAGGCTCGACGACGTCTCCTTGGCGAGCGTCGCGAAGTCGCCCTTGTCCTTGAGCTGGCGGAGGTACGCGAAGTAATAGGGGATGTACCCGGCCATCATCTCGTCCGCGCCCTGGCCGTCGAGCAGCACCGTCACGTGCTTGCTGGCCTCCTTCATGACGCAGTACTGCGCGTAGGGGCCCGAGGAGATGATGGGCTCCTCCATGGTGCGGACGAAGTCGACAAGGTCGGCGTCGAAGCTCTCCGGCGTGGGCTTGATCTTGTGGGACTCGATCGTGCCGTGGCACGCGGCGATGGCGGCGTCGGCGTACGCCTCCTCGTCGTTGATGGCGTTCGGGAAGACTGCGCTGAAGGTGTTCTGCTTGGGCCCGACTGCCTCGAGGCCCGCCGCCTTCTCCTGCATCAGGCGGTTGATGGTGACGACGACGGCGGAGGAGTCGAGTCCGCCGGAGAGGGCGCTTCCGACCGGGACCTCGGAGTTGAGCCGGATCCGGATGGCCTCGGTGAAGCGCCGCCGGTACTCCTCCACGACGTCGGGCGTGTAGGGCGTGTTGACCTTCGAGAGCTCCTCGAGTTCCTCCCGGAGGCGCGTGTAGCTCGAGATGCGGAAGCGCCGTGTGGCGAGCTCGATGGTCATCATCTCGCCGGGCAGGAGCTTGTGGATCCCGTCGAAGAACGTTTCCTCGGTGTCGTCGTGGATCCGGAAGCGCAGGTAGCGGTAGAGGATGCGCTCGTTCGGCTTGGCCTCGATCTTCCCCGTCGCAAGGATGGGCTTGATCTCGGATGCGAAGAGGATCTCGGGCTCGCGCTCGGTGCCGGCGTTGGCCCAATAGAGCGGCTTGATGCCGAAGTGGTCGCGCGCGAGGACGAGTCGGCCGAGGCGCCTGTCGAGGATGGCCAGGCCGAACATGCCGTTGAAGCGGTCGAACGCCTCGGAGCCCCACTCCTCGTAGGCCTGCAGGACGACTTCCGTGTCGGAGACGGTGACGAACGTGCGCCCGAGGTCCTCCAGCTCCGCCCGGAGCTCGCGGTAGTTGTAGACCTCGCCGTTGTAGATCAGCACGATGTCCCCATCGGAACTGATCATCGGCTCCTGACCGTGGGCCCGGTCGACGATCGCGAGCCGTCGGTGGGCGAGTCCCACGCCTGCGCCCGCCTCGTCGCCGAGGAAGTACCCCTCGCCGTCAGGGCCGCGGTGCTGGATGCAGCTGTTCATTGTCTCGAGCAGAGCCTGATCCTGACCGAACCCGTAGTAGCCGGCGATACCGCACATCGTGCAATCCTCAATCTGTTGTCGTCACACGGTCCGCCGTCCATGCTACCGGGGCAGTCCGCGGCTCCCTCCTGCGCCGCGGCCGCCGGAAGGGGCCTGATCTGAGCCCGGACTAGACTGGACGGGTGACTTCTGCCGCTCCTTCATCCACCGAACAGTCTGAGCTGCGCGTTGGCGTCCTCGCCCTGCAGGGGGACGTGCGCGAGCATGTGGCCGCGATCGAATCTCTTGGCGCGAGGGCGGTCAAGGTGCGCAGGCCCGAGGAGCTGGACGGCCTCGACGGGCTCGTCATCCCGGGAGGCGAGTCGACCGCCATCGACAAGCTGGCCCGAGCCTTCGGCGTTGCGGAGCCGCTCAAGCGCAAGATCGCCGAAGGGTTCCCGGTGTACGGGTCCTGCGCCGGCATGATCCTGCTCGCGAACGAGATCGCGGACCCCGCCGAGGACCTTTCGGGCCGAGCTCAGGAGACGTTCGGCGGGCTCGACATCACCGTTCGCCGCAACGCCTTCGGCCGCCAGCGCGAGTCGTTCGAGACAGATCTGGACTTCAAGGACATCGACCAGTCCGGCGGTCCCATTCACGCCGTCTTCATCCGTGGACCATGGGTTGAGCGGGTGGGGGACTCAGTCGAGGTGCTGGCAGAGGTCGACCCGCAGCACGCGTCCCACACGGCCACGCTGGGCGGCAGGTCTAGAATTGTCGCAGTCCGTTCAGGAAACCTGCTCGCAACATCGTTCCACCCCGAGGTGACGGGCGAGCGGCGGGTCCATGAACTTTTCATCCGCATGATCAAGGGAGAAGCGTAGGCATGTCCGGCCACTCCAAATGGGCGACCACCAAGCACAAGAAGGCGGTCATCGACGCCAAGCGTGCGAAGGCGTTCGCCAAGTACATCAAGACGATCGAGGTCGCCGCACGCCTCGGCGGTCCTGACATGTCGGGCAACCCGGCCCTCGACCTTGCCGTCTCGAAGGCCAAGAAGAACTCGGTCCCGAACGACAACATCGACCGCGCGATCAAGCGCGGCGCCGGCCTGACCGGCGAGGCGATCGAGTACACGGAGATCACCTACGAGGCCCGCGGGCCGCAGGGCTCGGCTCTGCTCATCGAGTGCCTCACGGAGAACCGCAACCGGGCAGCGGCGGACGTTCGCCTCGCCGTCACGCGCAACGGCGGAAGCATGGCCGACCAGGGCTCGGTGAGCTACCTGTTCACCCGCAAGGGCGTGGTGAGCCTTCCCAAGAACGGCCTGTCCGAGGACGATGTGCTCATGGCCGTCCTCGACGCCGGCGCCGAAGAGGTCAAGGATTCGGGCGACAACTGGGTGATCTACTCGGACCCGAGCGACCTTCAGGCCATGCGGGACGCGCTCAACGAGGCTGGCATCGAGTACGACACCGACGAGGCTGAATTCGTTCCCTCGATGGAGGTGGAGCTTGACGCCGATGCCGCGCGCAAGTTCGTCCGCCTGGTCGATGCCCTCGAGGATCTCGACGACGTCCAGAACGTCTACACGAACGCGGATATGAGCGAGGAGGTCATGGCGGCCCTCGAGGCCGACTGACCGGACCCGCCCGTGCCCGACAAGTCCATGCTGCGCGTCCTCGGAGTCGACCCAGGCCTCACCCGGTGCGGCCTCGGGGTCGTCGATGTTGCGCGGGACCGCCGTGCCACCCTGGTGGGCGTGGGCGTCGTGGGCACGACGGCGCAGCAGCCTCTCGATGCCCGCCTCCTCGTGATCGCGACCGCGATCGAGGACTGGCTCGACCGCTACGAGCCTGAAGTCGTAGCCGTGGAGCGAGTCTTCTCGCAGATGAACGTCAGCACGGTCATGGGCGTGGCGCAGGCCTCGGGGGTCGTCATCGCGGCGGCCGCACGGCGGGGCCTGCCTGTGGCGCTGCATACGCCCTCCGAGGTCAAGGCGGCGGTGACGGGCAGCGGCCGGGCGGACAAGGAGGCCGTGACCCGCATGGTCACGAAGATCCTGCGCCTTGACGCTTCTCCTCGGCCCGCTGATGCCGCCGACGCCCTCGCGCTTGCCTTGGCCCACGCCTGGCGCGGCTCTGCGCCCGGCTCGCCCTCCGCTGTGGGACGGACGACGGCGCTGACGGCGACGGCGTTGACGGCGGCACAAAGGGCGTGGGTAGAAGCGGAGTCGAAGGCGCGTCGAAGAACCTGAGGCGCCCGAAGCGTGCGGAGAAATGGCCAGGGCGGAGTCGAAGGCGCGTCGGAGAACCTGAGGCTCGCCGTCGCTCCTGACGCACTCTGTCGGTCCAGACGGGTAGCTTTGTTCGTAGATATGTTCGGACGGCAGAAGGAGTCTCCCCGTGATCAGCTTTCTCCGGGGCGCGGTGGCGCATGTCGGCCTGTCGTCGGCGGTGATCGATGTGGGTGGCGTCGGCATGTCGTTCGCCGCCACACCTCAAACCCTCGCCGGGCTGCGCGTGGGGGAGAGCGGCATGGTGCACACTCTCATGGTGGTCCGCGAGGATTCGCTCACCCTGTTTGGCTTTGCCTCTCCTGAGGAGCGCGAGGTCTTCGAGGTGCTGCTCGGGGTCGCAGGGGTGGGTCCACGCCTCGCCCTCGCCGTTCTTGCAGTGCACAGCCCGGAGGCAGTGCGGGTGGCGGCGCATTCGGAGGACGCGAAGGCCTTCACGAAGGTGCCCGGCATCGGCCCCAAGGTGGGGGCACGCCTCGTCCTCGAACTGAAGGGCAAGCTCGTCCCGCTCGGCACACCGGGCGAGTTGCCGTCGTCGTCTGCTCCTTCCGCTCAAGAGGCGTGGAAGCCGCAAGTGGTCGAGGCGATGACGTCGCTCGGATGGTCGGAGAAGGACGCCGCCTCGAGCATCGATCGAGCTCTCGAGGATCAGCCGGACCTCGCGGAGAACGGAAGCGTACCCGAGATCCTGCGGGCGACGCTGCGCTGGCTCGGACAAGGAGCACGCACCCCGTTGAGGTCGGGCGCCCGTGGCTGAGCCGTCCCTCGTCTCGACGGGCGAGGAGCCCGAGGAACGCGCGATCGAGGCCGCGCTGCGGCCGAAGCACCTCGACGACTTCGTCGGGCAGCAGCGCGTGCGGCGGCAGCTCTCGCTCGTCTTGGAGGCCTCGCGACTGCGGGGCAGGAGCGCGGACCACGTGCTTCTCTCCGGCCCTCCGGGCCTGGGCAAGACGACGCTCGCCATGATCATCGCCGCCGAGATGAATGCTCCGCTCAGGATCTCCTCCGGGCCCGCGATCCAGCACGCAGGTGACCTCGCCGCCATCCTCTCCTCGCTCTCCGAGGGCGAGGTCCTGTTCCTCGACGAGATCCACCGCATGTCCCGCCCCGCCGAGGAAATGCTGTACATGGCGATGGAGGACTTCCGCGTCGACATCGTGGTGGGCAAGGGCGCCGGCGCCACGGCCATCCCGCTCGACCTCCCGCCGTTCACTCTTGTCGGCGCCACGACGCGCGCCGGGCTCCTGCCTGGCCCTTTGCGGGACCGCTTCGGATTCACCGGGCATCTCGAGTTCTATTCCGTCGAGGAGCTCGAGCTCGTGCTCCGCAGGTCCGCGGGCCTCCTCGACCTCCGCGTGACCTCGGCGGGATTCACCGAAGTGGCCGGCCGCTCCCGCGGGACGCCGCGCATCGCGAACCGTCTCCTGCGGCGGGTACGCGACTGGGCTCTGGTTCACCGCATCGAGCAGATTGACGCCCGAGCGGCCGCAGCGGCGCTCGATATGTACGAGGTGGATGCCAAGGGGCTAGACCGCCTGGACCGCGGCGTTCTCTCCGCGCTCGTGACGAAATTCGGCGGGGGACCGGTGGGCCTCTCGACCCTGGCCATCGCTGTGGGGGAGGAACCCGAGACGGTGGAGACCGTCGCGGAACCCTACCTCGTGCGCGAGGGCCTCATGGGGCGGACACCGCGAGGCCGCATCGCGACCCCGGCTGCCTACGAGCATCTGGGGCTCCCCGTCCCGCCTGACGCTCCGTTCGCCTACAGCGCAACGCTTTTCGGTCCCGGCCCCTTGGGCGGCGACACAGACGGCGACGCTGCCGCAGACTGGGTCTGAGCTGCTGCCCCGCTCCAGCTGGAGGGCCGCGCTGGGCCGCTGCCGCGTGCCTTCGGGAACTCTTGAGGGCCGTTGCCCGTAGACTGGGAGAAGACATCCTGCTCGCGCGGGACGTCACGCCGTGCCCGGAATCAGCCGGGTCCGACGCGCATCCTAGGCAGCGCGTCCCAGCAACAGATTGGACTCAGCCATGGACTTGATGACCATCCTCCTGCTTGTCATCTTCGCGTTCTTCATCTTCACGATGTTCCGACGCAACAAGAAGGCACAGGCTCAGCAGGCTCAGATGCAGTCGAAGTTCGTCCCCGGCGTTGAGGTCATGACGAGCTTCGGGCTGTTCGGCCGCATCGTGTCGTTCGACGACGTGGAGAACAAGGTCGTGCTCGAGCTTTCCCCCGGCACCACTGCCACCGTGCACCGCCAGGCTGTCTCGAAGATCGTTGAGCCGACGGAGACCCCCGCCGACGAAGAATCGACCGGTGCCACGACGGAGCCGACCCTCGGGTCGACGCACAGTCCGTCGGCCGACCACGTCGCGGACAAGCCGGCTACGCCCGAGTCCCAGCTCAACGAGACGCCCGAGCAGACCCTCCGGCGCCTCGAGGGCGAGGGCAAGTAACGCCACCTCGCTTCCGCCCGCGCGTGGGTAACGCCGCGCGCGGGTGTCTTCCCATCAGGAGTTAGGAACCCATGGCTCGATCCCGCAGCAAGCGGCCGGGACTCAGGACACTCGTCTGGCTCGTTGTCCTCTTCGTCGCTCTCGTCTCCCTCCTCGGCGGAGGCGCCCTGACACATCAGGCCTCATGGGCGCCAAAGCTCGCACTTGATCTTGAGGGCGGCACCCAGATGATCCTCGCGCCCAAGGTCACGGGCGGGGGAGCGGTCACGCAGGACCAGCTCAATCAGGCCGTTGAGATCATCCGGCAACGAGTTGATGGGTCGGGCGTCTCCGAGGCTGAGATCAGCACCCAGTCGAGCCGCAATGTTGTCGTGAGCCTCCCGGGCATTCCGTCGGCGCAGACGCGCCAGCTGATTCAGGCCTCGGCGAACATGAACTTCCGCCCGGTGCTTGCCTCGGGCGATCCGGCGCCGGTGGCGAAGGATCAGCTCGTCCCTGAGGATCAGCTCCCGAAGCCGACCGCCGCTCCTGCGAACGCCAGCGACCAGAACTGGATCACGGCGGACATCTACAAGCAGTTCGAGGCCCTGGACTGCACCAAACCGCAGCCTGAGAGCACTCAGCGGTCCGACCCGTCAAAACCGCTTGTGACCTGCCAGCCCGCCGCCAGTGGAACACCTGCGGTGAAGTACATCCTGGGGCCGGTCGAGATTCCCGGAACCGACATCTCGGGATCCACGTTCCAGCTGGTTCAGGGACAGCAGGGCGCCGTCACCAACCAGTGGGCCGTGAACATCCAGTTCAACTCCGACGGCACGCAGAAGTTCAAGGACGTCACGCAGCGCCTCAACGGCTTCTATGTCGCCGCGGGCGGGGACAGCGGAAACGATCCGCGTTCGCAGTTTGCCATCGTTCTCGATGACAAGGTGCTGTCTGCTCCCCGCGCCCTCGCGGTCATCACCGACGGCCGCCCGCAGATCACGGGCAACTTCACGCAGGCCAGCGCCCAGACCCTCTCGGACCAGCTCCGGTTCGGAGCGCTTCCGATCAGCTTCGACATCCAGAGCGAAGAGCAGATCTCGGCGACTCTCGGCACGCAGCAGCTCCAGATGGGCCTTCTCGCGGGGCTCATCGGACTGCTCCTCGTGGTCGTGTACTCACTGTTCCAGTACCGAGCCCTGGGCTTCGTGACGATTGCCTCGCTCGTCGTCGCGGGTCTTCTGACCTACCTGTCCATCACGCTGCTCGGCTGGATGCAGAACTATCGGCTCTCGCTCGCCGGTGTCGCGGGTCTCATCGTGGCCATCGGCCAGACGGCCGACTCGTTCATCGTGTACTTCGAGCGCATCCGCGACGAACTGCGTGAGGGCAGGGGTCTCGTGTCGGCTGTCGAGAACGGCTGGCGGCGTGCGAAGCGCACGGTCCTGGCCTCCAAGGCAGTGAACCTCCTTGCGGCCGTGGTCCTCTACTTCGTTGCCGTCGGAAACGTCCGCGGCTTCGCCTTCACCCTCGGCCTCACCGCCATCGCGGACCTTCTCGTGGTGTTCATGTTCACGCACCCGACCCTGCAGCTCATCGCGCGGACCAAGTTCTTCGGTGAGGGCCACCGCTTCTCGGGCTTGGATCCGGTGCAGCTGGGCGCTGTGCCGCTCTACAGGGGCGCAGGGCGACTCCGCGAGGCCTCGGAAGCGGCAAAGACCTCGCTCAAGCCGAAGAACGCCGCCGCGGCCCGCGAAGCCGGGCGCCGCATGACGATCGCCGAACGCCGCGCTGCGGCGGCCGCCTCCGAGAACGGGAGCAAGGCCGATCTCGCCCGCGCCGGCAAGGGAACGCAGCGCTCCGAGCGCTCACCGGAGGAGAACTGATGTCGACGACTGCCCTCGCCCGCTTCGGCAATGACCTTTACTCCGGCAAGCGTTCCTATGACTTCGTCGGCAAGAAACGGCTGTGGTTCCTCATCGCCGGGATCGCGGTCGTGATCGCGATCCTCGTCCCCATTCTCCGGGGCGGTTTCAATCTGGGCATCGACTTCCGGGGCGGCTCCCAGTTCACGGTTTCTCAAGCCAAGTCGAGCGACACCGTGACCGGCCAGAACGCGGTTCACTCCGTGGTTCCCGCCAGCACTCCTCGAGTCACGAATGTGGCTGGCAACACGATCCAGGTCCAGACCGACCAGCTGTCCGACACCGAGACGCTCCAGGTCAAGGACAAGTTGGCCGCGGCCTACGGGGTGACGGGGAACGATGTCACCTCGACGTTCATCGGCCCCACGTGGGGCGCCGATGTGACGAATCAGGCCCTGATCGGGTTTGCCACGTTCGTGATCCTCGCCGCCGTGCTCATGGCGCTGTACTTCCGCACCTGGAAGATGTCGCTGTCGGCCTTGACGGGCATGGTCGTGACGATCCTCATCACTGAGGGGGTCTATGCGATCAGCGATTTCGAGATCACACCGTCCGCGATCATCGGCTTCCTCACCATCCTGAGCTACTCGCTCTATGACACGGTGGTGGTGTTCGACAAGATCCGCGAAAACACGGCCGACATCACCGCCTCGTCGCGCCGCACGTTCGCGGAGGAGGTCAATCTGGCCGTGAACCAGACGCTTGTCCGCTCTATCAACACCATGATGGTGGCCGTGCTCCCTGTCGCGGCGATCCTGTTCATCGGAGCGGGCCTGCTCGGTGCGGGTACGCTGCGGGACCTCTCGCTTGCGCTGTTCGTGGGAATCCTTGTGGGCACCGCGGCGACGATCTTCATCGCGGCTCCGATGTACGCCCTGCTTCGTGAGCGCGAGCCAGCGCTGGTCAAGCAGGCAGAGAAGGTCGAGGCACGGCGGGCGACGGCGGAGCCCGCCGACGCGTAGCAGCTCGCGTTTGCTCGGCTCCCGCACGAGCTGGCCCTGGGAATGGGCAGCATTCTGCAGTGCGTTGCTCCGGGCATAGACTGAGTGAATCCGCAGACCGTTCAGGAGGCTTGGGTGGAGGAGCGTGCGACGCCCGTCCCGGCCCGGTCCGGCGCCCCGCGTTCCGCGGCGTCCGGTACCGGTCAACCGGAGCTGACGCATGCCCAAGGTGCCTCTGGCCCGCAAGGTGCTGTGGCGCCGTCGCCCGCGGCACAGGTGCCGGCGCGACCGGTGCCTGCCCCGGTTCCCGCGCAGGCCCCCGCCTCATCCGCGGTGAACGCGGCCGACCAGCCCGTAGGCGGCAACAGCCTCCTCGAGCGGCCGCTCCTGGGGAGGCGCGATCGCACGTTCTCACGGCTTGCCCGGCTCACGGGCCGCGGTACTGCCGCACACTCGCCCATCCTCGAGCCGCTGCTCCGCACCGTCCGGGCGAATAACCCGCGCGAGGACTTCGAACTCATCACGAGGGCATACGAAGTCGCCGAGCGCAGCCATCAGGGGCAGAAGCGCAAGAGCGGCGATCCCTACATCACCCATCCGGTGGCGGTGGCAACGATCCTCGCCGAACTCGGGATGACCGGGACCACGCTCGCGGCGGCCCTGCTTCATGACACCGTCGAGGACACGTCCTATACGCTCGAGCAGCTCCGCAAGGACTTCGGGCCCGAAGTGGCCATGCTCGTGGACGGCGTCACGAAGCTGGACAAGGTGCAGTTCGGCGACGCGGCGCAGGCCGAGACCGTTCGCAAGATGGTCGTGGCGATGGCGAAGGACATCCGGGTCCTCGTCATCAAGCTCGCCGACAGGCTCCACAATGCCCGGACGTGGCGGTTCGTCTCGCCCGAGTCCTCGGCTCGCAAGGCACGCGAAACCCTCGAGATCTTCGCGCCGCTGGCCCACCGGCTCGGCATGAATACCATCAAGTGGGAGCTTGAGGACCTCTCCTTCGCGGCGCTCTACCCGAAGGTCTACGAAGAGATCGTGCGCATGGTGGGCGCCCGCACTCCCGAGCGCGAGAAGCAGCTTGCCGTCATCCGCGATCAGATCACGGAGGACCTCCGCGGCGCGAAGATCCGCGCCGAGGTCACGGGGCGGCCCAAGCACTACTACTCGATCTATCAGAAGATGATCGTCCGTCAGAAGGAATTCGACGACATCAACGACCTGATGGGCGTACGGATCCTCGTTGATTCCGTGCGCGACTGCTACGCCGTGCTCGGGGCGATGCATGCCCGTTGGAACCCCCTTCCGGGGCGGTTCAAGGACTACATCGCCATGCCGAAGTTCAATATGTACCAGTCGCTGCACACGACGGTCATCGGCCCCAACGGGCGTCCGGTCGAGATCCAGATCCGCACCCACGAGATGCACCGTCGCGCGGAGTACGGCGTCGCCGCGCACTGGAAGTACAAGGATCAGCCCAACCGCAACGCCCACACCCCCAGCGGCAAGGCCGCCGAGATGGGCTGGCTGCGTTCGCTCGTGGATTGGCAGCAGGAGACCTCTGACCCGGGAGAGTTCCTCGACTCGCTCCGCTTCGAGATCAACGCCAAGGAAGTCTTCGTCTTCACCCCTAAGGGCGAGGTCATGGCGCTGCCCTCCGGTTCGACGCCGGTCGACTTCGCCTACGCGATCCACACCGAGGTGGGCCACAGGACCATCGGCGCCCGCGTCAACGGCAAGCTCGTGCCGCTCAACAGCGAGCTCAACCACGGCGACGTGGTGGAGATCTTCACGTCCAAGGCCGAGGGCGCTGGTCCGAGCCAGGACTGGCAGAACTTCGTCAAGAGCGCCCGCGCCCGCAACAAGATCCGCCAGTGGTTCAGCAAGGAGCGCCGCGAGGAGGCCATCGACAAGGGCAAGGAGCTGCTCACGCGCGCCATGCGCAAGCAGAACCTCCCGTTGCAGCGACTCCTCAGCCACGACACTCTCCTCGCCGTTGCGCAGGAGTTCCGGTATCAGGACATTGCGGGGCTGTATGCGGGCATCGGCGACGGACACGCTTCGGCGCAGTCCGTCGTCGAGAAGCTGGTCGACAGCCTGGGCGGGGCGGCCGGGACGGCCGAGGATATTGCCGAGACGATTGCCCCCACCACGCCGTCGCCGCCGAAATACTCGGATTCGGGCATCATCGTCAAAGGCGCCGCCGACGTCTGGGTCAAGCTCGCGCGCTGCTGCACCCCGGTGCCGCCAGATCCGATCCTCGGCTTCGTCACCCGTGGCTCGGGGGTCTCGGTACACCGAACCGACTGTACGAACGCGGCCCAGCTCCGCGCCCAGTCGGATCGGATCGTCGAGGTCGAATGGGCGCCCACGCAGTCGAGCGTCTTCCTCGTCGAGATCCAGGTAGAGGCGCTCGACCGCAAGAGCCTGCTCTCGGACGTTACGCGGGTCCTCGCGGAGAATCACGTGAACATCCTCTCCGCCCACGTGCACACGTCCACTGATCGACTTGCGCTGTCCCGCTTCGCCTTCGAAATGGGAGACCCCAAGTATCTCAATCACGTTCTGAGCGCCGTCCGCCGGATCGACGGCGTGTACGACGTCTACCGGACCACCGGGAACCGGCGCCGCAGCTGACCATCACCGATCTGCCATCGCGAGCCGCCGGAGGACCTCCTTCGCTCGCTGCTTGTTTGGCTGCCGGGGGAGTGCGTCCACCGCTCGGGATACCAGTGAGAGGGTGAGTCCCAGCCCCGGCTGGGCCACGAGCCGCCGCACGACGAGTGCCGCGAGTGCGCCTTCGCCGTGCACCGCAACGTCGACGACGGTGCGCAGAGGGGTCGTCACGCACAGCGCTCCCACCTCGATGACATCGAATTCCCCGAGGGCAACCTCGTGGAGGAGGACCCCGTTGCCTCGGCCCGCGGCCGAGAGGCGACGCGGCGCGGGGACCAGCAGGACTGGTGCGACTGGCGCCGGGGCGCAGCCGAAGATCCACGCGGCCGAGAGCCGGCCAACCACGGTGCGCCCCATCAGTCGCGAGGTGAGTCCTGTCGCGAGGGCCGCCGCCCGCAGCTCCGGGGATGGGCGCGCACCCGAGGGGGCGTATGCGTCAGGGATGATCCGCTGGAGAACGCCGTCGTTTGCCATGGCGCGCAGCTCGACACCACTGAAAGGCCTCCCCGGCGTGAGAATTTCGGGAGACTTCCACCGGGCAATGGAGTGGACGTTGGAGGCGGAGTTCGGCTGCATGGGTTCCATGGTGCCGGGGCCCCGAGGTGCAAGGAGCGCCGCGCGCGGTGCAATGTGGATAACTCAAAGGCCCCTCGTCGTCCGCTGAGGACGCCGAGGGGCCTTTCGCTCTCGAAGTGTAGGCGGCTAGCCGAGCTCGCTCGCCGAGCGCCGCAGGGTCTCGAGCCACGCTTCGCGGGCCTCGAGGGCTTCGCGGGCCTTCGCGGCCTCTCTGGCGTTGCCCGAGTTCTCCGCGCGCGTGAGGTCGTCGCGAAGAGCTGCGATGGACGACTCAAGCTGCGTGAGAGCTGAGTCTGTGCGGGCCTGGATCTCGGGATCAGTCCGCCGCCAGTTCTCGTGCTCAGCGTTCTGGATGGCGTCTTCGACCTTGCGCAGGCCGGCCTCGATGCGGCCCATATCCGCGCGAGGAACCTTGCCGGCATCCTCCCAGCGGTCGCGGATCGACTGGAGCGCGCGCTTGGCGGCCGCGACATCCGTGACGGGAAGCAGCTGCTGGGCCTCGGCCAGAAGGGCTTCCTTGACCTTGAGGTTGGACGAGAACTCACGGTCGATCGCGGCGTTGGCCGCCTGACGCGCCTCGAAGAACACGTTCTGTGCCGCACGGAAGCGCGCCCACAGCGCGTCGTCGTCCTTGCGGTTGGCGCGGGGCGCGGCCTTCCACTCGTCCATGAGCCGGCGATACTCGCCGGCGGCATAGCCCCAGTCCGTTGAGGTCTGCAGCGCCTCGGCCTCGGCGATGAGCTGCTCCTTGGCCGCCTTCGCAGCGGCGTTCGCGGTGTCCAGCTGTGAGAAGTACGCCCGGCGATGCCGGTCGAACTGCGTACGGGCTGCACGGAAGCGCTTCCAGAGGGCGTCCTCCGCCGAACGGCCGAGCCGCAGCCCGGACTTCTGGGAGGCCTTCCAGTCATCGAAAAGCTCGTTCATGCGCGCGCCGCTTGTCTTCCACTGGGTGCGCTGAGGGTCCTGGCCCGCGATCGACTCCGCCTCGGCCACGATGGCTTCCCGCTTCGCGAGCTCGTCCGCACGGGCCTTCTCATGAGCGGCCTTCTGCTCGGCCTCGGCCTCGGTGACGGCGGCATCGAGGGCGTCCAAGCGTGCCTCCGCACCGCGGATGTCGCCGACCATGTTCCGTTCCGCGAGCTGGGCGCGGAGGTGCGCCGAGGCCTTCCGCACGTCGGCGGCGTTCGCGTGGGAGGAGACCCGCTGCTCATGCAGGGCGATCTGAGCGACGATGTCCTCGAACTTTCGCGCGAAGTACCCGAGCGCCTCGTCGGGGGAGACCCCGGGATACTGGCCCACCGGATGCTCTTCGCCGTCGAGCGTCAGGAAGACATGTCCGTCTCCCTCAACGCGGCCCCACTTCTTGGCCTCTTCCAGGTTGACGGGAACGACAGACGCCGTGGCAATCGGCGCCGCAGGGGCGACAGGCGCAGCCGGACCGGGCTTCGCTTTCGCGAAAGCGGCGGGTGAGGGAACGGAGGGAACGGGCGCAGCCTCGGGAGCTGCGGTGTCGTCGGATTTCTGACTTTCGGTCACCGCTAGAAGTCTTTCGCTTGGACGGACTGGAGTGCGGGCCCACGTACTCGCGCGGGCCCGCGGCTTAGTTCAGTGTGAACGAGTCTATCGTGACTGCAGTCACGGGGGACCCGTCTTCTGCCGAGGAACCGCCGGGGGCGACGCCTGCCGCGGCAATCTTCGTGATCACGTCGAGCCCGGACGTGACGTGGCCGACAACGGTGTACCCGCCGGCGGAGTCGTTGGGGAACGTCGAGTCCCGGTACGCGATGAAGAACTGCTGGCCATTGCCGTAGGCATTGTCCGACGTCCGGGCCACGGCGATGGTCCCCGCCGGGTACTTCTGGTCGGCCGGCGTGTTCTCGAGCGGGCCCCAGGTGTAGGACGGGTCTGCCTTGCCCGTGGCATCCTCGGCGCCGCATTGGAGGATGGCCGCAGTGGCGCTCGTGGTCAGCCGATGGCAGGCGCGGCCCTTGAGCGTGCCCTGATCTGCGAGGGACTTGAAGACGGCCGCGGCCTGCGGCGCCTTGGTGCCGTCGATCTGGATGCCGATCGGCGACCCGTTGAGTACCAGGCTCCCCGTGAAGGTCTTGCCCTGTGCCGTGCTGGAGGCAGGCACGCCGGGAGCGTTGGTCGGTGAGGAACTGGGGCTTGCCGACGCGGAGGGATTGTCGAGCCCCGCCTTGACTGCGGCGTACTGCTCGGCCGTGGGATTCGACGCGAACACCGTGCCTTGGAGCACCGCCGCGAGAGCTATGGCGACGACGGTCGCAGCCGAGGCGATGATGTTGTCTCGCCGGCGGCGCGTCTCCTGGCCGCGGCGCAGCGCCTGCTTGGCCTCCATGAGCTGCACACGCCGACGCGCCTCGTTGGGGCTGCGTTTTGGCACGCGGACCGACCTCCCTGGCTACCGCATAAACTTGGGCATCAGTCAGTCTACGCACGCCGTTCGCACTCAAGGAGCATTCACCCCATGGCACGTACCGCCTCTCTGTCCGGATTCCCCGAGTGGCTTCCGCAGGAGCGGTTGGTGGAGCTCCATGTCCTCGACACGCTGCGGCGGACGTTCGAGCTGCACGGCTTCAGCTCCATCGAGACCCGTGCGGTCGAGACGGTGGGCCAGCTCCTGCGCAAAGGCGAGATCGACAAGGAGGTCTACGGCCTCAGCCGGCTCCAGGACGACGAGGATTCGGCCAGCAAGGGCGACGCCAATGCCCTTGCCCTCCACTTCGACCTCACGGTTCCGTTCGCGCGCTACGTGGTCGAGAACGCGGGCTATCTCGCCTTCCCATTCCGCCGATACCAGATCCAGAAGGTCTGGCGGGGTGAGCGGCCGCAGGAGGGCCGCGCCCGCGAGTTCACGCAGGCGGACATCGACGTGGTCGGAGATGGAACACTTCCGTTCCGCTACGACGTCGAGCTGGCGCTGGTGATTGTCGAGGCGCTCTCGGCGTTGCCGATTCCACCCTTCCGGCTGCGTGTCAACAACCGGAAGCTTGCCGAGGGCTTCTACCGGGGCATCGGGCTCACTGATACCGCTGGCGTCCTCAGGAGCATCGACAAGCTCGAGAAGGTCGGGCCCGAACGCGTGGCGGAGCTGCTGCACGAGGAGCTGGGAGCCACGGCCGAGCAGGCGAAGGCAGCACTCGAGCTCGCCTCGATTCGCGCCGAGGACACTTCATTCGTGGAGCGAGTCCGCGACCTCGGCGTCGAGGACGACTTGCTCGAGGAGGGGCTCCGTGAGCTCGAGCAGGTCATCGCGGCGGCATCCGCGGCCGCGCCGGGCACCGTCGTTGCAGATCTCAGCATCGCCCGCGGCCTCGACTACTACACGGGCACGGTCTACGAGACCGTGCTCGTGGGGCACGAGCACCTCGGCTCGATCTGCTCGGGCGGCCGCTATGACGCGCTCGCCACGAAGGGCAGCCGGAAATTCCCGGGAGTTGGGCTGTCGGTGGGCGTCACGCGTCTGGTGAGCCGGATCCTGGGCGCCGATCTGGCGACCGCGAGCCGCTCCGTGCCGACCGCCGTGCTCGTCGCCCTTCCCGACGACGAGTCTTGGGCTGCCGCTCAGGCGGTCGCGTCCCAGCTCCGCTCGCGCGGGGTTCCGACCGAGGTGGCGGCGAGCGCCGAGAAGTTCGGCAAGCAGATCAAGTATGCGGACCGGCGCGGCATCCCATTCGTCTGGTTCCTGCATCACGACGGCAGCCACGAGGTGAAGGACATCCGCTCGGGCGAGCAGGTCCCCGCGGATCCGGCAGCGTGGATGCCTCCCGCGGAGGACCTCGTGCCCGAGGTGCGCCGCCGATCGGAGGGTCCGGCAGCCTGATTCGGGTCGGCCTGATCCCGATCGACGCTGTCAGCCGCGGCGCCGCCGTACGGCGAGCACGACGGCGCGGGCAATGACCCCGAGCGCCAGCACCGCCGTCATGGTCAGAACCGAGCGCCAGGGGAGCGTCACGGCGAGCACGAGGCAGCCCGCGAAGCCCAGCACGGTGAGCCAGCGCGGAGCGAAGCCCGGGCGGTCCTCGAGACGGAAGGCCGAGGCGTTGGCGATCGCGTAATAGATCAGTACGCCGAAGCCGGAGAATCCCACCACGGTCAGCAGGTCCGATGTCAGGACCAGGACAATGACCACGACCGCGACGGTCACCTCCGCGACCCACGGCACGGACCGCCGGTGCCCGATGAGTGCGAGGGGCCTCGGCAGGTCGCCCTCACGCGCCATCGCGAGCGAGGTGCGGCCCACACCCGCCACGAGGGCGAGGAGCGCGCCGAGGCAGGCGCACGCGGCCCCCACTTGGACCACGCCGCGCGCCCACGCCCCGAGCGGCGCGATGAGGTCCGCCAAAGGCGCGGACGAGGACGCGAGCCCCGTGGGGCCGAGACCGCGCAGGAGGACGACGGCGAGCACGGCGTAGATGACGAAGGCGCCCGCGAGCGCGCCCATGATGGCCCGCGGGATGGTACGGGCGGGATTGCGCACCTCTTCCCCGAGCGTGGCGATCCGGGCATAGCCGGCGAAAGCGAAGAACAGCACCCCAGCGCCGCTCAAGATGCCCAGCCCGGGGGAGCTGGCGCCGTCGTCCGTTGCCCTCGCCGTTCCGAGGCCCGCCCCCGCCGCGGCAGCGAACGCAAGCACCCCGAGGACGACGACGAGCAGCACCTTGGTCGCGAGGGCGGTCCGAGTCACCCCGAGCAGATTGACGGCCGTGAGGCCGACGACGGCGGCAATAGCCACCGGGATCGCGGCCGCTGGCCAGACGTAGTGGGCAAAAGTCAGGGCCATCGCGGCGCACGAGGCCGACTTGCCGGTCACGAAGCCCCATCCGGCGATGAAGCCGGGCCACGGGCCGAGCTGCCGCCGCCCGTAGATGTACGTTCCCCCGCTGTGGGGATACCGGGCCGCGAGCGCTGCTGACGCCACGGCGTTGCAGTAGGCAACGATTCCGGCGAGCACGAGTGAGACGAGGAGCCACGGGCCAGCGAGCGCTGCCGCGGGACCGAATGCCGCGAACACGCCAGCCCCCAGCATGGAACCGAGCCCAATCGCGGTGGCGTCTGCGGTTCCCAGCTCCCGTCTCAGGCCGCCGGCTGTCGTCACTGTTCCTCCTCGCGTGCCCGAGCACGCAGACGGGTAGACTTTCCGTGATGTCTGACGGGCCTCACATGCAGGCCACGCTGATCTTATGGCAGAACTTTTCGTAGAGGAGCGCTGTGCTGCGCACACATGACCTCGGTTCCCTCCGTTCCGAGCACATTGGACAGACCGTCACGCTTGCAGGCTGGGTGGCCCGTCGCCGGGACCACGGCGGCGTGGCGTTCGTCGACCTGCGGGACGCGTCCGGCGTCGCCCAGATCGTGGTGCGCGAGGAGGAGGTCTTCCACGGGCTCCGCAACGAGTACGTGCTGAAGGTTGTGGGCACGGTTCAGAAGCGGCCCGAGGGCAACGAGAACCCGCAGCTCGCCACGGGCGAGATCGAGATCATCGCCGACGAGGTGACCGTCCTCAACTCCGCGGATCCGCTTCCCTTCCAGGTCGACGAGCACGTTGAGGTCGGCGAGGAGGCCCGCCTGCGGCATCGGTATCTCGACCTCCGCCGCCCCGGGCCCGCCCGTGCGATGCGGCTGCGCTCCGAGGCCAACCGCGTGGCCCGCGAGCTGCTGCACGATGAAGGCTTCGTCGAGGTCGAGACCCCGACGCTCACCCGCTCGACGCCCGAGGGCGCCCGCGACTTCCTGGTCCCCGCCCGCCTCGCGCCGGGTTCATGGTATGCACTGCCGCAGTCGCCCCAGCTCTTCAAGCAGCTGCTCCAAGTCGGCGGCATCGAGAAGTACTACCAGATCGCCCGCTGCTACCGCGACGAGGATTTCCGCGCGGATCGGCAGCCGGAGTTCACGCAGCTCGACATCGAGGCGAGCTTCGTCGAGCAGGACGACGTCATTGCGCTCGGCGAGCGGATCGTTGCAGCGATCTGGAACCTCATCGGCGTCGAGGTGCAGACGCCCATCCGCCGCATGACCTACGCGGAGGCCATGGCCAAGTACGGCTCCGACAAGCCGGACTTGCGCTTTGGGCTCGAGCTGACGGACCTCACCGAATACTTCAAGGACACGACCTTCGGCGTGTTCAAAGCCGGCTATGCCGCCGGTTACGTTGGCGCCGTCGTCATGCCCGGCGGGGCTTCCCAGCCTCGCCGGACGCTCGACGCCTGGCAGGAGTGGGCCAAGCAGCGCGGCGCGAAGGGCCTGGCGTACGTCCTCTTCAAGGAGGACGGCGAGCTTGCCGGGCCGGTCGCGAAGAATCTCACGGACGCCGAGCGCGAGGGCCTCGCAGACGCCGTCGGGGCGAAGCCCGGCGACTGCATCTTCTTCGCCGCAGGCGAGCCGTCCGCCTCTCGCGCTCTCCTTGGTGCGGCGCGCGTGGAGATCGGCCACCGTACCGGCCTCATCGACCCCAAGGACTGGGCATTCGTCTGGGTTGTGGACGCTCCGCTCTTCGAATCCACCGAGTCGGCCGTCGCGTCCGGCGATGTTGCGCTCGGCTACTCCGCCTGGACGGCCGTGCACCATGCGTTCACTTCGCCGAAGCCCGAGTTCATGGACACGTTCGACCAGGATCCCGGCAAGGCCCTCGCCTACGCCTACGACATCGTCTGCAACGGCAATGAGATCGGTGGCGGCTCGATCCGTATCCATCGCCGCGACGTGCAGGAACGCGTGTTCAAGGTGATGGGCATCGACGAGGAGGCGGCGCAGGAGAAGTTCGGCTTCCTGCTCGAGGGCTTCAAGTACGGAGCTCCGCCGCACGGCGGCATTGCGTTCGGCTGGGATCGGGTTGTCGCCCTGCTCGCGGGCGTCGACTCGATCCGGGAGGTGATCGCGTTCCCGAAGACGGGCAACGGCTACGACCCCCTCACTGCGGCTCCGGCGCCTATCACTCCGGAACAGCGCAAGGAGGCCGGGGTCGACGCCAAGCTCGATCCGGCCAAGGCCCCGTCCGCCAACCCGCCGCAGAAGCCGGTGGGGGAGAAGGCCCGGGCCTGACCTGCAGACGCCCCGCAACGCGACGTGCGTTGCGGGGCCGCCGGGCGGCGGTAGCGTAGGACTGATGGAAAGTCTGTTCGGATTGGAGTCCTCGGACGACGGCGAGGCCGACGAGGCATTCGACCGAACCCGGGAGGCCCAGCGGAGCCCCCTCGCGGTTCGCATGCGGCCGCGGTCGCTCGACGAGGTGGTCGGCCAGCAGCACCTGCTGGGCCCGGGTTCTCCGCTGCGCCAGCTCGCGGCGGGAGCGGCCGCGAGTGGCCCCACGGGTCCGAGCTCGGTCATCCTCTGGGGCCCGCCCGGAACAGGCAAGACGACGCTTGCCCACGTCATCGCCCGCGGGCCCGGCCGGAAGTTCGTCGAGCTGTCTGCGATCACGGCCGGCGTGAAGGACGTTCGCCGGGTCATGGACGAGGCACTCACGGCCCGAGACCTGCACCGCATCACCACCGTCCTCTTCCTCGACGAGATCCATCGCTTCACCAAGGCCCAGCAGGACGCCCTCCTCCCCGGCGTCGAGAACCGCTGGGTCGTGCTCGTGGCGGCAACCACCGAGAACCCGTCGTTCTCGGTTGTCGCGCCGCTCCTGTCCCGCTCTCTGCTCCTCACGCTCCAGCCGCTCACCGAGGACGATATCCGCGGCCTGCTCGAGCGGGCGGTGACCGACGTGCGCGGCTTGGGGGACGCCGTCGTCCTCTCCGACGACGCCGCTGAGCACCTCGTTCGGCTGGCCGGAGGTGACGCCCGGCGCGCGCTCACGGCGCTCGAAGCGGCTGCCGCCGTCGCGCTCGACGAGGCCGCACGGGAGAGCCGCAAGGAGGACGACGACGGCGCTCCCCAAGGTGCGCCTGTCACCGTCGAGGTGCGCCACACCGAGAAGGCCCTCGACGTCCATGCGGTTCGCTACGACCGCCAGGGCGACATGCACTACGACGTCATCAGTGCCTTCATCAAGTCGATCAGGGGTTCCGACGTCGACGCCGCGCTGCACTATCTCGCGAAGATGGTCGAGGCAGGCGAAGATCCCAGATTCATCGCGCGCCGCATCATCATTTCTGCGGCGGAAGACGTCGGCATGGCCGACCCGACCGCGCTCCAGACAGCTGTCGCCGCGGCGCAGGCCGTCCAGCTGATCGGCATGCCGGAGGGTCGGATCGTCCTCGCCGAAGCCGTCGTGCACCTTGCCACGGCGCCAAAGTCGAATGCCGCCTATATGGGGATCAATGCCGCGATCGCCGACGTGCGCGCCGGGCGCGGGGTGGGAGTTCCCGCCCACCTCCGCGACGCCCATTACGCGGGGGCGCAGCGGCTCGGGCATGGCGCCGGATATGTCTATGCGCACGATGCACCCCATTCAGTGGCGAGTCAGCAGTATCCGCCGGATGACCTGGTCGGAAAGGACTACTACGTCCCCACCGGGAACGGCGCCGAGCGGGAGATCGCCGCGCGGCTCGAGCGGCTGCGGGCGATCATTCGCGGGGGCTGACCGTCGAGGCACGTGATAGGCTAGATGATCGTCTGGCACGTCCTGCCTGCCCTCATCTATGCCTGTGTTAAATCAGAGCTGTGTTCGATCACAGCCTGTTTGATCACCTTCATGACGAGAGCAGCGCGGATGGCAGCTGAAGGCAGCAGCGGGCCGAAGCTCTCCCACCTGGAGGCCAGGATTCATGAACCCTGCACAACGAAAGGACACCCGTGTCGAGCACTCGTGCCCGCCGGCAGACGCGCCTCTCGCGCGCTCTCGGCATCGCTCTGACCCCCAAGGCCGCCAAGTACATGGAGCGCCGTCCGTACGGCCCCGGTGAGCATGGCCGCGCCCGCAAGAAGCAGGACTCCGACTACGCAGTGCGTCTCCGCGAGAAGCAGCGTCTGCGTGCCCAGTACGGCATCCGCGAGGCGCAGATGACGCGCCTCTTCGAGGAGGCCAAGCGCACCAAGGGCCTCACCGGTGAGAACCTCATCGAGCTGCTCGAGATGCGTCTGGACGCTCTCGTGCTCCGCGCCGGCTTTGCCCGCACGATCGCTCAGGCCCGCCAGCTCGTGGTCCACCGTCACATCACCGTTGACGGCAAGCGCGTCGACCGCCCGTCGTTCCGCGTCTCCGAGGGCCAGCTCGTGGGCGTCCACGAGCGCTCCGAGACGATGGCGCCGTTCCAGGTTGCCGCCGCCGGCGCGCACCGCGACGTCCTCCCGGCTGTGCCGGGCTACCTCGACGTCAAGCTCGAGGCCCTCCAGGCCCGCCTCGTGCGCCGTCCCAAGCGCTCCGAGATCCCGGTGACCTGCGAAGAGCAGCTCGTCGTCGAGTACTACGCGCGCTGATCCTCATCAGCCTGTCTGGGCTGTCTTGCCGTTGAGGGGGATGCCGCGCCGGCCCCTGTAAGGTAGCGAAGGGACGCCGACCGGCGGCCCGTGAGGAGGGATTGTGTCCGGCTCGGACATCGCCGGCCTGATTGCTGCAGGCGTCTTCGCCGTCCTGGTCGCACTGCTTGCCGTGCCGATCGTCAAGCTGGGGCGGGTCTTCGACGAGCTCCGGCAGTCGATCCGATCGCTCGCCGACGGAGCGACCCCGCTCATGGACGAAGTGACTTCCACGGTCTCGATGACGCACGAACAGCTGAAGAAGGTCGACGGCATCGCGGCGAACGTCTCGGATGCCACCGCCAACGTCTCGGCCCTCTCCTCGCTCATCGCCGCCACCGTCGGTTCCCCGCTCGTCAAGGTCGCGTCGTTCTCCTATGGTCTCCGCATGGCTTGGGCTCAACGGGGCGACAGTTCGAAGCCCACCGGTCGGCGGAGCAGGTAGAGAGGGGCACAGCATGAGGAGCGTGTTCTGGCTCTCCCTCGGCGTGGTGATCGGGGCGGCCGCGTACCGGAAGGTGCAGCAGCTGCGCGCGAACCCGCAGGAGGGCGGCCTCAACCGTGCGGCTAACGGGCTCGTGGACTCGGCAGCGCATTTCGCGGACGACGTTCGTCGGGCCATGGCGGTGCGCGAGACCGAACTCAGGAACGCATTGGGTCTCGAATCCTAAGCGGCCTCGAGTCCTCAGAGGCCCGGGCCGTTCGCGGCCCACCGACGGTTCGGGGCACAATTGAATGTCGCGGTCAGAGCAGGATGCCGGCCGTACTGGGTCGCGCGGGAGCGCGGCTGCACAGGTTTTCAGAAGGGTAGAAGCACAGACCATGAAGTCGCACGAGATCACCCGACGCTGGGTCGACTACTTTGTCAGCAAGGGGCACACAGCCGTGCCTTCGGCGTCGCTTGTCTCGAGCGATCCGTCGCTGCTCTTCACCGTCGCGGGCATGGTGCCCTTCATCCCGTACCTGACCGCCCGCGAAGAGCCGCCGTTCCCGCGCGCCACAAGCGTGCAGAAGTGCATCCGCACCGGTGACATCGAAGAGGTCGGCAAGACGGCCCGCCATGGCACCTTCTTCCAGATGTGCGGCAACTTCTCCTTCGGCGACTACTTCAAAGAGGACGCGATCAAGTTCGCCTTCGAGCTGCTCACCAAGAGCGTTGACGACGGCGGCTACGGGCTTCCAGCGGAACGTCTCTGGGTCACTGTGTACGAGGAGGATGACGAAGCCGAGCGCCTCTGGCTCGCCAACACGTCCATCCCGGCCGAGCGCATCCAGCGGATGGGCAAGAGCGACAACTACTGGTCCACGGGCCAGCCGGGTCCCGCGGGCCCCTGCTCGGAGATCTACTACGACCGCGGCCCCGCCTATGGAGTTGAGGGCGGCCCCGCGGTGGACGACACTCGCTACGTCGAGATCTGGAACCTCGTGTTCATGCAGTACCAGATCGAGAATGTGCGCTCGAAGGTCGAGTTCGACATCGTGGGCGAGCTCCCCAAGAAGAACATCGACACCGGACTCGGCATGGAGCGTCTCGCGATGATCCTGCAGGGCGTCGAGAACATGTACGAGACCGACCAGGTGCGCCCCGTCATCGACAAGGCCGCTGAGCTCTCCGGCAAGGAGTACACTTCCGCGGAGACGGATGAGGACCCGCACCACGCCGACGACGTGCGGATGCGCGTTGTGGCAGACCACGTGCGTTCGGCTCTCATGCTGATCGCCGACGGCGTGACCCCCTCCAACGAGGGCAGGGGCTACGTGCTCCGCCGGCTCATCCGCCGTGCCGTCCGGGCCATGCGACTCCTCGGCGTGGAGAAGCCCGTGCTGCCCGCACTCCTTCCCGCGTCGCGGGACGCGATGAAGGGCGTGTACCCCCAGGTCGAGCGCGACTTCGATCGCATCAGCCGTATCGCGTACGGGGAGGAGAAGGCGTTCCTCCGCACGATCGCCGCGGGCACGGCTCGCCTCGATGAAGCTGTCAAGGTCTCGAAGTCCTCAGGCACCCCGCTCTCCGGCGAGGAGGCCTTCACCCTCCACGATACGTACGGCTTCCCGATCGACCTCACCCTCGAGATGGCCGAAGAGGCCGGGGTCGCGGTCGACGAGGCTGGCTTCCGTGCGCTCATGGAAGATCAGCGCAGCCGCGCGCGTGCCGACGCGAAGGAGAAGAAGAGCGGCCACGCGGACCTCACGGTCTTCCAGGAGCTCCTCGCGCAGGGGCCGACCGTCTTCACCGGCTATACCGAGCTGGAAGGGGAATCCCGTGTGCGCGGGCTGCTCTCCAAGGGCTCGCACATCGACCGCGCCGCCGCGGGTTCCGAGGTCGAGATCGTCCTGGAGGAGACGCCCTTCTACGCCGAGGCCGGCGGTCAGGCTGCGGATACCGGCCTCATCATAGGCGACGGCTTCGTGGCCGAGGTCCTCGACGTCCAGCGTCCCGTGAAGGGGCTCAGCGTCCATAAGGCGATCATCCGGGAAGGCGAGCTGCCGGCCGACGCGCTGGTTCGGGCCGCAGTCGACCGCGAGCGGCGCCACGCAGCCGAACAGGCCCACACCGCGACCCACCTGGTCCACGCGGCCCTGCGCCAGATCCTCGGGCCTGAGGCCGTGCAGCGCGGCTCGTTCAACAAGGCGGGCTACCTCCGGTTCGACTTCGCGTGGGGCGAGCAACTGAGCGGTGCGGCGCGGAGTGAGATCGAAGAGGTCTCCAACCTCGCGATCCGCGACAACTTCACGGTCAACACTTCTGAGATGCCGCTCGCCGAGGCGAAGGCGGCCGGCGCCATGGCGCTCTTCGGTGAGAATTACGGCTCACGCGTACGCGTCGTGGAGATCAACGGGCCCTGGTCCATGGAGCTGTGCGGTGGAACGCACGTCGACTCGACGGCGCTCATCGGTTCCCTCACGCTCCTCGGCGAGCAGTCCGTCGGCTCGGGCAATCGTCGTGTCGAGGCTTTCGTGGGGCTTGACGCCTTCCGCCATCAGGCGGCCGAGCGGGCCCTCGTGTCCGAGCTCACGGAGATGTTCAAGGTTCCCTCGGCTCAGCTCACGGAGCGGATCAGCGCGACGCTTGCCAAGCTCAAGAATGCCGAGAAGGAACTCGAACGCCTCCGCAAGGAGAAGCTTGCAGCCGCAGCCGCGTCCCTCGCCGACACGGCGAAGGATGTTGCCGGTGTTCGGCTCATCACGCACGATGCCGGCGAGGTCTCTTCGGCTGATGAAGTCCGCAGCCTGGCACTCGATCTGCGCGGGCGGCTCGGTGCGGGCGCTGCGGACGCAGCTGCCGTCGTCGCGGTGGCGGGAGTGGCGAACGGACGTCCCCTCATCCTTGTCGCCACGAACGAGGCCGCTCGGAAGGAAGGCGTTAAGGCCGGTGCCCTCGTGCGGACGGCGGCGGGCATCCTCGGGGGCGGCGGGGGCGGCAAGGACGACGTCGCGCAGGGCGGCGGCTCCGACCCGTCCAAGGTCGTCGAGGCCCTCGGGGCGATCGCCTCGGCCGTGGCCGCTCGCTAGTGGAGGCTTCTGACGGGGAGCAGCCTTATGACGATTGAAGGTTCGGATGCGGAACGCCCCGCGTTCCGCCGAGGAGTGCGCTTGGGGGTCGACGTCGGCACCGTCCGAGTGGGCTTGGCAGCATGCGATCCAGACGGGATCCTCGCGAGCCCACTCCGGACGCTGACGAGAGACAAGAAGAAGAACTACGACGTCCGCGTTGTTGCTCGGGAGGCAGCAGAGCGGGACGCCGTCGAGGTCTTCGTCGGTCTCCCTCGCACCCTGAGAGGAGCCGAGAGCGCTTCAGCTGAGATGGCGCGGACCTTCGCTGGGCTGCTCGCCAACAGGCTTGCGGACGACGGCGTCGCGTGTGACGTACGGCTCGTGGACGAGCGCTTCACGACCGTCGAGGCTCATCGGAGCCTCCGCTCGGCTGGCCTCGCGACGAAGGACCACCGTAGAGTGGTGGATCAGGTGGCCGCCGTCGGCATCCTTGAGCATGCCCTCAGCCTGCTCAAGGGAGGCGGCGGCGAAGCCGGAGAACTTGTGCCGCCCGAGGCGGAGCGCGGTGGGGGAATCCGCCGAGACGATCCGAACAGGAGTGCGTAGCCAGGATGGACCCTCAGGACCAGGAGTTCCGGTCCGCGCCCGACCGACCCCTGACCCGTCGAGAGATCAGGGCACGCGAGCGCGCGCAGGCCGAGGCACAGGAGCGCAGGCTCGCCGAGTCGGCCAAGGCTTCCGGGCAGCCCAAGCCTTCGGAGCAGCCGAAGCCTTCCGGGCAGCCCAAGAAGGCGGAGCCGACCAAGCCGTCTGAGCAGCCCCCCAAGGCGGCACGGCCTGCCAAGCTCGCAGAGACAGGCGCCGCGGCGCCTGCTGCACCGTCGACCCCGGAAGCGCCAGCGCAGGACGATGCCAGACCTCTCTCCCGTCCGCGTACCGGGCGGACCCTCGCGGACTGGCCCGCGCCCGTCCCGGCATCGGCAAGCCATCTGGTAGTGAAGGGCGCTCCGGTCTACGAGGCAGAAGAACGGCTCGCCGCGAGCTTCCGCCCCACGGCAGGTCCACGCGAGAACACACCGGTCCAGGGCGCGACAGGTGCCATCCCCAAGGCCCCGACGGCCCGCCCTCAGGCGCCGACGGCGAGGCCGGGCAACGGCACAACGCCGGTCGAGCCTGCCACTGGGGGTCTTTCAGTCCTCAAGCGCGCTCAGGCGGCGCGGGCGGCCTCCCAGGCTTCCTCCTCGGCCGCCGATGCGGTCGCAGACCTCCCCATCGTCGATGGAGTCGACGGGCGCCATCGGGATGCTGCTCAGCGGCATCAGCCGAGCGGTACGCAGACCCTCGCCCATCCCGCGGTGGCCGCCGAGGCCGCTGCCGCTGCCGAACCGGGGCTGCTCACAGACATTCTGACGGCTGTCCCGGACGCCCAGGACGCCCTTCACGAGCCGGCTGTCCATGAGTCGACCGTGCACGAGACTGTGTTCGCGTCGGCGGAGGAGGTCAAGGCTCCTCGGCGGAGGTCACGTCAGTTCAAGGCACTCTTGGCCATGTCCATCACGCTCGCATTCATCGTGGTGGCCTGTTTCGTGGGGGCCGCCGTCCTCCGGCCGATTCTCGGCATGGACAAGGTCGCGGACTACCCAGGTCCTGGCACGGGACAGGTCGTCGTCACGGTCCAGCCCGGATCGGGGGCCCGTGCGGTCGCGCAGGACCTCCAGCAGGACGGCGTGATCGCCGACGTGGACACCTTCCTCAAGGCGTTCGCCTCGACCGGCGCGAGCCTGCATCCGGGTGATTTCACGTTCAAGAAGCAGATGAAGTCCTCGGATGCGGCGCAGGTGCTGGCGGGGGACAGTGCGAAGGTGATGTATTTCGCGCTCAGTGCTGGGCTGCGGGTGAATGAGTCGCTGGACATCATTGCGAAGTCGGCGGGGGTGGACCGGAAGGACCTGGACAAGCTCAATGCCCAGCCGGGGCAGTTCGGGCTGCCGGCGCAGGCGAAGAACCTGGAGGGGTATCTGGCGCCGGGGGAGTACCGGTTCCCGGTGGGGACGTCGGCGAAGGACATCCTCACGGCGCTGGTCTCGGGCACGGTCGATGAGCTCAAGAAGGATGGGATCACGGATCCGGGGAAGCAGTACGAGGTGCTGACGGTGGCCAGCATCGTCCA
>NZ_SSCL01000026.1 GCF_005876955.1 Sinomonas gamaensis
GGGACTTCGTCACAGCGGGGCACGGCCACGTCCAGTGGGAGCCGATCTTCCGCACCCTCAACGCGATCGGGTACGAGGGGCCCACGAGCATCGAATGGGAGGACGCCGGGATGGACCGGCTCATCGGCGCCCCGCAGGCGCTCGCCCTCGTTCGCGGCCTCGCCGAGATCGCACCGCCCGCCGCGGCCTTCGACGCCGCCTTCAGCTCCCGCTGAATCTCCCCCCTTCTTCCCGGTCTGCCAGTCGTCGGACCACGGATCGCACTCGAATTCCGAACACCAACAAGAACAAAGGAATGACGCAATGAAGCTACTCCACGGGCTCGGCTCTCCGACAAGGAAGAGGAACCTCGCATCCCCCGCCGCTGCAGGGCGGCGGACGCTTGCCGCAGTCGGCGTTGCCGCCCTCAGCGTGGGAATGGCGGCCTGCGGGTCGACCGGAATGGGAGGCAGCTCGGGCGGCTCGAACAGCTCCGGCGGCACTGCCATAACGACCTGGGCACTCAGCGGAGCCAGCAACGACATGTTCCAGAAGTCCTTCGATGAATGGAACAAGGCGCACCCCGACGAGAAGATCAACGCCTCCTACTTCGCCACGAATGCGTATAAGGACAAGATCCGCACGGCGATCGGCTCCGACCAGGCGCCGACCCTGATCTACAACTGGGGCGGAGGAGTGCTCAAGGGCTACGTCGACGCCGGCAAGGTCATGGACCTGAGCGACATTGTCAAGCAGAACCCGGCGCTCAAGGACAAGTTCACCCCTTCGGTGGCTGACGGGGGCGTCATCGACGGCAAGACCTATGCCATCCCCCTTGCCCCGGTCACGCCGGTGCACTTCTATTACAACAAGGATGTCCTGGCCAAGGCCGGGGTCAACCCGCCGCAGACGTGGGATGACCTCCTCGCCGCAATCCCCAAGATCAAGGCTGCGGGCGCCGCCCCGATCTCGATCGGCGGCGGCAGCAAGTGGCCATACCTGATGTGGGAGGAGTACCTCGTCGACCGGCTCGGCGGCCCCGATGTGTTCAAGAACATCCTGGCCAACAAGCCCAACGCCTGGTCCGACCCTGCGGTGATCAAGGCCAACACCATGATCCAGCAGCTCGTGGACGCCGGGGCCTTCGTCGACGGCTTCTCCTCCGTCCAGGCAGACAGCAGCGCCGACCTCGCCCTGCTCGTCTCCGGCAAGGCAGGGATTCTCATGCAGGGCGCCTGGGACTACCCTTCGGTGTCCAAGATCGACCCGAAGTTCATCAGCAGTGGCAAGCTCGGCTATGGCGCCTTCCCGGCCGTGCCCGGCGGCAAGGGTGATCCCAAGGACGTAGCCGGCAACCCGACCAGCTACTGGTCGATCTCGTCCAAGGCCACACCGGCACAGGTCAAGACGGCAGTGGACTACCTTGTGAACGGGCTCTGGGACCAGAGCTACGTCGACGGGATGATCAGCAGCGGCGAGGTGCCTCCGCTCAAGGGCTTGGACGACAGGGTCCAGAAGGCCGGCGACTACCCGGCGGCCATCTACAAGATGACCAATGAGGCGCCCAGCTTCCAGATGTCCTGGGACCTCGCCCTCGCACCGGCCCCCTCGGCAGCCTTCTGGACCCAGCTCGACCTGCTCTTCAACAAGGCCGAGACCCCACAGCAGTTCTCCGACAACATGAACAAGACGATCGGACAATGAGCACAGCAAAGACGGCGTCCGGTGCGGAGAAGGCCCTCCGCACCGGGCCCAGCTCCTGGATGGTCGCCCCGGCGCTGGCATTCTTCCTGATCTTCGCGATCGTGCCCCTGATCCTCGCCGCGGTGCTCAGCTTCACCAAGTGGGACGGGATCAACCCCCCGGCCTGGACCGGCCTCGGCAACTGGACCCGGACTCTCTCGGATCCTGTGACCTTCCAGTCCCTGTGGCTCAGCTTCAAGGTCATCATCGTCTCCTGGCTCGTCCAGACGCCCCTGAGCCTGCTGGTCGGGGTCTTCACGGCCGGCCGTCAGCGCTACCGGGCTGTGCTTGCGGCGCTGTACTTCCTGCCGCTGATCCTGTCCTCCGCAGCCATCGGCATCGCCTTCAAGTCGCTCCTGGATCCCAACTTCGGCCTGAGCAAGGCGTTCGGAATCCCTGCCCTGGCCCAGGACTGGCTGGGAAACCCCGAGCTGGTCTTCTACGTCGTGGTGTTCGTCATCGCCTGGCAGTTCGTCCCCTTCCATTCGCTCCTCTATCAGGCCGGGACGCGGCAGATCCCGGCCTCGTTCTACGAGGCCGCGGAACTGGACGGTGCGAGCCGAGTGCAGCAGTTCGTCCACATCACGTTGCCGCAGCTTCGCTACACCATCGTGACGTCCTCGACACTGATGGTGGTGGGCTCGCTGACCTACTTCGACGTGGTCTACATCCTCACCCAGGGCGGCCCGGGGTACGCGACCCGCCTGCTCCCACTAGACATGTACCTGACGGGATTCGCCTCCAGCGACATGGGAGACGCCAGCGTGCTGGCGATGCTCCTGGTCGTGATCGGCCTGCTCCTTGCTGTGGGACTGACGAAGCTGACCGGCTTCAGCCGCATGACCAGCCAACAGGAAGGGGCCTGAGAACGATGGCCACGACTCTTCAGGAGAGACGCCGAGCCGTCAGCGCGGCCGAGCGAGGGCGAGCGGGCAGGGGAAGAAGGGTCAGGCCGAACTACCTGGCCGGCTTAGGCGGCTTCGTCTGGCTTGCGATCATCATCGTCCCGATCTACTACATCGTGATCACCAGCGTCGGACAGCAGTCGGACTTCTACACCGGAAACCCGCTTCTGCCCTCCTCCAACCCGACTCTGGACAGCTACCAGGCGGTGCTCGACAACGACTTCTTCCTCTACCTGGCCAACAGTCTGGTCGTCACGGTGGCCAGCGTGGTGGTAACGGTGGGGATCTCCTTGATGGCCGCCTACGCGATAGTGCGATCGCGCGCACGCGTGGTCCGGCTGACGTTCTCGCTCTTCCTGCTCGGCCTCGCGATCCCCCTCCAGGCCACCATCATCCCGCTCTACTACATGATCGGCCAGGCCCACCTCTACGACACCCTCCTGGCGCTGATCCTGCCCTCGATCGCGTTCGCGATTCCCATCACGGTGCTGATCCTGGTCAACTTCATCCGGGACATCCCGGGGGAGCTGTTCGAGTCGATGCGCGTGGACGGGGCCAGCCACTGGCGGATGTTCCTCTCCCTCATCATCCCGCTCTCGCGCCCCGCGATCGCCACCGTCACGCTCTACAACGCGCTGAACGTCTGGAACGGCTTCCTGTTCCCGCTCGTGCTCACCCAGAGCCCGGACAAGCGGGTGCTGCCCCTGGCGCTCTGGACATTCCAGGGCCAGTTCACCATCAACGTCCCGGCCATTCTGGCCGCCGTGGTGCTCTCGACCCTGCCGATCTTCGTCCTGTACGTCCTCGGGCGGCGTCAGCTGGTCGCCGGTCTCACCGCCGGCTTCGGCAAGTGATGGAGCCGTCCTCGTCCGGGGAGAACGGGAGTTCGGAGAGCGCGGGCAGCTACGATTCGGGACAGCCGATTGGGGCCCTTCGGGGGAGACCGGATGAGGAAGGATGGGAAAGAGGGTGAGCAGATTGGACCCGATGGAGCACGCCGCAAGGGCCAGCAGTCAAGAGCAGATACGCCGGGAGAACCTTTCCCGCGTACTGCGGCTGGTGCATTCCCAGAGGCGGGTTCCGCGGGCCGAAATCACGCGGGAAACCGGCTTGAACAGGTCCACGGTGGCTGACCTGGTCGGGGAGCTGGTCGGCTTGGGCTTGGTTTTCGAGTCCGAGCCGGAGCGCGCGAATCAGGCGGGCCGTCCCAGCCCCATGGTCACCGCCACCAGACGGCCCGTCGCCGTCGCCATCCACCCCGAGACCGACGCCCTGACAGTCGGAGTGGTCGCCCTGGATAGGACGCTCGTCCAGCGGACCCGCTATCCGCTGGATTCCCCGCCGACTCCGTCCGAACTTACGGAGCGGGCTGTTGAAGTGATCGAGGGCCTCAGGATCGGCTCCGAGAGCCCGCTCCCCGTGGGGATCGGCGTTGCCGCGCCGGGCTTGGTCCATCCCCCCGACGGGGCAGTGAGGTTGTCCGCCCACATGGGGTGGGAAGAGGTACCTTTGGCCTCCCTGCTCGAGGAAGCAACAGGGATCCCGACGAGCATCGCGAACAATGCAAGCGTCGGAGCCCTGGCGGAGCGCATGTTCGGAGCGGGCAGGGGAACCGGCGACATGGTCTACCTCAACGGCGGCCCCAGCGGCATCGGCGGAGGGGTCATTGCCAATGGGCGGCCACTGGGTGGGGCGGACGGATATGCAGGAGAATTCGGCCACACAGCTGTAAACAGCGTGGGTCGACGATGCCGTTGCGGAGCCCGGGGGTGCCTGGAGACGGAAGTGAGCCGCGAACTCCTCCTGGCCGCCTTCGGACCCGGGCTCAGCGAGATCCCAGAAGCCGAAGAGGTGAGCGCAGCCATCACCCCCTCGAACGCCGAAGCAGTGATGGAAGAGGCGCGCCGCCAGCTTGCCTTCCTCGCGATCTCGCTTCGGAACATCGTCCATGCGCTCAACCCCCGCGTCATCGTGCTCGGAGGCTTCCTGGGAACACTACAGGCCCTCGATCCGGCCTTCCTGGAAAGTGCGCTGCGAGAACAGGCGCTCCGTCCGTCCATGGAAGGACTGCGGGTGCGAGGGAGCGAGCTCGGCAAGGATCTGCTGATGATCGGCGCTGCCGAGCTCGCCTTCGAACCCCTTCTCGCGGATCCTGCCGCCCGATCGCCGCAAGGGGGCTTCCTGCAGGCGGCGGCAAACAGCCGCCGGACTGGCTAGAGTTGCGTTGATACGAGCCAAGAGCTGCAGGAAGGGCGAGCGTGGAACCCAGCCAGACCACGTCGACTAGGGAACCCGGGAAACGCCTGAACTCCCGCGCCATCGCGGCAGCCGCCGGCGTCTCCCAAGCCACCGTCTCCAACGTCCTCAACCATCCCGACGTTGTCGCCCCCGCGACCTATCAGAAGGTCATGGCGGTCATGGAATCACTGGACTTCGTGCCCAACCGCTCCGCGAGGGATCTGAGAGCCGGAGGGGGATCGGCCCTTGGGCTCATCGTCCTGGACATCTCCAACCCGTTCTGGGGCGAACTCGTCCGCGGCGCAGAGGAGATCGCCGCCGCCAAAGGGCAGCCTGTCATCGTCTGCAGCTCCGAGCAGTCCGCGAAGAAGGAGGAGCAGTTCCTCCGCCTCCTCGAATCCCACCAGGTCAGCGCCGTGCTCATCGCCCCCGTGGCGCCCGATTCCCCTGCCCTGCGAGGGGCCCGCCGCCGCGGGACCAAGCTCGTCTTCCTCGACCACGCTGAAACCGCCGACGAGGTCATCTCCGTCGGCGCCGACGATGTCCAAGGCGCCCGGTTGGCAGCCGAGCACCTTCTTGCCAACGGCCACCGCCAAGTGGCGTTCGTGAACGGCCCGCACAGCATCTCGGCGTGCCGCGACCGAGCACGCGGATTCCTCCAGGCCTACGCCCAATCCGGCACGGACGCCCACGTGACCGAAATCAACGTCCCAGCCATGACAGGACGCGACGGATTGGCCGCCGTAGAGGCAGTCCTGGAAGTGAATCCGAGCGTCAGTGCGGTGTTCTGCGCCAACGACATGCTCGCACTCGGGGTCCTGCGGGGCCTGAGCCGCCGCGGAGTCAGAGTCCCCGAGCATGTCTCGCTCGTCGGCTACGACGACAGCGAATTCGCCGAAGTCCTCTCGCCCGCCCTGACCACCGTCCGCATCGACCCCTTCGAGATCGGGCGCGAGGCCGCCCGCATCGCCCTCGAAGCCTCGCTCACGGAGACGAGCCCCGCCCCCGTCATCCTGGAGCCACGCCTGATGGTCCGGGAGTCCGTTGCCCCGATCGGGCCATGAGGGGCGGCAGCCCACGGCCGACGTCCTAAACGCTAGGCTCCCTCGTCGGCCCTGATCGACGTGCAGAACCCCTCCTGGGCAGACCTGCTGCGCGGATGTCGAGCAGGTCCTGGACCGGCACGAGCTGACTCCAGTCGTCGCCTCGAGCCGACGGAGCCCGGCCCGGGAGGAGACGCTCTGAAAGCGCCCTCGACGGCAGGGTTGACGATCCCGATCCTGGCACGGGCGCGCCGAAGCTTCCGTATGGCTGAGGCCTTCCTCGACCGTCCGTTCGGCGTGCTGACAATCGGCCAGATGAAAATGCTCACTCACCCGGGAGGACAGACGCCTTGCCGAGAGCATCGGTCGCGCAGTAGCCTCGGATCTGTTTGGTACGTATAAAATCGGAGGTGCAGCGGGTGCGGATAGACGGAGCGCAGTATTCCCGTCAGCAGGTCGAATCGCTGGTCGGCGACCTCCGGCAGCTCGTCGACGTCACCCCCTTCGCCTTCACCGACGGGCCCCCACGCGGGATGCGCGGCCTGGGGGTCCGCGTGGTCGGCGGCATGGGCTTCGACGTGCTCCTCGACCGGGGGATGGACATCGGCTACGCCTCGGTCGGAGGCGAGCCCTTGGCTTGGCGTTCGCCCAGAGGACCGGTGGGCCCCGCGTTCGCCGAGCACACCGGATCGGGCTGGACGCGGACCTTCGGCGGCGGCCTGTTGACGACCTGCGGGATGACGAGCATCGGTGCGGCCTCCAGGGACGGGGAGGAGCTCGGCCTCCACGGCAGGGTCTCAAGCCTGCCGGCCGAGGACGTCTCCTATCGGTGGGAATGGGTAGGCGACGAACTCGACATCCTGGTCGAAGGCCGCGTCGTCGAAACCGACCTCGGGGGCCCGACACTCGAACGGCGGAGAACGATCCGCGCCCGCGCCGGCACACCCGTTCTCCGCATCGAGGACACGGTCACCAACACCGGCTCCGTGGACGCACAGCACATGTACCGGTACCACGCCAACTTCGGCTTCCCGCTCATTCGTCCTGGAGATCTCATTGAACTGAGTGGTTCGCTTGCCGGATGGCGCGCCGACGCGCCTCCCACTGGCGAAGCATGGAGCCGAGTGGTCGAACCGTCTCCCAGGGCATCCGAGGAAGTCCTCTACGTCGAAACGAACCAACCCGCAGACTCGGGCAAGGCCGCCGTGCGCCGCCCAGGTGCCGAACATCCGCACCTGACCCTGGAATGGAGCCACGAGACGATGCCCCTGCTCGTGGTCTGGAAGTTCCCCCGGGCACGCACCAACGTCCTCGGACTCGAACCCTCCACGGCCCGGGACGACGGACGCCCGGCCGCGCGGGCCCGGGGCGAGGTCATCACCCTCCGCCCGGGCGATTCCCGCACCTACACACTGACGATCACAGCGAGCAAAGGACACACCGAATGAGCTCTATCGCCGAGCAGCTGGCCAAGGCAATCGCCGAACACGACGGGGTGCTCCCGCTCGACGCGGCCCTGGTCGCCCGAGACTGGCTGCCCGCCGGCCGCCGCCTCGGGCTGAGAGAGGACCAGTACGACGTCGGGGACCGCGGCACGATCTGCGAACGCTGGCTGGGCTCGACGACCTACGCGGACAACGCCGTCGGGCCCGACGACGAGGGGATCAGCTACATCCGCCCCGCAGGCGGGAGCCCCATCAACCTCGCCGAAGCCGTGAGCGCCGACCCGATCGCCATCCTCGGCCAGGACTACGCCCGGTCCCACAGCGGGCTCGGACGCCTCGCCAAGATCTTCGACTTCGCAGCCCGCATTCCCTTCCACATCCACCCGCCCAAGGATGAGGCGGCCAAGGTCGGCAGGAACTCCAAGGATGAGGCCTACTACTTCCCCTCCGGCGTTGGTATGGGCCCGCACCCCGAGACCTTCTTCGGCCTCCACCCCGGGATCGCCTCATCCCGGGACACGGACCTCCTGCTCGACCAGCTCGTCGCGTGGAACTCCGACGACATCCTCCAGTACGCCCGCGCGTACAAGCAGATGCCCGAAGACGGGTTCTTCCTGCCCTCAGGCGTTCTCCACGCACCGGGAACCGCCCTGACGATCGAGCTCCAGGAGGACTCCGACACGCTAGCCATGTTCCAGGCGCTCAATGCGGGCAAGATCATCAGCAAGGACCTCCTCTTCAAGGACGTCAGCGAGACCGACAGGCACGAGCGCGGAGAAGCCGCCCTGCTCGACTGGCTGGACTGGGAGGCCAACGGCGACCCCTACTTCTACGAGAACCGCCACATCCCCCCGGTCGTCTTCGACGAATCTGAATCCGGAAGCGAGGCCTGGATCTTCTACGGCTCCACCAAGTTCAGCGGAAAGCGCCTGATCATCCGACCGGGACAGAGCTACACCTGCCGGGAACGCGGCGTCTTCAACCTCCTCGTCTGGCGAGGCGAAGGCCGCATCGGAGGGCAGCAGGTCGTCGGCAACGCTCCCGGCTCCGACGAACTTCTTGTCGTCCACGATCGCGCCGTTGAGGACCTCGAGTACACCAACACCGGGGCAACCGACATGACCGTGATCAAGTTCTTCGGGCCCGACATCAACCCCGATGCCCCCTCCTTGAAGTCCGCGGGGCATGAAGCAATCCGCGGGGCATGAAGCAATCACCGGCTAGTGAACCAAGGGATCCTGCGCAAACGGTGCCCCTAACCGTCTCGAGGTTCTCGACAGAGCCCGAGCCGGTCGCGGACCACCGATGTCGCCGGCCCCTGCGTCCATTGACATAAGCGGCAACAAGCAAGTGAGGAGCAACGACATGGCGCCACGGCGGAGGCCCGTGAACGGCCGCGACGCCATTCTCGAGGCCCGCACGGCGCTCGGGATCGAGCTCGGGTCCACGCGGATCAAGGCGTGCCTGGTGGATGCGGAGGATCCCTCGCTCGTCCTGGCGGTGGGCAGCCACGGGTGGGAGAACGAGTTCGCCAGCGGGATGTGGACGTACTCTCTGGATTCGGTCTGGGGCGGTCTGCGGGCAGCCTACGCGGATCTGGTTGCGGACGCCGTGCGCCGCCATGGTGTGCGGCCGGAGGCGTTCGGGGCGATCGGGGTCTCGGCGATGATGCACGGCTACCTCGCCTTCGACGCCGAAGACGAGCTCCTCGTGCCGTTCCGCACGTGGCGGAACACGACGACGGGGGCCGCTGCGGCCGAGCTGACGGAGCTGTTCGGGGTGAACATCCCGCTGCGCTGGTCGATCGCGCACCTGCACCAGGCGGTGATCGACGCCGAGCCCCACGTGCCCTCGATTCGGTTCTGCACGACTCTGGCCGGGTACGTCCACTGGCGCCTCACGGGTCGGAAGGTCCTGGGGGTGGGGGACGCCTCGGGGATGTTCCCGATCGATGCGGAGGCCAAGGCGTACGACGCCGATCTGGCCGCCCGCTACGACGAGCTCGCCGGGGGGCGCGTGCCCAAGCTGGCGGACTTGCTGCCCGAGGTCCTGGCCGCCGGCCGGCCGGCCGGGACGCTCACCGCGGAGGGCGCGGCGCTGCTGGACCCGACCGGTGCCCTGCGCCCGGGGATCCCGCTGTGCCCGCCGGAGGGCGATGCCGGGACCGGGATGGTCGCCACGAACTCGGTCGCGCCGCGGACCGGGAACGTCTCGGCCGGGACGAGCATCTTCGCGATGGTCGTCCTCGAGCGCCCGCTGGCCGCCCTCCACCACGAGCTGGACGTGGTCGCCACCCCGGCGGGGGATCCGGTGGCGATGGTCCATTGCAATAACGGCGCGAGCGAGCTCGCGGCCTGGGCCGGGCTCTTCGGCCGCTTCGCCGCCGTCGCCGGCGCCCCGGTGGACCCGGACGCGGTCTACGGGGCGCTGTTCGCCGAGGCCCTCGCGGGCGAGCCCGACGGCGGGGGCCTCCTTGCGTACAACTACCTCGCCGGGGAGCCGATCACCGGCCTCGAGCGCGGACGGCCCCTGGTCGTCCGGACGCCGGAGAGCCGGTTCACCCTGGGGAACTTCGTCCGCGCCCAGCTCTACGCCGTCTTCGGCACCCTGGCCCTGGGCATGCGGGTCCTCGCCGCCGAGGGAGTCGCCCTGGATCGGATGTTCGCCCACGGGGGCATGTTCCGAACCGCCGGGGTCGCCCAGCGGTTCCTCGCCGCCGCCCTGGACGCACCCGTCTCCGTCGCCGAGACCGCCTCGGAGGGCGGCGCGTGGGGGATCGCGGTCCTCGCCGGCTACCTCACAGCCAGCCCCGACTCGGACCTCGACGCGTACCTGTCCCGGCGGGTCTTCGCCGGCTCCGCCGTCGAGACCACGCACCCGGACCCCGAGGACGTCGCGGGCTTCGCGGCATACCTGGAGAACTACAGGGCCGGCCTGGCCATCGAGAAGGCGGCCGCCGCCGTCGACCTCAAGAGCGCCATCGACCTCACTGCCTCGACCTCCCTGGAAGGAACCACCGCATGACCATCAGAGACGAGAGCCCGGCGATCCGGGCCGTGCGCGAGCAGGTCGCCGCCCTGCACTGCGAGCTGGTCCGCTATGGGCTGGTCGTGTGGACCGGCGGCAACGTCTCCGGGCGGGTGCCCGGGGAGGACCTGTTCGTGATCAAGCCCAGCGGGGTCGGCTACGAGGAGCTCGCCCCGGAGAGCATGATCCTGTGCACCCTCGACGGCGAGGTCGTCCCGGGCACGCCAGGCTCGGAGCGGTCGCCGTCCTCGGACACGGCCGCGCACGCCTACGTGTACCGGCACCTGCCCGAGGTCGGGGGAGTGGTGCACACCCACTCGACCTACGCGACCGCGTGGGCCGCCCGGGCGGAGCCCATCCCATGCGTGATCACGGCGATGGCGGACGAGTTCGGCGGGGAGATCCCGGTGGGCCCGTTCGCGATCATCGGCGACGACTCGATCGGCCGCGGGGTCGTGGCCACCCTGGCCGGGCACCGCAGCCGGGCCGTGCTGATGCAGAACCACGGCGTGTTCACCATCGGCAGGGACGCCCGCGACGCGGTCAAGGCCGCGGTCATGGCCGAGGACGCCGCGCGCACCGTGCACATCGCCCGCCAGGGCGGGACGCCCTTGCCCCTCCCCCAGGGCGCGGTCGATTCCCTCTTCGACCGCTACCAGACCGTCTACGGACAGAACCCGGAAGGATCCCTGGCCTGAGGCCCAAGCTCACCACCACCCTCGCCGCCTACGAGTTCCGGTTCCGGACGCGATCGCGAATTCGAGTACGTCCAGTGCCGCTCGGCGTGCACCGCAAGACTGTCGTGGGGCACGTGGCGACCCGCGAGTCACCGAAGCAACGACACCTTGACTTCCGCCCAGACGGCCGCCGTCAAGTAGCACAAGCTCGCCGTGATCCGCTGGCGGGAGGCGCCTAGGCCAGCTCGGGGATTGTGCCTTTGGCTGGGTGGCTGAGGGGGACGGGATCGAGGAGCCAGACGTCGTACGGGCGCTGGAGCAGATTCCTGTTGAGCTCGTTGAGGCGGCCCAGCGGCGCTCCGGCGGCATGGTCATCGAGGTCGGCCTAGGGTGGACCAGCGGCAAGACCATCACCCACAGTGTCGCCCGAAATGGGGTACCGGGAGCCCGCGTCCGAACTGACGCCGATGCCGCTGCGGACGCGCTGACCCGCAGCGGCGAGGCGGTGCTTGCGGTCTACGACGTCTTCGAGGACTGCTTCCCCCGGGGGGCGAAGTCCAAATCGGCGCGTTCCTGCACGTGCTGATGGAGATGGGCCCCGACCATCCGCTCGGGAAGGCCTGCGTCCGCTACCTGGAGAGGACACGATCGTGGCCGCCCCGCCGAGCAGCATGGGGCCGCGAGGGCGTACAGCGGATTGGAGGACCCCCATGGATAGAACGCTTCTACCAGGAGATCATGCACCAGTTTTTTGGGATGGACCCGGGTGAGGGCGGAAGGGCGGAACTGCCGTTCCTGTCGATGGTCCAGCACGTTCGTGCCTTTGGGGTGGCCACGGGGAGGTTCCCGGACAGCGGCTCAGCCGATCGGCACGAGGCGCTGATGGGTCGGTGGCTGCAGCGGCAGGGAGAGATGGCAGCCCGAGGGGTGCTTGGCCGGCGGTCCTGGGAGATGCGTCCAGCTCGGCGCCGGGGCGCCAATGAGGTGGACATTCTCGTATCGCAGGAGGAATGCCATGCCGACGTCATTCAGCAGTCGGCGGGGCGCAGAGGGCTGACGGGTTGTTGGTCGTGAGGGTTCAAGAGGGCGAGGAGCGCCCGGGACAGCACGTGGGCGGTGAGGAGGACGGCGCGTTCGTCTGGTTCGAAGCGCGGGTGATGATGGGGGGCGTGCCGTCGCCCGCCGCATCCGATGCCGATATAGAGGCCGGGGACGCGGACCGAGAATTCGGCGAAGTCGTCGCTCGCCGTGGACGGCGGGATCTGGACAAGATCGTCCATCCCCGGAATCCCGGCGATCGACTCGCGGGCGATGGCGGCGAGGCGGGCGTCGTTGACCAAAGGCGGGGCGTGGCCGGTCCACTCGATCTCAGCGCGGCAGTTGAGGGCTTCGGCCACACCTGCGCAGACCTCCTCAATCCGTCGGCGGGCGGTTTGCGCGATGGCCGCGTCGAGCCAGCGCACGTTGCCCAGTAGGGTTACCTCTTCCGGCGCCGCATTCGCGGCCTCCCCTCCCTGCACGGCGCCGATCCCGACCACCAGCAGCTGGCCTGCAGGGGTCTCGCGCGCGGTCACCGCCTGCAGCGCAGTCGTGACGTGGGCCGCCGCGAGGATCGCATCGGCGAACTGCCCCGGAGTCCCCGCGTGGCCCGCCCCGCCTGACACGGTCGCGCGGAAGAAGTCGGCCCCCGAGAGGACAGTGCCGGAATTCCGACGACGGTCCCCAACGGGAGCGCGGAGAGGACGTGAGCGCCGAGGACGGCGTCGACCCCTTCGAGGACGCCCTCGGCGACCATGGGGAGTGCGCCGGCCAGGAGCTCCTCGGCGGGCTGGAGGCAGAAGCGCACTCTGGCGGCAAGACTCTCGCGCAGCCCGGCGAGGACGTCGGCGAGGCCGAGCGCTGCGGCGAGATGCAGGTCATGGCCGCACAGGTGTGCAGCCCGCCCTCTTGCCGCGAACTCGAGACCCGAGGCTTCGCGGATCGGGAGGGCATCGAGTTCAGCCCGCACGAGGATTCGGGGCCCCGGTCTCATGCCCTCCAAGTCTGCGACCACTCCGGCGCCCGCCACGCCGGTTCTCACCGTCAGCCCAAGCTCGCGCAGCTCGCCGGCCAGCAGGCCGGCGGTGCGTGCCACGTCGAACCCGGTCTCGGGATGGGCGTGGATGTCGCGACGCAAGGCGACGAGCTTGGGCTCGAGAGCCGCGAGATTGCGCTCCACGGCCGTGGCCACGGCTGGCGGGGCGACCAGCGGGGAAGCTTCCGCGGGCCCGGGCGGTGGGAGCGCCGTCGTCGGCTCGCGGTTCACGGTGTCGCTCCTTCTGGTGATCGGACGAACCCGAGCTGGGTGAGCAGCGAGAGTTGATCGACGACATGCCAGTGCTCGGCGAGGCGCCCGTCGGCAACGCGGTAGATGTCGATGCCGGCGATGTCGAACTGCCTGCCTGAGGCGGGGAGCCCGAGGAACGGCTCGACGTGCCGCCCCCGGTTGCGCCAACGGACGACGACGCGATCGCCTTCTGCGATTACGTCCTCGACCGTGAAGCGCGGTTCCAGCGCCGTTACGAGCATCGACACCCGATCGCGCAGTCCGGACCGGCCTTCGCCTTGCCCGGGCATGGGGTCGTTTTCGATGTAGTCCTCGACGGCGATCTGGTCGATCACCTCAAGTGATCGCCCGTTGAGCACCTCGTCGTAGAGACGGCGTACGAGGCTGCGGGATGCCTCTGCTGACATGGGGTCCTCCTTCAGAGTTTCCGGTGAAGACATCGTGCTCCGCCGGGCGGCCCAGGGCCACGAAGCGAACCCACCGACTTGCCCACCGAGTTGGCCTACCCTTGGTGTGGAAGGAAGGTTTCCCATGGAGGCTGAGGCGTCGTTGTCCTATCAGCTCCGACGGCTGCGCATCGCGGCCGGGCTGACCCAGGAGGAACTCGCCGAGCGTGCCGGCATCAGCGTTCGTGCAGTCAGCGATGCCGAGCGCGGCCTCCGCCGGCGTCTCTATCCCGCCACCGCGGCGCGTATGGCCGATGCGCTCGGCCTGGGCGAGGCGCAGAAGGAGCTTTTTGCCGTTGTTGCCCGCGGGATCGCCCGACCCGGCGGACGGATGGCGGCGTTGCCTTTGTCGCCGACCCCGCTGTTGGGGCGCACGGAGGCCCTGGACGTTCTCGCTGCCAGCCTTCGCGACCCCTCGAAGAGGCTTGTGACCCTGACCGGTCCGGGCGGGGTGGGCAAGACCCGGCTTGCCCTTGCGGCTGCCGAGAAGTGCGCGCCGCTGTTCGAGGACGGACATGGTGTGCGCGGCGATCGGGGACCGCCGGCTGCTCCTGGTCTGTGACACCTTCGAAGGAGTCGTCGGCGCGGCGCCGCTCGTCGGGGAGATCCTGGCACGCTGCCCCGGCACGAGTGTTCTGGCAACCAGCCGGACGCCGTTGCGGCTGCTCGCGGAGCACCTCCAGCCGGTCGAACCACTCGCAGCGCCCGCAGCACGCGAGCTGTTCATCGAGCGGGCCGCGGCCGCGCGGCCGGGGATCGACCTCTCGGGCTCGCTGCACCTCGTGGACGAGATCTGCGCGCGGGTGCAAGGGGTCCCGCTGGCCCTCGAGCTCGCCGCCGCCCGGGTCGCCCACCTCGGCCTGGAAGACCTCCTGAAGCGGTTGGGCCTCCAGCTCGAGATCCTCACCGGGGGACCGGTCGACGATGAGGCACGGCACCGCACGATCGAGGCCACCATCGCATGGAGCTATTCCCTCCTTGGAGAGACGGCGAGGGAGGCTCTCGAGCGGCTCGCGGTTTTCGACGGCTGGACACTCGCCGCCGCCTGCGCCGTCCTGGGCCGCGACCCGCTCCCTGACATGAGCGCCCTCGTGGACCAGAGCCTGACAGTCGCGCCGCCACCGACCGACGCGCATGGGCGGTACCGGATGCTCGACGCAGTCAGAGAGTTCGGAGCAGCGAGGCTTGTGGAATCCGGCGATGAAGACAGCGCCCGGGACCGCCATGCCGAGTTCTTCCTCGGCGCTGCCGAAACCGCGGCGACAGCGATCAGGCAGACGGGCCAGCGCGGAGCGCACCGGGAGGCCTCCGCGGACCTGGGCAACCTCCGCCTCGCGTTCCGCCGGTTCACCGACTCCGGCCGGGGAGCGGAGGCGTTGCGGCTGGCCACCTCGCTGTGGATGTTCTGGCTATGGGAGGGCGGGCTCTCGGAGGGGCGAGCATGGCTGCGCACCGCCATCGCCTTCACGGGCGACGCCGATCCCGCCCTCGCTGCCCGTGCCCGGTGGGGAGCGGGCTGGCTCGCGTACCACCAGGGCGACTACGCCGAGGCGCGGATCCACGCGAGCGAGCTGCGACGCCTTGCCGAGGCAGGCGGAGCGGTCGAACGACGCAACGCGCTCACGCTCCGCGGAATGATCGCCCTCGCAGACCGTCGCGCTCTCGAAGCCTCCGCGCTGCTGAGCGAGGCATATGCGGTCGCACGGGGGCTTGCCGGGGAGCCGTGGCTGGTCGCCATATCGACGCTCAACGACGGCGCCGGGCTCACCCACTCAGGCCACCTCGTCGAGGCAGCCCGCCGATTCTCCACGGCCCGAGACATGTTCGCCGAACTCGGCGACGAGACGTACCGCGCCCGTGCGCTCAGGCATCTGGCGGCAGTCCGGCTCCTGAGCGGGGACCTCGACGGCGCGACCCGAGTGCTCGAGGACAGCCTCGCAATAGTCAGGGAAGCCGATGACCGCTGGGGCCTCGCCGAGACCCTCGAAGGCCAAGCCCATGTCGCAGCCCTGACGGGCGATCCCCGCCGGGCGGGTGCCCTCATCGCGATCGCCTCTCTCTTGCGCCGCTCGCTGGGTGTGGCTCCGCACCCGTTCGACGCCATCCTCGCCGCCCGACATCTCGGACCCCTCCGCGGCACCGAAGTGTTCGAGGCTGGCTGGCGCGAGGGCATGGATGACCCTCGCATCCCCTGAACCTAGCCGCCACGACCGCTCACCGGCTAAGGGCGAGTCGACGGCAAAGCCAGTCCGGCGTGTCACTTTCGGAACGGTTCGACCCTCTCCCTCGCGCGGTGAACCCGACAAACCCCAACAACATCATCGGCGCCTGGCAGCAGGACCACTGGTCCGACGGCGGCTCCCCATGGGCTCGTCGCCGGCTACACCATCAACGGCGGGAAGGCCTGGAACGAGACCACCCAACCATTCAGCGCTTTCGCCCCGGGCGGCCCTCGGCCTACGACCGCGCCTCCGACCCGTCGGTCTCCTTCGGCCCGGACGGCACGGCGTACTCGATCATGCAGGTCGATCTCGGCGCCCCGAAAGACCCTTCGGCTCCGCCGGCCCCGCGCCGGGCCTGCGCCCCTGCGGGTCATGCCAATGGACAGCCAGGTTCCGCCTGCATGAACCGAAAAGCCCTCCGGCATGCTCGCAGTGCGGTCCCTCAGGCGCGCGGTCTGGACGCGTTGGACGGATGCCGGATGAGGCTCGCTTGGGACTGTGCTCGGACGCGGGCGACGTTCCCTTCCCTGTGGGATGGAGGCCAGACCTCGCGTCCCTTCCGGAGGCCGCTAGTCTTGCACCTGGTGCCGCAGTCGGACGAGGATCCGTTGGATGAGGCGGGAGACCTGCATCTGGCTCACGCCGAGCTCCGCAGCGGTTTCGGACTGGGTCATCTCGCGGCGAACCGCAGGTGCAGGAGCTGCCTATCCACCTCGCTGAGGTCCTTGAGCGCGTGCTCGAGGTCCAGCAGCTGCTCGACGATCTCGAAGCCGGGATCCCGGAACTGGGGGGTGTCCCTATGGGTTTAGTCAAGCGGCGGTCGGCACTGTCCGGGGCGTGCGGGGTGTGTAGAGGGTGCCGTTGCGGAGCATGGCGTGGATGACGTCACAGCGGCGCCGTGCGAGACACATGACGGCGGCGTTGTGCTTCTTCCCCTCGGCGCGTTTGCGCTGGTAGTAGGCCGCGGAGTCGGGGTCGCAGTTCGATGCGACCCAAGCGGAGCGGAAGAGAGCGTTCTTGAGCTGCTTGTTCCCGGAGCGTGCGGGGTGCTCGCCGCGGATCGACTTGCCCGAGCGACGCGTGACCGGAGCGATGCCGGCGTACGCGGCCAGGTGTGCTGCGGTCGGGAAGGCGGAGGCGTCGCCGATGGCCAGGAGGATGGTCGTTGCGGTCTTGGTCCCGACTCCTGGCATCGAGATCAAGACCTCGCGAAGAGGGAAGTTATCGAGCAGCCTCTCGACCTCGCTCGCGAGCTCGGCCCGCTCGGCCTTGAGCGACTTGATCGAAGCGGCGACGCGCGGGATGACGGTCTCGACAGCCTCGGTGCCGATCACCGTCACGCTCTGCTGCTCAAGGGCCGCGAACACGTCATCGACGAGCCCGTCCACACCGCGGTGCTTGGTCTTGCGGGCCCATGCCCGGACCTTGGCCGCTCCGGCTTTGCGGAGCCCGGTGGGGCCGCCGTAGCGGACAAGCAGGTCCAAGGTGAGCTGGTTGGTCAGCCTGGTACCGGCGAAGACGCGCTCGAGCGCCGGGTGGATCTGCAGCAGCAGGGACCTCAGGCGGTTGATCGAGCGGGTGCACTCGCGGGCGAGATCGTCGTCGTAGCCGGAGAGCACCTTCAGCGAGGCCAGGACCTCGCTGTCGCGATCGACGGCCCGCAGCGTGTCGGGCATCTTCAGCGCGCAGGTGGCGATCACGTAGGCGTCTCGCGCGTCGGTCTTCGCGTCCCCGGGCAAGAGTCGGGCGGCCTTGCGCATGGCCAGGCCCGGCAGGTAGGCGACCTGGCAGCCGCAGTCCCTCGCGACTGCGATCGCGAGGGCGCCGATCGTGTTGGGCTGGTCGACGACCACCAGCACCGTCCCGTGCGCCTGCAGGCTGGTGAAGACTTCGCGGAGCTTGGCCTCGTCCTGTGGGAGCGGCTTGTCGAACAGGCGCGTGCCGTCGGCGGCGAGGGCGCACGCGTGGTGCTCCTCCTTGCCGACGTCCAGGCCGCACCAGACAGCGATGCCGCTCGTGTCTACCACTTCTCCAGCCACCGGTCTCGGGTCTCCTTTGCAGGGCAGGTTCGGCCGCTGTCACGACGCCCGGTCCTGGCACCCACATTACGAAGAGACCTGAGCGCAAGGCTCGGCCGCGTCCCTATCAGCAGTCACCCGACGTCTCTGCGTCCGGCGACATCACCCCCCGGATCATGGAACGACAGGGCAAAAAAGTCATACCGGACTCAGCGACCAACCCCGGCATTCCGGGATCACTTAGAAGGTAATGGGTAAGGCCCGAGGGTCCTCCTCGCCCTCGGAGGTGTCGAACTGCTCGAGGGCGTCATGGACAAAAGAAGCGTCAGCGAGGAGGGCTTCCCTGATCCTGCCGGCGGGGACGCCCAATGCGTCGCCTAGCTCCGCTGCCGTGGGGTTGTGCCCGAGTGACTGGGTCAGGGCAGGACGCGCCGAGTTGATCTTCAGACGGAGCTCCTGAAGCCCGCGAGGGGGACGGACGGCCCAGGACTGGTCCCGCAGGTAGTGCTTGAGCTCCCCGCTGATCGTGGCCACGGCGTAGGGGACGAAGCGTTCCCCTATCTCTGCCCGGTAGTGAAGTGCCGCATGGACCAGGCCCAGGCGCGCGACCTGACGGAGGTCGTCCCGGTGATGGCCGGGGCGCCAGAGCCGGCGCGCCATCGCATCGGCCACGCCCAGGTACTCCAGCACGAGATCGACGGGGGACAGATCGGCAATACCTTCGCCGGCCGTGCCACATGGCTGTGGTGGTGCGCCGGCAGCCAGCGCTGCCGGCGCCTCGCTGGCTTCTGAATGTGTCATGGGCGTCCCCGGGGCGGAAGGGCCGGATCAACGCCCGCTGCTGGAAGCTGTTCGGCAAGCGTAGGAGCAAAGAACGGCCAGCTCAAGAGGCAACGGAGGAATCCCGTTCCCGGATCTCGTCGCCAATCCACCACGTTGGAGCCCGCCGTTCCTCACGGCGGACGTTCTCGGGGCTTCGAGTCCGGGCAGGTCAGGGTCTCTGGTCCGCGGTCGGTGGAAGGTCGAACTCGTCGTTGCGCATCCTCAGGAGTGCCAGACCGGCGGCCGCGAAGCCGAGGGCTGTCAGGCCCCAGCCGAGGAGGTCGAGGGGGTGGTTGCCGGTCATCGCGCTGAGGAGGTGGATCGGCTGCGATACAGCCAGGGCCCAGGCGATCCAGGCCGGGACGGTGTGGGAGCGCCACAGTGCCATGCCGAGAAGGACCGTGCCGATGAGGTGTCCGAAGACGAAAACGCCGACGAGCGCGCCCGACTGCGGCAGGGACTGCACGGCGTCGGCCACGGTGTAGGCGATGCCCGGGTCCGTCTTGCCCTGCGCGGCGAGGAGGGTGATGACGTTCTGCGCCGACCCCTGGCCCGCGAGGGCGATGAACCCGGGGACGGCGAGGAACGCGCCGATGGATGCCAGTATGGGTGTTCGCCTGCGGCTGACCCAGACGACCGCGAGGGGGCCGCAGACCGCGGTCAGAGCCAGGAGCAGTCCGGCCCACAGCGCCACGGTGTCGAAGGTCTGGTGTGCGAGGGACTGCTCGAAGACGGTTCGGGCATCGTCCAGTGTGTTGTAGGGCAGCGCTAAGCGGAGGACGGCGATCACCACGGCCGTCATCGGTGCGGTCAGCGCGAGCAGCACCCGCCACACTGACCTGGCGTCGAATCGGCCGACGCCGGAGGCCTGCGCCTGAGCGGGCTGATCCGCCCCCACTGGTGGTCGATCGAAGTCCTCGTCGCCCATGCGCCAGAGTGCCACGGACGCCCCGGCGAAGCCGACACCGGTTGCTGCCCAGGCGAGGCCGCTTCCGATGCTGCCCGGGGCGAGGACGTGAGCGACGCCGGACACTGCCAATACGGCGGCCGCCCATCTTGGCGCGAGGCGCGTCCGCCACAGCGCGATGCCAAGCACGAGCAGGCCCGCCGCCTGCGCCACCAAGAAGCCCACCAGCGCCGCGATCGCAGCCGGATGCTCGCCGACCAACTGGGTCAGCTGCGCGGTGGCCTGCCGGTTGAGCCCGTCGCGCGCGGCGACGTAGAGGATCGAACTCGTGTCCGCGACGTCGAGCGCGAGCGAGAACCCGATCAGAGTCAGCATCCCGCCGGCCACCGTCAGCCGTGGCGCGGCCCGGCGGGTCGCCCAGCCAGCAGCGATGACCGCTGGAACCGCAGTCAGGATCGCGATAACGCCCATCCACAGCGAGAAGTCCGCCTGGCCGAGGTGGGCAGCAAAGGCGCTCAGCCGTTGGTCCGGGGCGTCCCCGGGCGATCCGGGCGCGCCTCCGATCTCGAGCGCGAGGGCCAGCCCGGGAATGGGCGCGATCACGGCCAACGCGCGCCGCCAGAATGTCCGAAGGTCCCGAACCCTGGGCAAGGAGCGGGCCGCCGCCACAGCCGTGGAGTCTTCCTTCGATGTCATGATTCGCCCCTTCCAGATGGCTCCCGAACGGGAGCGTTGCCTCCAGCGTCCGGCGGGCTCGAGCGCTAGTCATGGTGGTGGGCACGGGTACTTTCCTCCGTGCCTGCACGGATGGCCGCAGGCCGCGACGGAGCCTACGCTTGACGCGTGTGGCGGGTGCGCAGCCTGGGCTGGGGCGCCACGGCCGCGGCCGTGGTCCTCCTCGTGGGAAGCGCCGTCCTCGCGCTCATGACACGCGCGCTCGAGGACGCGCTCATCGCGGGAGCCGCCGTCATCTTGGCGGTGCCCTCTCTCGTGCTCGGGTGGTTCGTGATGCGTCGGGCGTCCGGGAACGTCGTCGGACCCCTCCTGTGCCTCTTCGGGGTCCCGCCTGGACTCATCGCCTTCACAGGCCTCTACCCGGATGCCCTGGCCCATCGGCCAGGTGCGCTGCCAGTCTCGGACCTCGTGGTGACCTTCATTCCGGGCCTGTGGATGTGGATCTACGTCGCGCCCGCACTGCTCATGCTGTACTTCCCGACTGGGCGGCTGCTGTCCCGGGCGTGGAGGCGAGTGGTCTGGGGCGTGCTGGTCCTGCCGGTGGCCTTCGAGGTCGCTGCGGGCATGAGCCCCGATCCCTTCCCTGCGCCGTTCACGCAAAGTGAGCACGTGTTCGGGGTCCCGTCCGGGGCCTGGATGGTGCCCTACATGATCGTGGCCTTCGCATTGCTCTTCGCCTGGCTCGCAGTGCTGGCGACGAGCGCGTCTGCCCTTGTCCTGCGGTACCGGCGTTCGAGGAGCACGGTCGAGCGCGCCCAGCTGAAGTGGTTCGCCCTCGCCGCCGGGACCCTCCCAGCAACCCTGGTCCTGTGTTGGATCAGCTACCTCACCCTCGGAGGGCCAGCCCTCGCGGGGATCGGCCTGGCCGCTATGTGGATCGCCATCCCCGCCGCCGCCGCGACCGCAGTGCTGCGGCACCGGCTCTACGACGTCGAGCGGCTCACGAGCGCGGCCCTCACCTACGGTGCCATGACGGTCGGGCTCCTGATCGTCTACACGGCAGGCGTGACGGCGGCCGGGGTCGCGGTCGGGGGAGCGTCGCCACTGGTTGCCGCCCTGACGACGGCGGTCGCCGCCGCCGCGCTCGCCCCCCTGCGCAGGCGGCTGCGCACCGCCGTCGACCGTTGGGTGTATCCGGCCCGGACGAAGACGCTCGAGGCCATCGCCCAGCTCGCCTCCCGCACGCACTCAGGTGCCGGAGTGCCTGAGGACCTTGAGGCGGCGCTGAGGTCCGGCCTCGCAGAGCCGGCGCTGCGCCTCGGCTTCGTGGTGCCCGGGCAACAGGGCCTGATTGGCGTCGGCAGCGAACCCCTTCCGCCCGCTCCGGTCCAAGGCCCCGCGATTCCCGTGGTTCTGGACGGCCGCACGATCGGTTCGATCTACGGTGCCGCGCACACGAGTCCCGCACTCCTGCGCGAGGTCGCGGCGGCGTCGGCCCTGCTCGTCGAGGTCACCCGACTCAGGATCGAGGTGCGCCAATCACTCCACGAGGCCGAGGCGAGCCGAAAGCGCTTGCAGCAGGCCAGCTACGCCGAGCGGGAGCGGCTCGAGCGGGATCTGCATGACGGCGCCCAGCAACGCCTTGTGAGCCTCGGCATGGCACTTCGGATTGCCCAAGGACGTTTGAAGGCGGGCCACGTCGACGTCGACGGCCTGCTGGATGAGACGGTTGCGGAGCTCGCCACCGCGGTCGCCGAGCTGCGTGCCCTCGCCCACGGCCTCAGGCCCAGTTGCCTCGACGACGGCCTCGCCCCAGCGCTGGCGAGCCTCACCCGCTCCTCGCCCATCCCCATCGCCATCGACGTGCGCACCGGCGACCTCCCCGACGACGTCGCCACCACTGCCTACTTCGTCATCGCCGAGGCCGTCGCCAACGCCGTCAAGCACGGGGGCCCCGCCCGGATCGGAGTCGAAGTGGCAGGGGCGGACTCGTTCCTCACCGTGCGCGTCACCGACGACGGGTGCGGCGGGGCGAAGGCCGACGGCGCGGGACTCTCCGGGGTCGCCGACCGGGTCGCCGCGGCAGGGGGCACCCTGCGCATCCACAGCCCGGCCCACGCGGGGACCCTCGTCGAGGCGGTACTGCCATGCGCGTCGTGATCGGCGAGGACTCCACCCTTTTCCGAGAGGGACTCGCAAGCCTGCTCACGGACCGGGGCCTCGACGTCGCAGCGAAGGCAGGCGATGCGCCCTCGCTCGAGTCCGCCGTCGAGACCACCCCATGCGACGTGGTGATCATCGACGTCCGTATGCCCCCCGATCATACGGACGACGGCGCCCGGGCGGCGAAGCGGATCCGCTCCCGGCATCCCCGGCTCGGCATCCTGCTGCTCTCACAGCACATCGAGACACTGCACTCCGTGGACCTCGTGGCGGGAGGCCGCTTCGGCTATCTGCTCAAGGACCGCGTCCTCGACGTCGACGACTTCCTCGACGCGCTGCACAGGGTAGCCCGCGGGGGGACAGCCCTGGATCCCGAGGTCGTCTCCCGGCTCATTTCCGGCCGGCACCCCGCCGACCCCCTCGCCCGGCTCACTCCCCGCGAGCTCGAGGTGCTCTCCCTGATGGCGGAAGGCCTCACCAACGGAGCCATCGCCCGACGTCTCTGGCTCACAGCCCGGACCGTCGAGACCCACGTGGCCAGCATCCTGCCCAAGCTCGGACTGGCCGGTGCAGGAGAAGACGAGCACCGCCGCGTCCTCGCGGTCCTGGCTTATCTCCGGGCTCGGGCACTCGACACCCCTACAGGGCCCTGACTCCGCACACCGTCCTCCCGCCGCGAGTTCCACGTGACGCTACGGTCAACGAAGGGGCTTGGACCGGTTCACACCGGATCAGTTCGTGCTGCCCTCCGGACCCCTGCCGTCCAGGAGGGGTTCGAGGAGATCGGCAGCCCGGGTGAGGCCGGCCATTCTCCTGATGCGCGTGCCGAGCTCAGCCGCCGCGCCTCGGTACGCCGGATCGGAGAGGATGTCGACGACGGCGCGGCGGATCCGTTCCTTGGAAGCGGATTTCTTGAGGAGGATCCCTGCTCCGCTGGACTGCAGGGACGTTCCCACCATGACTTGATCGACCGGCTTGAATACGGGCATCACGAGCAGGGGCAGGCTGTGGGCGAGGGCGAGCATAGTGGTGGAGTGCCCGCCGTGGCCGATGACCAGGCTGACCTCGGGCATGAGCTCCCTGTGTGGGGCCCATTCGACCAGGTCCGTGTTCGCCCCGACGGTCAGGGCAGATGATTCGATCGCCGGTCCGGTTGTTGCGACCACTCTGATCGGCAGGTCGGCTACGGCGTCGAGAGTGTGCTGCCAGACCGAGGCCAGTCCGTGGTACCCGAAGGTGCTCAGGCTCACCAAGACGGTCGGGGTTCGCGGCGCGGAGGGCTCGCCAGCCACAAACGGGCCCGTGTGGGTCAGGTTCGGCGGGGTCGCGCGCGCGCCGGCCGGGTCGAGCTCGGGCAGCGAGGCGACGATGCAGTGCCTCGCGCCGTCGAGCAGGCGCCTGGGATTCAGCCCCTTCAGCCGCATTGCGAGACCGATCGGCCCTCTGAGGTGGGGACCACGCAGGAAAGCATCGTAAAGGTGCTCGAGGACGACGTAGGGGATGCCCCTTGTAGCCATGGCATCCATGACGCCCCAAAGGAGGCAGTCCACGACGACGGTGTCGGCCCCGCACTCTTCTGCGGCCGCCGCCACCTGCGCTCCCAGGTCCCGGTCCCCGAAGAGGTTGATGATCGCTGGGAGCGACGCCTCGGCCTTCGGGCCGACGGGCGGCATCGTCGAGTAGGCGGTGAACTCCAAACCGGCCGCTTCCGCAGCTCCGGATTGCCTCGAGTGGCCGACGACATGGACGCTGTGCCCGCGGCTGGCCAGCTCGGCGGCCAGAGCCAGCGCGGGTGGGACATTGCCTCCGCCGTCCCAGGTCGCAAAGAGGATGGATCCCATCATCGGCCTCCTTCGCCGTCGGCACTCGAGAGGACGGCAGAGACCAGCGCCCTCATCCGCTCTTCCGTCTCCGTGCGTGGGAGGCCGCGGTCGAGCCGCAGCAGTTTCCACGTGTAGACGTCCGTCGCCACGACCAGGAGGTCGATCAGCCTCTCATCGGCACCGATGTATGGTTCGAAGACGTCAGCGACCCACTTCCGGTGCACATCCCGTCCAACCTGCGTGACTGCAGCGACCTGAGGATACGTCGACTCCTGGGTCAGCATCCGCAGAGTGGATCGCCCGCGCTCCTCATAGTGGTCAACCACCACTCTCACCGCCGCCCCCACGTCTCCGACCGGCGCTGCGCGTTCCTGAACCACCCGCTGGCTGCCGTACTGGATCGCTGCCTCGATCAGGCCCTCGCGGCTGCCGTACTGCCGAAGGATCGTCTGCACGCTCACCCCAGCGGCCGCCGCGACATCTCCGAGGGACGTCTCCGGGATCCCCTTGCTTTCCGCGAGGTCGAACATCGCGCGGACGATCCGCTGGCGGTTCCCTTCGACGGCGTCAGCACGCGAACGCATCATATAGCCCCGGCTGCTTTTCATGGCAATACCAGTTGACACCAATATGCTTTTGGCGTCAATGGCTGTTCACATGAAAATGTGCGGGCCGCCGAAGGGACCTCCACAACGGATTCCCAAGTCGTTGGCACGGGAGCGTGGGGCGCGAAGACGGGCCGGAGGCTCCCACCAGCAGCAGATGCCTCCTGTCTGGAGTCGGGGCCTCGACCCTCGTCCGACGCCCAGTGGGCCCTGCCTCGCTGAGATGTCCCAGAGAGCCCAAGCCGTCGTATTCCACGTCCGCGACGGTGAGCACGAGGCCTACCACGCGGTCGGTGTCAGCAACCTCGATTCCGGGGCCAAGGCAGACGTTGGGGACAGGCTCTGGGTGTCCGGCGAGGGGACGATGATGCTCTCAGTGGCGGCGGTCATGAAGCTCGTCGAAGAGCACATGGTCGGTCTCGACGACCGGATCGAAGACCATCTGCCAGAGTTCTCGGCCATATTCCCGGGCTGGGACCGCACCACGCTCCGTGAACTGCTCGGGAGCCGGACCGGGCTCCCGGACTACGTCCCTGCCCTGCTCGCATCCACCCGGCCGAGAACCTGCGCACGACCCCTTTGACCTTCGAGCAAAGGCTCCGCATGGCCCCCTCGGCGGCGGCGCCGCCCTACCCGGCGACCCGCGCCATGCGGTCGACAACGGATTGGGAAGTCCTCGCCTGGCTCGTGGAGCGGCTGCGGGGCAAGCCGCTTGCCGAGGTACTCGATGCGGACGTCTTCGATCCCTCGGGGATGGCCAGCTCCCTGGTCGCCGTCCCGGGGCAGCCGCCGGAGCCGATGCTCCACGGCTACGTCGTCTCAGGAGGAACCCGGGTGGACCTGACACGCGATGACGCCTTCGCCGGGTCCGGGGATGCCGGGGTCCTGAGCACCGTCGTCGACATGGACAGGTCCCTCGCCGCGCTCACGACCGGGAAGCTCCTCAGCCAGGAGAGCTGGAAGCTGATGGCTGCCGGTGAGCCCTACGAGGTCGGCATGTACACCGCGGATCTGTGTCCGGTCACCCGGCACGTGCTTGCGTCCGGCGGGGGCGGCCCGTACGCGATCCTCTCGGCGGCAACCGAGGACGGCAGACAGCAGGTCAGCGTCACCATGGCCCTGCCCTCGTCCCCACTCGATTCGGCAAGGGTCCCTGCCCTGGTGCAGCGGATGGAGGAGGCCTTGCACGCGAAGGCGGCGGCCATGTGCAGATAGTCCTTCAGTGGGCTCCGTGCAGCACGTGAGGGCCTCCTGGCCGATTGCCGGGCCTGCGCCGAAGGCCTACGCTCGTTGCACCGTTTCCTCTCTGCACCCGAGCAGGGACGATCTCATCGAAGGTCGCGAGTGCCATGGCGAAGAATCCTTCCGGGCATCGGACACATGAATCTGACAGGCCGGAGGACCCGGCGAAGCAGGCGAAACAGCACCACGGGATCCATCTGGGGGAGTGGCTCAAGCGCGAGGACGAGGGGATCGAGCGCGGCTACAGCAGCATCTTCCTCAGCTCCCACGACCGGCCGCGGCCCCCGGAGAGGACCTGCATCCAAGGCCACGAGATCCCGCCGGGGCAGGACCACTGCCTGCATGGGCACCCCGTCGGATAACGGGAGGGCTCATCCCCTCCAGTGGCAGAGCCTGTCCAGGGCCGCGTTGACCGCGCCCTGGATCTTGGCGATCATGCCCAACCGCTTTGCATCCGTCGCTGGGTCCTCCAGATGTGTGGGCAGGGGCGGGGCCACGACGCTGACACTGGCCTGATACTGCCCGTCGTCGCTGCTGATCGAGACGGTGAGCCACTCCCAGAAGATCCCGCCGACGCCGCCGTACCGGCTTCCGCCCGAGCACTTGTCCGGCCAGATGTTCAGCATGCCGAAGGGGGCGCTTCCGGAGGGCTTCTTCATCTCCTTCAGCGACGCAGGGGAGACGGCCTTGCCCTGCAGGAGCGCGGCGTAGAACGCGTTCAGGTCGGCGACGGTCGAGATCCCGCCGAGTGGGGTGTCTACGGTGTTGGTGTTCTCGGTATCGTCCCGACGCTGGCCGTGGATGGTGATGTACCCGTGGCGCAGGTCGGGGTCGTTCACGTTGAGGAGGCCTGTCGAGGTGTGCTGGAGTCCGAGCCTGCCGATGACCTCATCGCGGAGCACATCGGCGAAGGGCTTGCCGCGGAGTGTCTGCAGCAGCAGCGCGAGCACCATGTAGTCGGTGGAGGAGTAGTGGTTCTTGCCCACATCGGAGGGGTGCCATTGGAGCGTCCCGGCCAGTTCGAGTGCGTGCTGGAGGGTGATGTGCTGCGTGAGCGCTGAGTTCAGGTCGGTCCCTTGGAAGAGTGCGTCCTGGAACTCGGGGATGCCGGATTCGTGGGTGAGCAGCTGCCAGACGGTGACCGGCCCGGGCGGGTGGAGGGTCTGCTCGAATCCGGGGATCAACCCGTTGACCGGGGTCCCGAGCTCGATGCGGCCCTCCTCGATCAGGTGCAGGACCGCCGGCGCGACCAGGACTTCGGTGAGGTCGGCGACCTGGATCCGGTCCCGGGGCTGGGCAGGCACCTTCGTGTCCAAGTCGCGGACCCCGTAGGCCTTGGACCATTCCACCCCGGGCCAGCGCACCTGCACCACTGCAGAGACTGCACCCTGATCGACGAGCGACTGGAGCACCGCGTCGAGGTACCCGGTCGGGGAATCGCTCGGCGACGGCAGCGGGCTCGGCAAGGGCGCTGCGGCGGGACTCGTGCAGGCGGTGAGGGCGAGCACGAGGGCGGCAGCCGCCGTGCAGAAGGCGGACCGGGTTCGGGCGGGCATGGGGAACGGCTCCTAATGCGATGACTTGCAGAGCCGGTCGAGGGTCTCGTTGAGGGCGGATTCAATCTGACCCGACAGGAGGTTCCGCCTGCTGTCGGCCGATGGGTCCTCGAGCTCAGTCGGCATTGGCGGCACGGCGACCGTCATCGCGCCCTGGTACCGGCCATCGGCGCTCGTGACCGCGATGGTCTGGTACCCCCAGAACGAGCCGCGGCCCTCGTACCGGTTCCCGGGCGAGCACCCGTCCGAGTGCATCCAGACCCCGAGCCCGTACGGGAGGCCGGAGACGGGGCTTGTCTCCATCGCCCGCAGCGATTCCGCGGAGACGGCCTTTCCCTGGAAGATGCCGGCCATGAGGCGGTTCATGTCCGCCACCGTCGAGGTCGCCCCGCCAGCCGGGGTGCCGGCCCAGAACGACGAGTCGGCCGCGTCGGCGCGCTGCCCGTGGAGCGTGACGTAGCCGTGGATGAGACCGGGCTCGTGGACGTCGAGATGATCCGACAGGCTCGTGTTCGTCATGCCCAGCGGCTCGAGCACCTCCTCGCGTACCACTTGGGCGAAGGGCTTGTGCCTGAATGTCTGGACCAGGAGGCCGAGGGCGAGGTAGTCGGTGTTCGAATAGGCAAACCGACCGACTGCGGCTGCCGGCCAGGGCAGCGTGCCTGCGAGCTGCAGGCCGCGCTCCATCGTCAGGGTCTGGGCGTACAGCGGGCGGAAGTCCGCGGTCTGCGGGAGTGCATCGTTGACCTCGGGGACCCCGGAGGTGTGGTTGAGCAGCTGCTGCACGGTGATGGGACCGGGTGGGTGGAGCCATGCAGTGAACCCGGGGATGACGTCGTTGACCGGGTCGTCGAGGCCGACGAGGTGGTCGTCGACCATTTTGAGGACGGTCACGGCGGTCATCGTCTTGGTCACGCTGGCCACCGGCACCCGGTCGGTGGGCTGCGCGGGAGCCTTCGAGTCAAGGTCGCGGACGCCCCACGCCTTGGACCATTCACCGCCGGGCCAGCTGACCTGGACCACGGCGGCCACCGCACCTTGGTCCATGAACAGCTTCGCCTGCTGCTCGATCGAAGCGGTGGCAGAGGGGGCAGCTGACGACGCAGTGGTGTCGCGGGTGTTGTTGTATCCGCAGCCTGCGAGGGCGATGGCGGTCGCGGCTGCGGCAGCGACGACATAGTTCTTGGGGCTCATGGGAAGCCGCCGATCAAAGGGGTGCGGTGAAAGGGGGCTCGGCCGTAGTCGGCGCCGCGCCCGGCCAGGCCTCGTACCGGCACCGTACCCCAGCACCTCAATTTTAGGGCGCGCCCCCACACACCGGAACCGCACCAAGGTCCACTGCGGGCCAGAGGACTCGCTCGTACTTGCGGTGGTCCTGCCATGATCCTGCGATCCGCAGGTACTCTCGGGCGACCCCGGCAGAACTCCAAGCCGTTCTCCTCTCCAGCGCCCGCTCGGAGGGCACGTTGCGGAGCACCGTCGCGACCTCGACGCAGCGCAGTCCGAGCCCCGTCCCGGGCGATCTCCATGAGGACTCCGATCGTCTGGCTCATCTCGTGCCCTTGTCCCCCTCGGCGATCCTGTGGCCGTCACGATCGACGATAGGCTGGCCCGACCGATGACCCGAGCCGTCCTCGACGAGCACGAACGGTATCGCGGATCCCCAGAGGAGCTCCTCGAGGGAAGTGGGCGATCACCTGCGCTTGTCCCTCCTCGGCGTAGTGCTCGTCGAGGCGCACAGGCTGCCAAGGGAGAGGTGCTCGCGGTCCTCGGCATTCCCCCGTCCCAGGGTCGGACCTCCGCCGCCCTCAGAAGGCGCAGCATGGTTTCCTGGGCTGGCGTCCTCTCGGTCATCATTGGATGAGCCAAGCGGCCGGGCCGGCCTGCCCGACAGTCTTCGGCACTCTCTTCCCGGGCCGAACGCGCCGCTATCAGTACTGGCGGAGGCAGAGTCGGTCCAGCGCTTCCGTGAGCGCCGACTGCATCAGGACCTGCATGCGGTCGCGCTGGTCGTCGCTCTTGGGGTCCTCGACGCTTGAGGGGAGGGCGGGTGGAGTGACGTGCAAGGTGGCCACGTATTGCCCGTCTGCCGAGGACACGGCGACGGCGAGGTAGGACCAGAATTCTCCGTGGCCTTCGAATCTCGTCCCTCCGGTGCATCCGTCGGCGGAGGTCCAGAGTCCGAGGGTGTAGCCGGGGCTGAGCCTCTCCTTCATCGCGGACAGGGACTCGGCCGAGAGGAGCCTGCCTTGGAAGAGGTCCGCGAAGAAGGTGTTCACGTCGGCGACCGTCGAGGTGACCCCGCCCGCTGCTGATCCGGCCAGCCATGCGTTGTCCGTGACATCCAGGCGTTCGCCCCGGAGGGTGATGTAGCCGTGGATGGTCCGGGGGTCACCGAGGTTGGCACTCTCGGCCGTGGTGTCCTTGAGCCCGACCGGGTCGATGACCTCCTCGCGCAGGACTTGGGCGAAGGGCTTGTGGCGGAGCGTCGCAACCAACAGCCCCAATGCCTCGTAGCCGGTGTTGGAGTAGCTGAACTTGCCGATGCTCGAGGGGTCCCATGGGAGCCTGCCCGCGAGTTCGAAGAGCTTCCGGGGCGTGGCTTTGACGGCGAGGACCGGTCGGACATCCGGGTTCGAGAACAGCGCGTCGAAGAAGTCCGGCGCGCCGGAGGTGTGGCCGAGCAGCTCGCGGACGGTGATCGGGGCGGGTGGGTGCAGTACGTCCTTGAAGCCGGGGATGATGTCGTTCACGGGGTCGTCGAGGCCGATGAGGTGGTCATCGACGAGTTTGAGGACGGCGACTGCTGTCATGGTCTTGGTGACGCTTGCGATCTGCACGAGGTCGCTGGGCTGAGCGGCGCTCCTGGAGTCGAGGTCGCGGACACCGTAGGCATGGGACCATTCCCCGCCGGGCCACCGCACCTGCACGGTTGCCGCGATAGCGCCGTCTGCCATGAGCCCAGCGATCCGCTGGTCCAGGGAGTCCATGGCTGCCGCGACACTGGCAGTGGGGGCGGCGGTGCTCGTCGGAGCTGGTGCCGTCTGGATGGCTGAGCAGGCCGAGAGGGCGATGACGAGGATGAGCGAGGAAGCCGTCGCCGCTAGCGGCCGGAGCTTGGGAAACATGGAGGGCTGCCGATCAGATTGACGTGAAGCTTGGTTAGCCTCGAGCCATTTGGTCTGCTCGCATTTTCATTCCGGGTTCTGGCAAAGCCGGTCGAGGGTCTCGTTGACCGCGGTTTCCATCTGACCGCCCCAGGTCCCGCTGGGCGTCCGCGGAGTGCCGTTCAGATCATGGCGGCCGACCGACCTCGGGAGCGTCTCCGACCGAAGCCTGCAGCCGTAGCTTCACCACTGCAATCACGGCCACAGCGGCGACGCCGATCCACGGGTTGAAGGGCGGTCTCAAGGAGTGTTGGCAACGGCTGCTGCGAGGTCTTCGAGGAAGACTTCTCGCGGTGTCCTGAAGCCTAGTGCCTTGCGTGGCCGGTTGTTCATCTCGAAGGCGATGGCGTCGAGGTAGG
>NZ_SSCL01000027.1 GCF_005876955.1 Sinomonas gamaensis
CCGTCGGCTTCTGGGATGAGCTGGAAAGCCGGACTGGGCGGCTGGCGTCAGGCGGGCCAGGGGTAGAGGGATTCAAGCCGGACGGTGCCCGTGGGTTCCCCTGGCCGTCGTACCGGAGGTCTGCGTCTTCATGCGAGCCGGCCGCGTGCGCGATCGCGGCAAGGACCAGTGCAAGATTCCGGCGGTCCAGAGTGGTGGCCTCCGACAGGTCCACAGCGGGGCCGACGAGCAGCGAGACGGCGATGCGCACCACGCGCTGCTCACCGCCGGACCAGACGCCGGATTCGTAGAGGAGCTTGTCCACGTCGACCGAAGCGATGTCACCTTCGCGGTCGATCCAGGGGACACCGTCGTAGATTGCGCTGCCCTGGCGGATCAGCAGCTCCACGCCCGCCTCGGTGTCATACCGTCCCCGCGCCCAGGCGCTTTGTCTTTCCCCCCTCACATTTCCACTACTACGTGGGCCGCCCCATGGACTCGATCGTCAACGAAATCGAGAGGTGGCTCGATCCTAGAATGGAAGCCCACATCAAGGGCCAACCGCTGCCACCTGAGCCCGGATTTCTCGCGCGATTCCGTTCAGACCTCGAAGCCGCAGAGGAGGTCCAGCGGGAAGAAGACGAGGCCTACGAAGAGTGGATGCTGGAAGAGCGGGGAACGACGAGTAGCTGAGCTACTCGCAGCAAAGGAGCAACATCAAGGCGTCACAGAAACGCAAACGGTCACAAGCACCGCCGATGAGGCTTGATGAATCAGAGGGCGCGAGTAATACGTGACATGTCACGATCCGTCCTAGCGTCGGTCCCGGTGAGGCCGACCATGGCATCGAGAGCGGACAAAACTAGATTCGTCGCCGCAGGACGCGCCTTGGGCGGTGCTGTGATCAGAGGGTGCCTGAGGAAGCTGCAGCGGCTGGGAGAGACCGGTACAGCGTGGTGCGATCGACGCCACCGGCGACTGGCGCCGTATCCCCAACGAGTACGCCCGCGGCCACGTCCACGCCTTCGGCCCCTACCTCTACCGCTCCGAATTCTGGTCCCAGACCCCCGAGCAGGAGGCTGAGCGCGCCCTGCACCACCTCCGCCGCGTCATCGAACTCGAGGGCCCACAGTCCGTGGCTGCCGTCCTGCTCGAGACCATTCCCGGGACCGCAGGGATCCTCGTCCCGCCGCCCAGCTATCTGGCCGGGGTCCGCGCCCTGTGCGACGAGCACGGGATCGTCCTGATCCTGGACGAGGTCATGGCCGGCTTCGCCCGATCCGGCGAATGGTTCGCCTTCGACGCCTTCGACGTCCGCCCCGACTAATCACCTTCGCCAAGGGCGTCAACTCCGGCTACGTCCCCGTGGGCGGAGTCATCATCTCCGACGACATCGCCTCCACCTTCGACGAGCGCGTCTTCCCCGGAGGCCTGACCTACTCCGGCCACCCCCTCGCGGCCGCCTCCATCGTCGCCTCCATCGAAGCGTTCGAGGACGAGGACATCATCGGCAACGCTGCCCGCATCGGACGCGATCACCTCGAGCCAGGGCTCCGCCGCCTCGCTGCCGAGCACGCGGTTATCGGCGAGGTCCGCGGGACCGGGGTGTTCTGGGCCCTCGAGCTCGTCGAAGACCCCGAGACCAAGCAGCCCGTCTCCGCGGCTTTCATGGCCCAGGTCAAGACCGAGCTCGTCGCCCGCGGCCTTCTGCCCTTCACCGCCGAGAACCGGATCCACGTCGTCCCACCGGCCGTCGTCACTCCAGACGAGGTCGCCCGCGCCATCGACATCTACGACGCAGCATTCACCGCGCTCGGCCGCTGATCCAAGGGAAGGAATCAACCCGGGGTTGCCGGCCGCTGCCGCTGGCCAACCCCGGGTTGATTCCTGGAACCTTGGGAGTTTCTGTTGGTTACACGGTCCTCCGGCGGCGGAGGGGTCCTCGGAGCCGAGCGAAGCCGTCAGGGGGCCGGTCCACACACTGATGTGTGGACCGGCCCCCTGACGGGTTGGATGAGCCCTAGTGGACTTCGCCGGCAGCGAATTCAGCAGACTCGGCAGCTGGGTACTTCTTCCTGGCCGGGTATTTGCGCATGAGGAAGACATACGCCCCGCCGGAGGCGAAGATCCCCAAGATCCAAGAGATATCCGCCCCGCCCAGCAGGTTGACCATCGGTCCCTGGAAGAAATCTGAGTTCACGAAGGGGACCTCGATGGCCACGCCCACCAAATAGGCGGTCAACGAACGCCAGTCGACCCCGCCGTACTCCCCCTTGGGATCGAAAATGGCCTGGAGGCTGTACTTCTCCTTCCTCACCAGATAGAAGTCGGCGAGGTTGATCGACGTCCAGGGGATCAGAAAGTAGGCCAGCAGCAGGATGAAGTTCGTGAAGTTGTCCAGGAAGTTCGTCCGCCCCGCCACAGCCAGGCCCGTGGCGATCACTGCGGAGACCAGGATGAGGGCGACGCGGACGTTGAAACGGATACGGACCTTGAAGAGCGAGTTCAGCGTGGTCGAGATGGACATGTAGAGGCCGTACAAGTTCAGGGACTGCACACCGACGATCCCGACGACGATGACCGCGAAGAAGAACCAGCTGAAGCCGCCGACCTGCCCGACGAGGAAGTCGACGGAGCCGCCTTGGAAGGCGTCGCCGGCCGTCGCCGCGCCTACCGCGCCCAGGATGAACATCCAGATGCTGGAAATGACAGTCCCGGCATAGGTGTACCAGAAGGAGGCTCCGACCTTGGTGCTCGGGGGAAGGTACCGCGAGTAGTCCGCGACGTAGGGGGCATAGGTGAGCTGCCAGGTCGCAGCGATGGCCACAGCCAGGAGGAAGGGGCCGAACTCGAAGCTCCCCGCCGTCCACGCATGGCCCAGCCCGTTGCTCCCGAACATCACCACGCTCAGGATCCCGAAGGCGACCAGAGTGAGCAGCGAGATCCACTTCTCTGCTGCGTGCATGAGCCGGTATCCGAAGACCGTCAGGACGACGACGACACAGCTGACGAGGACGATGCTCAGGTCGACGGGAAGCCCGGTCCAGCTGGCAAGCGCCTGCCCGCCCAGGACCGCGCTGCTGGCGAAGTACCCGACGTACATCAGGATCACCAGGACGATCGGGAGCACCGCCCCGTAGAAGCCGAACTGGGCCCGGCTCTGGATCATCTGGGGTATGCCGAGAAGGGGGCCCTGCGCCGAGTGGAGCGCCATGAACACCGCTCCTATGAGGTTCCCCAAGATGCAGGCGACGATCGCCCAGGGCAGCGGGACTCCGATGGAAATCGCGATCGCGCCAGCGGCGATCGTCGTGATCTGCATGTTCGCGCCGAACCACAGGGTGAACAGGCTGCGGACTGTGCCATGGCGTTCGTCGAGCGGAATGAACTCGATCGACCTGTGCTCGACGGCGCTCTTGCGGGCCGGTTCGGATTCCACGGCGGTCTCTGCTTCGGGTCGGAGCGTCATCTTACTTCTCCCGCTGTCGAAGGACCGATACAGCGCGAGCCGGCACCCGCCCACAGGGCAGGGCGCTCGTTGGAACATTTGGATTTGAATTTGCAGTCATCCGAAACTCCTATGTTTCGATACGAGACACGCGGCCTCGCACCACTGACATCGAGCGCGCACGGCGGCACGACCAGGCCACGCGTACACGCGGACACACAACAATGAGGGGGCTCGTTCCGAGCTGGCGCTGTTCCCGGCTACCCCTCGAACTCGGAGACCTTGCGCGGTGTGAGCCCGAGGGATCGGACGTGCTGTGCAATCTGACCCAAGGACGCGGTCCACACGTCCTCCATCGCGGTCACTTCGCCGATCAGCCTGTCTAAAGCGAGAGATCTTCCTGGACGCCCGGAGAGGAATGGGTGGTTCGTGAGAATCCAGAGTCCTCCGAAGGCGCGCATGCCTTCGAGTTCGGACCGCCAAAGCCGTGCCGCTACGTCGGGCTCGGCGATGTACCCGGTGCCTGATACGCCGGGGAGGTAGCAGTACTGCTCCCAGTCGTCGAGCCCCCAGTGCAAAGGAAGTTCGACTAGGCTCCCTTCGCTGGTCGCTAGCTCGTACGGGTGGTCCGAGTCCATGAGGCTGGAGTCGTAGAGGAAACCCTCCTGTGCGAGGAGCTCGGGGTAGTCCCAGGTCATCTCCCACATTGGCGCGCGGTGGGCTGTGGGTCGCTGGCCGGATGCCCGTTCGATCACCCCGATGGAGCGCAGGAGCGTGTCCTTGCGCTCTGCGGGGGACAGGCTGGGCAGCTCTTCGTGGAGGTATCCGTGGACACCTATCTCGTGTCCTGCGCCGACGATTGCCTTGACCGTCTCGGGGTACCGGAGAGCAGTGACCCCTGGGACGAAGAACGTCGCGGTGACTCTGTGGCGCTCCAGTATGTCGAGGATGCGGGGCACGCCCGTCAGCGGCCCGTAGGCCTGGTGCGACATGAGGCTCATCCGCTGAGCGTTCTGGGGGGCGCCGAAGAGGACGGCGGATTCGGCGTCGACGTCGAAGGAGAAGCTGGCAGCTACGCGCCGATCTCCTGGGTAGTTGATCATTGCTGGCTGGCCATCAGGCACAGGAGTTCGTACGCCAGATTCGCAGCTGCCAGCGATGTGACCTCGGCATGATCGTAGGGAGGGGCGACTTCCACAATGTCGGCTCCAACGATATTGAGTCCGCCGAGACCCCGGAGGATCCTCAGCATCTCTCGGCCGGTCAGGCCGCCGAACTCGGGAGTCCCTGTGCCTGGCGCGATTCCCGGGTCGAGCACGTCGATGTCGATCGACACATACACGGGACCGCCAGCGAGCCTGCCGAGGATCCGGTCCACGACCCCTTCGGTTCCGATGCGGTCGATGTCCGAGCAGTGGATGGCTGTGAAGCCGAGGTCGGCGTCGTCCGCGAGGTCGGTTCTCGAGTACAGGCCACCTCTGAGGCCGACATGTGCCAGGCGGTTGTTGTCGACGAGGCCCTGCTCGGTTGCGAGCCTGAAGGGCGTCCCATGCGTGACCTGAGCACCGAAATAGGATCCCCATGTGTCCAGATGGGCATCGAAATGAAGGAGCCCGACGGGTCCGTGCACCGCGTGGAGTGCCTGGAGGACCGGGTAGGCGACCGTGTGGTCTCCTCCCAGCACGATGAGTTTCGCGCCGGCGTCGAGCAGTTCGCTTGCCCCACCCCTGATCTGGCGCATTGCTTCAGCGATGTCGAATGGGCTGCCGATGATGTCGCCGGCGTCCACCACCTGGAATGCTTCGAAGGGCATGACATCTTGGGCGGGGTTGTAGGGCTTCAGCAGCTGCGACGCGGTGCGGATGCCCTGCGGCCCGAACCGTGCGCCCGAACGGTAGGTCACGCCTGCATCGAACGGCACCCCGACCACTGCGGCGTCGAAGCGTTCGACGTCGGTGTGGCGTGGGAGCCGGGCGAAAGTCGTCAGTCCGGCCCATCTGGGGACGGTCTGAGGATCGACCTGGCCCACGACGCCGTCCGACGTTCGGAGGTGGGCTGCGAGGGGGTCGGGCATGGTTTCGGTGGTCATTGAACTCCCTTCCGGAGTCAAACTCGGCAGCGGAGCGCAGCTCCGTTGATTTGGATCGTCTGTCCCGTCATTGCTCCCAGTGTCGGGTCAGCGAGGAGGGCGACGGCCTGGGCGACTTCCTCGGGCTGGCCGACGCGCCTCGCGGGGATCTCCGATGCATACCGGTCGATCATCTCTTCCAGCGGCACGCCGGCTGCGGACGCGTCGACCTGGAGCTGAGGCGTAGATATGACCCCCGGCGCCAGGGCGTTCACAGCGATCCTGCGTGGGGCCAGTTCGCGTGCGAGCGTCTTCACCAGCGACACGAGCCCGGATTTCGACGCCGCGTAGGCTGTCGCTTCGGGCCATCCGGTGATGCCCCATTCGCTGGAGATCACCACAATCCGTGATCCTTCCGGCATCCCGGGGAGCACGGCATGCAGCACGTTCCTCGTTCCCGTCAGGTTCGTCTCGACTACGCGCCACCAGTCGTCTTCGTCGTAGTCCAGGAAGTCGCCCATCGACATGTATGCGTGATTGAGGACCAGGACATCGATTGGGCCGGTGGCTTCCGGGGATGCGGCCGCCCTCGCGGCATCGGCGTCGCACACGTCGAACCCACTGGCCGTTCCGTTGATTTCGGCCGCCAACTCGTTGAGGGAAGGAGTGATCGTCCGGTCTGCGCAAACCACGAACGCGCCGCGCGCCGCCAGGGCTCTGGCATGGCAAGTCCCCATGCCTTGGCCCGCGCCCGTTACGAGAGCCCTCTTCCCTGAAAGGTACTGTTCGGTCACGTCAGATCACTGCTCCGGAGTTGAGATTTAGGACTTCGCCGCAAACGAATTCGGGCCCGTCGATGAGGAACTCAGCACATCTGGCGACTTCCGTGGCTGTAGCGAGACGCCCTGAGGGCAAGGTCGCCAGGTACGCCGGTTCCCGCCAGCGCGAATCGGCTGCAAGAAGCGGGGTGTCAGTGGGCCCGGGAGCAATTGCGTTCACTCTGACGCCAGTGTGGGCGTATTCTGCAGCGAGGCTGCGCATGAGCCCCAGTTGGGCGCCCTTGGCTGCGGCGTAATGCGCGTCGCCGCCGCCACCGCCGATGGCGAGCTCACTGCTGATCACCACGATTGAACCTTGTCGCTGCTCGATCAGCTTGGGCAGGACTGCCGCGGCCACGTTCCGAAAGCCGCCCAAGTGGACCTTGAGCATTCTCCGCCACGTTGCGTCGTCGATCTCTCCGAACGGGATCTCCTGGTAATGGCCTGCTGCTGAAACCGCTCCTGCGAGGGGACCCAGTTCGCTTTCGGCCTCGGCCACTGCTTGACGGACGCTGACGGCATCCGATACGTCCACGATCGCCGAATAGGCTGTTTCCGCCACTTGCAGATCCAGACCGGCCACGGCATGCCCAGCATCCTTCAGCCGTTCAGCGATCGCGCGGCCCATGCCGCTGGCGGCACCGGTGACGATGACCGTCCCGCTCAACGTGAGACCTCCGGCTGCGGATCGTGATTTCCCTCAACGACGTCGGCTTTCCTGATTCTGAGCCTCACTGACCGGTAGGCCATCACGCCGATCAGACTCACGACGACGATTCCGATAATCACGGACCAGTTGAGGTACCACGCGCCAGACGCCTCGCGGGGCCAGCTGATGTTGACGAACGAGGCGATCGTCCAAACCGCCGCCAGAACTGAGAGCAGGGGCACGAGCCGGCCGCCGCTGAATGGCCCCGGAACCCAACGCCCCCAAAGTCGGACCGCGAGGAAGCCCAGAATCGGAAAGAGGAACGCCAGATAGAAGCCTCCGGTAGTGAAATTGACCATGATCGTGTAGACGTCGGTGGCGACGAAGCTGAGCAGCAGCAGCACGAGGCCGACCACCGTCGTAGTGACCAGGGCGTACATGGGTTCGCGCTGGGATCCTGACAGCCTTTGGAGCCGGTCCCATCCTGGTACGGCGCGGTCCCGTGCGTAGGACCATAGCACTCTCGATGCAGAGGTCTGCAAGGCAAGGCAGCTGGCGAAGAAGCCGATGAGGAAGAGGACCTCGACGGGACGGGCTATACCCTGGCCCAAGGCCGCGGTGAGCGTGCCGAACACCGGATCCGCGACATCCCCAGCCGCAACGGCACCCAGATCTGGGATTGCGAGAATGATTGCGAGGGCCGAGAACATGACGACGAGGGCGACGATGGTGAGGGAACGGATGATTGCCTTGGGAACCGTCCTTCCTGCGTCCTGGACCTCTTCTGCGATCGCTCCGGCGGATTCGAAGCCGACGAATGCGAAGCCGATGAAGGCCACCGATGTGACGAATGGTCCGGAGATTGAGAAGTAGTCGGGGCCCCCGGCGGATGCCAGCACAGTGATGGAGTTGGACGGGTGGAACAGGAGCAGCCATGTGCCCAGCCCGATTGATCCGAGGATCTCCGCGCAGATGCTGGCCGTCATGAAAATCTTCAGCGGCTTCCTGCCAATGAGGTTCAGCCCAGTCGCTGCAAGGAGCACGAGGGACGCCACGCCGGCCGAGCCGACCGGGTCAAGCGTCAGGCCGAGGATGTTGGCGATGAAGCCTGCACACCCCAGAGCCACCGTTGCCATCGCGCTGACCAGGGTCCACATATAGATCCAACCGGCAAACCACCCGTAGCGCTCCCCCAGGAGACGCCGGGACCACTGGTAGATCGACCCTTCAACCGGCCAGCGGGACGCCAGCAGCGCAAAGACGAATGCGACCAGCAGCTGTCCGCCGAACACGAGTGGGAATCCCCACCAGAAGCTCGGACCCGCTGCCTGAATGGCCAAGGAGAAGATGCCGTACAGCGCGACGATCGGTGAGATGAACGCGAAGGCGAACGCGAACGAGGACCACAGAGTGAACTCGCGTTTTAACTCGGAACTGGCGGGGGTTAGGTCAGGAGTCGTCATCGAACTTCCCTTCTAATGGAACCGGGGGGTTTTCCTTCTGCCGCAACTGGGGGGTGTGCCAGCGAACGGAATTTTTTGGGGGTACTGGGAAAGACCTGAAGTACCGGGAAAGACCTGAAGTAGTTGACGTCAAGTCTCGGCCCCGAGGATGGGCCGATCAAGGGGATCAACGCCGCTCGGTACGGACGGCCACTGTTAGTGCCATTTGACTGTGGATACCCCACAGAGCATGAGGCATCCGGAGGCTATTTGGACATATCGTTTTTTCATGCTGGCTGACCCGAGCATCTCCGACGTCACCCTTGCCGACGTGCTCGGCGAGCCAATCCTCAAGACCAAGCTCGTCTGTGCCCCTGAAGGCGCGCTTGCTTCCATGGTCTCCAGGGTCCACGCGAGTGAACTGCTCCACCCCGGACCGTATATCCGCGGTGGTGAGTTGATGTGCACCGAGGGCACAATGATTGGTGCAGGGGAATGGTCGGTGTTCGTGAAGGAGATCGGGGCGGCTGGCGCCGTCGGCCTCTGCCTCGGTCTGGGCGAGGTCCACAGGGACACTCCACCCGAACTGATCGAGGCGTGCAGGGAATACGGCATGCCTCTGCTGACGATTCCACGCCATGTCCGATTTCTGGACATCGGTGAGTACATTTCTGCGCGCCAGCAGGAAATCGTGCAGCGCATGGAGCGCCTCGGCCAACTGTGCGACCTCGTCTCCTCGGGCGCGGCCAATGCCCGGCTCCTCTTAGAGCAACTGTCACCTGGTCCCCTCGCGTCATCATCGCAGCTCACGGCTGCGGTCTGGCCGGCTGGCATGGCGTCGCTGATTATTCGGTTGCTTCCCAGGTCTGTTGTCGGCACGGGCAAGACGGAAACGATCGCGATCTCCGACGACATATCCGCTCTCGTGCATCTTGCGCACGAGCTCGGGGCGCGTTGCGGGTACGGCTCGACGGTTGATCGCAATCAAATCGGTCGCAGTATCGCCGAGGCGAAAGCGTGCCTGCGCATATCGACGGCACGCGGGGAGGTGACCGGCCCGCGATTCCTCACGAGCCTCGAGGGCCTACTCCTCCAGGTCCCGCCGCCCACCCTCAGCCAGTTTGTCACCCAACTCATAGCCCCGCTCCAGCAGAGGGACAACAGGCGCCACTCCGAGCTGATGCAGACACTTCGGGCATACCTGAACCTCGGATCAATCGAGGCTGTGTCGAAGTCCGGGTACCTCCACCCCAACACGGTGCGCAACCGCCTTAGAGCGATCCAAAACGAAACCGGCCGCGACCCCTTGACGTACGAAGATCGGATCGCGTTCGAGATCGCAGTCTGGGCGCACGACCACAACGCCGGTTGACCCGGTCGGCCGCGCAGTGGCGTGGGCAGATCTGCACGTCCGAGTCCATATTTGAAGGCGTATTCTGGATCGGCGTTTCGCTGGTGAGCGGCTGGATCAGGAGAGTGGCTGGGTCAGGTGAGTGGCTGGGTCAGGTGAGTGGCTGGGTCAGGTGAGTGTCTGGGTCAGGTGAGTGGCCGACGTGTGGGTGTCTTGACAGAGTCATGGCGCGAGAGTTGGCCCGGCGCGCGCCCACCAGGATCCGGCCTCCCAACCAGGCGGTTCCTCTGGGGGTCTCCCTTGTGACGGGCCGGCTTGGACGGTACTCATCATCCCCCAATAGCCGGGGAACCAGTCGAAGGATCAGGGGGAACCCGACGTCTCGGACACGGACACGGCCTGGCTCCGCTTCAGGGACGGCGGCGCGCCAAATGTTCGTCGAGGCCGAGGTCCCGGCAGGCGCCGGCCGCGGGAGGTAGGCGCCATGCTCCCGGAGGCTGGGTGGCGGCGCCTGCGCTTTGGAGTGCGGTATTAGGTCAGAGGGTTTGTTTCCTTCTCCTCGCGGGCGCTCGTGGCAGGTTTCTCCTCGCCCGCGTTGGTCTGCTGGTCGACATCCAGACCAAGTTCGGCGAGTGGCCCGATCGTCGCTCCCTCTGACGCCGCAGACAACAGCAGGCGGCTCGGTGCCGATGTGGTTGTGCCCGCAGTGGAGAGCGACGTCCAGGGCACGGGCGAGGAGACGCCTGGCGTCGCTGCCGAAGGCCACTGAGCCCGCTTCCTCGGGAGTCGCCGACGCTGCGAGCGCGATCGTGTCGACCGCAACGCCCATCGCGTCGGCGACGGCGGCATCAGTCGCGCCGAGCTCGTGGATGACCACGGCTGCCACCCCGCCCGGCTCGCTGAGCAGTGCCGCCACGATATGGCGCGGCTCCACCTCGCGCCGGTCGCGGCGATGCGACGTGACGCGACCATGACGTTGCGGGCTCGTGACGCGAACCGCCCGAACGATCGGGACGATGGTGGGAGACCGCACTCCATCGCCCGCGACACGAACCGCTTCTGCACAGCCTGCTTGCTGACGCCCATGCTTTCACCGATCTGGGTCCAGGACGCCCCCGAGCGGCGAGCCTGATCGACGAAGTAGCCGATCAGCGCGTCCGCCTGATCCTGCAATCGGGCCGAAACGGTCACGGCATCGGACGGGCGAGAGAGTGCGTCGCCCGTCGGCGCGGACTGCTTCGACGAAGGCAATGAGATTGTCGACCTAGACGGGAAACTGGAGCGTGGGTCAACGTTAAGTTGACGGCGCGACTGCGTCAACGCCTCCCAAAGGTGGCCCTGACCCCCCGGGCCGGAAAGCCATTGATCTATCAGCGGCGGGGGGCGCGGTCGAGGGCCTGGGCTCAGGGGCGCCGGGGGAGCGGGCGAGGCGGCGGTCACCCCGGCCGCCCCAGTGGACCGGGCCGCGGCGGAAAGGAAGGAACGGGTGGCGGGCGCCTGCGCGTACTTCAGGGAGGCGCCAGCGAGCCGGACGGGCAAGGTCGCTGCAACACCCTCGGCGATCTCCTCGCCCCGGTCCAAGGATCACCAGGCTCTGCCCGTCCGCGCGGTCCCTGAACTCGTGCGCTGGCGAGCGCGGCGGCGCCTGCCGCGATGGCGGCACTGGCGGCTTTCGAAGTCCCCGCCCACCAGGGCGCGGTCGAATTCGGCCGGGGGTCACAGAGATTTGGGTTATATAGAAGATTCACATGCTCGTTACAGTCCCCTCCATCCAAGCTGACGCTCAAGACAGGATGGGACCGATTATGGAACCAAGCGTCAATTCCGTCGCAGACCCATGAATTGGGCTACGACAAGTCGATCCGAAGGTTCACGCTCAAAGGGTATGAGCGCCATGAGCTCTCTTCCAGATGCCAACCCTGCCACGGGGCGGACACGAGACGGAGCAATGGACCGTAAGGATGAGAATCTGCGGAACACACTGATGTGTGATTGTTTGCGGCGCGAGTCCTGCGACGTACCGCAGTGATGATCCAGTCTGTGATCGATTCCAATGGCTGCTCCTAAATATCGGTATGGCTTAGAGGTGCAAGGTGGGTCTCGGCCCGAGGAATTCAGCCGCACGCGCGATCATTCATGAGCTCCTCTAGCCCGGATCCTTGTTGACCTAGATCCGTTGGAGGATGTCGTCGATACGGTCTTTGGCATCGCCGAAGAGCATCTGGGAGTTGTCGCGGAAGAAGAGCGGGTTCTGGACGCCTGCGTAGCCGGAGGCCATGGAGCGCTTGAAGACCACGACGTTCCCGGCCTCCCAAACCCTGAGGACGGGCATGCCTGCGATCGGGCTGCCGGGGTCCTCGGCCGCCGCCGGGTTGACGGTGTCGTTGGCCCCGATGACGAGGACAACCTCGGTCTGGGCGAGCTCGTCGTTGATCTCGTCCATCTCCAGGACGATGTCGTACGGGACCTTGGCCTCCGCGAGGAGGACGTTCATGTGCCCTGGGAGGCGCCCAGCAACGGGGTGGATGCCGAAGCGGACATCGACCTGCTTCTCCCGGAGCTTTCTGGTGAGCTCGGCCACGTGGTGCTGGGCCTGTGCCACGGCCATGCCGTAGCCCGGGGTGATCACCACGCTGGAGGCGTTCTTGAGCAGGTCGGCGGTCTCCTCGGCGGTGATCTCGCGGTGCTCGCCGTAGTCGGTATCGCTTGAGGCGGGTGCCTCGAGCCCGAAGCCGCCGGCGATGACCGAGACGAAGGAGCGGTTCATGGCCTTGCACATGATGTAGGACAGGTACGCGCCCGAGGAGCCGACGAGGGCGCCGGTGACGATGAGCAGGTCGTTGTTCAGCAGGAAGCCCGCTGCGGCGGCCGCCCAGCCGGAGTAGCTGTTGAGCATGGAGACGACGACGGGCATGTCGCCGCCGCCGATCGAGGCCACGAGGTGCCACCCGAGGGCGAGGGCGATCGCCGTGACAGCGACGAGAAGCGAAAGCTGGGGCTCGGCCACGTACCAGACGGTCAGCGCGGCGAACGCGAGCAGGGCGCCGAGGTTGAGGAGGTTCTTGCCCGGGAGCATCAGCGGCTTGGACTTGATCCGCGCGGAGAGCTTCAGGAACGCGACGATGGAGCCGGTGAACGTGACGGCACCGATGAACACGCCGATGAAGACCTCGGAGCGATGGACGCCCAGCAGCGACGGGGCCACGTCTTTCGCCTCGAAGTGCCCGTTCCAGCCGACGAGCACGGCGGCGAGGCCGACGAAGCTGTGCAGGATGGCGATCAGTTCGGGCATCCCGGTCATCTGCACGGCTCGGGCCCGCCAGAGTCCGATGGCGGCGCCGATGATGACGGCGACCAGGAGCAGGAGGGTGCCGATGCCGGCGAGGCCGCTGATGAAGTCGCTCTGGAGGGTTCCCCAGACGGTGGAGGCCAGAGCGATGGCCATGCCTGCGATGCCGTAGGCGACCCCTCGGCGCGCGGTCTCGTGCTTGCTGAGGCCGGCGAGGCTGAGGATGAAGAGCAATGCGGCGACAATGTACGCGGCGCCGGCGAGCGACTCGGTGGTCAGCGGGCCAGAGATGGTGTTGGACAAGGTGGGGCTCCTAGATCTGATTCCGGGCTTCGGGGGTCGGGTTTGCGCCCGGTGTCATTTGGAGAACATCCCGAGCATGCGCCGGGTGACGGCGAAGCCGCCGAAGATGTTGATGCTTGCAACGAGGGTTGCCGCGGCCGCCGCGATGCGGATGAGGAGGCTGTCGCTGGTGATCTGCAGCAGCGCGCCGACGACGATGATTCCGGAGATCGCGTTCGTGACCGACATCAGCGGCGTGTGCAGGGCGTGATGGACCTTGCCGATGACGTAGAAGCCGATAACGACCGAGAGCACCAGCACCGTGAAGTGCTGCGGGAGCGGTGCCGGGGCGACGGCAGCCACGGCCAGGAGCGCGGCGATTCCTGTCGCTAGGAGGGCCGTCTTGCCTCGAGCGGTCAGCCGAGGCCGCTTGGCGCTCTCCTCCCCCGTGTCGGGGGCGCTGCTTGCGGTCTGGGCCGGGGCGGCCGAGACCTGCACGGCGGGCGGCGGCCAGGTCTTCTCGCCGTCGCGCACGACCGTCACCGAGCGCTGGACCACGTCGTCGAAGTCGATGACGAGATGGCCGTCCTTGCCCGGAGTCAGCAGCTTCAGGAGGTTCACCAGGTTCGTCCCGTACAGCTGCGAGGCCTGGGCCGGCAGCCGCCCGGCCAAGTCGGTGTAGCCGAGGATGACGATGCCGTTGTCGGTGACAACGCGTTCCCCGGCCATGGAGCCTTCGACGTTGCCTCCCTGCCCGGCGGCCATGTCCACGATCACGCTGCCGGGCTTCATGCTGGCCACGTCCTCGGCCGTGATCAGCTTCGGGGCCGGCCGGCCGGGTATGAGGGCTGTGGTGATGATGATGTCGACCTCGCGGGCCTGCTCGGAGTAGATCTCGGCCGCGCGCCGGTTGTAGGCGTCCGTGGTCGCTTTGGCGTACCCGTCGGCGGAGGCCATCTCCTCCTCGACTTCGACCTTGAGGTATTCGCCGCCGATCGACTTCACCTGGTCGGCCACTTCCGGCCGGGGATCCGTCGCCCGGACGATCGCACCCAGGCTGCTCGCCGCCCCAATGGCGGCGAGACCCGCCACTCCGGCCCCGGCGACGAGGACCTTCGCAGGTGGCACCTTGCCGGCCGCAGTGACCTGTCCGGTGAAGAACCAGCCGAATTCGTGCGCAGCCTCCACCACGGCACGGTAGCCGGCGATATTGGCCATGGAGCTCAGTACGTCCATCGACTGAGCACGGGAGATCCGGGGAACGGCATCCATCGCCAGCGCCGTGACACCGTGCGCCGCCAGCGCCTCCAGTAGGTCGGGCCGGAACGCCGGGCTCAGAAGCCCGATCAGCGTCGATCCGGTGGTTAGTCTGAAGATCTCGTCCTCGTGCGGTGGATTTACCTTCAACACGACGTCGCTGGCCCATGCCTCGGCCCTCGTGACCGTGACAGCGCCTGCGGCCATGTACATCGTGTCGGTAAACGACGCGCGCTCTCCGGCACCGAATTCGACCACGACGTCGAAGCCAAGCCCCGCGAGCTGCTTGACGGTGGCTGGCGTTGCCGCCACCCGAGCCTCCCCGCCGGATTCGGCGACAATCCCAATTTGTCCCACTATTTCTGACCCTTTCTTGGTGGTATTGCGTTCCTCGGCTTGATCGATTTCTAAGCTTCCGCCTCGCCGTCCTGCGAGAATGGCGATAGGGCGGGAAAGGTGAAGTTCGAGGAGCGACCGGGGCGCCCAAACGGGTCTGGCGTGCCCTTCCGGCTCCCTGAGCCCTCCCTTGGCCAGTCAAGATAGAGGTTGCATCCGGCGCCGGCCCCCGGACTTCGGGGTGCCTGTTGCGAGCGAGCGTGCCGGCGCCGGAAGCCATGCGGTCCCCGCAGTCCAGGGGTTAGTCGAGGTGGCGTTCGTCGGGGCCGTTGTAGGCGCTGAGGGGGCGGATGAGGGAGTTGTTCTCGAGCTGTTCCATGATGTGGGCGGTCCACCCGACGATCCGGCTGGCGACGAAGAGCGGGGTGAAGGTGGGGATGTCGAAGCCCATGAGGTGGTATGCGGGGCCTGTGGGGTAGTCGAGGTTGGGCTTGATGCCCTTGGCCTCGTCCATGGACTGCTCGAGCCCGTCGTAGAGGCCGAGAATCTCGGGGCGCCTGTAGTAGGTGATGAGGTCGTCGAGGGCGGCCTTCATCGTGGGGACGCGGGAGTCGCCGTGCTTGTAGACGCGGTGGCCGAAGCCCATGACCTTCTTCTTCTGTGCGAGCGCGTTGTCCATCCAGGCCTTGGCGCGGGCCTTGGCGTCCTCGTGGGACTCGTCCGGGTCGATCCCGATCTCCTCGAAGGTCTCCATGACCGCTTCGTTGGCCCCGCCGTGGAGGGGCCCCTTGAGGGCGCCGATTGCCGTGGTGACGGCGGAATGGAGATCGGAGAGCGTGGAGGTGACGACCCGGGCGGTGAAGGTGGAGGCGTTGAAGGAGTGCTCGGCGTAGAGAATCATCGAAACCTCGAACGCCCGGATCACCTCGGGGGCGGGCTCGACGCCGAAGGTCATCCACAGGAAGTTCGCCGAGTAGCCCAAGTCCGCGCGGGGCTCGACGAGGTCCTCGCCGCGCCTACGGCGTTGGTCGTAGGCGACGACGGCAGGCATCGCCGCGAACAGGTCGACGGCTTTGGCGAGGTTCGCCTCCCGGGAGGAGTCTCCAGCGCGGGGGTCTCGGGCGCGGGGGTCTCGGGCGCCGAGGACGGAGGCGGCGGTGCGGCAGACGTCCATCGGGTGTGACGTCGTCGGCAGTTCGTCGACGACCCGCTTCACGACGGGGTCGAGGGCGCGGACGGCCCGCTCCTGCCGTTCGAACGCGGCGAGCTGCTCCGCCAGCGGCAGCTCGCCGTGCCACAGCAAATGCGCGACCTCCTCGAAACTGCAGCGGGCTGCGAGCTCTTGCACGGGGTAGCCGCGGTAGAGCAGGGAGTTGGTGTCGGGATTGACCTTCGAGATGGCCGTGTAGTCCACCACCACACCGGCCAGGCCCCTGCGGATCTCTGCGGTGTCGGCTGTCTGTACCATGCGGGACTCCTTTGTCGTCGAATGCAATGCGGGAAGGGTCAGTGCCGGCCGGGGACCTGGAAGTCGAACACGCTCGTGTCGAAGTGGTTGTAGGCCTCGTAGTCGACGAGCTCGTAGAGACGGGCACGGGTGAGCATCCTCTGGACCTTGCTCTCCTGGGTGCCCAGACTCCGGATCGTCTCGAGGGTTCGTTCGGCCTCGCCCATGACGCTGCGGAGCAGGGTGACGGGGTAGATGACGATGTTGATGCCCACGCTTTCGAGTTCGGTCGCGGTGAAGAGGCGGCTCTTTCCGAATTCGGTCATGTTGGCCAGGACGGGGACGTCGACGGCGTCGCGGATGGCCTTGAACTCCTCGAGGGTGCCCATGGCCTCGGGGAAGATCGCGTCCGCCCCGGCCTCGACGAGGGCTCTGGCGCGCTCGGCGGCGGCCTCCAGGCCCGCCGTGCCAGGGTCGGTGGCGCGGATGTCGGTGCGGGCCATGATCAGGAAGTTGGGGTCGCGGCGGGCGTCGGCGGCGGCGCGGATGCGCTTCAGGGCGGTATCGAGGTCGACGACGGCCTTCCCGTCCAGATGCCCGCAGCGCTTGGGGTTGATCTGGTCCTCGATGTGGCAGCCGGCCAGGCCGCCGTTCTCGAGCTCCTGGACGGTGCGGGCGACGCTCATCGGCTCCCCGAAGCCGGTGTCCGCGTCCACGATGGCGGGCAGGTCGATCATGCGGGCGATCTGCCCGGCCCTCGTGGCGACCTCCGTCAGGGTCGTGAGGCCGATGTCGGGCAGGCCGAGGTCGTTGGCGAGCACGGCCCCGGAGATGTAGACCCCCGGGAAGCCCTTCTCCTGGATCAGCTTCGCGGAGAGCGGGTTGAACGCGCCGGGGAACTGCTGGATCTTCCCCGAGGCGAGCGCCTGCCGGAGGGCGATCCGCTTCTGCTCGGGGGTGGTCTTGGAGTACAACATGGCTAGAAGAGTCCCTTCGGTCCCTTGGCGAGGTCGATGACCCCGTCCTTGGCCAGGATGTTCAGCTGATCGAGCTCGCCGGGTGCGAGCTCGGGCAGGCGCTGGACCGTCTCGAGGAAGCGCTCGATCTCCTCGGGGGCGACCGCGTCGGCGGCGAGCGTGCGGAACTTGGCGATGTACTGCTCGCGGCCGAACGGGCGGGCGCCGAGCGGGTGGGCGTCGGCGACGGCGATCGAGTCCTCGATCACCGTCCCGTCGGTCAGGGTGATCACGACCGAGCCGCCGAAGGCCTTCTCGTTGATGTCGAGGGAGTGGTACCGGCGGGTCCACTCCGGGTCCTCCTCGGTGGTGATCTTGTGCCACAGGGCCACGGTGTCCGGACGGCTGGCCCGCTCGGGGGCGTAGGAGGCCACGTGGTGCCAGGCCCCGTCCTGCAGGGCGACGGCGAAGATGTACGGGATCGAGTGGTCCAGGGTCTCCCGGGAGGCGGTGGGGTCGTACTTCTGCGGGTCGTTCGCACCGGAGCCGATCACGTAGTGGGTGTGGTGGCTCGTGCGGATCAGGATGCTCTGCACGTTCTCGGGATCCGTGATGTCGGGGTGCTCGCGGTGCAGCTTGCGGGCCAGATCGATCCAGGCCTGAGCCTGGTACTCGGCAGAGTGCTCCTTCGTGTAGGTGTCGAGGATGGCGCGCTTGGCCTCGCCGGGGGCGGGGAGCGGGACCTCGTAGGCGGCGTCCGGGCCGTCGAGGAGCCAGGCGATGACCCCGTCCTCGCCCTCGTAGATCGGCACGGGGGAGGTCTGCCCGCGCATCGCCCGGTCCACCGCCTCGACGGCCATCTTCCCGGCGAAGGCGGGGGCGTGGGCCTTCCACGTGGAGATCTCGCCCTTGCGCGACTGCCTCGTCGCCGTCGTGGTGTGCAGGGCCTGCCCGATGGCCTGGAAGATCGTCTCGACGTCCAGCCCGAGCAGGGTCCCGATGCCGGCCGCGGCGGAGGGGCCGAGGTGGGCGACGTGGTCGATCTTGTGCCTGTGCAGGCTGATGGCCTTGGCGAGGTCGACCTGGACCTCGTACCCGGTCGCGATCCCGCGGATGAGGTCGCGCCCCGAGGATCCGACGTGCTGGCCGACGGCCAGGATCGGGGGGATGTTGTCCCCGGGGTGGGAGTATTCGGCGGCCAGGAACGTGTCGTGATAGTCCAGCTCCCGCACCGTGACCCCGTTCGCCCACGCCGCCCATCCCGGGGAGACCCGATCGCCGATCCCGTACACGAGCGCGCCGCGGCCCCCGGTCGAGGCCGGGTGGGCGAGGGCCTGGGCGCGGGCCGAGACGATCGGGGCGCGGTTGAGCGAGGCGATCGCGACCGAGGCGTTGTCGATGATCCGGTTGATCACCATCTCCGTCACCTCCGGGGCGACCTCGACCGGGTCCGCGGCGACCTTCGCGATCCTGTGCGCGAGCTGCCCCTCCCGGGGGAGGTTCTCCTCGCTGCGGTAGACGCGGACCTTGTGCAGATCAACCATGGGGGGGCCTCTCGATCATCGGGAGTGGGGTTCTTGGGCCTGGACTTGATGTGGTTCAGGCAGTTGTAGAAGCGCACTGTTTCAGCAGTGCGCCCGGCAGCTCGGAATCAACGTCAGCTATGGACGCTCCGCGACATGTTGGGCGACGGGCCTCAGTCGCAGCGCGATTGGTGCCGGCAAGCAGGCGCTCAGGACGCATCTGCAGTCGAGCGACTGGGCGAGGCAGGCGTTCTCAAGCGTGTGGACTGTACAGGGATGCCGGAGTCAGAGTGCGGTGCTGTGGCGGTTGGTGGCCGCTATCTCCCAAGCGGGCAGCCGCCCTCTTGCACGTGGAGCGTCACCCCGTCCATGGTCTGCAGGCTCCTAGAGGGAGGCGAGCGATAGCTCGCCGACCACTCAAAGCCCCGAGAGGACAGTCCTTGGATCCACCAAGGACTGTCCACTCGGCATGCCTACCCTTTGGTTTCTCGATTCGAGTCCGTAGGGCACGCCCACCCCGGCCCTGAAGAGCAAGAAGGGTGTTGTCGCAAAGCCAATTGACCATGCTGCGCCCTCCGGCGCAGGAGCGGGGTTGAACGACTCCTGAATTCTACGCCCTGCGCTCGCCAATTAACCTTGAAGTCAGGCATTAGTGCTGAGAACAGCACCAGCAGGCTTACGCGAATGCTCGACGGGAATGACTGTCGTACCCGTGGCGCGCACGACTAGGATTGGCTCGTCGAGAACGTCTGCCGCGCTGGGAGAGACGTCATAACGGGAGGCGATGACCTTGCGGGCCTCGAACTCCACAGTCCGACTGGTCTTCCCGATCCGAACCACCTTGCCGGTCGCCTCGATGAAGTCGCCGGCGTAGACGGGTGCCAAGAATTCGATCGATGAGTATCCGACGAAGAGTCCTTCGTCGCCGTCCGTCTTGACGGCGATCTCGGTGATTATGTCACCGAAGATCTTGAGCATCCGTGCCCCTTCAACCAAATTGCCGCCGTAGTGGGCTTCCTCCTGGCCGATGCGCACTCGGATTGATGAGGTGATGGGTTGCTCGTTCATGATGGGATTCCTTCCAAAATGGGAGATACTGCGGAGTGACATTGTTCAATGACGGCGTCAACGGCCGTGGAATGTTTCCGACCGACGATGAGTGGGTTAATTTCAACGCTGCCGAGATGCGGATTCGCCCGTCCGAGTTCGCTCACCGCAAGCAACGCGGCAATGACGCCGTTGCGGTCAAGTACGCCGCCGCGAGCGGACAGGATCATCTTCCCGACGGTCGATGAGTCGAGCAGTTCGGAGGCGGAAGGTGCATCGAGGAAGCCGACATGCATGGCGATGTCTGCGTGGAACTCCGCCCAGACACCTCCGATGCCGAGAACGATGGTGGGACCGAAAACTTCGTCCTTCTTGTACCCGACAAGAACCTCGAGCTCGCCACGGATCTGCTCGACAACAAGGTAGCTGAGTTCAAGATCGGGGTTCCTTGAAGCCATCTCGCGGGCTGCGCTCTCGACGTTTCGCGGGCTGATGGACACCAGCCCGCGCTCGGTCTTGTGCGTGATGCCCTGCGCAACTCCCTTGAGCACTATAGGTCCCTCGAAGCTTGCCGCGGCCGAGGCGGCAGCAGCGGGGTCGCCCGCAGTGACCCGGCGGGGAGTTCGCACTCCCATCGCTGTGAATAGATCGAGCGCGCGGTCTTCCGTCAGAGTGCCAGAAGAGGGGACGGTAGGCGGTGTGGGTGCTTCAGCGGGGGTTGGACTCTCCTTGCCGCTCCGGGGTATGAGCGAAAGTCTCCAGTCGCACAGTTTCGCAAGAGCTGAGAGACCTGAGCGCGCACCTCGCAGGAGCGGAAGGCGCAACCGGCGGCAAAGTTCGACGAGATTCGGGTCGACATCGTCGCTCAGCGGGCTGAGCAGGACCGGCAACTTGTCTGCTTCGTCGGTTGCTTCGCTCAAGTAACGGGCCAGATTCAGGCCCAGCTCGCGTTCGTGATCACCCGAGGATCGATGCTGATCCATCGCGACCATGAGGATGTCCCCGGGTTCGGCAGCTGCCTCCCGCATGGCTGACGGGTAGATGAGCTCGTAGTCGTCCGTGCCCCAGGGGTCGAGCGGGTTGCGGACCGAAAGCGTCGGCCATTTCGTCTGAAGGCTTTCCTTCGCGTGAGCGCTGATCCTGGGTAGCTCGAGTCCCAAAGCGTCCGCGATGTCAGCGAGGAGATTGCCCTCACCCCCCGAGTTGGTGACAATGTGAAGGCGCTTCCCTCTCGGGATCGGGCGCTCAGCTCCAAGAAGCTCACCGAGAGCCATGAGCTCGTCGAGGTCTTCGGCAATGATCGCGCCAGCCTGCCTGAGGGCTGCGGCGGCAAGCCGAGCGCCGGCTGCCAACCGCCCAGAATGAGCTGTGACTCCTTCTTGAGCTGTCTCAGAATGGCCCACCACGCAAACGGCAAGCGGCTTCCCACATGCGGTAAGGCGCTCAATTGCTGCGGTGAGTCGCGGTGCATCAGCGAGCGCTTCCACGAACGCGAGCACTGCCGTGGTGTTTTCATCTGCGGCAAAGTAGTTGAGATAGGCGGCCATGTCAGTGATCGCCTCGCTGCCAGCCGACACCGCGGTTGACAGGGGGACGCGACCTCCGCTGTTTACGATGGCCTCAACTACCGCACCACTCTGTGCAACAAGCGCCACAGACCCACGGCGGAGGTTCGCTTTGGCTGTGCCGATGTAAGGCGCCGCGCCGGAGACCAGGTCCAAGACGCCCATGCAATTCGGGCCGATGAGCTCAAACTCGTGCTCCTCACGCAGGGCCTTGAGATCGCTGACCAAGTCCAATGCAGCCTGACCCGAGTCGGTAAATCCCGACCCCGGGACCACGAACCCGGTTATTCCTGTCTCGATGCCCTCGCGGATAACCTCCAGCACCCGCTCGGTTCGGACCTGCACCAGCGCAAGATCCACCCGCTCGGGAAGGTCTTTGATGCTTCCATATGTGCGGAGTCCGGCGACCTCGCTGCTCCGACCCACGGGGTAAATGCTTCCAGTAAATCCAAGTGTCCGGCAGTTGTTTAGTGCCACCTGGCCGACAAAGGTGCGCGACGAGGCGCCCACGACGGCCATGCTCTTCGGCCGAAGAAGTTGTTCCAGCTCCATGCATGAAACTGTGGCGGAGATCCTTCGGCTCGGCCATGGACAATCTGTCGTGATTCACGGTCATTTCGGAGCACCTTGACCGGAGCCTTGCCTCGGCAACGCTGGCATGATCCCTATTGGTCGCGATGACGATAGGAGATGAACATGTCCAACACTGAAGAGTTCCGCGCCTTCGTAGCCGTCCACGGAGACGAAGCGACGTCCCGAGAAGTTCGTGACGACCTCGGCATGGAAAGCCTGGGCGATGGAGACGTACTCATCCGGGTGTCTTGGTCCAGCGTGAACTATAAGGACGGCTTGGCCAGCACGTTCAATGGCAAAGTGGCACGCCAAAAGACGCATGTGCCCGGCATCGATCTTGCAGGAACGGTTGTGCAAGCGCCGGACGACGCACCCGCCTGCGAGGTAGGTGCCGAAGTGATCGTTCACGGCTATGACCTCGGCGTGGCGCATCATGGTGGCTTCTCTGAGTATGCGCGCGTCCCCAGCCATTGGATCGTTCCCCTTCCCCATGGGCTTTCAGCGCGAGAGGCGATGGCCATCGGAACCGCGGGCTTCACTGCCGCCCTCAGCGTTCAAACGCTTGAAGATCGAGGTCTTCGACCAGGCGATGGCCCGGTTCTCGTGACCGGGGCGTCTGGCGGAGTCGGAAGTATCGCGGTGGACATCCTCGCGGGCTTGGGCTACGAAGTGGTTGCATCTACCGGAAAGGCCGACGGGGCCGATTGGCTGAAGGAACTGGGCGCCTCCGGGGTGATCTCCCGCGAGGAGACGTCGGATGCTTCCCGACCCCTGAACCGTGAGCGCTGGGCGGGAGCAGTCGACTGCGTGGGAGGCAGCACGCTGTCGTACGTCCTGAGCAGCCTGCGCTACGGCGCCTCTGTTGCCGCTTCGGGGAACACGGGAGGGGCTTCGCTCAACACCACAGTCTTCCCATTCATTCTGCGCGGGGCCTCGCTGTTGGGCATTGATTCTGTCCAGTGCCCGATCGAGGTCCGGCGCGCACTATGGCAACGCCTCGCCACTGACATGCGCCCCAGGCACCTCGAAGTCCTGGCAACTGGTGAGGTCACCCTTGACGAGTTGCCCACTGCTCTCGATGCCGTCCTGGCAGGGCGCCTCAAGGGGCGCACGGTCGTCCGCGTGCGTTAGTGCTCTCAAGGCCCATACTGCTCGGCCTCGAGAGGGTCGCACCCACCGTCGAGGTCGAGCAGGCAAAGGCGACCTCTCGCGGAGGACCAAGCCATCATCCAGGAGGACGCACCGGCGATCGGGGGGCAATTGATGACGCTCAAGGACGCGGACCATCGGGCTTCCGGATCAGGGTCTGGCTCTCGTCCGCCACCGCAAGCGCAAGCGTTTCATCCTTTCGGAGAGGACGTGAGGGAGGCACTACGTCAGGTTTCGCGACGTCTGTCTTCGAGGGCATCCCAGCCCATGAGGGCGGCGTGAAGAGAGGTGCAGACTTCGGCAGATGTCAGATCGACGTTCAAGAGACGTTCGATCGTGGCCAATCGCTGATAGAAGGCCTGGCGCGAAATCATCGCAGACCTGGCCGCGACACTCTTGTTGTCTCGGTGCTCCAGGTATGCCCTCAAGACGCTCATCAGGTCGGTGTCCTGACGGTTCTGGTAATCGATGAGCGGGGTGAGCGTGTGCTCCACGAAAGTCTGCAGTCGAATGTCACCGGCTAGGCTGTAGATCAGGCCACGAACCCGCACGTCCGCCATTTGATAATACGGCTGTCCGTTCTTGTCTGCACGTGCCGCCATCGCGACGTTCCTTGCCTCGGCGAAAGCTCCTCGGATCGCGCCGAGGTCCGAAACAGGTCGCGCAACCGCTACCAAGAGCGGCCTGTCTTGACCAACCAGGATTCTTAGCCTCCGCACGAAGCCGGGCAGGATCGCGTCCATCTCATCGGGCCTCCGCACTGACAGGAGGGCGCCTACACTACCGGGCTCCAATATGGTAAGGAGACCTCGCAGGCAGGCACCCCTGAGGGCATCAGCCACGACACTCGGAGTCACGGCCGCCTGGAATGCATCCCGGGACTCGATTATCGTCGCGATCAAGAGCCGGTCGCGAAGCGGCACCTGCATCGCTGCTGCACGGGAGTAGATGCTGTGCCGGCTGGTGTAACGGGAATGGATCAGGTCAGTCAGCAGCGACTCTTGTGCGTGCAGCTCGACCGTCTGCGCGTCCTGACCGAGCATCAGCACGAGTTTGAGCGCTGTCGCTGCCCGTTCGAGCAGCATCAAGTCCTCGGGGCGAGGACGGTGCGGAGTGAGTGCGATGAGGCGACCGAGCTGAACACCTCGCGCCTCAACGGGAGCAATGGCCCACTCTTCGGGACCGAAGATACCGGCGTGCGCTTCCGAGCGGGCTGCTCGTGACCTCGATTCCCACCTGTTCAGCGGGGCTTCAATGGAGCTGCCGGCGGCATCGAAGGTCAGGACCCTGCGGCTGACGTCTTCGAAGACAACCGGTGCCTTGATCATTTCGGTCAGACTGCTCACTACGTCCGCCACCGTCCCGCCTTCGGCGGCAATCGCGGTGAAGGCCAGGTGCGCTCGTTCCGAAAGCTCAATGGCGCGCATCCGTTCGGTGAGGATCTCGGTGTGGACTGCCTCGGTGATCTGAGCGAATTCCACAGGACGATGCAGGACTATCAGCGGCAGCTTCGCCCGATTGCAGGCATCCGCGAAAGCCCTCGGAATTGCGGTGAATCCCCGCCCCAATTCGATGACAAGTCCGCTTGCCCCGGCATCACCCAAGGATGCCGCATATTCAGCGATTTCCTTGTCTGTTCGGGGCAGTGAAACTCCAGTCGCGAGAATGAGTTCTCCGCCGTGGAGGAGATCAGCGACGTCTGACAATTCGCTGATGTGAACCCATCGCACCAAGTTCTGCAGATAGGCGTTTCCCGCCACCACCTCAGGCCTGCCGACTTGGACCGCCGTGGCACTGATGATCGTTTCGACGGTTGGAAGCATCGAAGCGGAAGGCTCCTCTCATCGACTATGTCAACACGCCCAGGGCCGGGTTCAGCGAGTCGACACCCAGCGTTGCACCACGGCAGCCTTCGTCCCGACCCCACGCTCCCAGCAACTATGGAACAGGGGCCGTTGAAGCCTCTGGCATCCATTCGGCTGCCACGCCGCCCACGGCTGGCATGACGGAGCCTTCGAGGAGGAAGACTGGCAACAGACCGTCGGTTGGCGGCACCGGTCGCCACCACCCTGTGGCCGGGCAATGTTCGCCCGTCCGCACCCGAGTGGTCGGACGAACAACGGTGCGAGAAAAGTGGGAACGTCGCTTCATCATCTTGCTCCTGGCAAAAGAGCCCGTCATGGCCCGGTTCCCAACAAGATACGTCCAGCCGAAGGGAGTCACCATTTGGACAAAAGTACATCTTGTCATCCGACTATGTGCACTAGTCCACTGCCCACGACTCTGCGTCGTCCTTACGGTGGACCTCAAATCACGTTGACATGGAAGAGAGAACGACCGTGACTGAACCCCAGGACCTGCCCGTCATCCCGCATTGGATCGGCGGCAGGGAGCACCCCTCTGCGGGCGAGCGGACCGCGCCCGTCTTCGACCCCGCCCTCGGCACCGAGACCAAGCGCGTCTTCCTCGCCTCCACCCAGGACATCGAATCCGCCATCGCCTCCGCGCAGAAGGCCTTCCCCGCCTGGCGGGACCTGTCCATGGCCAAGCGGCAGCAGATCCTCTTCCGCATCCGCGAGCTGCTCAACGAGCGCAAGGGCGAGCTCGCCGAGATCATCACCTCCGAGCACGGCAAGGTCGTCTCCGACGCGCTCGGGGAGATCTCCCGGGGGCTTGAGGTCGTCGAGCTCGCCACCGGCTTCCCGCACCTTATCAAGGGCGAGCACTCGGAGAACGTCTCCTCCGGCGTGGACGTCCACTCGCTCAAGGCGCCGCTCGGCGTCGTCGGGATCATCAGCCCGTTCAACTTCCCGGCCATGGTCCCGCTGTGGTTCCTGCCGGTCGCGATCGCCGCCGGGAACACCGTGGTCCTCAAGCCCAGCGAGAAGGACCCCTCGGCCGCGAACTGGCTCGCCGCCCTCTTCACCGAGGCCGGCCTCCCCGACGGGGTCTTCAACGTCCTGCACGGGGACAAGGAGGCCGTCGACGGGCTCCTGGAGCACCCCGAGGTCAAGGCGATCTCCTTCGTCGGCTCGACCCCGATCGCCCGCTACATCTACGAGACAGCGGCTAAGAACGGCAAGCGGGTCCAGGCCCTCGGCGGGGCGAAGAACCACATGCTCGTCCTGCCCGACGCCGACCTCGATCTCACCGCCGACGCCGCCGTGAACGCAGGCTTCGGCTCCGCGGGCGAGCGCTGCATGGCCATCAGCGTCATCGTCGCCGTCGAGCCCGTCGCCGACGCGCTCATCGCCAAGATCCAGGAGCGCGTCGCGACCCTGAAGATCGGAGACGGCCGCCGCAACTGCGACATGGGACCGCTAGTCACCCGCCAGCATCGCGACAAGGTCGCCTCCTACATCGAGACCGCGGAGGCCGACGGCGCCAAGGTCGTCATCGACGGACGGAACGTCCAGGTCGACGGCGCGCCCGAGGGCTTCTGGCTCGGCCCGACCCTCATCGACGACGTCCCGGTGACCTCGAAGGTGTACCAGGACGAGATCTTCGGGCCCGTCCTTGCCGTTGTCCGGGTGCGCAGCTACGAGGAGGGCCTCGAGCTGATCAACAACGGCGCCTTCGGCAACGGCACCGCCATCTTCACCAACGACGGCGGCGCCGCCCGCCGCTTCCAGAACGAGGTCGAAGTCGGCATGATCGGGATCAACGTCCCGATCCCCGTCCCGGTCGCCTACTACTCCTTCGGCGGGTTCAAGGACTCGATCTTCGGCGACACCAAGGCCTACGGCGCCCAGGGCTTCAACTTCTACACCCGCGAGAAGGCCGTCACCTCCCGCTGGCTCGACCCCAGCCACGGCGGACTCAACCTGGGCTTCCCCCAGAACTGACAGATTCTTATCGGGCGGGCCAGAACGGCCGACCCACACGGGCCCCGGGACGCTCAGGCCTCCCGGGGCCCGTTCCGCGCATCCAGGAACTGGACCGCGGCCCAGAGCTCGAGCCGGTCATGAAGCGTGTCGAGATTGAGGCCCAGCCGCCGACCGGCAGCGTCTATCCGGTTGCGCAGGGTGTGCCGATGCACGCCGAGCTCCGCAGCGGCCTTCTCCCACCCGCAGTTGCTCCCCAGCCAGACGGTCACCGCCTCGAGCAGCTGCCGAGCCTCCGCAGAATCGTCCCGCAGCAACGGCTGCAGCACACTCTGTGCCACCGACTCGGCCTTCTCCGAGCGCAAGAGCCCCAGCATCCCCCTCCCTGCGATCTCCGAGAACTCCACAACGGGCCGTGATAGCTCCAGCGCGCGGTCCAGCGCCCGCTCTGCCTCGCCGAGCCCGTCGGCGAGGGCAGCGTAGGGGGTCGGGTTGGACAGGCCTGCGGCGGCATCGTAGCGCGCGAGCACTTCGAGGACCTTCTGCTGCTGCTGCGGGCTGGAGAGGACGACGACGTTCGTCTCCCTCGGTGCGTAGAAGACGGCGCCGCGGTGGTCGTCGGAGAGGAGCTCGAGCGCCTCCAGCAGGTTCTGCCCCTGGGCTGCCGGCCGGGCCAGCGCGACCACCACCGGGTCAGCCGGAAGACGCCCCCACACCTGCCGGGCCGTGCTCGCCGCAACCTCGGGCCTCCCCGAGAGGAGCTGCTCGAACACCCCGGCCCGCAGATGCTGACGCGCCGTGTCCAGGCTCCTCGTCTGCTCCAGCGCCAAACTGGCCAGGGCGATCACGCTGTTGACGATGTCGATCCGCGCCGGGTCGAGCGATTCGAGCCCTCCGAGGGCCAGGACGCCGCGAAGCCTGTTCCTCCGCCCGAGCGTCTGCAGGGTCACCTGCTGCCCCTCCAGCTCCTTCTGCACCACAGATCGCTCCCCGCGGTTCAAGGCCGCCCGCGCCGCGTCCGTGACGTCTCCGACGAGCCCCGAGGGCATTGGCGTCGTCGAGGGCATACGCAGGTAGTTCCCCGCCGCATCGAACAGCGCGACCCAGCAGCGCAGCTGCCGCTCCATTTCGCCCAGGATCGACCTGAGGCCGTCCGGGCGCAGCGCTGCCCGGGCGATCGCCCGCTGAGCCTGCAGCGACCACTCCGCCTGCGCGTGCTGCTCCCGGGCGATCCAGTCCGCCACGAAGCGGATGATCGCAATGAACGGAGTCCGGTCCGGCACCTCGATCAGCGGCAGGCCATGCCGCCCGCACGCCTCGACCAGAGCCCCGGGAACTGATCCGTGGATGACCTGGGTGGCGAACCCCAGCCCGCAGATCCCGCGAGCGACCAGCCGTTCGACGTAGGCATCCTCCGCCGACCCGTCCGTCCAGCCCAGCGGGAACTGGCTGCCGTCCGTCAGCAGCAGCTGCCCGCTGTCCAGGAACGGGGTCGGATCTGCAAGGTCCGAGCTGTGCACCCACCCGACCTCCGCCCCAACTGCCTCTGCGTCCCGATCCTCGGGAACGACGAGGCGGAGCCGGAGCCGGGAACTCCCCAGCACATCGCGAATGGTCGGCGGCATGCTGCACCCTCTCTACATCTGTCCACAGCGGATCTACTGATTGTACTTCTGGCCAAGGACAGCAGGGGCCGTCGGGAAACAGTATTGAAGGACTTCCCCCGGCACCGAAAGGACCGCCATGCCGTCGATTTCAACCCTAGCTGAGCAGACCGTGACCAATGCCGATGCGGTTGCACTAGACCGCGCTAATGTCTTCCACTCCTGGTCAGCCCAGGGATCGCTCAAGCCCCTCGTCCTCGCCGGCGGATCCGGCACGACTGTCTGGGACCACGACGGCAACTCGTACCTGGACTTCTCCAGCCAGCTCGTCAACACCAACATCGGACACCAGCACCCCCGCGTCATTGCGGCCATCGCCAAGCAGGCCACGACCATGGCCACGGTCGCCCCGGCCCACGCCAGCCATGTTCGCGGCCGCGCCGCCGAGCTCATCCTCAAGCACGCGCCGTCGAACATGGCCAAGGTCTTCTTCACCAACGGCGGCGCCGACGCCAACGAGAACGCCATCCGCATGGCCCGACTCCACACAGGACGCGACAAGGTCATCTCCCGCTACCGCTCCTACCACGGCAACACCGGCGCCGCGATCGTCGCAACCGGCGACTGGCGCCGCATCCCCAACGAGTACGCCCGCGGCCACGTCCACGCCTTCGGCCCCTACCTCTACCGCTCCGAATTCTGGGCCCAGACCCCCGAACAGGAGGCCGAGCGCGCCCTCCACCACCTCCGCCGCGTCATCGAGGCCGAGGGCCCAGAGTCCGTCGCCGCGATCCTGCTCGAGACCATCCCCGGCACCGCCGGCATCCTCGTCCCGCCGCCCGGCTACCTCGCCGGCGTCCGGGCGCTGTGCGACCAATACGGGATCGTCCTGATCCTGGACGAGGTCATGGCAGGCTTCGCCCGCACCGGCGAATGGTTCTCCCTGGACGCCTTCGACGTCCGCCCCGACCTCATCACCTTCGCCAAGGGCGTCAACTCCGGCTACGTGCCCGTCGGAGGCGTCATCATCTCCGAAGAGATCGCCTCCACCTTCGACGAGCGCGTCTTCCCCGGCGGCCTGACCTACTCCGGCCACCCCCTCGCCGCCGCCTCCATCGTGGCCTCGATCGAGGCCTTCGAGGACGAGGACATCGTCGGCCACGCCGCACGCATCGGCCGAGACCACCTCGCCCCCGGCCTGGCCCGCCTCGCCGCCGAGCACCCTGTCATCGGCGAGGTCCGGGGCGCCGGCGTCTTCTGGGCCCTCGAACTCGTCGAAGACCAGGACACCAGGAAGCCCGTCCCCGCCGCCCTCATCGGACAGCTCAAGACCGAACTCGTCACCCGCGGCCTCCTGCCCTTCACCGCCGACAACCGCATCCACGTCGTCCCGCCCGCCGTCGTCACCCCCGACGAAGTAGCCCGGGCCCTCGAAACCTACGACGACGCGCTCACCGCTGTCGGCTGCTGAGCCGGGATCACGACCGGCAAGAGGTGGTTGCGGAACGCCACGGCGGTCCGCAACCCTTCCTTCGCGGATGTTGAGGCGTCGAGGCAGGGACCGAAATCGTTTCTCATCCGTAGATTCCCCCTCCAGTCGGCGCCCGTTTACACGGTGACGACGAACTTTCCCACGTGGGAGCGCTTCAGCAACTTCGCCTGCGCCTCGGGCAGCTCGTCGAGTCGGAACGTTCCGTCGAGGAGTGGCTTCAGCCGGTTAACCTCGATCAGCTTGACGATCTGAGCGAAGGCAGCTGGGCCTGAATTTGAAATGCCATGCATCTCGAGGTCCCTGTAGATGAGGTCTCGAAGATCGATCTTCGTCTTCGGGCCGGCGATGGCTCCAGCTGTTGTGTAGCGACCTCCGCGGCGCAGGAGCTTGAGCAGGACTCCGAAGGTGTCGCCGCCAACAACGTCGGCGACCACGTCGAACGCGTCCCCTGCTCCGAGTGCTGTGGAGCAAAGACGGGAACACGTAGGCTGCGGGCAGGGAGGGTGTCGAGATGTCGACTCAGAAGCAAGAAGCGTCAACCGAGGCGTTCACCCAGATCCGATGTGCGCCTCGACCTGGGCGGGGGCTCGCTCGTCGGCAAGGACTTCAAGCTGAGTGTTGAAGAGGCTGATGAGGCGACGGAGACGCTGATTAGGAGGATCCCCGGCTTGCTCCCGGAAGGCAGCGGGCCTGGGGTGCCAACGTGCACGACCACCCCTACAGAGTCACCGGGCGGACAGAGCGCGCCGTCGGCGGAGTAGGTGCTTGCGGGCATATGATCCGAGATCGTGGTGAGAGTCAGCGGGACGATCCGTCCCCTTCAGACGGAGCAAATCGAAGCCCAGGGCGAGACGTACGACGAGGCCAAAGAAGCGCTCGAGGCGCAGGTCCCTGAGGGGTGGCAGCGCGCGAAGAGAGGGCTGCCACTGGGCAGAGCGGCCCGGCGGCGCATACGGTACACAGCTCAGCACCGCGTCACTGGCCCCATCCCGACCGAACGGATCCTCGGGGAGCTTCGCGAGGAGCGATGAGAC
>NZ_SSCL01000028.1 GCF_005876955.1 Sinomonas gamaensis
CCGGGGCCGTCTCCGAGGCCACCGCCGCCCGGCTCCTGCACGAGGCCGCCGACCTGGCCGCGGCCCCGGAGCTGCTGGGCGCCCTCCAGGCCGGGCACATCTCCTACCAGCACGCCAAGGCCATCCTGGACCAGACCCGCACCCTCCCGGCCCCGCACGCGGCAGCCTTCGCCCGCAAGGCCCTGGCCCGGGCCGTGACCCGCACCGGGCGCCGCCGCACCCCCGCCGAGCTGCGCTCGTGCCTGCGCCGCCTCCGCGAGCACCTCCACCCCCAGACCCTCACCGCCCGCAAGGCCGCAGCGGCCGCCGGGCGCGGGCTCTGGCTCGCACCCGAGCCCGACGGGATGTGCGCCCTCACCGCCCGCCTGCCCGCCGAAGCCGCCCACGCCATCCACCACGGCCTGGACCACGACGCCCGCACCGCCCGCACCGCCGGCGCCCCCGGCACCCTGGACCAGCTGCGCGCCGACGCCCTCGCCCACCGCCTCCTGGCCCGCCCCGACGGCGCCCCCGCCTTCCAGGCCCGCATCGCCCTCACCATCCCCCTCACCCTCGCCCTCGGCGCAGACCAGCCCGAGACAGCCGGCCCGCCGGACGCCGAGGGGGCACCGGACGCGGCCGAGCTGGAGGGCTACGGGCCCATCGACCCCGCCACCGCCCGCCGCCTGGCCGCTCTGGCCCCGAACTGGGAGCGGATCTTCGCCGACCCCGCCACCGGGGCCGCCCTGGGCGTCGGGCGCACCGCCTACCGGCCCCCCGCAGCCCTGCGCCGCTACCTCGCCCACCGCGACGGCGGCTGCACCTTCCCCGGCTGCACCACCCCACCCCACCGCTGCGAACCCGACCACACCACCGAATGGCAGCACGGCGGCACCACCGACCCCCACAACCTCGCCCTCCTCTGCCCGCGCCACCACGCCCTCAAATCCCTGCGCGCCTGGACCTACCAGCACACCACCGACCAGAACACCAACCACCACACCCTCACCTGGACCTCACCCCTCGGCCACACCCACACCACCGAACCCCACACCCCCAAACCCCCAGAACCCGAACCCCCACAACACGACCAACCCCCACAACACGACCAACCCCCACCCTTCTGACAGGAGAGCTCACTACTTTGGTGCTCTACCAACTAGGGGTGCCCTGTAACTAGAGATGCCCTGCCCCGTTCACGATGGCGAGGGCAGCTCCGGCGTACGCGATTCCGATGACAGCACGTCGGACCACCTCGCCCGCGAGCTTGCGGGCGAGAACGTCTCCTATTGCGATCCCGGCAATCATGCACGCGAACACGAGGCCCCATTCCCAAACGGCGAGCGCCGGCCAATGGCCCCCGGTGGCCAGCGCCTTCGCGAGCAGCGACGCCGATCCGGTGGACAGGAAATATGGCTGCAGTGTCGCTCCGAAGCGCTTCTGCTCCCAGCCGGTCAACACGGCGTAGGCGGTAACGGCGGGGCCTCCCACTGCCGCGGCAGCATTCATGAATCCGCTGGAGAAGCCACTGGCAGTGCGAATGCCCATCCCGTCGATGCGACGCCGTGTCCTCGCAACGAGCTGCGACAGCAGAAGCCCGAGGATCAGAAGGGCCCCAATCGCGATCTCGAGAGGCGCGGCCGGCACGCGGCTCACAAGGAGGGCACCGAGTGCAATCCCTACAAAACCCGGAACGATGAGCCCCACGTACCGCCACCAGTCGACGTCGCGCCAGACCCGGAACAGGATGAGCAGGGACGAGGTCGCGCCGCACGCGTTGACGATCATCACCCCATCGAGCGGTCCGAGGAGTACCACCAGGACAGGCGAGACCATGAGCCCGAACCCCAACCCGACGACACGCTGAGCCATGGCGCCCACGACGACGGCGATCAGGACAACAGCGAACAACACGAGCGCTGCCGACCCCGCTTACACCCCTGCGCGCCGGAGGACAGCCTCAGCGTGCCGCAGGATGGGACCGTCGATCATCCGCCCGCGGAATTGGAACACGCCGGAGCCAGCGGCCTCGGCCGCGGCTAGCAACTCGCGCGCGGCGGCAATCGCTTCCTCCGCGGGGGCGTAGGCAGCGCGGACCGCCGGGACTTGGTTGGGATGAATGCAGGCCTTGGCCGCGAACCCGGACGCTGCTGCGTCTGCTGCCTCTTGCGAGAGACCCTCCAGATCGGGGATGGCGGTGTAGACGGCGTCGATCGCGGCCTTGCCGTGGGCACCCGCAGCGAGAAGAACCGTGGACCGGGCGTGCAAGGCAATGGCGCGGTAACCGCCGTCGTCCGCTCTGCTGGAGGTTCCACCCAAGGAGGCGACCAGATCCTCGGCCCCCCACATGAGGCCGATGACGTTCGCCTCTCCAGCGATGGCGGGAGCATTGACGATGCCGAGGGCGGTCTCGCAGAGGGCAATGACCTCGAATCCCCCAAGCCTGCGCACCTGCTCAGCGGATTCGGCCTTGGCGAGCATCACGGTCCTATAGGGCGTCGTGGCGAGCGCGGCAAGGTCGGCCTCGAAGTCGGCCGTGGACGCGGCGTTGAGCCGGACGATGGTCCGCGCTGGGTTGAGGGTGTGCGCCGCAAGGTTGGAGCGCGCGGCATCCTTCGCCTCGGGTGAAACCGCGTCTTCGAGATCGAGGATGACGGCGTCTGCGCGCTCGGCGGCCTTGGCGAACCGCTCCTGCCGGTCGGCGGGGCAGAAGAGGAGGGCTGGACCCATGGTGAAGGGGGCTGCGAAGGTCATGAATGGGCGTCCTTGATCCACATGAGGCACGAGCGTTTGGCCCGGGCGACGACAACGCCGTCCTGATTGCGGCCCGTGTGCTCCATGGTCACGATGCCCTGGCCCGGGCGGGAGGACGAGAGCCGCTTCTCGACGACGACGGTTTCGGTGTAGAGCGTATCGCCGTGAAAGAGGGGGTGAGGGAAGGAGACGTCGGTCAGACCAAGCTGGGCAACGATCGTCCCCTGAGTCAACTGGGCGACGGACTGGCCGACGAGTGTCGCGAGCGTGAACATCGAGTTGACGAGCCGCTGGCCGAAAGGCTGGCTGGCGCTCCATGCAGCATCGAGGTGCAGCGCCTGAGTGTTCATGGTGAGCGCGGTGAAGAAGACGTTGTCGGCCTCCGTCACAGTCCGCCCGGGCCGGTGGGCGTAGACCACTCCTTCTTCAAGCTCGTCGTAGTACAGGCCCCGCTGCTCGATCACCTGCCGGGGCTGATCGGGGCTCCCGGGCTCAGGGCTCATTGTCGTGGATCTCCACATCGAGCTCGGCGTCCGTCTTCTCCGCCACCTCGTCCTCAGTGACCCCGGGAGCGAGCTCGCGCAGCACGAGCACGGACCGACCGCCGTCTCGGACCACGTCCATGACACCCAGATCGGTGATCACCCGGTCGACGCAGCTTGTTCCCGTCAGCGGAAGCGTGCACTCGCGGAGGAGCTTCGGCCTGCCGTTCTTGTCGGTGTGCTCCATCATCACGATGAGCCGCTTCGCCCCGAAGACCAGGTCCATGGCGCCGCCCATCCCCTTGACCATCTTGCCGGGAATCATCCAGTTCGCGAGATCCCCATTCTGGGAGACTTCCATGGCCCCGAGCACCGCGACGTCCACGTGGCCGCCGCGGACCATCCCGAACGAGGTCGCCGAGTCGAAGAAGGCAGCCCCCTTCTTCACGGTCACAGTTTCCTTGCCGGCGTTGATCAGGTCCGGGTCCACTCCGTCCTCAGTGGGGTACGGCCCAATGCCCAGAATGCCGTTCTCCGAGTGGAGAACCACCTCGACGCCGTCGGGAATGTAGTTGGGGATGAGGGTCGGCATGCCAATCCCCAAGTTCACGTATTGCCCATTCTTGAGCTCCTTGGCAACGCGCGCCGCGAGCTCATTCCGTGTCCAAGGCATCAGGAACCCTCCCCATTGACTGAGACTGTCCTCTTCTCGATCCGCTTCTCCCCGAGAGGACTTTCGGCGGGAACGTGCACGACTCGCTGGACGAAGATGCCCGGCGTATGAACGTGCTCGGGGTCCAGCTCTCCCGGCTCGACGAGCTCCTCGACCTCCGCGATCGTGACCCTGCCAGCCATGGCGCAGAGGGGATTGAAGTTCATCGCAGTTTCGTGGAAGACGAGATTCCCGTGACGGTCGCCCTTGAGGGCATGCACGAGGCCGAAGTCGGGCCTGAGGGATTCCTCGAGAACATACTCTGCCCCGTTGAAGGTGCGTACCTCCTTGGGCGAGGACGCCTTCACGACGTTCCCCTCGGCGTCGTACTTCTGCGGCAGCCCGCCTTGGGCCACCTGAGTGCCGACGCCCGCGGCGGTGTAGAAGGCCGGAATGCCCGCGCCCCCCGCACGGAGCTTCTCAGCCAGCGTCCCCTGGGGGGTGAGCACTACTTCGAGCTCGCCCGCGAGGAACTGCCGCGCAAACTCCTTGTTCTCCCCGACGTACGAGCTGATGGTGCGGCGAATGCGCCCAGCGGAAAGGAGGATTCCGAGGCCCCAGTCATCCACGCCGCAGTTGTTGCTGATGGTTTCGAGGTCTTTCGTGCCCTGGCGGAGCAGCGCATCGATGAGCCCTACCGGGATTCCGCACAGACCGAACCCTCCGACGGCGAGCGATGCGCCATCCGAAACCTCGGCCACAGCCTCCTCGACCGTGGCCACCACTTTGTCGATCACAGCCCCTCCTCCTACAAGCTCAGGTTGCAGTTGCCCCTAAGCTACAACCCCAGCTGCCGTGCGATCAGCATGAGCTGGACTTCTGTGGTCCCCTCCCCGACCTCGAGGATCTTCGAGTCGCGGTAGTGGCGGGCCACCGTGAACTCGTTGATGAAGCCGTAGCCGCCGAAGACCTGGGTGGCGTCTCGGGCGTTGTCCATCGCCGCTTCGCCAGCGACCATCTTGGCGATGGCGGCCTCGGTCTTGAAGGGCTTCCGGGCGAGCATCCGCGCTGCGGCGTCGTAATACGCGAGGCGTGCAGTGTGGGCGCGTGCCTGCATGCGGGCAATCTTGAACTGGATCGCCTGGTACTTCCCGATATTCGTGCCGAAGGCGCTGCGTTCCTTGGCATATTTGACGGAAAGGTCCACGCAGCCTTGCGCCGCCCCCGTGGCGAGGGCGGCGATCGCGATCCGCCCCTCGTCGAGGATGGACAGAAAGTTCGCATAGCCGCGGCCCCGTTCGCCGAGGAGATTCTCCTCCGGGACCCGGGCCTCCCGAAAGGACAGCGGATGGGTGTCCGAGGCGTTCCAGCCCACCTTGTTGTACGGCTTCTCCGCGCGGAAGCCAGGCGTGCCCGACGGCACGATGATGGTGGAGATCTCCTTGCGCTCCGGCTCGCCAGCCGTACCGGTGACGGCAGTGACCGTGACGAACTTGGTGATAGCTGTACCCGAGTTGGTGATGAATTCCTTGGCCCCGTTGATGACCCATTCGCGTCCGTCCGGGCCGTCGTCGAGGCGGGCTGCCGTCTTGGTACCGCCGGCGTCCGACCCTGCCTCGGGCTCGGTCAGGCCGAAGCCCGCCAGCGCGCGGCCAGCGGCCAGGTCGGGCAGCCACTTCTCCTTCTGCTCGTCTGTGCCGAAGCGGAAGACAGGCATGGCGCCGAGGGAGACACCGGCCTCGAGCGTGATCGCCACTGATTGGTCCACGCGCCCGAGCTGCTCGAGTGCGAGGGCCAGCGCGAAGTAGTCGCCGCCCATGCCCCCGTACTCTTCGGGGAAGGGCAGCCCGAACAGGCCCATCTCGCCCATCTGGGCCACGAGCTCGTAGGGGAAGCTGTGCTCCTCATCGTGCCGCTGCGAGACAGGCGCCACGACATGGTCGGCGAAGTCCCGGACCGTTTCGCTCAGTTCCCGGTACTCGTCGTCGAGATGGAAGTCGACCATATTTGGCTCCTCATCTTGTGATATGGCTCCTAATCTTGTGCGGGAATGACGGTTGCAACGACCTGATCCGCCTTGACCAGGTCGCCGACTGAAACGTGCAGCTGAACCACCCCAGCTACCGCTGCAACCAGCTGGTGCTCCATCTTCATGGCCTCCACGCTCACCAGCGGTTGCCCGGGTGCCACATCCTGCCCGGGCTGAACTGGGATCGAGACGACCGTGCCCGGCATGGGTGAGCGAACTTCCGGCGTGTCTTCGCGATCCTGATGCTGCGCGGCCGCGCGCACTCGCTCGAGCCGCTGGGCGCGGTCGAGGACAGGGAGCGCAACCGCCCACCCCTGATCGCCGAGGAAGACTACATCCGAGGACACCGCCCAGGCGTAGGCGTGCGGCTCGCCGTCGAGGTCCAGTTCGAGGGAACGGCCGACGACGGCGAAGCTCGCCTTGCGCTCGACCCCGCGGTCCACGCTCAGATGCGCCCCGGGGAGCTGCCCGCTCAGCTGCACAGTGGCGATGCCGCCGTCGGGGGTTCCGAGCGTGACCCGGCGAGGGGCGGCCGCGCCCAGACGCCAGGCATCTCTTCGCCATGGCCCCTCGAGCTCATCGCGCTCTCGCGTGTGCTCGGCCAGCAATGCGGCGGCCGCGAATTCGGCCTCGTGTGGCTCGCGGAACTCGAGATGCTGGAGCCGCCGCTCGATCAGGGTCGTGTCGAGGCGTCCCGCTTGGACGTCGGGGTCAGCAAGGAGGAGGCGGAGGTACTCGATGTTGGTTTCGACCCCGAGCACGGTGTAGTCCGCGAGCGCACCGTCGAGCGCCGCGAGCGCCTGGTCTCGGTCTTCGCCCCAGGCGACAGCCTTTGCGAGCATCGGGTCGTAGTCGGCTCCGATCTCGAGCCCCTCGAGGAGGGAGCTGTCCACCCGGACCAACTCGCCTGCTGGCTCGCGCAGGAACTCGACGCGACCAGTCGCGGGGAGGAAGCCCTTGCGGGGCACCTCGGCGTACACGCGGGCCTCGATGGCGTGTCCGTGGAGGCGGATGTCCTCCTGCCGGATTCCCAGTTCCTCTCCGGCCGCAACACGGAGTTGCTGCTCCACGAGGTCCACTCCGGTCACCATCTCGGTCACCGGATGCTCGACTTGGAGGCGCGTGTTCATCTCCATGAAGAAGAACTCATCCGGCCGTTCATCGCTCACGAGGAACTCGACCGTCCCTGCCCCGGTGTAGCCCACGCTTCGAGCGGCATCGCAGGCCGCACGTCCGATCCATTCCCGGGTTTCGGCAGTGAGGAGGGGTGAGGGCGCCTCCTCGATGACCTTCTGATGGCGCCGTTGGAGGGAACATTCGCGCTCGCCCAAGTGGATTGTGGTCCCGTGCCGGTCCGCGAGGACCTGGACCTCGATGTGCCTGGGCGCCCGGATGAGGCGTTCGAGGAAGAGGGTGTTATCGCCGAACGCAGCTGCAGCCACGCGGCGCGCCGTCGCGAGAGCCGGAGCGAGGCCGTCGGCGGACTCCACCACCTGCATCCCTTTGCCGCCGCCCCCGGCCGAGGGCTTGATGAGGAGCGGGTACCCGACGCCGTCGGCCTCCCTGATCAGCTCTTCGTCGGTGAGACCCGGCCGGGCGACGCCTGGCACCACCGGCACCCCATAGGCCGAGACGTGGTTCTTGGCCCGGATCTTGTCCCCCATCACCGCGAGCGCCTCGACTCCAGGTCCGACGAAGACGATGCCCGCCTCCTCAAGCGCACGGGCGAAGAGTTCGTTCTCGCTGAGGAAGCCGTAGCCGGGATGGACGGCCTCGGCGCCTGTCGCGCGGCAGGCGGCAACAATGGCCTCGATATTCAGATAGCTCTGCGCGGCCGACGCCGGCCCGATCCGCACCGCCTCGTCGGCCTCCCGCACATGGCGAGCACCGCCGTCGGCGTCGCTGTAGACCGCGACGGAGGCGATGCCCAAGCGGCGGAGTGTTCGGATGACCCTGCACGCGATCTCCCCGCGATTGGCAACCAGCACCTTGGTGAACATGCCCCTCACATCCTGAAGACGCCGAACGACGACTCCGGCAAGGGAGCCTGGGCGACTACTTCAAGCGCCATGCCGAGCACCCGGCGGGTATCCACGGGGTCGATGATGCCGTCATCCCAGAGCCGAGCGGTCGAATAGTACGGGCTTCCCTGACTCTCGTACTGCTCTCTGATGGGTGCCTTGAAGGCCTCCTCGTCCTCGGGTGCCCATTCTTGGCCGCCTGCTTCGAGCTGATCGCGCTTGACCGTGGCGAGGACGCTGGCGGCTTGGCTTCCACCCATCACCGAGATGCGGCTCGCGGGCCACATCCACAGGAAGCGCGGCGAATAGGCCCGCCCGCACATGGAGTAATTGCCGGCACCGAACGACCCGCCGATGATAACGGTCAGCTTGGGAACGCGCGTGGTGGCGACCGCGGTGACCATCTTCGCGCCATTCTTCGCGATTCCGCCCCGCTCGTAGTCGCGCCCCACCATGAAACCCGAAATGTTCTGCAGGAAGACCAGCGGGATACCGCGTTGGTCGCACAATTCAATGAAGTGCGCTCCCTTCAGCGCGGATTCGGAGAAAAGTACCCCGTTGTTCGCCACAATTCCCACCGGGTGGCCGTGAATCCGCGCAAATCCCGTCACGAGGGTGCTGCCGTACTCGCGCTTGAACTCGTGGAACGCGCTCCCATCGACGAGCCGTGCGATGACCTCATGCACGTCGTAGCGGGCGTTGACATCTGTTGGCACGCAGCCGTAGAGCTCGGATTGGTCGGCCTTCGGTTCTACAGGGACAGTCACGTCCCACGGCGCGCCCTGGGGCGCGGGGAGCGTCGCAACGATGCCCCGGACGATGTCGAGCGCATGCTCGTCATTCTCCGCCAGGTGGTCTGCCACGCCTGAGATCTTCGCGTGGACCTCTCCCCCGCCGAGCTCCTCGGCCGAGACAATCTCGCCGATCGCGGCCTTCACGAGAGGCGGCCCGCCGAGGAAGATCGTCCCCTGATTGCGGACAATCACGGTCTCGTCACTCATTGCCGGGACGTAGGCTCCGCCGGCGGTACAGGAACCGAGGACGGCGGCGATCTGCGGAATTCGGGCCGCAGACATACGTGCCTGATTGTAGAAAATGCGGCCGAAATGCTCCCGGTCAGGGAACACCTCGTCCTGACGGGGCAAGAACGCGCCTCCAGAATCGACGAGATACACGCAGGGCAGGCGGTTCTCGAGGGCGATCTCCTGGGCTCGCAGATGCTTCTTGACCGTCATCGGGTAATAGGTGCCGCCCTTGACCGTGGCGTCGTTCGAGATGACCAGGACGTGGCGACCGTGCACGAGCCCGATTCCGGCGATCAGGCCCGCGCCGGGGCTTTCGTCGTCGTACATCCCATAGGCGGCGAGCGGTGCGATCTCGAGGAATGGCGAGCCCTCATCGAGCAGGACATCGATCCTCTCGCGCGGAAGGAGCTTTCCGCGCGCCACATGGCGTTCCCGCGAGCGCTGGGGACCGCCGAGGGCCGTCGACGCCAGGCGCCCGGACAGTTCCTCCGCGAGCGTCCGCTGTGCGCCGTGATTCCTGGCGAAATCAGCGCTCGCCGGATCGATGTGGCTGACCAGAGTCTCCATCGAACCTCGCATTCGGTTAATGACGACTAACTGAAGGCCAAGTTAGTCTTGATCATCTGTGGTGTCCACCAAGAAATCTGGAGCGTGCGTGAACGAGGCCGCCAGCGCCCGCAGCGAAGTGCCCAGCCCCCGCAGCGAGGCCAAGGCAGTGCGTCGGCAGGCGCTCCTCGACGCAGCCGCGGGGCTGTTCGCCGCGCAGGGTTTCTCCGGCGTCTCCCTGGACGACATCGGCGCCGCTGCGGGAGTGAGCGGCCCAGCCATCTACCGCCACTTCGCGGGAAAGCAGGCCGTCCTGGGCGCGCTCCTCGTCGGGGTGAGCAGCGAACTCCTCGAGGGTGGCCGCGCCGCCGCGGCGGGTGCGCATCCGAGTGGCGCCGGCCCAGATGGTTTGGCCGACGACGGCGCCGCCCTCCGCGCGCTTGTCGCCTTCCACGTGGATTTCGCGCTCTCCAAACCGGACGTGATCCGCGTGCAGGACCGCGATTTCTCGAGCCTCGCAGCCGAAGACCAAGCCGAGGTGCGCTCCCTCCAGCTCGAGTACGTGGATGTTTGGGCGCGGACGCTGTCCCGCCTGCACCCCGAGGCCTCCGCCGCGGAGCTGCGCCTCCGCGCGCAAGCCGTGTTCGGGCTCATCAACTCCACACCCCACTCCGTGCGCCGCACCACCCGACGCACGGCGGGCAAGCTGCTCGAGTCGATGGCCCTCGCGGCCCTGACAGCGCCTGCACCATCCTGACGGCGCCTAAACCATAGCGAGGACCATGCCTGGGTCGGCCAGGATCGCGCCGACGTCGGCGAGGAAGCGCGAGGCCTGTTCGCCGTCGACCAGCCGATGGTCGAAGGAGAGCGAGAGGGTCACGACCTGCCGGAGCGCGATCTCCCCGTGGTACTCCCATGGCATCCGCCGCACTTGGCCCAGTGCCAGGATTGCCGCTTCCCCGGGATTCAGGATGGGAGTTCCCGCGTCGACGCCGAAGACGCCGATATTCGTGATGGTGATCGTCCCGCCCGTCAGATCGCCTGGGGTTGTCTGGCCCTCCCTGGCCGAGTCGACGAGGGATGAGATCGCCTTCGCGAGCTGGGCGAGGTCCATGGCGTCCGCATCCTTGACGTTGGGAACCAGCAGTCCTCGTGGTGTCGCCGCGGCGATCCCCAAGTTCACGTAGTGGTATTGGACGATCTCCTGAGCCGCGTCGTCCCAGTGGGCATTCAGCTCCGGGTGGCGGCGCAGCGCGATCAGCACTGCCTTGGCCGCGAGGGTCATCGGCGTCAGCTTGAGCTCCGAGAAGGCCTTGATCGCGTGGAGGCGGGCCAGAAGCTCCATGGCCGGAGTCACGTCGATGGTGAGGAACTCGCTCGCGTGCGGCGCCGTGAAGGCGCTCGACACCATGGCCGCTGCCGTCGCCTTGCGCACGCCATGGATGGGCGTCCTGGTCTCGCGCTCGCGGCGCGCGGCCGGACGCTCCTCGGTGGTGGGCTGGGGCGTCCCGACCTGCCCCAGGACGTCGTCGCGAGTGATGAGGCCATGAGGGCCCGAACCGTTGACCGAGTCCAAGTCCACGCCGAGGTCCTTCGCAAGCTTCCGCACCGGGGGCGTTGAGCGGGGACGGGTCGTGGCGGCGGGACGTTCTGGGGTTGCCGCCGCTTCCCTTGTCGATGCCCACGTCCTGGCCTTGCGGCTGGGATGGCCTGTGATCTCGGGGAGCGCACCATAGCCGACCAGGTTTGGCTCGCGCCGCTGCGCGGGCTGCGGCTGCTGCTGGGCCGGCTGCTGCTGCGCCGGCTGATTCTGGGCCGGTTCCTTCTGGGCCGCGACCTCGAAGGTGGCAATCGGCGTTCCGACGGCGACCACTTGGCCCGGTTCGGCGAGAAGCGCGACGACGCGGCCGGTGAAGGGACTCGGCAGCTCGACGACGGCTTTGGCTGTCTCAACCTCGCCGATCACCTGATTGAGCCGGACTTCGTCCCCGACGGCGACGCGCCAGGAAACAATCTCCGATTCGGTGAGCCCTTCGCCGAGGTCCGGAAGCTTGAAGTCCCGGGTCACGCTGTCTGCGGACACGGCGTGTTCGGACACTGCGCTCACTCCTCGCCCTCCTCGATGCCGCTGAGCGAGTTGGGGCGGCCGAGCGCCCGGTCCACGCCGTCGAGAATGCGGTCCAGGTCCGGCAGATGATGAGTCTCAAGTCGGGAATTGGGGTACGGGACGTCGAAGCCTGTCACCCGAACCGGCGCGTGCTCGAGGTAGTAGAAGCAGCGCTCCGTGATGGCGGCCGCTAGCTCGGCGCCCAGACCGGCAGTCTGCGAGGCCTCGTGGGCGATGACAAGGCGGCCCGTCTTCCGGACGGATGTCTCAAGGGTCGGGTAATCGACGGGAGAGAGCGATCGCAAGTCGATGACCTCGACCGAAACCCCCTCGTCCGAAGCCGCTACTGCCGCATCGAGGCACGTCTTGACGAGCGGACCGTAGGCCACGAGCGTCACGTCCGTGCCTTGTGCCGCGACCCGCGCCGTGTCCATGCCAAGGCCCGCCGGTCCTTCAAGGCCCGCGGACTCGTCGACGTCTCCCTTGTCGTGATAGCGCCGCTTCGGCTCGAAGAAGACCACCGGATCGTCGCACGCGATGGCCTGCTGGATCATCGAGAAGGCGTCCTGCGGGTTCGACACGCTCACCACGCGCAGGCCCGCAGTATGAACGAAGTAGGCCTCCGGCGACTCGGAATGGTGCTCGGGCGAGCCGATGCCGCCGCCGAACGGGATGCGGATCGTGATGGGCATGCGGACGCGGCCGAGAGTGCGGAAGTGCAGCTTCGCAACTTGGGACACGATCTGGTCGAAGGCCGGATAGACGAAGCCATCGAACTGGATCTCGATGACCGGCCGGTAGCCCCGGTAGGCCATGCCGATCGCGGTCCCCATGATGCCGGATTCGGCGAGCGGCGTGTCGATGACCCGGTGCGCCCCGAAATCCTTCTGAAGTCCATCCGTGATCCGGAAGACACCCCCGAGTTTGCCGATGTCCTCGCCCATCAGGACAACTTTCGAATCCCGTTCCATGGCACGACGCAGGCCAGCGTTGATCGCCTTGGCGAAGGTCATTTCAGTCATCACTGGCCCCCTTCTGCGCCGGCCTCAATACCGGCCCGATACCGACCGAAATGGTCGCGCTGCCGGTCCAGGATCGACTGCGGCCCCGCGTAGACGTGCTCGAAGAGAGCCTCCGGTGCCGGGTCCGGCATGTGGATGGTGGCGTCACGCAGCGCCGCACCCACGGAATCCGCCTTCTCCGCCACTCTGGCGCGCCCGGCGTCGTCAAGGATGCCCCGAGTGGTGAGGAACGCCTCGAAACGGGAAATCGGATCCCGTTCCTTCCAGTCCTCGAGTTCGTTGGCGTCTCGATATCTGGTGGGGTCGTCCGCCGTCGTATGCGGTCCCATGCGATAGGTGACGGCCTCGATGAAGGAGGGCCCGTTGCCTGAACGGGCGCGTTCAAGTGCTTCGCGCGCAGCGGCGAGGCAGGCGAGGACGTCGTTGCCGTCCACCCGCACACTGGGGATCCCGAAGCCGGGCGCGCGGAGCGCAATCGGCACATGGGCCTGGATTCCGACGGGCTCGGAAATCGCCCACTGATTGTTCTGGCAGAAGAACACGACGGGCGCCTGGAAACTCGCGGCGAAGACCATGGACTCGTTGGTGTCCCCCTGGCTGGTGGCACCGTCGCCGAAATAGGTGATGACGGCGGACTCGGCACCGTCGAACAGCACCCCCATTCCGTATCCCACGGCATGGAGCGTCTGCGCTCCAATAACCACTTGGGACGGTGCCATATTGAATTCGTAGGGGTCCCACCCGGAATTCGCACTGCCTCGCCATTGGCGGACCAGATCCGCGAGAGGAACGCCGCGAACATAAGCGACGGCGATCTCCCGATAGCTGGGGAAAATGAAATCGTCGGGGCGAATGGCATAGGCGGACCCGATTTGTGCCGCTTCCTGGCCGACAAACGGGGGCCAGAGGCCAACTTCGCCCTGACGCTGAAGGGCGGTGCCCTCGGCGTCGATCCTTCGGGCAACGACCATGTCCTCGTAGATCTTGAGCAGCAGCTCTTTGCCGTTCTCGCCGTCGAGATCCTGGAGGAAGCGGTCATAGCGCTCGTGGGGGTGCCGAGCGCCGTCTGGAGAGAGGAGCTGGATCGGCGATCCGTCGTCGCCGGCAATCATCTGATATGTGGACACTTCGGTTCGCATCCCTATCTTTTCGCGGGAAGGCCTGTAGGCCCCCGAGGTAATTGTGACGATACTCACAAGGCGCAAGGGGTACAACCAGCCACGCGAGAAGTGAGCAGGATGCCCTATTTGGCCCCGACCCGCCGTGCTACTCTGCGCAGCATGCACTCCGTGGATGCCACCGACGCCCGCATCCTGCGCGCGCTGGCAGAGGACCCTCGCCGGACAGTCGTGGCACTCGCCCAAGAGCTCGGCCTCTCACGCAACACGGTCCAGGCCCGGCTCGCCCGCCTCGAGCAGCATGCCTTCCTGCCATTCGACCGGCGTATCAACCCCGCATCGCTCGGCTATCCGCTGCTCTGCTTCATCACCGTCCACGTCCAGCAACGGCTCCTGGCCGAGATCACTGCGGCCATAGCCCAGATCCCCGAGGTGCTCGAAGGCCATGGGCTCACCGGGACGGCCGACCTTCTGCTCCGCGTGGTCGCCCTCGACGCGGAGGACCTCTTCCGGATCAACGGCAAGATCCTGGCGGTCGATGGCGTCGAGCGGACCGATACGGCGCTCTCCATGGGAGAACTCATCCCCTTTCGCATGGACCCCCTGTTGGAACGAGGTCCACGCACATGATCAAGTGACGTTCGATTGACAGGAGGCGTCACAGGATTGACTCACTGATGCAGAAAAGGGAAAGAGAGTCGCGTGGGGAACCTTCTAGAGAAGATTGTGCTGCTGGGGCAACGCCGCTTCCACGAATTGAACCTTCGCGCCAAGGTCGTGCTGAGCCAGCTGCCACTGAATGCCACGATGCTCCTGGTGTGCTGGATCGCGGCGGCAGTCCAAATTGGCGAGTTCACGGACGCAGGATTCCTTGGAGCGCAGGCCATGGCACTGCTTCTTCTTGCGGCGTGTGCCCTGATTCCCTGGGAGCGCCTTCCTCAGCGATCTTTTCTCGTCATCCCGCTGCTTGACTTCATCCCGGTGGGCATCCTCCGTGCCAGCACCGAGGACGTCCTCCAAGGCCTCGGACTCCTCGCGGTCTTTCCGATGATGTGGCTTGCGGGATCCGGGTACCGGCCCGCCGTCATGGTTCCTCTCGGAACCGCGGCCACCTTCCTCATGGTCTGGACTCCCCACTTCGCAGAGGGCAATTCCGGGCCGTACAAGCTCACCGCCGAGCTGGTCACCCCCTTCATGGTGATGGCGATCGGGATCGCGACGGCTGTCATGACGGCAAGTGGGATGATCCAGCGGAGCCGCGTGGAGGAACTTCTGGAGCGGACCGAATTGCGCCAACGGCTCCTCGACACCGTCCTCGAAACGGTGGACGTCGGCGTCCTTGTCCTCGATCCAAAGGGCAAACGCCTGATCATGAATGCGCGGCAGCGCGAACTGCACCAAATTGCCCTGCCGGACGGCGTGGACGAAGGCCGAGAACCGGAACTCCTCGTCTACGGAGAGAACTCCGACCAGCTCGCACCCCTTGAGCGGCGCCCCGCCTACCGGGCAAGGAACGGGGAGACGTTCACGCACAACGTCTTTCGACTCGGCGCAGGTGCCGACGCCCGCATCGTCTCAGTCTCCGCCCGACCGTTCCGGGGAGTCAGCGGAGGCCAGGAAGGCTCCGTCCTCGCCTTCTCGGACGTCACTGAAGTGGTCAAGGCAGTTCGCGCCCGTGACCGCTTCGTTGCGGCGATGTCCCACGAGTTCCGCACTCCGCTCACGAGCCTGCTCGGCTACGCCGAACTCCTGCAGGAAGAACCGTGCCTCACCGCATCAGCCCGCTCCGACGTTCAGGTCATGGCACGCAACGCCCGCCATCTGAACAAGATGGTGGACGACATCCTCGCTGCAGCCACCTCCGATGTGACCGAGCCCGTCCGGGCCCCGATTGATCTGGCACGGCTGCTCAGGGAGGAGGCTACGTCGTCGGCCCCAGACGCTGTGAACCGCGGGATCACACTCCAAGTGAGCGCCGACGACCCGCTCCCGATCCTCGGCGACCAAACCGCCATCGTTCGCACCATAGCGAACCTGGTCTCCAACGCGCTCAAGTACTCAGAGACCGGCGGCACAGTGGTGGTGACGGGGAAACAAGAGGGCGGCTGGGCCGTCTGCACCGTCGAGGACCGGGGAATAGGCATCGCTCCCGAGGACCTCCAGCGGGTCTTCACCCGCTTCCAACGAAGCTCGGCCGCCGTCCGCTCCGGGATCCCCGGCACGGGGCTGGGTCTTGCCCTCGCCCGCGAGGTGGCGGTCCAGCACGGCGGCAGCCTCGACGTCGAGAGCGAACTGGGGGTCGGGAGCGTGTTCACACTCCGACTCCCCCTCAGGCAATCTTCGCGATGAGCTCCACGCAGCGGTCCAAGAACGCGTCGACCTGGGTCTCTTCGTAGCCCTCCCGCCCGGCAACGGTGCGGAACACGGCAGTTCGTACTTCGTCGGCGCTCATCGTGGCATCGTGCTCCAGATAGTCGAGGAGCCGATGGCAAAGGGCATCCACATCGCCCCGGTGATAGCTCGGGGCGCCGTTCTTGGAGGGTCGGCGGAAGCGATCGCCGTCGGGGCGGAGGAGTCGGTTGCGGAGGATCCCGGCGAGGTAGCCCACCTCGTGGAGCCAGGCGTCCTCCCCCTCGCGATCGATGAGCTCATCGCGTTCCCGCCGAGCCAGCGCATCCTCGAGGCGGTCCAAGGCCGCGTCAACCTGGCCCGCATCGTAGCCGCCGCGCACGGCATCGAAGGCAATCGTCCGAACGTGGTGGCTGGTGATCGGCTCAGAGGAAGAACCTCGCAGGTAGGCGCGGGCAGCCTCCATGAACTTCTCGACCTGCTTGGGGCTGTAGCCCAGTTCGCCGCGGTCGACCCGCTCGAACCCAGCCGCGGCCCCCGATTCAGCTCGCGCCACCCTGCCTCCGTCCTCTCCTACGGCCCTCTCCTGAGGCGGTGTCCCGCCGCGGGCCATGACCTGCCCTGCCCAACATTATCGTTCCGTCAGGGCTCATCCTGCCTTATCAGGAGGCTGGAAGGACGCTGAACACAAGGTACGCCACCGGCACTCCGAAAAGGATCGAATCGAGCCGGTCCATCATTCCACCATGTCCAGGAAGGATGCTGCTCATGTCCTTGATGCCCAGCTCCCGTTTGACCATGGACTCTCCGAGGTCGCCAGCGGTCGCTGCCCCCACCATGGCGATCGCCAGGACGATGCCTTCCCACCAGGGCCTCCCCAGCAGGAAGACAGTCCCCAGAATTCCAATCACGATGGCACCCGCCACTGACCCGGCGAACCCCTCCCAAGACTTCTTGGGGCTGATCTTCGGTGCCATGGGGTGCTTGCCGAGGCTCGCCCCGACGATGTAGCCGAACGTGTCGTTGGCGACGATGAGGAGGAGCGTGAGCACCAGCTGAAGGACGCTCTTGGGCACCTCGAGGCCGGGCCACAGCCCGAACGGCGCCGATGACAGCCCGGAATCATGCAGGGGCAGGACCGCGAAGCCCACGAAGAACGGGATCCACATGAGCACGAAGACGCCGCCGACGACGTTCGTGACGGCTCCCTCGGCTGACTCAAGGCTCTGCCAGAGCAGCACTGCAGCGCATGCGGCGAGGAGCGCGAACAGCTGCGCTTCCTGTCCGCCGATGAAGGCAGAGAACGGGATCGCGACCGAGCCGATGAGCACCGGAACGATCGGGATGTTCGTCCTGCGGGTCTGGAGCGCGCGGAACACTTCCCAGACCCCAAGAACACCTGCCGCCGTGGCGATCAGGACAAAGCCGAGAGGCCAGATGAACAGCCCGGCGAGCACCGCGGCCAGGAGGGCGAGCCCGACGACGATCGCCGCCGGCAGGTTGCGGCCCGCCTTCGAGCTGGATCCAGTAGGTGGGACCGCGGCTCCAGCCGCGGCAGCTTGGGCGACAGCCGCCTCGCGGCGGGCACGCCGGGAGGCCGGCGCGCCCGGCGCGTCGAGCGGCGGGCCGCCGGCCTCGGGCTGTGGATCGGCCATCAGACCTCGAGCAGCTCGGCTTCCTTGCGCTTGACGAGCTCGTCCACGCTGTCCGTGTGCTGCTTGGTCAGGCTGTCGAGCTCCTTCTCGCCGCGCGCGCCGTCGTCCTCGCCAACCTCGCCATCCTTGACGAGCCGGTCGAGCGACTCCTTCGCCTTGCGGCGGATGCTGCGGATCGAGACCTTCGCATCCTCGCCCTTGCCCTTGACGATCTTCACGTACTCCTTGCGGCGCTCCTGCGTGAGCTCGGGCAGGACCACGCGGATCACCGCTCCGTCGTTCGAGGGGTTGGCCCCCACCTCGGAGTCGCTCAGGGCGCGCTCGATGTCCCGCAGCGCGGTCTTGTCGAACGGGGTGATGAGGATAGTGCGCGCGTCAGAGACCTGGAACGACGCAAGCTGCTGCAGCGGCGTGGGAGTTCCGTAGTACTCCACCATGACCTTGGCGTAGAGCGCCGGATTGGCGCGCCCCGTGCGGATCGCCGCGAAGTCCTCCTTGGCCACCTCGACGGCCTTCTCCATCTTTTCGGCGGCTTCGAGAAGAGTCTCTTCGATCACGGTTGCTGGCTCCTGACTGGACGCGTTCATGGACTATCGACATCCTAGCTGGACTAGGGGGTCACAACAGTTCCCAGCTCCGCGCCCAGAATCGCGCGCGTCACGTTGCCCGCACCCTCCATTCCGAACACGACCATCGTGACGCCGTTGTCCTTGCACATGGTCATGGCGGTCTGGTCCATCACCCGAATGTCCCGGCGAAGGGCCTCGTCGTACGTGAGCCGCTCGAGCTTGCGGGCTTCCGGATCCTTCTTGGGATCGGCCGTGTAGACACCGTCCACGCCGCTCTTGGCCATCAGGACGACGTCGGCATGCACCTCGAGCGCGCGCTGCACCGCGACCGTGTCGGTCGAGAAATATGGCAGGCCAGCGCCGGCGCCGAAGATCACCACGCGACCCTTCTCCATGTGGCGGATCGCGCGCCGCGGAATGTAGGCCTCAGCGACCTGACCCATGGTGATGGCGCTCTGGACGCGGGTTTCGACCCCTGCCTGCTCGAGGAAGTCCTGCAGGGCCAGACAGTTCATCACCGTGCCGAGCATGCCCATGTAGTCCGCCCGGGAGCGGTCCATCCCGCTCTGCGAGAGTTCGGCGCCTCGGAAGAAGTTGCCCCCGCCGACGACGATGGCGACCTCGACGTCGTCGACCGCTGCCGCGATCTGCTCGGCGACGTTGCGCACGGTGCCCGGGTCCACGCCCAGCTTGCCGCCGCCGAAGACTTCCCCGGACAGCTTGAGCAGCACGCGTCGGCGGTGCGGCGGGAGGGGATCTTCGGTCAGGGGAAGCGTTGAGGTTTGCACGTCAGTCTGCACGGTTTCCATTGGTGATCTGTCCCCTCAAGGCGGTGGTTCGCGAACGCTGTGTGGGCCTTGGTCTAGATTATCGGCATTCTCAGCGCACAAAAGGGGCGGCCACCGGCGGTGGCCGCCCCTCAGTGCTTTTCTGCTGGTCGCGTGGGTCAGGCGCCGACGCGGAAGCGAGCGAAGGCAGTCGCCTCGACTCCGGCTTCCTGGAGCACCTGGCCGACGCTCTTCTTGGCGTCCTTCGCGAAGGCCTGGTCGAGCAGCACCTCGCCCTTGAAGAAGCCCGTCACGCGGCCTTCGACGATCTTCGGCAGCGCAGCCTCGGGCTTGCCCTCAGCCTTGGCCGTCTCCTCCGCGATGCGGCGCTCGGACTCGACGAGGTCGGCCGGGACGTCCTCGCGGCGGAGGTAGTTCGGAGCCATCGCGGCGACGTGCACAGCGACGTCGTGGGCGGCAGCCTGAGCGGCCTCGCCCTCGCCGTTGACGGCCAGGAGGACGCCGACCTGAGCCGGAAGATCCTTGGACGTCTTGTGCAGGTAAGCGTCGACCGTCGCGCCCTCGATGCGGGCGATACGGCGGACCGCGACCTTCTCGCCGAGGACAGCGCCCTCTTCGACCACGAAGTCGCTCACGGCCTTGCCGTCCACCTGGGCAGCCAGGAGGCTGTCCAGGTCAGATGCGCCAGACGCGACCGCGGCTGCCAGGACCTTGTCCGCCAGCTCGATGAACTTCGCGGACTTGGCCACGAAGTCGGTCTCGCAGTTGACCTCGACCATGACGCCCACGCCGTTCTCGACCTTGGCGGCGACGAGACCCTCCGCGGTGGAGCGGCCCTCTCGCTTGGTGGCGCCCTTGAGGCCCTTGATGCGGATGATCTCGATGGCCTTCTCGGCGTCGCCGTTGGCCTCGTCGAGAGCCTTCTTGACGTCCATCATGCCCGCGCCCGTGCGCTCGCGCAGGGCCTTGATGTCAGCAGCGGTGTAGTTCGCCATGTGAACCCCTCTGTCTTGTACTTTCCACTTCTCACACATCGGCAGGATGGCGCCGCGGTTCACGGTGCCATCCTGCCGTCGTCCTCCGACGCCGTGATCCGGACTCAGAGGAATTGTTCTGGGGCTGACTAGGCCTGAGCCTGCTCGCCCTCGGCCGAAGCTCCCTCAGCCGATTCGGCGGCCGGGGCAGTCTGCTCGGCCTGCTCCGCGTTCTGGCCCTCGAGCAGCTCGCGCTCCCACTCGGCCAGCGGCTCAGCCGAGGAGGATCCCTCGGAACCGGCGCCACGGTTGTTGCGGGCGATGAGGCCCTCGGCCACGGCGTCGGCCACGACGCGGGTCAGCAGGTTGACGGAGCGGATGGCGTCGTCGTTGCCCGGGATCGGGTAGTTGACCTCGTCCGGGTCGCAGTTCGTGTCGAGGATCGCGACAACCGGGATGCCGAGCTTCTTGGCCTCGTCGACCGCGAGGTGCTCCTTCTTGGTGTCGACCACCCAGAGGAGGGACGGGGTGCGCGAAAGGTTGCGGATACCGCCGAGGGTCTTCTCGAGCTTGTCCTTCTCGCGCTCAAGGATGAGGAGCTCCTTCTTGGTGCGGCCCGAACCGGCCACATCCTCGAAGTCGATCTCCTCGAGCTCCTTGAGGCGCTGGATGCGCTTGGCAACCGTGGAGAAGTTGGTGAGCATGCCGCCCAGCCAACGCTGGTTCACGTACGGCTGGCCCACGCGGGTCGCCTGCTCGGCGATGGCCTCCTGGGCCTGCTTCTTCGTGCCGACGAAGAGCACCGTGCCGCCCTTGGCGACCGTGTTCTTGACGTGCTCGAAGGCGCGGTCGATGTAAGACAGCGACTGCTGAAGATCGATGATGTAGATGCCGTTGCGCTCCGTGAAGATGAAGCGCTTCATCTTCGGGTTCCAACGGCGGGTCTGGTGACCGAAGTGGACGCCGCTGTCCAGCAGCTGGCGCATGGTGACGACGGGCATGCCGACGCTCCTTCCGGCAGGTCATGGATGAGGGAGCCTCTGCGGCTGCCCTTGCCCCTGCCATTGATGTTGACGGTTGTTCGACGACGGCCGGCCGGCCGCCATCCCTGGCATCCCCGTGCACCCGAGCCACCCTGTTGGAGTAACTGGGCGGACCGTCAGGAGCACCGGATCACACCTCACGGGGAGGTGTGACGCTGGATGCGCGGAGTCGGCTTCCGCGCGCACTCATGCTTCCGCTCAATTGGAAGATTGGCATGGCAACAGGACGCAGAAAGCCGCGGTTCTCAGTGTACTACAGCCGTACCCTGCCGCCGTGCTCCGTTTGCCCTCCATGTTTGCCCTTCACAGAGCCGACGGCGGCGTGTCCTCCACATGCAGGCAGCTGGGGCTCGTGCGGTGGGCGAGCTATGCGAGAGGCTCGGGCTGTGTCCCACCATCTCTCACTCGCCCGGGTCATCCTCCCACTCCTGTTCCTGCTGCCCGTCATCAGCGGCGCAGCCCTGCCGTCGCAGCCCGAGGGCCAAGGCCTTCGCCCCGGGTGGGGGTGGCCGCTCGTGCCCCGTCCCGCCGTGATCCGCACCTTCGACCCGCCCGAGCGCCCCTGGTTGAGTGGGCATCGAGGCGTGGACCTCCGGGCGGCTCTCGGGCAAGAGGTACTCGCGCCCGCTGATGGCACTGTTTCCTTCGTGGGCCGGGTCGTGGATCGGGATGTTGTCACGATCGACCACGGCAATGATCTCCGCAGCAGCTTCGAGCCTGTCGAATCCGCTCTCCCCCACGGCACTGTCGTAACCGCCGGGCAAGTCGTCGGCCGGCTCGCTGCGACGCCGACGCACTGCCCGGGAGGATGCCTGCACTGGGGAGTCCGAGATGTCGGCGGTGGCACAGGTGACGGCGGAACCGGCTACGTGGATCCCCTGCGTCTAGTCGCCGATACGCGGCCGTCCGTCCTGCTGCCATGGCGCGACCCTTGATCTCGCGGAGCTCTTGTCGAGTGCTGGAGCCGACGTGAACAATCGGGGCCATGGAGTCTGCAGACAGCCGCGAAGGGCGGGACGTTGCCGCGGGGGCAGAGTTCGACGTCGTGCTGACAGCTCCCGGAGGAACCGGGTACCGATGGGAGCTGGAGGTGCTGTCGGAGGGGATGACTCTCCTAGCGGAGCATCCGAGGACGGCGGCTGAGGGGGCCGCGCAGCGGCCGGGCTCTCCGTCGTCCCAACGATTCCTCGTGAGGGCAGGCACCGAATCCGGCGCTGTCGTCTTCCAGTTGAGGCGACCGTGGGAGGCACTGCCCGTGAGACGGCACGCGGTGGACGTCCGTGTTCGCCGCTGAAGCGGCCTGTAGCGCCCGGCCGCTTGCTCTCATCCTCGGCGCCCACCTCGCGCTCGGTGCCAGCTGTCCCTGATCGTCTCTCCGTCGCCGAAGGGCAGGGCCGCGCAGACGGCGTGACTCAACGCCAGGGCTGCCCACGCCCACAAGACGAGTGGAACCCACGCGGCGAAAGGTATCAGGAAGGCTCCGGCGATCGCGGGTGCCACAGGACCGGCAAGGGCTACGGCGAGGTCGGCCTTGGGCGTGAGGGTCTTCCGGACCAGATGGCATCGGATCCCGCACGTGACCATGATCCCGGGACTGTCGGCCGGTGCGAGCGCACGATAAGCAAGGACGTGCCCAAGTTCGTGGACCAGGATGGCCGCGGAGAAGAGGAGGCCACCCGCGGCGATGGCGATCAGGGACGAAAGTCCGGCGGCGATCCCCACGACAGAGCTCACGAGGGCGAGGGCTGCACAGCGGGACATGCCGACAGCGCAGTGAATCAGAGCAACGTGGATAGCGCGCCACCCGTCCGGGAGCAACTGCGCGCGACTCGTTGCAGCGCCGAAAAGCCAACGGCACACGCTGCTGTCCGCCTCGCTCGCAAGTCCTAGCTCAAGCACTGTCCGCCTAAAGTCCTTCGAGCTGCGGGAAGCTGCAATTCCCAGAGACGGATGCAGGACAGCATCTCCGCGGTCGAACGCTCCCGGAGTCAAGACCAGATGGGACACCTGGTCAGAGGTATCGTGCCGCATCCCGCGCCTGCCCGGATCCAATGAGTGCGTAGAACGCGAAGAACAGCACCGCAACGGCACCTTCAGCGACGAGGCCGATGACGTCCGTCGTCGCGGACCTCGCCCATGACACGAACATGGTCGAGGCGATGACGAGCAGTCCCGTCAAGAACCCCGAGGCTGCGACAGACAGTCCTTGCTCCTCCGAATAGGGGGCGAGTGCACCTCCGAGCAATCCCGCGCACAGCACCAGCACGGTCCGGGCGGCGACCGAGGCAAGATCTCCTATCTCCAGAAGGCCCAGAACCAGTTCACCGGCATAGACGAAGACTCCGACAGCTGCCCCGGCGAGGAAGTACGCAACTCCGGTCGGAGCCACCCACCATGACCATGAACCGTGGACGGCGGCACCCAGCCAGCGATACTTCACCGTCCTGCCCAGTGCGTACATCGAGAGAGCAAACGGCACCGCGGGGAGCCCGGACGCGATCTGTGGCGCCGCGAGCGCCATCATGTCGATGGACGCGAGCCAGCGCACGCCTACCACGAGCGGCGCCATCGAGAGAGCCGTGACAACGAACTGAGGCGTCCGGACGGCGATCAGCAGTTGAATCCAGACGGCACTCAGGAACCGACCAGCCGGAGGCGTGGTCCCCGTGAGAAGCCTGATGCCTCCCGTGCCGGCGCTCTGTTGGTTGAGCCGGCCGGCCGCGAGGAAGATGACCAGGCCTGCCGCCCACCACAGGAGGACGCCCCCGCCGTCGAGAACGCTCCCGTGGAGCACCGTCTTCACCGCGAGCCGAGTGACGAGCAGATCGCCGATGCTCCACCCTTGCCCCCGGCGCGCTGCCAGATTGAGGACATCGCCCGAGAATGCAGCGAGCGCCGCCACCATGACAAGCGCACCGGAAAGCGTGGTCGCGTACTGCTGGGGAATCCGCAGGCGTCGACTTAGCAGTGAGCTGGCGGCGAGGAAGACGCTCAAGCCAAGCACCTGCAGCGCAGCCATGTTCCCCACCACGAGGAGACAGGCCGCCCAGAAGGCCAAGGGCCCGAGAATCTGGCTGGCGAGGGCGATCACAAGCGCCGAGAGCACAAGGCCGAGCGCGGAACCAAGGGCAAGTACCGGCAGGAGCTGGCCGAGCTGCGCTTCCACCCTGCGCACAGGCAGAAGGTCCACGAGCGACTGAAGCGCAGTACGGGGCGGGAGCGAAACCGCCAGAACCACGATGATCAGGAGACCGATCACGGCGCTCGTCGAAAACGCGGTCCGCAACATGAGCTCCCTCAGCTCAGGCGGATATCCGGCCGACGAGGGCTTGAGGGCAACTGCTGCAAGGCCAATGCCGAGGGCCGCGGCCCCTAAGAGCACCATCGCCGATCCCAGCGCGACAGCCCTGCTCGAAACATGGAAGAGCGCCGCGAGGTCTCGAAGCCAGAGCAGCACCGAAATTGAGGCGACGGCCCGGAGTCTCGGCATCATGATGAACGCCCGGATCCGCGCTTCCGCAACGACGCCAAGACCAGAAAGGCCGACGTGGCGAGGACAACGGCGAGCATCCCCCAGAGATTCGGCACGAAATTGACGGCGGGCATGCCGTTCTCTTCCGTGACCCAGGCTTCGAAGATCCCCGGCAGAAATGCCCGAGTGCCCGTGGCCCATGCGAAGGCGGTAGATCCGACCAGAACGATGACGAGTACCGCGGCTCCGAGCACCAGGCCGCTGAGAGCTGAAACAACAATTCGCGTGAGAATCACGACTCTCCTTCCGAGGCTGCGGTTTCTGAGGCCGGGGTCGACGAGAAAAGGCCTGCAATGCGGGATTTCCGGTGTTCACTCGCCTCGCCGAGACCTGTGACTACGATGAAGAGGCTCTCGAGATCGGTGGTCCCTCCATGCTCGGCGAGCAGCCTCCGTGGTGGGCCCGCGGCAACAACCCGCCCGTTCGCCAGAATCGTCACGTCATCGCACTCCCGTTCGGCCCGGAGAAGGTCATGGGTCGCAATCAGGACCGTGCGCCCGCTTCTGCTGAAGCCTGCCAGGACGTCCCGCAATGCGGCCGCGGCATCCGGATCCAATCCCCTGAAGGGCTCATCCAGGATGACGATCTGGGGTTCATGGCTCAACGCGGCGATGACCTGAAGCTTCCTGCGCATTCCATGGGAGTACTGCCCGACCTGCTTGTCGAGGTCGTCAGTGAGACCGAAGAGGTCGGCCAGCTCTCGCGCCCGAGGCCCGTCTTTGCGCCTCCGCATCGCGTGATGGAACTCGAGGTATTCCTGCCCAGTCAAAGCCACTGGCAAGGGAAGGTCGTCCGGCGCAAAGCCGTAGAGATCACGCGAACGTTTTTCGGAGATGGGGACTCCCCCGTGTCAACGACTTCTGAATTTTGACCCCCTGGCGACGTCTGAATTTTGACCCCTCGCGAGGCTTAGCTGTTGGATGCGCGGTTCTCCTTGGCGAGGAGTTCTCGGCGCTGGCGGGTGCGGTAGGAGTC
>NZ_SSCL01000029.1 GCF_005876955.1 Sinomonas gamaensis
CTACCTCGACGCCATCGCCTTCGAGATGAACAACCGGCCACGCAAGGCACTAGGCTTCAGGACACCGCGAGAAGTCTTCCTCGAAGACCTCGCAGCAGCCGTTGCCAACACTCCTTGAGACCGCCCTGTCCGGTTCTCCGAGGGCCTTCAGGCGTGTCGGGCCGAAACCCCGGCGCGTCACGCCCGCTCGGGGCGAGAAGTGGACTGGAAGACGGCCGAACGCGGCGTCAGGCCGCGTGCGGGGCCCTGAAACCGGGGGTTGCGAGCAGCTTGCCGTCCCGGGTCACGGCCAGAACGTCCACGTCCCACTCCAACGCGGCGACATCGAGGAGCTCTCGGCCGCCCGCGACGATGGCGGTCGCGAGAACGTCCGCGGTCACGATGTCCGGCCCTGCCACGCTGACCTGGACGAATTCCGACTTTCGGCCGCCCACTCCCCAGATGTGGTCGCCGCGCTCAGCGGAGCCCGAGGTCGCGAGGGCTCGGCGTGCTCCTGAACCCAACGGGTAGGCGCCCAGCAGAGTCCGGCGATCCGCCGGATCCACGATTCCGGCGAGCCACGACCGCTCGGGATCACCCGGCGACGGCGTGCCCGAGACCAGCACGTCGCCGCCGGCGTTGAGGCACCAGTTGCGCAGGCCGAACGCGTCGAGGGAATCCCCGGCCTGCGCGATGGCGCGGCCCTTGACGAGCCCGCTCAGGTCGAGGACGCCGTCGGGCCGCTCGGCGGTGAAGGCGCCGTGGGTCCTCCGCCGCCACTCGACGGCCTCCGCGTAGCAGGCCCGCATCTCCGGGCTCGCGTGGGCGAGGCGGATGACCCCGCGGGCCAAGGCACTTGCCTCCGAGTCCTCCCGGAAGAGGCTGAACCGTTCCTCGAGCTCAGCGAAGTCGGACTCGATGAGGCGGACCGCGGCGTCGAGCTCCTTTGGGTCCGCAGAGCCACCCGTCGGGAACGACGCGGTGAGGCTCACAACTGTTCCCATCGCGAGGAACGTTCGTGACTTCAGGACCGCCGACTCGTCACGCATGGGCTGCATCGAGGGCCGCCTGGAGCGAGGAGAGGTAGGCGTCGGAGGTGACGGTCGCGCCGCTCACCGTGTCGACGTTGCCGGACTGCGCCTGGAGCACCTCGGATCGGAGGATCGGCGCCGCGGTGGCGCTGATCATCTGCGACCTCCGCTCGGCGTCGGTGAGCTGGAGCGCCTTGACGTCCGTGATCTTGCCGCCGGAGACGACGAGCTGCACCTGGACGTTGCCGAAGCGAGTGCTCTCGATGGCTCCGGTGTACGAACCGTCTTTGAGAGCGGACGACGACGCTGCCCGGCTGCCGCCGCCCGTGGTGCCTGAGCCCGAGGTGCTTGACGAGCCGGACCCGCTCGATGCGGTCCCGTTTGTGCCACCCGAGGTGGTGACGCCGGTGACCTGCGAGGCTTCGATCGCCTGTGCTCCGGCCTGCCATCCGGCGGCGAGGATGCCGGCGGACGCGAGGGCGGCCCCTGCCGCTGCGCGGGCCCTCACCAGTCGAACCTCTCGTGATGGAGCTGCTCGTCGACGAGTCCCGTGGACCTGGCGTCCTCTAGGACGGAGTCGGTCCATTTCTTCGGCCCGCAGACGTACACGTCGGCGGCCGCGAGGTTCGGGACGTAGTCGGAGAGCCTGAGCCCGGTCTGGTGGCGGGGCAGCCACGCGTTGCCGCGGCGGGCTCGGTGGCCCACGAGTTCGTACATGGTTGCTCCTCTCTGCTGGCAGAGCCCGGCGATTTCGTCGCGAAGGTACAGGGTTTCGGGGGTCGAGGCGCGGAGGATGACGGTGGCGGTTCCGGGCTCGAACTCTGCCCGCTCGAGGATGGCCCTCAGAGGGGTGATGCCGATGCCGGAGCCCACGAGCACGAGGCCAGGCCGGGTGCGGGCCGCGTGGCCGAAGAGTCCGTAGGGCCCGGAGAGGGCGACCCTTGTCCCAGGACGGACAGACATGAGCGCAGCGCTGCCCCTGCCAAGGTTGCGGATGGTGATCCGCAGGCGCCCGGCGGCCGGATCGGCGGAGAGGCTGAAGGGGTGGTGGTGCCACCACAGCCCGGGGGCCAGGAAGCGCCAGATGAAGAACCGTCCGCCGGCGCCGGTCAATTCCTCGAGCCGGACGCCGGTGAGCTCGATGCTCACGGCACCGTCGCCCGCCGCGACCACTCGGCTCACGCTGAGCTGGTGGCGGAACGTCAGGGCGATGGGGGCCCAGATGCGGTAGCGGAGAAGGGCGAGGAGCACCAGCACGTAGAACGCGATCCAGTACCAGCGCTGCCACTGGCCCGGGGCGAAGAGCTGGCCTTCGCTGAATTGGTGGGGGAGCGCGGTGAGCACGGCGGCGTACGTGAGCAGATGGACGACGTACCAGAACTCGTACGGGAACTTCTTGCGGACCGCGACAAGGGAGGTCACGACCACGAGGATGAACAGCGCCGTCGAAATGAACGCGAGCCACAGGTCGGGGAGGTCGTTCCACATCGAGATGCCCTCGGCGATCGGGTTGACCCGATCGGCGAGGCCGTAGCCGACGAGCAGGAAGACCATGTGCGCAAGGATCAGGTACAGCGCGGGCTTGCCGAGCTTGCCGTGCACCTGCATTGCGCGGTCATGGCCGATCGCGGCGTCGATGAAGGGGATCCGCGCCGCGAGCAGCAGCATGACCAGCACGAGGTCGGTCCCGATGAGGCCGGCGATGATGCCCAGTCCCGTGATGCCGGAGGTGACGTTGGTGAACTGGCCCGCGCCGCCGTCGGCCAGGTAGAGCGCGACGGCGGCGGCCCCTGAGGCCCACCCGAGGATGGTGAGGAAGTCTTCGCGCAGCAGCCGGCGGCGACCGCGCTGGCGCAGGGTTCGAGCCAGCCCGCCGGCGGGGCGCTCGCTGGGCGGCTGCGCGGGCCGGTCGGCGGTGCGGAATGCTGTCGTCATGCCAATAACTTTCGGCTTCAACCCTGTCGAAAGCCTGTGACAGCCCTTGTGCCGAGGTGTGGGGCCGCGGCACCGAGTGTGATCTGCCTCCTACCGCCCGGGAAAGACAGCCTCCCGCTTCTCCAGGAACGCCGCGGTGCCTTCCCTCTTGTCCTCGGTCGCGAATGCCGCGCGGAAGCTGCCGGCCTCGATGGTGAGGCCTTCCGCTGTCGGGCGTCCCGTCGACTGGTTGATCGAGCGCTTGGCGAGGGCGACGGCGGTCGGAGACTTCGCGGCCACCTCGCGGACGGTCTCGGCGGCGGCTGAAAGCAGCTCGTCGCGCGTCGGCAGGACCCGGTTCACGAGGCCGAGCCGCAAGGCCTCGGCGGCATCGATCCGCCGGCCGGTATAGATGAGCTCGCGGGCGGGGCCGAGGCCGATGCGCTGCTGGAGCCGAACGGACCCGCCGAAGCCGGGGACGAGGCCGAGGTTCACCTCGGGCTGGCCGAACTGGGCGCGCTCGCTCGCGTAGATGAAGTCGGCGGCGAGCGCGAGTTCGCAGCCCCCGCCGAGGGCATAGCCGTCCACGCAGGCGATGACGGGCACAGGCACCGCCTCGAGGGCCAGCGTGACGGCGTGCATGGAGCGGGCGTAGAACTCGCCCTCATCGAGGCTCATCGACGCCATCTCTCGGATGTCGGCGCCGGCCACGAACGCCTTCCCGCCGGCTCCCGTGAGGATCACGCCGCGGACGGGCCACGCCCCGTCGAGGGCTGCGCTCGCCGCCGTGCCCGTCCCGCCCAGCTGGTTCAGAACCTCGCACACCCTCGCGAGCTCCTCGACCACCTTGGTGGACAGGGCGTTGAGGGCCTCCGGACGGTTGATCGTGACGGTGGCGACGCCCTCGGACGTCTCGATGGCCAGAGTTTCGAAGGTGCCGAAGTCCATGGGCCACAGGCTATCGGAGCACGTGCCAACACCTCGACAGACAGTGCGGACTAGGCTGAACCCATGTCGACGTACAGCACCGCTGGTTCTTACGTGCACACAGGCGAGGAGTTCACGCGCGACACCCGGTACATCGAGGACCGGATCACGCGCGACGGCACGTTCCCGCCCGGCTCGCGGGCGCCCGAAGGGGCGAAGGCCTGGCCCGTCGAGGCCGGCCGCTACCGGCTCGTGGCGGCCCGGGCGTGCCCGTGGGCGAACCGCACGGTCATCGTCCGCCGACTCCTCGGGCTCGAAGACGCCATCTCGCTCGGCCTGCCGGGTCCCACGCACGACTCCCGGTCCTGGACCTTCGACCTCGACCCGGACGGCCGCGATCCGGTCCTCGGCATCGAACGGCTCCAGGAGGCCTACTTCAGGCGCTTCCCCGACTACCCGCGCGGAATCACGGTTCCCGCGATCGTCGACGTGCCGAGCGGTGCCGTGGTCACCAACGACTACCCGCAGATCACCCTCGACTTCGAAACCGAGTGGACCGCCTTCCACCGCGAGGGCGCGCCCGATCTCTATCCGGAGGCACTCCGCGACGAGATCGACGAGGTCAACGATCGCGTCTTCAAGGACGTCAACAACGGCGTGTACCGGTGCGGCTTCGCGGGATCGCAGCAGGCCTACGATCGCGCGTACGACCGCCTCTGGGCTGCGATCGACTGGCTCGAGGAGCGGCTCACGACCCGCCGCTACCTCGTCGGCGATACCATCACCGAGGCCGACGTCCGCCTCTTCACAACGCTCGCGCGCTTCGACGCCGTCTACCACGGCCACTTCAAGTGCAATCGCAACAAGCTCACCGAGCAGCCGGCGCTGTGGGGCTATGCGCGGGACCTGTTCCAGACCCCGGGCTTCGGCGACACGATCGACTTCGTGCAGATCAAGAGGCACTACTACGTGGTCCACGAGGACATCAATCCCACGCAGATCGTCCCGAAGGGCCCGGACCTCGCGAACTGGCTCACGCCGCACGGCCGCGAGCAGCTCGGCGGGCGCCCGTTCGGGGACGGCACGCCTCCGGGTCCTCCTCCCGAGGGAGAGCGCGTAGCCGCTGGTCACAGCCCTCTCTACCCAGAGGGCGCAGCGTGACGGCGCCGCGGATCGCGATCACCTGGCCTGGCTCAGCGCCCGCCTACGCCGAGTGGTTTCGGGCCGAGCTCGATGGCCTCACGCGGAGCGCGGCGGCCGCCGTCGAACGTGCGGGAGGCACCGCCGTCGTCCTCGACGCCGCCGATCCGCGCCTCGCCGGCGCCCTCCTCGGGGAAGGCATCGAGTGGGACGGCCTGCTCGTGATGGGCGGCGGGGACGTGGATCCGGTCCTGTACGACGGCGACCCGGCTCACCCCGCCGTGTCTGACGTCGACCCGACTGCCGACGCCTTCGAGGCCTCCGCCGTCGTGCGGGCGCTGGATACGGGTCGGCCGGTGCTCGGGATCTGCCGCGGCCTCCAGATCATCAACGTGGCTCTGGGCGGAAGCCTGCACGAGGACCTCGGCTCCGAGACCCGGCATCGCAACCATGGCGACCCGGCTGGCCCCATGGTCCTGCACGAGGTTGCGCTGGAACCGGGAACGCGTCTCGCCGGCCTCCTCGGGGAGACGGCCAGCGTGGTCTCCGGCCACCATCAGGCGGCGCGCCGGGTCGCACCCGGCCTGCGAGTGTCCGCAACGGCCCCTGACGGCGTGATCGAGGCCCTTGAGGCAGTGGATCCGGACGTCTGGCTTCTCGCGGTCCAGTGGCACCCCGAGGACCCTCAGTCGGAACCGTCACAACTTGACGCCATCGTTGGTGCCTTTGTCGCCGCCTGTCGCGACTGGGCCGTCGTCCAGGCTCCAGCGCAGGAGGGCGCCCGATGAGCGAACACGTCCGATCGGAGGTGCGCGGAGGCCTTGGGATCCTGACGCTGGACCGTCCGAAGGCGCTGAATTCACTCGACGACGGCATGGTCCTCGCGATGGAGCGCGAGCTGCGGAGGTGGGCCGAGGCACCCGAGGTGCGGGCCGTCGTCGTGCGTGGAGGGGCCCGCGGGCTGTGCGCGGGCGGTGACGTCCGCGCACTGTTCACTGGCACGGATGAGCACGCGATCCGCTTCTGGACCGATGAGTATCGGCTCGACGCCCTCATCGGCAGGTACCCCAAGCCCTACATCCCCCTCATGGACGGCATTACGATGGGCGGGGGCCTCGGGATCTCGGCGCACGCCCCCCGGGAATCGGGCTCGGTGCGCGTCGTGACCGAGCGGACGCGGGTGGCGATGCCCGAAACCCGCATCGGCTTCACGCCTGACGTCGGCATGAGCCTCCTGCTCGCCAACGCACCAGGCGAGCTTGGCACTCACCTGTGCCTGACGTCCGGCCAGACAGACGGCGCCGGGGCGATCCTCCTCGGCTGGGCAGACGCCATGGTTCCCTCAGAGCGGCTGGAGACGCTGGTCGACGCCCTGGCAGCCGCCTCCGACCGCAGCGACTGGGCACCGACCGCAGCGTACGACGTCGTCGCCTCCTTGGCTGTGGAGCCCCCTCCTGCGGCGCTCGCCGAGGAGCGGTCCTGGATCGACGACGTGTATGCCGGAGACTCGGCGACACAGATCCTCGGACGCCTCGCCGAACTGGCGCCGACGAACCCAGCCGCCGCCGACGCGCTCCGGGAGGTCCGCACAGTCTGCCCGTTCTCCGTCGCGGTGACGCTCGCTGCCCTGCGCCGCTCGCCGAAGCTCGGCTCGCTCGAGGCCGTCCTCTCGCAGGACCTTGCACTGGGCACGGCCATGGTCCGCCGAGCCGATTTCCGCGAGGGGGTCCGCGCGCTGCTCATCGACAAGGACGGGGCCCCGCAGTGGAACCCCGGCCGGATCGAGGACGTCGATCCGGCCGGGGTTGAGGCTGCATTCGCTGCCGGGGGCTAGCGACGACCCGCTACGCGCGACCGTCCAGCTACGTCACGGCCCAGCGCGAGGCCCAGGACGAGCATGCCGATGCCGAGCACTAGGTGCAGGACGTTGTCGGCCGCGTTGACCGGCACGAAATTGCCGCCCGAGTCGCCATTGAAGATGAGGCCGTACAGGAAGAGCACGAGGTAGATCGCGCCACCCCAGATGAGGTAGTTGCGCGCGGCCGCGGCGTTCCGTCCAAGGGCCAGCCCAACGACGCCGAACAGCAGATGGACGATGTTGTGGAGCACGGAGACCTGGAAGAGCCCGAGTAGATACCCCTCTGAGCCATGTCCGGCGAAGCCGAGCGAACCGCTGGTGATGCCCGGGATGAAGCCCAGGATCCCCACGACAAGGAAGACGGCGCCGACCGCGGTGGCCGCGATCTCGACGGCGCTGCGATGGTGGTGTGAGGCTGCCGGTGTTGCGGACGTTGACATGGTTCCTCCTCAGGTGCGGGTCCATGGTGACCCATGTCCACACCCGGTACCCCCGGGGCCTTGCCGCAAACGCCGATCAGCCGGGCTGCTCGCCGAGCCGACGCCGTACGTCGGGCTTCCCATGGGTCCCGCCCTGGCTTTCCGCGATCCAGGGGCCCGTTCCCTCTGAGGGATCGAAGACTCCCGCCTCGAGCCAGGCGAAGTCGCCCGCGAGGACGCGCCGCGTGAGCGCATGGTCGCTGGCGTCCGAGTTGACCCACAGTGCATCGAAGAGGGCCTCGACGCGGTGCCGCGCCTGCTCGCAGAAGGCATCGGCGAGGTCCCGGGCGTTCGATCCGCCCATCGCGCCCGTCGACCGGAGCTGCTGCGCCCAAGCGCACGAGGCGGACATCGCGAAGAGCTCCGCGCCGATGTCCACGATCCTTCCCAGGAACGCCTGACGATGCTCGAGCCCGGCCTGCCAACGTCCCATTCCCGCGAACGTATGGCGGGCGAGCCGCCGGGAGGACCTCTCGACGTACCGCAGATGCTTCGCCAGCGGGCCGGTCTCGCGGAAGGCCCGGGGGTCGAGTCCCTGACCCGCGAAGAGGCCGGGCAGCCACCGAAGATAGAAGCCGGAGGCGCCCCGCGCGGCCTTGGCCTTCTCGGAGAGCGTCGCGTCGGCCCGGGCGAGGTCGCCAGCCGCCGCGAGATGCGCGTCGACGGCCTCGCGCGCGATGAGAAGCTGCATGATCTCGGTGGATCCCTCGAAGATGCGGTTGATCCTCATGTCGCGGAGCACCTGTTCGGCTGGAACGGCTCGCTCGCCGCGCGCCCGCAGCGAGGCCGCCGTCTCGTAGCCGCGGCCGCCGCGAATCTGCACGAGCTCGTCGGACACCTTGTACGCCATCTCACTCGCCCACAGTTTTGCGAGCGCCGCCTCGATGCGGACATCCTTCATCCCGGCGTCGGCCAGCGCGGCCGAGAGCTCGAAGACGGCCTCGAGAGCAAACGACGTCGCGGCGATGAAGGCGATCTTCTTGCCGACGGCCTCGTGCTGCCCGATCGGCCGCCCCCATTGCACTCGTTCGGTGGACCATTCGCGGGCAATCTTCAACGACCACTTGGCTGCGCCGGCGCACAGGGCCGGGATGGACAGCCGGCCGGTGTTGAGTGTGGTGAGGGCGATCTTGAGGCCCTGTCCCTCGCGGCCCACCCGGTTTGCGACGGGCACGCGCACGCCGTCGAACCTCGTCACCCCGTTCTCGAGTCCGCGCAGCCCCATGAACGCGTTGCGGTTTTCGACGGTGATCCCTGGAGTGTCCATCTCAACGACGAACGCGGTGATCCCGCCCTTGCTGGCGGGTACGTCGCCCGCATCGCCGTGCGGGAGGACCTTCGCCATGATGACGACGAGCTCCGCGACCACCCCGTTCGTCGTCCAGAGCTTGGACCCGTCGAGCACGTAGCTTTCGCCGTCGTCGGCGAGCCGGGCCGTCGTCGTCAGCCTCGCGGGGTCCGACCCCACGTCGGGCTCGGTGAGGAGGAACGCCGTGACGGCGCCCGCGGCGCAGCGCGGGAGGAACGCGCGCTTCTGCGCCTCGGTTCCGAACATCTTGAGCGGCTCGGGGACGCCGATCGACTGGTGGGCCGAAAGGAGCGCGCCGATGCTCGGGTGGACCGAGCCGAGCATCATGAGCGCGCGGCCGTAATACGCGAGCGTCAGGCCCAGCCCTCCGTACTCCTTCGGGATCTTCATGCCGAAGACGCCGAGTTCAGCGAGAGCGCGGAAGTACTCGTCTGGGATTCGATCCTCCGCTTCGATGCGCTCGCCGTCCAGGGTCCGGCAGAGCGCCTCGAGACGGCGCAGGAAGGCCTCGCCGTCAGCTTCTTCCTCGGCCCTCGGGACCGGGGGCGGGGAGATGAGGTCCCATTGGAAGTCGCCAAGGTAGAGGGCCTTGGCGAAGCTCGGCCGAGTCCAGGTCGTCTCCCGGCTCGCCTCGGCCACGGCGCGCGATTCGTCCCACCCCGGCTCGCTGGCGGGCTGGCGCTTGGGCTCCTGGTCAGGGGAGACGGTCCCCGGCGTGGTCGTGTCCGTGGTCATGGCAGCCCCCTCGCTCCCCGGGCCGCCGCGGGCCGGTGACCCTTCAGCTGTCGTCCAATGCTACGCCTGAGTAGTACTGACGGGTAGGGCCCTGTGGGGCGTGGGCGACATCCCGTTAAGGAAGCGCTAAGAACGCCGAAGCGGGCCATACCAGCCGGTAACGTTGGGTACTGCTGCCGCGGGCTTCCCCCCAAATGCTCGCGGCGGCGCTAGAGCGCCCTGACGCCCGGAACCCCCAACCGGGCGCCAGGGCGCTCGTCTTTTAAGTCGTGCTTGACGCGTAGGAAATTTCCTACGTATGCTGGCGGAATGCCCCGGCAGAGCAGAGAGACTCCCACGGACCACGTGTTCGCCGCCCTGGCGCACCCGGTTCGGCGCGACCTGCTCGCCGCTCTCCTCGATGGGCCGCAGACGGCGCAGGCTCTCGCGGACCGCTACGCTATGGCCCGCCCGAGCGTCGCCGAACACCTCAAGGTTCTGCGCGCCGTCGGGCTCGTGGGGGAGCGGCAGGCGGGGCGGAATCGGTACTACTCGCTCACCCCGGAGCCGCTCGCGCTCCTCCGGGAATGGCTTGAACCGTACGAACAGTTCTGGCGAGGCCGAATGTCGCGGCTCGCCTCCCTTCTGGACAAGGAATCCCCCCATGACTGACTCCACGCACGCAACCACCGCAGAGGATCCCACTGCCATCCGCATCGCGGACTTCTTCCCGCAGCCGCCCGCCGTCGTGTGGCGCGCGCTCACGACTCCGGAGCTGCTTGCCCAGTGGCTCATGCCCAACGACTTCGAGCCCGTCGTGGGCCAGCGTTTCACGTTCCGCTCGCAGCCGGTCGAGGCCACGCGCTACTCAGGGGTTACGGTCTGCGAGGTCCTCGAGCTCCATGAACCCGAGCTGCTGGTGATCTCCTGGCAGGACGAATCCGCGGGCAACGACATGCGGACAACCGTCACCTTCCGCCTCGAAGCGCACGACGGCGGCACCCGCCTGAGCTTGGCGCAGGAGGGCTTCCGCCCGGATCACCCGAACGATCAGATGGCCCGTAAGATCATGGGCGGAGGCTGGAGCGGCCACCTGTTCCGACGTCTGAGCGAGCTGCTCGCCGAGGGTGAGGACGCCTGATTTGCAGGGTTCCCGCGCGGAGCCTAGTATTTAACGCTGTCGTATGCAGTGGAGTCCACTTCTCGGCACTGAAGACACCGTCCAACCCGCGGCGAGGAACTTCGGCTGGCTCTCACCCCGCCTGGTCACCCTCCGGAAAGCTGCAGAACTACGGTGCATCTAGGTGGCGGGACGCATCTGCGGACCGTCATTTTTACTGCAACTGTTGACTACAACTTGGAGGAGCGAACTGTGGCAGCACATTGCCAGGTGACCGGGGCCAAGCCCGCGTTCGGTCACTCAATCTCCCACTCGCACCGCCGCACCAAGCGTCGGTTCGACCCGAACATCCAGAAGAAGCGCTACTGGGTGCCGTCCCTGCGCCGTAACGTGACCCTCACGCTCTCGGCCCGTGGCATCAAGACCATCGACGTGCGGGGCATCGACTCGGTCGTCGCCGAGCTGCTTGCGAAGGGTGTGAAGCTCTGATGGCCAAGAAGGACAAGGACGTACGTCCCATCATCAAGCTCAAGTCCACCGCGGGCACCGGGTACACCTACGTGACCCGGAAGAACCGTCGGAACGACCCGGACCGTCTCGTCATGAAGAAGTACGATCCGGTCGTCCGCAAGCACGTCGAGTTCCGAGAGGAGCGCTAAACCATGGCCAAGAAGTCCAAGATTGCGCGTAACGAGCAGCGCAAGGTCATCGTGGAGCGCTACGCCGCGAAGCGTGCCGAGCTCAAGAAGACCCTCGTCGACGAGAACGCGACCGACGAGGCCCGCGAGGCAGCTCGCCTCGGCCTGCAGAAGCTCCCGCGCGACGCTTCGCCGGTCCGCCTCCGCAACCGCGACCAGATCGACGGCCGTCCCCGGGGAACCCTCCAGAAGTTCGGCATCTCCCGCGTGCGTTTCCGCGACATGGCACACAAGGGCGAGCTTCCGGGCGTCACCAAGTCTTCCTGGTAACCAGCCGGCCTCGGCCAGCTGATTCCACCGCCGCAGCGGCGGCACCCTCCCCGGGTGCCGCCGCTGCGGCTTTTTGTGCTTGGCTTCCGGTTTTCAGCTGAGGGGGACAGCATGGGAGGCATGGAGAGCATCTACCCGGCGGTCTTCCGGCTTCAGCACAGCGCCGGCTCCAACGGTTACGCCATCCTCGACGGCGACCGGGTGGCGATTGTTGATCCTGGGCTTGTGGGTGGGCGTCGCGGCCTGCTCCGCGAACTGCGGCAGGCGGGACTTCTGGCGCGCGTGACCGATGTGCTCGTGACGCACTCCGACGCCGACCATGTGGGGGCTGCGCCCGCCGTCCAGGCGGCGACCGGAGCCAGAGTATGGCTGGGGCGGGCGGATGCCGAGGTCCTTGAGGGGACACGTCGGCCTGCGACGCGCTTCCGTCGCCTGCTTGCGAGGCGCGCTACGGATGCGTTCGCCGGCGGGCTCGAGTTGCTCGAGGGTGGGGAGGAACCATTCCCGGGGGTCACGGCTCTTGGGACTCCCGGGCACACCCCGGGCCATATGGCCTTCGTCTTCGAGGACGTCGTCTTCGCAGGGGACGCCGTCCGCGGGAGCGACAACGGACTGCGTCTCATGCCGCGTTTCCTCACCAGCGATCAGGATCAAGCGCAGGCTTCCCTCGAGCTCATCCAGGAGGTCGGTGCGCGCTGGCTGTGCCCGGGACACGGAGCGGTCCGCGAGCTCCACACCTGATTTGCGAGGGGTGCGGGAAGCGTGTAACGTAGTCCGGGTTGCCGCCGCTGCGAAGCGCGCGGCGAGATCCTCAAAATCCTTCCTCTGAATTCCATGATGGGACATGTCCTGTCTGAGATTCGTTGAGTGGGGGAGGAACTCCTGAAAGCCGGGAATTGAAGCGAAAGCTTGAATTTGCAGGGCGAAAGGAATTCCGGTAGGATTGAACATCGTTCCGACGGGGAGATAACCTAGGTTTGAGCTTAGGGGATGCACCCGATGGGACCGGTTGTTTGAGAACTCAATAGTGTGCCATGTTCGATTCGATGCCATTTTTTTGATGGCTGATTTTGTCTGGTCTGCTGCACCCCGGTGCAGTTGGGCTGGGCGTTGGCCTGGATTGTTTTT
>NZ_SSCL01000003.1 GCF_005876955.1 Sinomonas gamaensis
GACTCCTACCGCACCCGCCAGCGCCGAGAACTCCTCGCCAAGGAGAACCGCGCATCCAACAGCTAAGCCTCGCGAGGGGTCAAAATTCAGACGTCGCCAGGGGGTCAAAATTCAGAAGTCGTTGACAGCAGCCCCGTGGAAGACTCTTTGGGCCCAGGCACCCACCCAAAGCCGCGGCGCGGCACCCCACTCATCCGGCGCGCGTCCCGCGCCACCGCCGCACACAACACCAGTGCCAGGGGCATACGCCCGCGACGCGCGGCCCCTCTGGCCCACGACACGCCCGGCCCAAACGACACGCCAACACACCACCCCATTGCGGCCACGCCGCACACATCCTCAGCACAAGGGAAGGTCCGCTGCGCGGCGGGCACCCGCCCAGAAGATGGCAACAGCTGGAGGGACAGTAAGCCCCACCGGGGTCCCAGTTCCCGGTTCTGTGGGTTTCTGGCCCGTCTGGGCGGGGTGAGGCGGGGTCGAGGACCGCGTTTACTCACGGTCTCGTGTCGCATGGGGGTATGGGCCTGCCTCTACGCATGGCCGGTGGCGTGGACATCCAGCTGATCCGGCTCCTGCGCACCGGAACCCTCGAGACGAACCCCGCGGCGTTCACGCAGCGGGCCAACACCTTCGCCTCCGCCGTCGCCCGCGGCGGGGCCGCGACCCTGCTGACCCGCCGGGACTCCTCCGGCATGCACGGGCAGTCCTGTTGGACGGGAAGGCGATCACGCCAACGCTCCCCTGCACCTGGCGCACACCGTCGGCGCCCGCGCCGAACCCGGCGACCTCCCGATGGATCTGGCCGACGTCGCTGCGATCGGGCAGCTCGTCCACCGGCCCTCCGTGGTGCTGCGCGAGACCCAGGCGGGGATCGACCCGGGCGAGCTCCCCCGGCTGCTGGCCAACGCCATGCCGGAGGGGTCGTGGGTGGCTGTGACCATGCGCGCCCCCTCGAACAAGGAGCGCAAGCGGCACTCGGCGTGGCTGGCCCACCGGCTCGGCACCGCCGTCCCCACCCACCACTCCGTCGGCGCGAACGCCATGGTCGCCACCATCACCGCCGGCGGCCCCGGCGAAGCCGAAGTCGAGGCCCTGCTCGCGCAGGTCGCCGCCGGGCTGCCCGGGTTCGACCTCGAAACCCAGACCGTCTTCCCGCACACCAGGCACCGCGCCTGGGCTGGCCTGCCGGTCGCTCTGGCCCTCGCCGTCCTCGCCATCGTCGGGTTGCCACTCCTCCCAGACACCGTGTGGGCATTCGCACCTTCGCTTCATGCTCTGGCCCAACCGCTCCTGTTTACGGCGGCCGCCCTCTCAGGCGTCCTCGGCGCTGCTGCGTGGACGGGCCGACTGCCCTCGGCCGACACGCTGCTGCGCCAGCATCGAACCGACCGTCGAGCACGCTCGGGAGCATGGACTGGGCGTCGCTCTCCTTGCACGGCAACCAGCGCATGACGGTCAAGGAAGCCGCCCAAATACTCGAGGTAAGCACGACGGACGAAGCCACCCTCGGGGCATACCTTCGGCGAAAGACCCTACGCTCGTCAAAGGCTGGCGCGTCCGCGCCGGGACAAGGGACAAGCCCGGCGCGGCGCCCGACCAGCATGCCATGGCAGCCCGACAAGCCGGGGTCGACGCGCCCTCCTCAGTGCATGCTGGCCCAACCGGGCCCGATGAGCTCCTGCAGTTGCGAGCCCCGAGGGCCGGATAGGGCGCCAGCAAGCCGAGCAGCACGGCCAGAACTCGCACCGCACCTCGAGCTCCAGCGGCCGGCGCTGAACCGAGCCCTCAGACAGCGGAACGGGGCCTCCCACTGGGAAGCCCCGTTCCGGGTTTAGATGCGCCGCCCGTTCAGAGGGGGCGGATCTTCTGGGCCTGCGGGCCCTTCTGGCCCTGGCCGACCTCGTACTCGACCTTCTGGCCCTCGTCTAGGCTCTTGAAGCCGCGCCCGTCGATCTCCGAATAGTGGGCGAAGAGGTCAGCCGACCCGTCATCGGGGGCGATGAAGCCGTACCCCTTCTCCGAGTTGAACCACTTCACGGTGCCTGTAGCCATTGGTGCTGCCTTCCCCGCTGGCGCCGTGGCCGCAGTCTTCGCGGCCGGTCTTCTCACGCCAGTCCTTCCCTGCCACCCTATGTGTCCGCGCTCACTGCCTCCAAGCGGTGGTGACCGAGACGGCGGTGTCCGGGTCAGCACTTGGCCGCTCGTGCTGCACCGCTGCAGTTTCGGTGGCGGGGCCGTTCTCCGCCCCGTCGTCCTGCTCCTCTGGCTCACCGGCGTGCAATGCGGCCAGGATCGCGTTGGCCTTTTCAAGCAACGCCGCATTCCGCGGGTCCGAGGGTACTGCAGCTTCGGCTGCCGCCGAGTGCTGCGCCTGCCAAAGGAACGGGCGCCGGGCCCTGCCGGCGAGGGACAGGACTGCCTTGGCCGCCCCTGCAAGGAGCATCATGCCGATCAGAAGGGCTGCCAGGATGAACAGCACGAGACTGCCGACCACGAAGGTGCCCCCGTACGCGAGGTTTGCCACAAGGGTTGTGTCGTCCACACTGACTCCCTCCCATCAAGGCGCTACTGGGGCCCTGGCGGCGCCCACGAAGGGCTTCACTGTTGGGGGATGAGCCGGCTTCTTCACTCGATTAGAGGCTAGAGGCGCGCCGAAGCCACTGTCCATTGTGTGAAGGCTGGGTGCCGTCGCCGAAGGGCGTGGGCCGCGGTGAGGCTGGCATCGGCCATCCCCTGGAGCGTCGTTTCGAGGAAGCTGCTCTGGCCGTTCCTCATTGTCGTAGCGGGCGCGGGGGAGGCCACGAGCTCGACCGCGGGCGCCTCGAGAAGGCAGCCGGTACCGCCCTTCCTTATGGCCGGTGGTGCTCCATCAGGATTCGGGCCATTTGTTTCGCCCTCTGGGCTGCATTCTCGTCGCCCTCGGCATCGGCCACCATGGCCCCCTTGAGGAGGATGTGGATCGACCAGGCGAAGTCGTCGGGATCGGCGAGACCTGCAGATTGGGCCAGGTCCGCGATCTGCTGCCGGGTCTTCTCGAGATAGCTGATGCTCGCCCTGCCGAGAGGGTGCTGGGGGCCCATTTCCATCATCACGTGGAGGAAGGAAGTGACCTGCACGGCCCCGTGCCGGAACCAGTCGTCGAACAGGTCGAAGATGGTCAGGACGGCGCCCCCGTCCCGGTTCCCGTACCGGGCGACTGCCTGCTCGATGGCAGCGGTGCGCTCTTCGTACCAGCGTTGGAGGAACGCGAGCACGACATCGTCCTTGGACTTGAAGTGCTTGTAGAAGGTGGCCTTCGCCACACCGGAGGTCTCTATCAGTTCGTCGACCCCGACAGCCCGGATGCCACGTCGGGCGAAAAGCTCATAGGAGGCATCCAGGACCCGCTGTCGGGCGGGTACCGCCGGACGCGTGAGCGGTTTCCCCGTTGCTTCGCCGATGGTCATTCCCGCATGTTACTTACTACTCTCGGGTAGACAGAACGGTCCGTGCGGTCGCACCGACAGGGCGGCGTCTGGCCCTCCGTCCGGACTGCCGGAGGGGCCGGCGCGCGGGTTCCTCGTTCTGTCCCTTGTCGTGCCCGCCAGACACCCAATGCGGCGGCTGCTGTTTTCGGATCAGGCGGACCGGGGGCGTGCTGTAGGCCTGCTCGTGAGCAGCCAAGGGATCTCCAGCCCCTCCCAGGGCCGCTCTCCGCTGGGCGGCTGGAGGTCGGCGGGGCGGGCGAGGAGGTAGCGGACCCGGCCCGAGGCAGTGCGCCAGGCGACCCTGCCCCTGTCATCGGTCCTGCTGATCAGGTAGCCGTGGATCTCGCCGTGCTGAGTGACGGCGATGACGCGGCACGGCAGCCCGGTCTCATCCCAGGGGCCCCGGTCCTCAGAGCCGCCGGGACGGTGCTGCGCGGAGCTCTCCACTGTGCTCGGCGATCATCATCGGGGTCTGGCCCGGCCCGCACCCCGATCCGTCGCCGGAGGGCGCGGGACCGCCCATGCTGTGCGGGTGATGGCCTCCGCGGCCGCCACCACCTCTGTCGCCTCCATGCCCGAGGGGAAGGCGAGCTCGAGCTGTTCCGCGGGCACGACCAGCCGGGCGAACTCCGACACCCGTGCCCGGTCGAGCCTCACCACGACCGCCGCCGGGCTCAGGCCCGAAAGGACATGGACCACCACGCCGAGGTCGCCCATTGCCGCCCTCACCTGCGCCATTGCAGGGTCCTTCACCTCGCGGCGGAACCGTACCCGCTCCCCCACATCGAACAGTGCGCCCGTCCCGGCGCTTTCCTCCTGTGCCACGCAAAGACCTCCCCCGAGTTATCTCCAATGCGGAGGCGCTGCCCCCAGCGGTGTACGAGGCCCCAATTTATCCAGCGTCTTGAAAGCAGCTGGAGGGACTTTGGTCCCGACCGCACATGACAGTTGAAGTCACGCAACACGACAAGCGGTGCTCTTGGACTTCGTTCGAGGCTGCGGGAGGTGCGACGGCTAGGCTCCTTTCGATGGAGACGGACAGGACGCTCGCCCACGGCACCCTGCTGCGCCTCCTCAGGGCCGAGGACGCCGAACCGCTCGCGCGTGCGTACGCCCAGAACCGCGAGTACCTCGCCCCGTGGGAGCCGGTGCGCCCCGAGGAGTGGTACACCGAGGAAGGGCAGGAGCAGGCGATCCGCCATTCCCTCGAGGAGCTCTTCAGGGGAACCGCGCTACCGCTCGTCCTCGTCCAGGACGGCTCGATCATCGGGCGGGCCACCCTCTCATCGGTCGTGCGCGGCGCGTTCCAGAACGCCCATCTGGGGTACTGGATCGCCGAACACGCCCAGAACCAGGGGATCATGACCCAGACGATCGGGGTCCTCGTGGAGATAGCCAGAGACGGCCTCGGGCTGCACCGCATCGAGGCCGCGACGCTGCCCCAGAATGTGCCCTCCCAGCGGGTGCTGGAGAAGAACGGCTTCGAGTTCTACGGGCTCGCGCACAAGTACATCCAGATCGCCGGCTCGTGGGAGGACCACCGGATGCACCAGCGCATCCTGTGACCAGGACCGACGCCGTCGTCGAGCTCAGGGCCTGGCTGTTTCCTTCTCGTGGGCCTCGACGTCGCATCCGAAGACCGTGATGTCGTTCCAGTCCTCTGGCATCGGCTGCACGGGGCGCACCCCGAGGGCCTCGAGCCAGTCGGGGAGCTGGCTGGGGTAGTCGAGACTGAAGACGACTCGGTCGGCGCTCGTCCCGGAGAACGCCTCGCCGGCGTCCCGGTGGCGGCAGATTGCCGCCTTCCACCTGCCGCCGCGTCGCCGGTGCCTGAGCGAGTGGACTTCGAGCCAGAACTTCTCGTCCGGCCCCAGGCCCTTCGCCACCCGTTCGAGGCGGGCCCGCAGGTTCTTGGCCTCGCGCTTGTCGATCATCGCCGTCCCCCATCTCCATTGATGCTCCCCCGACCGACACTGCCACAGGACAGCACGCTGCATGCCCGGGACGCGCCCGAGGAAGCCTTCCTCCCCGGCCGAGTCGCGTCGTGAACCGGAGGAAAGGGAGGGCTGGTCTCAGTCAACGAGCGAGGCCACCGCCCGACACGTTCGGCTCGTACACGCACGGCAAGAGGTGAGAGAGGTAATCTCATTCCTGCGCTGGTGTCCCTTCAGCGCCCCATGTGAAAGCCGCCCGGCCACCCCTCACGGCGTGGTCGCTCCCCCCCTACTAAGGAGTGCCATGGTCAACGGAGACCACCGCAATGCTGCCCACCACCCGAGCAGGGAGGACCTGTCTCAAGACTTCCACTTCGGCCCGGAGGAGAAGGCCTGGGACGAAGAGGACGGGCTCTTCGACAGCGAGGAGATCGTCGTCTCCTGACCCCTGGAGAATTCCGGTGATCGCGCCACCCGTGCTGTGGGCCACGATGACGCGGGCGCTTCGCTGGGTGACGGGGAGATCCCAAGCCGATGTCGCCCCCTCGACGCGGCGACAAGGCGTCGCCCGTTATCAAGCATTCAGGTCGTCGGGGGGGTGGACCTCGACGTCGCACCCGAAGAACATCATGTGCTGCCAATCTGCCGGGAGCGGCTGGACGGGGTGAAGGCGGAGGAGGTCGAGCCATTCGGGCAGCTGGCTAGGGTGGTCGACCTCGCACACGGCCCCGTCGCCTTCTGCCCCGGCCAGGACCGAGGTGACTCTTTCTGGCCTGCAGACCGCCGCTTTCCAGCGCCTGCCCCGACGCTTGTGCCCGGCGGGGTGGACCTCGAACCAGAGCCGTTCGTCCGGGCCGAGTCCCCGCGCCAAGTTCTCGATCCGGGTCCGCTGCGTTTCCGCTGCACGTCTGTCGACCATGTCAATCCCCCCAACGTGACTGATTCGATCATTGTTCAACGGCGAACCCGAATCGTGTCAACCCGCTTCGACGCTCCGGGCACCAGCCCTCAGCCGGCCAGCAGCCTGCGGTCCTCTTCTGCGGGAGTGCGCAGTGATCGGAGGTGCTCGATGAACGCCAGCTCGGGGCGGTCAGGATGCGCGGCAATGAGGCGACGGAGCCGGTCCTTGGATTCCTCCGGCAGGCGGGGGCCTTCGAGGGCGTCGGCAAGGATGCCGCGGAGCTGGTCGCGCAGGGTCTTCTCCTCAGGGCGCGGTAGCGGGAGGGGCAGCGTCCTCAGGTCGCTCACGGGGTCGCCGTGATTTCGCGGTTGCCGGTGTCTGCGATCTCGCTCTGGATGGGCTCAGCGTCGCCACTGCGGTAGCGGTAGGCGGTGCTCTCGTCGTTGACGAGGTAGGTCTCGACCCCGCTGCGGGACCAGTGCAGGATCAGCAGGCCGTATCGTTCGGCGAGCCTGGCCAAGGTGGCGAAGTCGGACACGTCGACGACCGTCTTCCCCGGCGGGGTGGGGCTGGGGTGCACGGGGACGAGCAGGCTCCCCCACCGGCGGCGGATCTGGGTCGCCTCGTCCAAAGGCCGGTGGCGGCGGGAGGCGAGGGCGAGGGCTGCCAGCGCCAGGAGCGCGGCGGCCAGGCCGGCGGCGGAGAGGGGACGTGCCAGGGCCGCGGTGAGCGACCAGACGCCCAGGGTCAGTGCGCGCGGCGCTGGAGCGGCGGCGGTTGCCTTCTGGGCGGCGGTGAGGCCTGCGGAGTCGGCGAGGTTCAGCTGCAGCGGGGTGAGGGCCAGCTTCAGGGCCGGGGCATAGTCGCTGCCCTCGGCGTGCACGGTGGGCACGACTGCGATGCTGACCGGGGTGGAGGGTGCGCCGGTTGCCTGGGCGGCGGCCTGGACCTTGGCTTCCAGGGCCTGCAGGTCAAGGTCGACGGTGCCGCTGTAGGAGCCGCCGGTGAACGCGGCGGTGTCCTTCAGCGGGACGGTGGCGTGCCAGCCGCCCGGGGTGGACAGCTCGGCGGAGACCGTGATGGTGCCGGAGGGTCCGTGGTAGGTGTAGGCGACGGCGACGTTCCCGGCCAGCACCCGGCGGAAGACCGGGTCGGGGGAGGAAGCGGTGGTGCCCTCGTAGGCTGCGCTGGCCCTCACCGGTGCGGTGTAGGAGAAGTCCATGCTCTTGCCCTGGACAGCCTGCGCTGCAGGAGCCGCGGTCTCGGTGGGCCCGGGCCAGGCCCAGGCGCCGAGGGCCGCGGAGAGCGCCAGCGCGGCTCCTGCGGCCGCCGTCCAGGCGCGCAGCGGCCGTTGGAGCAGACCGGTGAACGGGCGCTGGCTGGCGGGAGTGCCGTTCTCGAGGTGCCGGGACATGGGGTTGGTTCTCCTTCGGGCGCGTCGGCGCCGGCGACGGGTCAGTGCGGTGGTGCCGCCGCCGAGGAGGGCGAAGGCGGCCAGCGCGAGCATGGGCGGGCTGGTGAGGGTCTTCAGGACGGTTCCGCCCTGTGGGATATGGAGGACGGCGCGGCCGATGATCTGGGCGTCGGCGGGGTGGTCGACGTCGGTGGACTGGTTGTTGTCGCCCTTGATCGTGAAGCCGGTGGCGTCGCCGCCGATGATCCGGTGGAGGGCGATCTCCGTCCCGCCGTGGACGTGGTAGGCGACGATGTCCCCCGCTCCGTAGGCGCCGCCGCGGGCGACGACGACGAGATCGCCTTGGTAGTAGACGGGGTTCATGCTCACCCCGTGGGTGACCACGACTGCGGCCTGGCCGCTGGCCAGGAGGATGCCCAGCAGGGCGGCGCCGGCCGCCACGAGGGCGGACAGGGCGGACAGGAGGCGCCGGAGCGGTCCCTTCACGGCTTGTCCTCCTTTGGTGGCTTTGGCGTTCGAAACGGCTGGCGGGCGGCCCGGCCCCTACCCAAGGGGCGGGCCGCCCATGGGCCGGGACTAGCTGACGGTGATGTCGATGCTGGTCAGGCCGGTGTAGCCGCCGGTTCCGGTGAAGGTGCAGGTGGAGGCGTTGCTGGCCACAGCAGTGCAGGTGAAGCTTCCGGTGCCGCCGGAGGGGGTCACGGCGACGGTGCGGCCGTCGGCGGTGTTGGCGAAGGTCAGGTTGATCGTGTTGACCTCGGTGTTCGCGGGGGCGTCGGCGAACGCGTAGCTCACCCCGGCCAGGGTCGCGCCGGTGACGGTCTGGCCCACCGTGCCGCCGAGGAACTGGGTGGCGGGAGCGGTGTTGGCCAGGCCAGTGCCGGTGAACGCGGTGCCGCTGGCGAGGGCGGCGGCACCGAGGCCGACGGCGAGCATGATCTTCTGAGACTTGCGCATAGGTGCTTGTTTCTCTTTCGGGTCGTCCGGGCATGGTCGTGCCCGGGCAGGGTGGTGCCAGGTGTGCTGGCTCATTAGGTGTCGTCGGGCGCTGGCCTGCGGATGTGTGTAAGAGAGAAGGTCCCCCCGAACCTTGGCCGCGTCCCTGAGCCCGCCCATCTGCTGGAGCGTCGACTGGGGTGCGATCCCGACACTTCAAAAGTAGGCGCCAGATATGGCGCGAGGCCCCGATTTCGGCCTTTGCTGCGGAAAGCCTTGCCCAGAACGTAGGATCAGGCGCTGCTTGGTCCGCGGCGCGTTTTTCTTGCGTTTGCCGAGGGGCATGCAGCCCCGTCCCGGGGCCTGAGCGGGTGCGGGCTCGCCACTGGGGGTTGGGCCCCGCTACTTGCCCGGCGCCCAGGCGAGCCCGCACCAGTCACATTCTCAGCGCAGCACTTCCGCCAGTCTCAGGACCAAAGGCTCTTGATCTGGGCGGCTCCGCTCCGTGCGGCTATGGAATCTCGAAATCCATGATCGGGGTGAATCGCACGCCCCTCTCAGGCTTGCCGAGGTGCCCGCCGCCGAGCCCGAGCGTCACGGTGCCCGGAGCAGGCCGGACGAAGGCCGTCGACCAGCTGCCGAACCGCTCTCCCCCGCCGCCGCTCCCTTGAATCATCCGGGCGAAGGACCCGTCCGACAGTTGCAGGGCTGGACGGTCGTGGATCCCTCGGAGCTGGACGTCAATCAGCGCAATGTTGACCCTGACGAAGACGTCCCAGAGCTCGTAGCTGGGCACGTAGCCGTGCACGATGACGCCCTCGGGGACGGCGACCCGGAACTCGTGCCGCTCGGGCAGGAGCACCTGCTCGAGCGCCGGCGCCGGCTTGTCCCGCCAATGCCAGATGTGCCTTCCCTCGGACATGCGGATGTCTCTTCCCTATGGCCTGGGTGCGAGGGCCTTGGGCTGACCGTAGCGGGACCGGCCACGCGACGCCCGGGTGACAGCAGCCCCTTCGGCAGCAGGGGGCTCGGTCCCGTACTGCTTGAGGTACCTGTACAGGGTGGCTCGCGACCAGCCCACCGCTTCGGCCGCCTCCGCGGCGCTGAGCCCCTCCTCCGAGATGAGGCGCCGGGCCACCCTGACCTTGGTCTCGACGGTCTCCAGCTTGGGCGGCTGCTTGCCGAACTTCACCCCCCGCTCCCTCGCGGCCATCACGCCGGCCCGGACGCGCTCGTTGATGAGCTCGCGCTCGTACTCGGCCAGGGATGCGAAGAGGGCCAACTGGAGGCGGCCGTGCGGGGTGGAGGGGTCGACGCCGTCCATGATCGAGTAGAGGCTGATCCCCTGGCCCTGGATCTCGTTGACAGTGTTGACGACGTCCACCAGGGAACGCCCTAGGCGATCGATGCGCCAGACGAAGATCTCGTCGCCCTCGCGTGCGTACCTGAGCAGCTCGGCCATGGCCGGCCGCTCCCGTGCCGTCTTCGCCCCGGACATCTGGTCCACGAAGATCTTGTCCTCCGCCACCCCGGCTTCGATGAGCGCGGCGATCTGCATCGCCGCCTTCTGGTCCTGAGTCGACGTCCGTGCGTACCCCAGCCGCATGTGTTGCCCTCCGATCGCCTGCCGTCTCGTCTCATAAGCCCTTAAGGAGTCTCAAGACACTGCGGTGAGACAGGGTCTGCGAGACACATTAAGGCCATATACCGACAGGATTTCGGGGGTCTTGGGAAGTTCTCCCAGAACTAGAGCTCATGAGACACCCTGCGTGTTGCGGAGCAGGGTAGCCGGCATTGCCCAACGACGCGTTCAAGTCGTTGCAGAAGAGCGGTCTACGGTGTCCGCCGGGGTACGTTCGGCGGATGACTCTTGAACGTTGGGAGCGTGTGTCCGAATGGCCCATGATCGGGGCGGCCCTGGTGTTCCTTGCTGCATACTCGTGGCAGGTCATCGCGAACGTCCCCGAGGGCGCGGGCGATCTGCCCGAGGACTTGATCTGGGTGACGTGGGGCGTGTTCATCATCGACTACGTCGTGAAGCTCTGGTTGGCGCCGAGCCGCGGACGATGGTTCCTCTGGCACCTGCACGAGCTCGTGATCCTCACCCTGCCCGCGCTGAGGCCGCTGCGGCTGCTTCGGCTCGTGACCGTCCTGAACGTTTTCCGCACTCGGGCGGGCGCTGCGCTGCGCGGGAGGCTCCTCGCTTACGTCGTGGGCTCCGCCACAATGCTGCTGTACTGCGGGGCCCTCGCGGTGCTGGACGCCGAGGAGAATACCGCGGGCGCGAATATCCGATCGTTTCCGGACGCCCTCTGGTGGGCGTTTACGACGGTGACGACCGTCGGGTACGGAGACCGCTACCCCGTGACTGACGTCGGTCGGGCCGCAGCCATTGTCCTCATGCTCGCCGGGATCGCTGTGCTCGGCGTCGTGACCGCGTCCATCGCTTCGTGGCTCGTGGAGGCGGTCGCGAAGGAGACCGCCGAACGCACCGCCGAAGTCGTGGGGGAAGCGGTCGAGGCTGCGGACCTGCCGCTCGAACAGCAGATGCGTGCCCTCGTCGCGGAGGTGGAGCGGCTCGGCGCGGCGATCGAGGCGAGGAACCGGACCAGCCCCGGAGACGCGGGAGGTCAGTCAGGCGGATGACTGCCTGAAGCTTGAGGGGAACCGCCCGCTTATCCTCGGCATCCTCGCCTATTACTCGTCAGCCACGGAAGTGAACAGGGCCAGACAGGTGACCGCACAAATGGCCTTCCATGACCACCTCTGTCGGCACCGAGCCAGCCTCCGTCGTATTCAAGCGCCTCGAGCACGAGTACCGAGGCCGCCTGCCCCGCAACGGCTTCGCCGTGGTCAGGGTCGACGGGAAGGGTTTCTCGAAGTACACGCGCGGGCTGGAGCGGCCGTTTGATGCGAAGTTCTCCTCGGACATGCAGGCCACCGCGCTGTTCCTGGCCGAGCAGATCCAAGGGGCGGTGGCGGTGTACACGCAGTCCGATGAGATCAGCGTGGTGCTCTCCGATCTGTCCTCCCCTGAGGCCGAGTTCTGGTTCGGCGGGCAGGTTCAGAAGGTCGTCTCGGTCGCCGCGGCCCTGGCCACCGCCAAGTTCAACTCCCTGCGCCCCGAGTCCGGGCAACTCGCGGTCTTCGACGGGCGCACCCACCATCTCGCCGGGCACGACGCCGTGGCCGGCTACCTGCGGTGGCGGCAGGAGGACGCAATGAAGAACAGCGTCGGCATGCTCGCCTCCCACCACTTCTCCCACCGCCAGCTCCAAGGCGTCTCCGTGTCCGGTCGGAAGCAGCTGCTCCTCGAAGAACGCGGCGTGGACTGGAACGAGCTCCCCCAGCACCTGCGCCAGGGCACCCTCGTGAAGCGCGAGCTCCGCCAGCGGCAGGTCACCTACCGGCACAAGGGCACGGGAGTGGAACACTCGATCGATGTCGAGCGCCGCGAATGGACCGTGGCCCCGGCGCCCCTGTTCGAGGACTACTCCTCGCTAGGGCTCTGATCGACGGAGTCAGCATTCCTGCCTGACGCCCTGTGGATCGCTGCGAGCCGTTCCTCCTGAGTGAGAACTCCTGCGAACGGCCCCATCTGCCGAAGGTCGATGGCCCGCTCATCAGAATCGAGCATTCGTGCGATCAGCTTCGGGACGGGCCCGGCCACAAGGCGTTCCCATTCGTCGACCCACCCCTGGGCGTAGGGGCTGCGCGGTTGCTCGTTCATGCGCGCGATGTTCTCTCTGGCGATCGCCAGGATGGGGTTCGGGTCCCTGAGCAGTTTGTCAGCGACTGCACGGTGGAGCTCCCACGAGACCCGTTCCTCCCGTCTCTCGAGCGGGCGGCGGACGGCAAGCGCGGTCTGCACAAGGCCGCGGGCGGCGCCCTCTTCGCGACTTCCGGCATGTTCGGCGAGGTCGGCGGCTGCGGCCAACAGCGGCACGGTGCCATTGATCACTCGGAGCGATTCCGGGACTACACGCAGGATTACGTTGGCAGGGCTGTCTGGCCTCGGCTCGACGAGAAGGTAGTCGGCACGGATTGGTCCGGCGTCGTCGGAGGCGACGTAGGCTTCGAGTTCGTGGCCGGAGAGCAGCCCGGCAGCCGGGTGCGACACCCCCGACAGGGCTATCCGCCTGTCGGCGCGTAGGTCCGCGACGTCGGTCGGGTTCGCGTGGAGGCGGATCCTCACGGCGCGGTTCGGCAGCCATGCCTTCAGCAGTGGCACTGGGTCGTCTGCCTCGCACAGCCGCTGGAGGCGGGCCTTGAGCCGATACCTCTCGGCCGGTGTCGGGGCGAAGCCTGCCTGTGCGAGCCGTGGTGGCTCGGCGGCGAGGATAAGGGACCAGCATGATCGTGCGGACAGGGGTCTGATGCCGAGACGAGGCGAGGACATCTTGCCTTCGTCGAGCTCGACGAGCCAGCGGCCGCCGACCTTTTGTCCGTCGAGTCTGCCGCTCTCGAGCATCGCGCGCACGCGCCGCTCTGTCACGCCAAGGCGAGCGGCTGCGTCGACCACACTGAGCGGCATGCCTTCAGTATTCCGCTTCCGGTATAGCTATGTCACGGAATTTCGAGTCCATTGAGCAGGTCATCGACGGTCGCCTCAGCGGCAGCGCGGTTGGCGTCCGAGACCGCGGCGAAGATCTCCTCGCGCTTGATCGTCACGTCCCGCGGGGCGTCGATGCCGATGCGGATGCCTGCTTCGCCCTTGTCCTCGAGGACGGTGATGACGATGTCGTTGCCGATCATGATCTTCTGGCCGAGTTTGCGGGTAAGCAAAGGCCCCCTCGCAGATCCGCGAGGATTGAGAGGGGGCGCCGCCTGCTACCGGTGGAGGCCGTTCCAGATTCCGGCGAGGAGCAGACCGATGTTCAGGAGTTTCTCTACGACCGCAAGATAGCGGAGCATGAGGACTCTCCCTTCCCCGTGGCGATCCACGGCTCGGCAGATTTCCGCTACGCTGGGTCTTGTAGTCGAATCCGGCAGCGCGTCGGTTCTGCATCTTTTTTTGATGGCACCAGGGGCCCGTTGGCGCGGGCCCCTTGGTGTATCTCAAACTCTAGCAATCTGGATCGATACCGAAGGGACACTCCCTGCATCCTTGTCCCACATCTGACCGCAGAAGCCGCCAGATTCCGCCCCGGAAATCCTTGGGACTCCGGTTGTTCTTGGTGTGAATATCCCTGTGGGTACTGGAATTCACAGAATGATCCACTGGGTTATCCACAGCCCAAGCCCGAGAGTGGACCCAGGATGCGGCTCCATCGTTGATGAGGTCCGTGAGCTAGTCGACGTGCTTCTCGACATACCTCAGTAGACCTCTCCCGCCGACTTGTTAGGCGACGCTGAAGTTGCCGGCCAGCGTCACGGGCAGCTCCGCGGGAGCTCACTCCACCCGGTACCAGACCACATGTTGGCCGGAGGCGAACTGGCCAGGCTCGACGAGGATCCCGGCCTTGCCGTCGAAGATGTAGGCGGCGAACCAGCCCGCCTCCGTCGGCCGGGTCGTCTGGTCCGTGACGCAGTACTCGATCTGGGACGCGGCCTCCAGCGCCGCACTCTCGGCGTAGATCTGAACGTGGAGCAACTAGCGGCTCTCATGCTGAATCGTTGCAGGCAACTGTTGCCTACCATCGGGCGGTCGGGACCCTTCGACGGTCGGCGCTGATCTCGACTCGCCATTTAGAGCCGAATTCTCGCCGAGTCCTCGTCCCTGGGGAAGCGCCGGCACTGTCGAGTCAGCGGTGGTTGCGGTGACGCTGGCCCAGAGACCGGATGTATTCCCAGGCACCGGATTTGCCGTTTGCCATACCAGTTCGACGGGAAGGGATCCGGCATGGCTGAACTCAACGTGTACCAGCGTCCCGACCACAACTGGGGATGGCGCCTCATCTCCGACAACGGCCACGTCATCGCCACCGACGGCGGTCAAGGCTACGAGCACGAGTCCATGGCCGAGAAGATGGGCCAACAGGTGATCGCCGGCCACTACAAGGACGCGAAGCACACCACGAAGAGCCTGAAAGACTGAGGAGCGAGCGTCTGAGGGCCCCACTCCTCGGTGGCCTCGACTGACCTGCGTGTGTCCATCCCGTGGGTCCAGCGTCGGGTCCTGCACGTTGGGGCCGCACGGCTGGCTGAGAGGTGATCGTGGACGACGCGAGCGACACGGACCCGGTCCGGCATGCGGTGCGGGTAGCCGCACTCGTTCCACTCGGCCGATGCGTAATCCTCCTTGGCGGCCGGCCGTGCGCGGACCCGGCGGGCCTCTCCCCGCCCTTGGTCGCCTGCCAACAGCCTCGCTCGAACCATCTTGCGAACTGGTCGGGGCTAACGATGCCGATGCCAGCTCCCGAGCGCAGTTCCACTCGCTGCTGTCGGACTCGCCGCAGACCACAAGCACCGACACGGTGCCGTCCGGCAGGCAGCGAACAGGGCGGCGCGGGCCTCGTCGTCCTTCGCTTCGTGGATCATGGGGATGCCAGCCGCGCGGATACCGCGGGCCACCACCAGTCCGCACCCTGCCGTAAGTCTGGGCGCCGTGGTCCCTGTTCGGGCTGCTCGAGCGTCTTGCAGTGGTCGCACCGCAGAGTGGTGTGAAGGCTCGATGCTTGTATGGTGTCTAAGTAATCCCCGGCAGCCCTGAATTGAGGGCAATCAGCATGTCCAGACTCTCGGCCTCTCGCACTTCGCCGACGATCAGGCGATCGGGGCGCATGCGTAGTGCCTCTTTGACCAGCCGGCGAAGGGGAATCTCGCCTGAGCCCTCAAGGTTCGACTGGCGGCATTGAAGCCCGACGACATCGCGAAGCGCAAAGCGGAGCTCGAAGATCTCCTCGACAGTGATGACCCGTTCCCGCTGGCCTATCGACGCAGCGAGGCAGTTCAGCATGGTCGTCTTCCCAGCCTGCGTTGCACCGGAGATAAGAACATTTAGCCCGCCCGAGACGGCCGCCGCGAGAAACCTTGCCGCGAGCGGCGTGAGAGAGCCAAGCTCCACAAGATGCTCGAGACGGGATGCCCGGGCCACAAACTTCCGGATGTTTACGGCCCAGTGCCGGCGAGTCACGTCCGGGATCGCCACATGCAGCCGCGAACCGTCCGGGAGTGCCGCATCGACGAAAGGACTCGAGAGGTCAAGCCGACGGCCTGAGGACTTGAGCATTCGCTCAACGAGGTCCCGCACCTGTTGCTCGGTCAGGGTGACCGACGCCAGTTCGGATTCGCCATTGCGCGCTGCAAACACCTCGTGCGGCGCGTTGATCCAGATCTCCTCCACCGAGGCGTCGTCGAGGAGCGGCTGGAGTGGACCGAAGCCCACGACTGAGTCAAAGATCCGGCGTCGGACGTCGTCAGGTGCCCCGAGCGCGGGAACAGCGCCGAGCAGCGCACGGTCGTCATAGTCGGCTATCGCGGCGTCAACGAGGCGACGCACCTCTGGCGCCTGATCCAGTGGATCGAATCCGCGGACACGGATGAGTTCGCGTACCTCGTCTTCGACGATTCGGACAGCGTCCACTGCAATCCCCCCAACACAGCACGAGGCTGCTCCCCCAAGCCGCCATCCGGTGCCCATGGCGACGTCGGCTCCCCAGCCGATGGTCGCCAGCCTAACCGAGGGTTAAAGCAGCCTCCGTGGACCACGTAGAGGAAGGTGGATCGCTCAGCCATCAGATGCTGCAGCGTCTTGCGCACGCGTCCGCGATCCGCCTAATTCACCAGAGCAGGTCGCGGCGGCGGCAGGCTGACTACAGCTTGTTGGAGAGGCGGCTGCGAAAGCCGCTGGCGAACGCGTAGGCTCCCTCAGCGAACCGAGATGGCGGACCATGGCGCCCGCGGACGTGCGATCGGCCCTGGCGCCAGCGAATAGTGCCTATTCAGGAGCCGGCCTGAAGCGGACCGGGAGCGCCAGACGAATTCACCTCTCGTCTGCCACTGGCTCCGCCACAGGCCGAGACGAGCGGAAGATCCAATACTTGTACAGGAGGAAGTTCCAAGCCATGGTGGCAACCGTGGCGCAGACCTTCCCGAAGGCGTAACCGAGACCGGCTGCATTGATCACGTTGACGATGACGTCCGTCGCGAAGACGTTGAAGACCACCAACGCGGCGTACTTGAGAAAGCTCGCGGAGGTGCTATTCGACGCCTTGAACGTAAAAACACGTTGCGCCCAGAAGTTGAAGAGGAGGCTGACGATGAAAGCGATCGGCGTCGCGATCCAGAGATCTACGTGAAAGACCTCCTTGAGCAGCGTCAGCGTTCCAAGATCAATCGCAAAGCTGAGAATTCCAATCACAAGGAACTTCGCCATGTGACCATAACCAAGTGTGCGGCCCAGACGCGCGAGACGGCTCCGGAGGGCGATTCGACCTTCCATCATCTTGTCTCCCCTGCGTCGGCATGAACGACTGGTCTGGCTGCACCGTCGAGCACTGGCTCTATGGCTCGGCCCGGCTTGCGGCCTTCCGTCGATGAACTCACATACTTGATGGAGACAAGGGCCGCGGCCAGCGTCACCAGTGCATACAGGCCAGCAATGATGGGCCACCCGCCCGGAGGCTGCCACAGCGGCGAAGCGAAGAGGTTCTCCCAGAACAGATCCGGGCGAAGTCCCGTGACATAGCGACGGAGCACCCAGAGAAACCCGTAGGCATTGGCGACTACGAGGGAGCCAAGAGCGAGCTTGAGCACATTCCGTCCGACGCCGTGCCTGACGTCCACCGCCTCGAGGGCGATCCCGCCAGCGGCGAAGAGGACAACAACAAGTGGAAGGATGTACCGCCCCTGCCAGATGTACCCCACCTGAGGAGCAGCCGGCACCTGGACCACAGCGGGCAGAACGAGGATGACGGCCATCAGAAGCAGCACAGCGAGTCTGCGCCGACCGCGCCAGATCGCGACGCACCCCACGAGGAGGACCGCGGCAGCCCCATCCCACACCGCGTACGTGACATTGGGCAGGGCCGTGTCCAGCCATCCCATCACTCCGACGTACTCTTTGGCGTAATCAAAGGAGCGTTCAAGCATGACGGACACGACCTGAGCGGGGGTGTCCTTAACAGCGGAGCCGCCCAGACTCTCAAATGAATTGGAGACGAACTGCCAGGCCACTCCAAGTCCGACCCCGATTGCCGCCAGAGTGAGCCCAATCCACACAGTTCGCGGAGCCTTTGCCAGAAGGTCGGGGCGCCACTGGAGCATCACGGCCCCAACAAGCACCACCGCCAGCCAAGCGACTGACAGCCCTCGCAGATTCGCCAGGATGAAGGCGCTCACCCCGAAAACCAGCGAGGCAAGGCGAGCATGTGCAAAACCGCATTCAAGCATGGCGTACGCACACACGAAGGCACAGAGGGTCGTCGCGATTTCCACCGGATTCGGATTGATTGAGCCTGCCAGAAACAAGCACATGGGCGTCACGCCAGCACCCATCACGATCAGAGGAAGACGCCGAGGCCAGAGCATATGAGCGAATGCGAGAGCCAAGGCGAAGAACAGCGAGCACCAAAGGGCTGTAATGAGCCTCATCCCGTAGATTGCCTTCTGCCCGCTCGTGATCAGAGTCGATACGCCGACGACGCTGTAATACAGGGGGTTATAGTTCCCGGCACTTGTAGAAGACTCGGTGGGAGATGTGCCGAGATTCCGAATACTCGGTGCACAGCCAGCACTCTGATCCGGCTTGTGCGCATAGCAGGTCGGAACTGCGTGGAGACCAGCAATGTACTCTGGCACCTCTACCTTCAGCCACTCGCCCTGAACGCCTGACGATTGACCAAGCCACTGCCCGCGAACCACAGCAGCAGCTTTTACGGCATGGGCCGGCTCATCAGGGGCCGACATGATCGGGGAGGCCAGGGCCCAGAGGGACGACAGCGCCAAGAAGTACACCCATGCGACCACGAACACGCGGCGAGCAGTCAGAGGAAAAGAAAGACGGGGTGTTCTGGGACGCACTGTGCAACTCTACTAGACACCAAACGCGTGCCGCGGCGTCTGTCAGAACTCGGCCACGAACTCTCCCAGCCACGATCGCAGCTCCGGTCCCAGGTCATCGCGCTCCGAGGCGAGGGTGACGACGGCCTTGAGGTAGCTGAGCTTGTCCCCGGTGTCGTAGCGGCGCCCGCGGAACACGACCCCGTACACCCCGCCGCCCTCGCCCTCGCGCTTGGCCAGGGTCTGCAGCGCGTCCGTGAGCTGGATCTCCCCGCCCCGGCCCGGGCCCGTCTCCTTGAGCACCTCGAACACCGCAGGGTGCAGCACGTACCGGCCGATGATCGCCAGGTTCGAGGGCGCATCCTCCGGCGCCGGCTTCTCCACGAGCCCGTGCACCTGCACGTACGACTCCCCCTCCACCGGGGTCACATCCGCGCACCCATACGCCGAGATCGCCTCGGCCGGCACCTCCATCAGCGCCACTACCGACCCGCCCGTGGCCTGCTGGACCCGGATCATCTCCCCCAGCAGCTCATCGCGCTCATCGATCAGGTCATCGCCCAGCAGCACCGCGAACGGCTCATCGCCCACATGACGCTCCGCGCACAGCACAGCATGCCCCAGACCCTTCGGATCCCGCTGCCGCACGTAGTGGATATCGCCGAGGCAGCTCGCTTCCCGTACCGCCGAGAGCTTCTTCTCGTCGCCCTTCTCCTCAAGAGCAGCCTCCAGCGTAGGGACACGGTCGAAGTGGTCCTCGAGAGCGCGCTTGCTCCGGCCCGTGATGACGAGGACATTGTCCAGTCCAGCGCGCGCGGCTTCGGCCACCACGTATTGAATAGCCGGACGATCCACCACCGGCAGCATCTCCTTCGGCATCGCCTTTGTCGCCGGGAGGAAGCGCGTGCCGAGGCCAGCCGCAGGAATGACGGCTTTCGTAATGGGAGTAGTCGCGGGCATGCACGTAGCTTACGGGAGTCCCGTGGGCGCCGATAACGCAAGAGTGGCTCAGAATTTCCACAAGAACGCGAATTCACCTCAACCACACTGTTCACATCTTTAACACTGTTGCTATGGTGGTTCCGCTCCCTCATGTCCTGAGGATCGGATCGTCTATGCGGGCAAGGCTATGAAACTCACATCTCTGACACACACGGTGGGACTGTCCCTTTTCGCGGTGGGGCTGGTGAGCGGCTTGGCTGCGCCTCCGGCTTTCGCGTCCCCAGCGCCGAAACCGACACCCACTGCATCAACTCCCGCGACCGCTGGCCCGACCAGCCCCTCTGTGCCGTCGGAATCTCCCACGTCTTCAGCAATGGCCTCGCAGCCGACGCCGCCCCCAGGGGCGATTGCGGCGGCGACTTCGGATCCCGGAGCCAACTCAAGGCTGCGTGATGCCATGAGGCAGGCCGTAGGACTCGGGGCCAAAATGGGGCAGGTCAACCCACAAAACCCGAAGAAGCTGGGATCGCCGGCCAAAGGCAGCGCGCTGAATATCCTGGCCGCGTCCTGGCAGCCGGGCTGGGGCGTCGCCGGCGTCGACGTGAGCGCCTACCAAGCAACCTATTCTGGCGGCCAGTGGATCGATACGATCGACTGGAGCGGGCAGTGGAATCAGGGTGTGCGTTTTGCCTACGTCAAGGCTTCTGAAGGCAACTACTACACCAATCAGGCGTTCTCCCAGCAGTACACGAATTCTGGCAATACCGGGATGATCCGCGGGGCCTACCACTTTGGCATCCCGAACTGGTCGAGCGGATCCAATCAGGCCAACTACTTCGTCCAGAATGGCGGCGGCTGGTCCTCGGATGGCATCACGCTGCCCCCTGTGCTGGACATCGAGTACAACCCCTACGCCGGTCAGACCATCAATGGCGTCTACATGGGCGATACCTGCTACAGCATGGCCGGCGGTGCCATGGTCAATTGGATCGCGGACTTCAGCAACACCATGCTGTCTCTGACGGGGCGGATGCCAGTCATCTACACGACCGCGGACTGGTGGAGCCGCTGCACAGGCAACTACGGGGGCTTCGGAAACAATCCGCTGTGGATCGCGGCCTACAACCAATCTGGCCCGCCGCTCCCAGCAGGATGGCCCACCTTTAGCATTTGGCAATACAGCTCGGACGGACCTTTCGTCGGCGACTCGAATGCATGGAACGGTGACTACGCCAGCCTCCAGCGATTCGCGACCTACGGGGACACAAATCCCAGCGCCGCAATTGGCGCGGTAGCCGGAGGGGCAAACCTCGGGTCGCAGACAAGCGGGGTCGTCGGAGGCCTCGTCAATGGCGGAGCATTCCAGAATTTCCAGAACGGTGCCATCATCTGGTCGCCGGCCTCGGGGGCGCAGACCTCGCCGAACGGCCCCATTCGGAGCGCATGGCAAGCCTCCGGCTTCGAAAGCGGCCCCCTCGCCTACCCCACAACAGGCGTCATCGGCGGGCTCGTCAACGGTGGCAATTACCAGAACTTCCAGAACGGGGCCATCATCTGGTCCCCCGCCACCGGAGCCCAGCTGTCACCCAACGGGCCCATCCGCAGCGCGTGGCAGGCCTCGGGCTTCGAGACCGGCTCGCTGGCATACCCAACCAGCGGAGTCGTCACCGGCCTCGTCAATGGGGGCAGCTACCAGAACTTCCAGAACGGGGCCATCATTTGGTCCCCCGCCACGGGGGCTCAGCTATCGCCAAATGGCGCCCTCCGCACCGCCTGGCTTAATTCCGGCTCTGAACGAGGTCCCCTCGGATACCCGACCACGGGCGTCGTAACGGGGCTCACGGGCGGCGGCTCGTACCAGAACTTCCAGAACGGCGCGATCATCTCGTCTCAGGCCACCGGAGCCCAACTCTCCCCCAGCGGCCCCATTCGCAGCTACTGGCTCAACTCGGGTGCTGAACAGGGCCCTCTGGGCTACCCGACGTCGGGACAAATTTGCGGCTTGAAGAACGATGGCTGCTACCAGAACTTCCAAAACGGAGCGCTGCTCTGGTCTCAGGCCTCTGGCGTTCAGCCGTCGCCCACCGGCCCCATCCGTACCGCTTGGCTGACGTCCGGGGCGGAGAACGGTCCCCTGGCCTATCCGACCACCGGCGTTGTGACCGGCCTCGTCGACGGCGGGTCATATCAGAACTACCAAAATGGCGCCATCATCTGGTCACAGGCCACAGGAGCCCAGCTCTCCCCCGCCGGGCCCATCCGCACGGCATGGCTCAATGCGGGGGCGGAGAATGGTGCCCTCGCCTACCCGACCACCGGCGTCGTCTCGGGTCTCGTCAACGGTGGCTCCTATCAGAACTACCAGAAGGGTGCCGTCATCTGGTCTCAGGCCACGGGAGCTCAGCTCTCCCCCGCCGGGCCCATTCGCACGGCATGGCTCAACTCGGGCGCCGAGAACGGCTCGCTCGCCTACCCGACCACCGGCGTCGTCCCCGGTCTCGTCAACGGTGGCTCGTATCAGAACTTCCAGAACGGCGCCATCATCTGGTCTCAGGCCACAGGTGCCCAGCTCTCCCCGGCCGGACCCATCCGCACGTACTGGCTCAATTCCGGGGCGGAACGGGGCCCCCTTGGCTACCCGACATCCGGCCAAGTGTGCGGCCTTGCGAACGGCGGGTGCTACCAGAACTTCCAGAACGGAGCCATCATCTGGTCTCAGGCCACAGGAGCTCAAGTCTCCCCGAGCGGTCCGATTCGGACAGCATGGCTCAATTCGGGGGCAGAGAACGGTGTTCTCGCCTACCCCACGTCCGGTGTGGTCACCGGGCTCGTCAACGGTGGTTCTTACCAGAACTTCCAGAACGGGGCGATCATCTGGTCCCAGTCGAGTGGAGCCCAGCTCTCCCAGGCCGGCCCCATCCGCACTTACTGGCTCAATTCGGGAGCCGAGCGAGGCCGATACGGGTATCCGACCTCCGGACAGAGCTGCAACAGCACCAAGACCAGCTGTTCGCAGTCATTCCAAGGGGGCACCATCTCCTGGAACAGCACATCCGGCATCACTGGTTAGGCCAGCATTGGAAGAAGAGGCCCTCCACCGCAATCGGTGGAGGGCCTCTTTACATTCGCACAGGATCAGCCCAGAAGCTCCAGCAGGTAACGGCCATACCCGCTCTTGACGAGGGGCTCGGCACGTTCCCGCAGCTCATCGTCGGTGAGGAAACCGAGTCTCCACGCAATCTCCTCAGGCGCGCCGATCTTGAGCCCTTGCCGGTTCTCGACAGTGCGGATGAAGTTCGAGGCGTCGTTGAGATCGCTGAACGTTCCGGTGTCGAGCCACGCGGTGCCGCGCGGAAGAACTTCGACCTGGAGCTTCCCGGTTTCGAGATAGGTCCGATTCACGTCGGTGATCTCGAGCTCGCCGCGGGGCGAAGGCTTGAGGCCCTTGGCGATCTCCACCACGTCGTTGTCGTAGAAGTAGAGCCCCGGAACGGCGTAGTTGCTCTTGGGCTTCGCCGGCTTCTCCTCAAGGGAGATTGCGCGGCCTTCTGTGTCGAACTCCACCACGCCGTACGCCGTCGGATCTTTGACCCAGTAGCCGAAGACCGCCGCGCCGTCGATGTTCTGGTGGCGCCGAAGCTGGGTACCCATGCCGGGCCCGTAGAAGATGTTGTCTCCCAGGACGAGCGCCACCGTCTCCGTGCCGATGTGCTCTTGGCCGAGGATGAACGCTTGGGCGAGACCGTCCGGGGAAGGCTGCTGGACGTAGGTGATGTTGATCCCGAATCGAGACCCGTCCCCAAGAAGCCTCTCGAACGAATCCGCGTCATGCGGAGTCGTAATCACAAGGATGTCGCGGATGCCCGCGAGGATCAGGGTGGAGAGCGGATAGTAGATCATCGGCTTGTCGTACACCGGAACCAGCTGCTTGCTCACCCCCAGTGTGATGGGGTGAAGCCGGGACCCTGTGCCGCCTGCCAAGATGATTCCACGCATGGTGTCCATGATCGCTAGGCCCGAGCACCCATGCCAAATCCGGTATTTTAGAACGCATGCACCGACTCCTTGTCACCGGCGGCGCCGGGTTCATCGGCTCGAACTTCGTCCGCTATGTCCTGAGCCACACGGACCACCACGTCACTGTGCTCGACAAGCTGACCTACGCGGGCAACCTCGAGTCGCTCAAGGGGCTCCCGGGACAGCGGTTCCGCTTCGTCAAGGGCGACATCGCGGACTCGGCCCTCGTGGACGAGCTCGTCGGCGCGGCCGACGCGGTCGTGCATTACGCGGCGGAAAGCCACAATGACAACTCGCTGCAGAATCCGCGCCCGTTCCTCGACACGAACATCATCGGCACCTACACGCTGATCGAAGCGGCACGACGGCACGGCACCCGTTTTCACCACATCTCCACTGACGAGGTCTACGGCGACCTCGAACTCGACGATCCAGCTCGCTTCACGGAACAGACTCCGTACAACCCATCGAGCCCGTACTCGTCGACCAAGGCTGGATCGGACCTTCTGGTCCGCGCGTGGGTGCGCTCCTTCGGCCTTCAGGCGACGATCAGCAACTGCTCCAACAACTACGGCCCGTATCAGCATGTTGAGAAGTTCATCCCGCGCCAGATCACGAACGTGATCGATGGAATTCGCCCGAAGCTCTACGGCAAGGGTGAAAACGTGCGTGACTGGATCCACGCGGACGACCACTCTTCGGCTGTCCTCACGATCCTGGACAAGGGTCGGATTGGGGAGACCTACCTCATCGGTGCCGACGGCGAGAAGGACAACAAGTCCGTCGTCGAGCTCATTCTGAAGGCGATGGGCCAGCCGGCGGACGCCTACGACCACGTCATCGACCGCCCCGGCCACGATCTCCGTTACGCGATCGACTCCACCAAGCTGCGTACCGAGCTCGGCTGGAAGCCTCAGTATCAGGATTTCGAGGCGGGGCTTGAGGCAACGGTGGAGTGGTACCGGGAGAACGAGGCATGGTGGCGCCCGCAGAAGGCCGAGACCGAGGCAAAGTACAAGGAGCAGGGCCAGTGAGCGCGGCAAACGAGAGCCACGGCATCCAATTCTCCAAGCCACTCGCAGCGCACGAGACGCCGATCCCCGGAGTTGTCCTGTACGACCTGCCTGTTCACGGCGACAACCGCGGGTGGTTCAAGGAGAACTGGCAGCGCGAGAAGATGCTCTCCCTCGGCCTGCCTGACTTCGGCCCGGTGCAGAACAACATCTCCTTCAACGAGAAGGCCGGAACAACCCGCGGTATCCATGCTGAGCCGTGGGACAAGTACATTTCCGTGGCGACGGGGCGGATCTTCGGGGCATGGGTGGACCTCCGCGAAGGACCGTCCTTCGGCACGGTGTTCACCACCGAACTCGACCCGTCGAAGGCAATCTTCATCCCGCGCGGCGTGGGCAATGCGTTCCAGACGCTCGAGGACGGGACCGCTTACACCTATCTGGTGAACGACCATTGGTCGGCGGACGCTCAGAGCCAGTACACCTTCCTCAACCTTGCCGACGAGACGGTGTCCATTCCGTGGCCCATCCCGCTCGAGCAGGCCGAGCTTTCCGACAAGGACCGGGCCCACCCGCGCCTCGCTGACGTGGTGCCGATGTCACCCCGGAAGATCCTGGTGCTCGGAGCCGACGGCCAGCTCGGCAGGGCGCTGAAAGCCACGTACGACGGCGACCCGCGCGTTGAGTTCGCAGGTCGCCGAGAGTTTGACCTCGCCAATCCGGCCTCATACTCCGCCCGCAACTGGAAGAACTACTCGGCCATCATCAACGCGGCGGCCTACACCGCTGTTGACAAGGCCGAGACGCCGGAGGGCCGGCGAGCCGCCTGGTCGATCAACGTGAGCGCAGTCGCACAACTCGCCCGTGTCGCCGTCGAGCATCGACTCACTCTGGTCCATATCTCCAGCGACTACGTCTTCGACGGCAGCGTCGAGGTTCATTCCGAGGACGAGCCGTTTTCCCCGCTTGGTGTGTACGGCCAGACGAAGGCCGCGGGCGACGCCGTCGTCTCAGTGGTTCCACGCCACTACATCGTGCGGACTTCGTGGGTCATCGGCGAGGGCAGCAATTTCGTACGCACTATGGCCAGCCTCGCTGAGCGAGGCGTCAAACCATCCGTCGTGAACGACCAGTTCGGACGGCTGTCCTTCACCGAGGACATCGCGGCCGGAATCCGCCATCTCCTGGAGGCCGAGGCACCGTTTGGCGTCTACAACCTCACGAACGACGGCGACCCCGAGTCATGGGCGGATGTAGCATCGTCGGTGTACTCCCTCACTGGGCATAACGGCGATGACGTCACGGGCGTCACCTCGGAGGAGTACTTCAAGGACAAAGACGCGGCCCCGCGCCCCGCCCACAGTGTGCTGGATCTTTCCAAGCTCCGTGCGACCGGATTCACCGCTCCGTCGGGGCGGGTGCGCCTTGAAGATTACCTCGGCCAGGAGGTGCCGACGCCGTGACTTTGACTCCACGCTCAAAAACCCTCGTCATCATGCCCGCATGGAACGAGGCTGAGTCCGTCTTCTCGACAGTCCAAGAAGTCCTCGAACACGGTCCGGACTGCGACGTCCTCGTCGTCGATGATGGGTCGACTGACGCTACTGCGCGGTTGGCCGCCGAGGCCGGTGCTCGCGTTATTCGGCTCCCCTTCAACATGGGCGTCGGCGGAGCCATGCGTACCGGATTCAAATATGCCCTTCAGCATGGCTACGAGCAGGCAATTCAAGTCGACGCCGATGGACAGCATGATCCGCGTGAAATCCAGCGCGTGCTCGACGGGCTGGCCAACGCGGACATCGTGATCGGCTCCCGATTCGAGGACCGGAAGGAATACGAGGTCAAGGGGCCACGCAAGTGGGCCATGGTGGTTCTCGGGGGCGTCCTGTCCCGCATCAGTGGCACCCGGCTTACCGATGTGACCTCTGGCTTCCGTGCGGCCAACCGGAGGGCGATCCGCCAGTACGTCGCCCACTACCCCGCTGAATATCTCGGTGACACCATCGATTCGCTCGTGGTCGCCGTGCGGTCGGGATGCACAGTCGCACAGGTTCCGGTCAACATGCGTGCCCGTCAGGGCGGGACTCCCAGCCACCACCCGGTCAAGGCCGCCGTCTACCTCGTGCGCAGCGGTCTCGCCCTCGTCTTCGCCCTCACCCGAAAGAAGTCGTCGCCCGTCGGCGATTAGGAGCCATCGTGACTATCGTTGCCGTCCTGTTCGTCGTCGTCGTGCTCGTGTTCGTCATCGAGATGCTGCGCCGCCAGAAAATCCGTGAGAAATACGCGGTTCTCTGGATCGTCATCGGCATTGGCACCCTCGTTCTCGCGGCATTCCCAGATCTGCTGTTCTGGGCCGCGAGGGTCATCGGGGTTCAGGTGCCCTCCAACCTGCTTTTTGCCATCGCGCTCATCCTGCTTCTGGGAGTCACCCTCCACCTCTCGCGAGAAGTCTCCTCGAGCGAGGATGAGATACGCTCCCTCGCCGAAGAAGTAGCCATTCTGCGAGCCGACTTGCGGGATGTTCAAGGCCAGCTTCCAGCCGAGCGTGAGCCTCGACCGAGACCTTGAGCTCCTCCGGAACGAAGAACGGCGGCCGCGCTAGTGCGCGGCCGCCGTTCTTCTATGGATCACGTGCAGCTCAACTGACGATGTGCTTGATCAGCCGCGGCAGCGAATCAGTCTTCCGCTTCGCGAGCGCTTTGAGCACCAGCGAGCCGGCATTGAGCCGGCTCGTCAGGTGATTCGAGGCGGCCCGCGCAGCGTGGCTCCAACCGAGTGCGCGGAAACGCTCTGCCTGGCTCTCGAAGAAGCGGCGCTCCTCATCGAATCGGCGCCCGTCTAGAGCCCGAACCGATGAGTCCGACGCCGAGTGCCGACGGTAGAGGAACGCGAGCTCGGGGTCGACGACCATTGCCCCGCCCTCGGTTGCGATGTCGAGAAGCAAGGCGAGGTCCTGCACCACATCGAGCCCCTGAGTGAAGCCGATGCGCTGGATGGTCTCCGTCTTCCAGGCGAGGGACGGGAAGTACGCCCAATCTGCCCGGACCAGACTCGTAGCCATACGCTCTCCCGAGAGAACGATCGGAACTCTGGTCTTCGGCGCGTACGCCCACTTGACCGCGTCCACGAGGGGAAGCCGGGCGATCCCCAATTCATCGATCACCTGGACGCCCGGTTGGACCACGTCTGCCTCGGGGTGTGCCTTGAAGTTGCGCACGACCACGTCGAGGTAGTTCGGGAGCATCACGTCGTCAGCTCCCATGATGACCACGATCGGCGCCTCGGCGCGCGCTAGCGCCTTGCGATAGTTGCCGTTCGCGCCAAGATTGACGTCATTCTTCTCATAGGAGACGCGGGGATCAGTGATCTCGGCGAAGAAAGCTGCGGGCTCGTCACTCGGGTAGCCGTCGTCGAACACGTGGAGCTTCCAGTCTCCGTAGTGCTGGCTCATCACGCTGCGGGCGGCGAGCTTCATCTGCTCGACGTCGCCGTAGTAGGGCAGCATCACATCGACAAAGGTCATGAGCTCCAATCACATCCTGCGTGTGCGTCGGGGGTACCCGAGCATCGTACCGGACGAACGCCCGCCCCCTTGTAGACTGAGGGGCGAGAGTTGCGAGCCTACGGAAGGGACCTTTTTGTCTGCTGGAGATAGGGTCGCGGCCGTCATTTCGGTATTCAATCCACCGCACGACCTGCCTGATCGTGTCGCGCGGCTTGCCGGACAAGTCGACCTCGTCGTCGCAGTCGATGACGGCTCTCCCCAGGCGGACCCTACCGTCATCGAGGGACTGTCCCGCGTGGCTACGCTCGTGCGGCTGCCAGCAAACAGCGGAATTGCCGCTGCCCTCAACGCAGGCATCGCCCATGTGCGAGCGGCTATCGAGCCAGACTGGCTCCTCACTCTTGATCAGGATTCCGAACTCGACGAGGGCTTTGTCGCAAAAGCCCTCGAGACGGCCAGGAGAGCCGAGTCGGCCGGACTGCGGGTTGGCGCCGTGACACCGGAATCCCACAACGGGCGGCGGATCGACATGCTGCGCGCCAAGGACGAATTCCACGACGGATTCGATCCCATGCAATCAGGAACGCTCATCAGCAACGTGGCCGCCGAACACATCGGGCTTCTCGAGGAAGGCCTCTTCATTGACGCCGTTGACTCGGAGTACACCGCGCGACTGCGACGGGCCGGATATAGGGTCATCGCGGGTGAGGGCTGCAATATCACCCACAGCGTCGGGCAATCACGGCCGATGCGAGTTCTCGGTCGACAAGTTCGGATCGGGGGCAACGACCTGAATGTGTATTACCACTCGCCTTTCAGGGTCTACTACATCTCGAGGAACAGCATTCGCCTCACCCGAAAGTACCTTCTGAGTCAGCCTGGCTGGATCGCGAAACGTCTGATGCTCGAGACCGCGTTCCACGGCATCCGTTTCGTCTTCGGTCCGAATCGGCGCAAGCTTCTGCTGGCGTTCCTCAGCGGGACGGCGGATGGGCTTCGCGGACGCAAGGGACGTATCCCCGCCGGGACCGAGAAGAGGATCAACCGGTGATGATGGAGCCGACTGCTCGGGTCAGCGTCTGCATGGCCGCCTACAACGGGGCGGAGTACATTAGCCAACAGCTGGCGTCGATCTTGGAGCAGCTGTCGCCCCAGGACGAGGTGATCGTCGTCGACGATTGCAGCAAGGATGGCACGGCGGACATCGTCGAGTCGTTGGGCGATGGGCGGATCCGCCTCCTGCGGAACACCACGAATCTCGGATACGTGCGGACGTTCGAGCGTGCGCTGAATTCGGCGAACGGCAAGTACCTTCTGCTCTCCGACCAGGATGATCTGTGGACGCCCGGCCGAGTCGACGCCATGCTGGCTGCCCTCAACGACCACGCCGTGGTGGCCAGCAATTTCACGGTGTTTGGCGGGGAGCCAAACTGGTTCCAAGGGCTCCGTCTCAAATCGGCCGATTCAACCCGTTATCTGTCCAACCTCTTCTTGCTGTGGGTTGGCGTGCGCCCCTATTACGGCTGCACCATGGGGGTCAACCGTGATGCGCTCAGAATAATCCTGCCGTTCCCGGCTTTCCTCCGTGAGACCCACGACCAATGGATTGCCATGTGTGGGAACGTCATGAGGTCGATGGTCCACCTCGAGCAATTCACCGTAGCGCGACGCCTTCATGAGACCAACACAACCCCCAAGGCCATGCGAAGCGCAGGCCGCATCCTCAGTGCCCGATGGATGCTGCTTCGCGCGTTCGTCATCGCGCTCCAGCGGGTTCGCCGGCCCGCAAGAGCAAGGGTGAAATCGACAGCCTGATCAAGTTTGAGGAGAGCCATCCACAGTGCCCCGTGAACATCGGATTGCAGCGATAGTGTCCACCTTCAATCCACCTCATGATCTCCCTGACAGGATCGCCAATGTCGCGCAGCAGGTCGACCTTGTCATTGTCGTCGATGACGGCTCTCCCAAGGATCCGAGCGATGTTCTCCAACGCATCGAGGCGAAGGGCGGCAAAGCAATTCGCCTGCCTTTCAATGCAGGGATCGCCGCGGCATTGAACGCGGGAATAAACCACGCCATCCACCATGCTTCGCCCGACTGGTTTGTCACGCTGGATCAGGACTCAGAGATGAGTCAGGGGTATGTGGAGGCGGCCCTGGCAACGGCAGATCGTGCGCGGTCAGCGGGAATTGAGGTGGGCTTCATCGCTGCTGAATCCATCAACGGGCATATCGGTCTGGTGCGCGATCCTGGCGCCGATTTCCCCGAGGCCTTCGATCCACTGCAATCGGGATGCGTCATCCCCGCGGAAACCTTCCGTCGGGTCGGTCTGCTTGATGAAGATCTGTTCATTGATGCAGTGGACTCGGACTTCACCATGCGGGTGAGGCAGCAAGGCCTGCGAGTCCTCATGGGCAAGGGGTGCGACCTGACCCATACCGTCGGGGAGGCACGTCCGATGACGATCTTGGGCTGGCATGTCACGCTTCGCGGCAAGAAGAATTATGTGCATTACCACGCGCCGTTCAGGGTCTATTACATCGCGCGGAATGGCGTGATCCTCGTCAAGCGATATTTGCTGTCCGATCCGGTGTGGGTTGCCAAACGTCTCTACACCGAAATCATCCAGCACATCGTGCGACTCGTGTACGGACCGCACCGCCGTCAGCATCTCAGAGCATTTCTCAATGGGGTCCGCGACGGCTTGCGCGGCCACCTCGGACGAATTGACGATAGCCTCGCGGCCAAGCTCACGGTCTCCCCGTCACCCCATGATGACGAGTCTGTGGGACTGAAGTAGGAGAAGTCTGGGGGGCGAGCCACTCGGCGGCATCGGCGCGTCGACCTTGCCCACCCCGCTTGGGACCACCCTCAGGTCTACTCCTTGGATGCCAGAAGCTCCCCTGGCATCACGGGCTTCGGGGAGGTGGTGAGCCCCTGCCACAATCCTCTGCTGAGGGATGTCAGCCAGAGCTTCTTCGATCGCGAGGCAGGAAGAATAGTCGCAGCGAAGCGGACCAGATCCGCGGCCTTTGCGGAGACGCTGCCAGCCAGCCCCGTTGCCTCGGTATCGAGCTTCGTCAGCCAGAGATGATTTCGGACGTAGTAGAAGAGTCGGCCAGCCATGTCAGGATTGGCTGCCTTTACGGGATGCTTCACAACGCTCTCGGGAACGAACAAGCCGACCGATCTCCGAGCCAGCCGCCTCGTGTACTCGGCGTCGTCGAGCCAGATGAAGAAGTCCCGGTGCGGCAGCGGCATGGTTGCCGCCATCCGGAGGTTCACCAGCACGCCGACAAAGGTTGCGTGCGTGATGGCGATGCACCCTAGAGCACGGGCCCTCAGCTGTTTCTCCGGACTCGGGTCCACCGCGGGGAGATGGCCCGGATTGAGCTCGTCCCCGTCTTCATCCTTCACCGCAGACGCGAGAAATCCTGGGGCAACATCGGCGTGCGCAGCGACCTCAAGCAGGGGTGCCAGACTGTCGGGGGCTGGCTCGGCGTCGTCGTCCATGAGCCACGCATACTCGTGCCCCTTGGAAATGGCGAGCTCCACACCCCACGCGAACCCGCCGGCACCGCCGATATTCGAGCCGGTTTCGAAGAGAGTGGCGGAGGGAAATTCCGACCGAACCAACTCAACGCTTCCGTCTGTGGATCCGTTGTCCACCACAATGATCTCGTCCGGGGCTGGCACTTGAGCGGCGACTGACGTCAAACACCTACGCAGCAACTCCTTGCGATTGTAGGAAACGATGACAGCAGCAACGCTCAACGCGGTCTCCCTCTCAATGCTGGGGCCCGCGCCCCAAACCAGCTTCTTGTCCGCCCGTCGACTCGCACGGCTCCTCAAGACAGCCTACCAAGGGCAGGAAGGAGCCTCAGAAGCGATCGGTAGACTGGGTTCTGGCCCCGTCGGGCCCACGTTGTGGCCACATTCCGCCGCACGTATCCAGCGAGAGGAGTGGACTGAGTGGGCCCACGGTTTGCGATGGTCAAGCGGCTGATGAGCTTTGCGCTAACGACTGGGCTCTCAACCGTCGTCGGCCTCGTCGCCGTGCCGATCATCATTGCGGGCGCCGGCCCAGAGCTGTGGGGCATCCAGGCGGCCGTTCAGACGGCTGCCACCCTTTTCGGCGTGTTCGTTGCGTTTGGCTGGGGAACAACGGGGGCCGCGGAGATCGCAGGGCTGACCCCTGATCGCCGCCCGCAAGAGTACCTCAATTCCCTTGTGAGCAGGGCGTATCTCCTCGTGCTTGTGTACCCAGTCATGGTCGTGGTGATGGGTGCTCTCAATCCGCAGCATCTCGTCCTCGTCGCCGTCGGCTCGGCGGCCTTCCTGATGCCGTTCGTCGGAGCCTCGTGGTACTTCATCGGTGAGGCTCGCCCGGCCCGGCTCTTCTGGCTCGACGGCTTTCCCCAGACGCTCGGCATCGCCGTCAGCGTAGGTGTGATGCTCCTTAGCCGTGACTTGGTAGCTGTCCTGGCCACCCAACTCATCTTCAACGCATGCGCGGTGGTTGCGTCGGCGAGGCACATCATCAGGACGAGCGCGAAGGGACTACATGTGGATCTGGGCGTGCGAGAAGCGTTCCGGCGGCTGAGGCATCAGCGCCACGCCGTTGCGACTTCGGCAACTGCCGGACTCTACGTGTCGATGCCCCTGCTCATCCTCAACGCCGTCACACCGTCCACGCTGAGTCTCTATGCGATGGGCGACAAGCTCTTCCGCTTCGGTCTGACGGCATTCGCCCCTATCCTTCAGCTCATCCAGGGGTGGCTGCCCGAAGGCGGTCCCGAGAATCTTCGGCACAGGATCATCCAAGCCGCCCGGCTGACCCCAGTGATCGCCCTAGCTGGAGGGGCGGCCATTGCGCTGCTCGGGCCTTGGGCCGCAAGTTTCCTTTCTGCACACCGAATCGACTTCGGCCTCTCGCTCTCGGTGCCCTTCGGAATCGCTTTCTCTGCAGTGGCTATCACCCAAGTCATCGGCCTGGCCTGTCTAGTCCAGCTGCACGCGACTCGTGCTCTTGCCCGATCAACGCTCGTGGGAGCCCTGTGCGGTCTCCCGCTGATCGTTGTCGGTGCCGTTACTACCGGCTCTGTCGGGGTCGCTTGGGCGCTCGCCGTCTCGGAACTCGCCGTGCTCGTCTACCAATATGGCGCGATGGCCCGTCGGCTGAGGGACCGCCTATCCCAGCTTCAGGCTGCCCCGCCCCGCTAACTGTGGCAGGGCAGCACCTTGAAGAGCTTTGCGTGGCCCTGCTCTGCGACGAGTGTCACCGCAGGAGAGTTCTGCAGGTTCTCGAGTCCGGGATACGCATGGCTTCCGCCGTTGACTTCTTTCGATCCGAAGTCGAGGACGTATGACACCCGGAGGTCCTGAATCGCCCGGCACACCTGCGCATCGCTCGCCGCGTCGCGAAGGCCATTCTCGACCTCCTGCATCTCAGGAGTCCCGCTCGTGAGGATGTGCAGCTGGAGCGTCTTTCGGTCTGCGAAGGCATAGGCAAGGGGCGTTCCCGTCCAAGGGTTGGCCGCAATCTCCGCATCGGGGGGCACAATCTGGTCGAGGCGGTCGATGAGCGCCATCTCATCGGAATCGACGAGGGGCGAGTCCGGCGTCAGGGTGTAGAGACCTCGAGCGTTAACCCGCTCCGTTGCAACCTGGCCGTACTGCGCCGCCAGTACGAGGACGACTCCCAACAAGGCCGCTCCCGCCGCCGAAAGGAGGAACCCTGCGCGGCTCTGGCCTCGAGCCGTCAAAGGCTCGGGTCGCCTTTGGCTCGCGGGCGCGGACTGTGCTGAGGATTCAAATTTCGAAGCGAACCCAGCCCACCATCGAGCCGTCTCCAAGACCCCGGCGACGGCGACCGGGATGAGAACCATGGGCAGGAGAGCTGCCAATCGGAAAGCGTCGTTGTACCAAACCCCGGTGACATAGTTCCGGAATGACCCTGCAGGCCAGCCCGAAACGACGGCATAGAGCGCCACGCCTGCTGCGAAGAGCGCCAACACCGACCAGGCCGCGCGACGACGAACGAGAGAATAGACACCGATGAGAATGAAGATGGCAACACTCCACGTTGCCAGCACTCGCATCGGTGCTCCGAGAACAGCCTCACCGACGGCCTGAGCAAAGGTCTGGGTGGGCGGCCAGAACGCCGCATCCGCTGGTGGCCGAACAAGCTTCCACGCCAGGATCGTCACCACGAGGAAGGCCGCGAACCCGAGAGTGGCCGCGAGAACATGCTTCCATCCCGTCCGTCTGAACGTCCCCAGCCCGCCGCTGAAACTCCTGGACAGGTAACGCGCGTAGACCCCCGCTGAGAGGACGAAAGCGAAGGCCAGCAGCGCCATGAAAGCGTTGGGGTGGGCGATCGCCACTCCGATTGCTGACGCCCCGAGGGCCATCCATTCGCGCAGAAGAGGGCCGCTACCTACGCCTAGCCTCATGGCTCGAAGAAGCTGGGCGGTGCAGGCGGGAAGCAATGCGAGACCCAGATAATTCGGGTAGAGCACGCCAAAGTCGAGGAGAAGCAAGGGGAACGCGGCAAAGGCTGCGGACAGAAGCGCGCCGGAAAAGACAGCAAGTGGGTTGCGTCCGAACACCGTTCTCACGAGGAAGAGCACTGAGAGCGGCCACACGAAAGCACCGATCACGAGATTGGCCGCGTTCACCGCGACCGGGATCGGGGCGCCGGAAGCCAGCTGGACCAAGGAGGCCAGAGCATGCCATCCAGCCGGATAGAACGGGATACCGCTCATGCGTCCGACGTCGAGCGACGATGCTGAGCCCGTCTCTTGAATCCAGCGGATGGCATTGAGGTGAAAGACGTTGTCGAACGTCTGGGAAAAACTGTTCGGGGAAACAAAGGCGATCAGCAGATCCCGGCCAAGGAGGGCGATTGCCCCGATCAGACCTGCTGCGAGCGCAGCAGGATAGAGCCACGCGAGGCGGGACTCCCCCCTTGAGCCCAGCACCCAGGTCAAGCGCGGTCGCGGCCACTTGAATGCCCAGCTCAAGCCCCACACGATCAGGACCCCGACCAGTGCCGTACCGACAAGCGGAAGGGCTCCCCACCTGACGTGGATGAAGGGAGCCACGGTTGATGCAATCGCGATGAACGACATCGAAAAGGCTGGCGCGAGTCCGACCGCGGCGAACCCCTTGAAGCCAAAGCTGATGCTGGCAAGAATGCCGGGAACCACCAGCAGAAGGGCCGCAATGCCTATTGCTGGTAGAGCCTCCAGCCAGCCCACAATCTCTCTCCTTTTCGTTGTGCTTCAGAGCCAGCCGCTGCCAGCGCCCTTGAGGGCTTCAGGATCTTTCTGCTCTCAGCATGTGAATCGCCTCTTCCACCCTGCCGTCGAACGCGACCCGCCCTTTCTCCAAGAGCACCCCGCGTTCGCAGATCTCCGGAATCAGATTCAAATCGTGGCTCACAACTACAAGGGTTTTACCCTCGGCCGCGAGCTCCTTGATCTTCGCGATGCATTTGCGCTGGAAGGGCTCGTCGCCCACCGCGAGGATCTCATCGACCAGAAACACCTCGGGATCGGTGTGCACGGCCACTGAGAACGCGAGACGGAGATACATTCCAGAGGAATAGAACTTCACTTCGGTATCGATGAACTCGCCGATCTCGGAGAACTCGACGATCGAGTCGAACCGTTCCTTGATCTGCTGCTCGCTCATGCCGAGGATCGCCCCGTTGAGGTAGACGTTGTCGCGGCCCGTGAGGTCGTGATGGAAGCCGGCCCCCACTTCGATGAGTCCGGCAACTCGGCCACGGGTCAGGACCGAGCCGCTATCGGGCGTCATGACCCCCGAGATGTGCTTGAGCAAAGTCGACTTGCCGGAACCGTTGAAGCCGAGAAGTGCCACGCTCTCACCCTGCTCGACGGTCAGCGACACGTCGTTGAGCGCGTAGAACTTCTGGCTGAGATCCCCTTTGCGTCCCCTCAGAAGCCAGACCAGAGCCTCCTTGAGCGACCGAGTATGGCGCAGAACGAACTGCTTGCTGATATTGCTGACTTCGATTGCCGTGGCCACCGCTAAAGCTCCTGCGCAAAGCGGCCCTCGAGCCGCCTGAAAGTGAATTGGCCGATCACCGTGACGATGAGGGACACGACGAGGCCGACGGGAAGCCACAGGGTCATCAGCTGAGGCGGAAGCTCGGCGGTCCCACTCGTGGTCGGATACCAGAAGGCGTAGTGGAAGATCTCGACCGCAATGGTGATCGGATTGGCCTGATAGACAGCAAAGAAGCCGGCACCCAGGGTGTTCCTGACCATCGTCCACACGTAGAGCACCGGCGAAGCCCACGTGACCACCATGAGCAGCAGGTCGACGATATTCTCGAAGTCCCGGAAGTAGACGTTGACAGCACCGAAGAACAGACCGAGTCCCGTGGCCAAGAGCGCGACGACCACGAAGCCAGCGACGGCGGCAGCAAGCTGGAGCAGGGACGGGTGCCAGCCCGAGAACACGCAGGCAACGATCAGAACGAGCAGCTGCGGGAAGAAGTGAACTCCCGAGACCCAGACAGATGCCACCGGGAAGAGTTCACGCGGAAGGTAGATCTTCTTGATCAGGCTCCCGTTGCCGACGATCGAGCGTGCGGCGTTGCCGAGAGCCTCGGTGAAGAAGTTGATCAGGATGATGCCCGAGAAGAGGTAGACGGCGTAGTTCTCTGTCCCCTTGTTGAGCCCGAGGAATACGCCCAACGCCAAGTAGAACACGATGAACTGGACGCCGGGCTTGACGTAGGACCAAAGGAGCCCGAGAACCGATCCTCGGTATCTGACCTTAAGTTCCTTGCGGACTAGGAGCTTGAGGAGAAACCGCGCACGGATGGTGTCGGCCAGACCCGAGCCGACGCCGGGCCTGACCAACTGCTGGCTTGTGCTCACCGAGAATCGCTCACCGTATGCTCGTCGAAGGTCTTCTTCCACGCCTCGATGGACGTGAGGTCGTGCAGTGCATTCTTGTATTCAGTGCTCAGGGAACGCCAACGGGCTACGAGCTCCCCATGAAGCTTCGCGCTGTCGGCCAGCATGCGTCGCAGGACGCGGGGGTCCCGCTGGTACCAGGATGCTCCCGTGCCCTCCGCGTTCGACACGACCGCCGAATCGTACTGGGACATGCGCCACCATTTGTTGTCCATGTGGGGGATATTCGCCTGCGGTCGCTCCCTGCTCGAATCGACAACGGGCTTGACCAGCTGCTTCGCAACGGTCTTGAGGGCCCACGGCACGAGCATGACCTTGTTCGGACGGCTGAACCCCTGGCCGTGCCGGGGTGGCTTGGCCATTCCGGGGGCGGGAAAGTCATCCGGGTCAGGCCTGAACACGGAATCCGTGTGCTCGGAGAGCATCTTTCGGATCTCCGGCAGCTTGGTGTTCAGAAGGCCACGAAGCTCCTCCGGACCCTTGAGGAGGTCCTCGATGGCCCAGGCTCGACCTTGAGCGGTCGCGTACTGCATCGACACGAGGTGCTTGACGTCGTCCTGCTGGAGCTCGCGGATCACGCGCCCGCCCAGCTCATAGGGGCTGTGCAGAAGTGCCGTGATGGCGCGGTTCCGCGTGTGGAAGTAGGCCTGCCAACCGACGAGGTCGTCCTTGTCGATCCACGAAACGTGCCACACTGCTGCCCCGGGCATCGAGACGGTGGGGAAGCCGCGCGACTTCGCCCTCAGCCCGTACTCCGAGTCATCCCACTTGATGAAGATCGGGAGCGAGAGGCCGATCTCGCGGATCACCGAGGTCGGGATGAGGCACATCCACCAGCCGTTGTAGTCGACGTCGCAGCGTCGATGGAGCCACGGAGTCTGACGCAGGTTGGACACCATGAAGTCGTGGCCGAGTTCCATCTCCTCGCTCGGCAGAGCGGGCTGGATACGGTACGGGTTGACCACTTCGCCGAAGGTGTGGAGCACGGTCCGGTTGTAGAGGTCGAACATGTGGCCGCCGACAATCGTCGGCGTCTTGCAGCGGTCGGCGAAGGTGACAAGCCGGAGGATGCTCTCCGTTTCGACCACGATGTCGTCGTCCATCAGCAGGGCGTAGTCACTGCCGTTGGCAACAGCCTCGTACATTCCTCGCGAGAAGCCGCCGGAACCGCCCAGATTCGCCTGCTCGATGACCCGGAGCCGGCTGCCCAGCTGCGCCTTGACCTCGGCGAAGCCGTCCGCCTCCGACACCTTCTGCGTGCCCTGATCCACGATGAGGATCTCCTGGAGGACATCGAGGGCGTCGGCGTCCTGCGCGAGCAGGCGAAGGTTGTCGAGACAGAAATCGGTCTTGTTCAGGGTGGTGATCTGGAGAGTGACGCTGCCTCGCTTCGGGGCTTCGCCCGAGGCCTGCCATTCCGCGCGGCGGATCGCGACCGGCTCTGCCGCCGCCACAACGTCGAACCAATACCAGCCGCCGTCGCCGAACGGCTTGAGCGAGAGATCGAACGCGGTGGTGACGTCCCCTTCCACCCGCTGCGAATCCACCCGCTGCAGAGAACCGCGCGCATTGGACTTGTACACGACGACGGCGCCCGCACCGGAGGTCGTGACGCTCAGCCGAACGGAGTCAATCGTTGTCCAGCGCCGCCAATAGCTCGCCGGAAACGCGTTGAAGTAGGTGCCGAAGGAGACGCGCTCCCCCGGACGGACCATCATCGAGACCCGGGACAGGAAGTCCTCTGCGTGTGCTTCCCTGGCCGGGCTGCTGATCGTCCGGGGCCGCTTGTCGCGCTTGGTGGACTCGCCCGTCGTCGGAATTTGGACGCCCGCGGCGGTGCCCATGTCCACGTAGAGGGGCACGGTGTCCATCTGCGCCTGGGGCGGGAGGATGACGCGCTGAAGCGTCTGCCATTCGTTCTGGGACTGATCGTCGAGGGTCTGCGTCATGTCGACCGCCGTCACTCGTCCACCCCTCCGCTCACGAGCGCCTCGCCGCCCGCGAAATGAGGCTTGATCTTGTTGTCGAACATGCTGAGGGCCGAGCCGATGGCCATGTGCATGTCGAGGTACTTGTAGGTCCCGAGGCGCCCCCCGAACAGGACGGACTTCTCATCCTTGGCGAGGTCGCGGTAGGCGAGAAGCTTGGCGCGGTCCGCTTCCGTGTTCACCGGGTAGTAGGGCTCATCGCCCTTCTCCGCGAACCGGGAGAACTCGCGCATGATCAGCGTCTTCTCGGTCTGGTAGTTGCGCTCCGGATGGAAATGACGCGGTTCGATGATACGCGTGAACGGCACGTCGTCGTCGTTGTAGTTGACGACTGAGGTGCCCTGGAAGTCTCCGACGTCGAGGACTTCCTCCTCGAAATCGATGGTCCGCCACGAGAGGTCACCCTCTTTGTACTCGAAGTAGCGGTCCACGGCGCCGGTGTAGACGACCGGCACATTGCCCACGACATTGCCCTTGCTGATGGGCTGCGACTCGTCGAAGAAATCGGTGTTGAGCTGCACCGAGATGTTCGGGTGGTCAGCCATCCGCTCGATCCAGGCCGTGTACCCGTTGGTCGGGAGGCCCTCGTAGGTGTCGTTGAAGTAGCGGTTGTCGTAGGTGTACCGCACGGGAAGGCGGGAGATGATACCGGCGGGCAGGTCCTTGGGATCCGTCTGCCACTGCTTGCCGGTGTAGTGCTTGATGAAGGCCTCGTAGAGCGGCCGCCCGATGAGCTGGATGCCCTTGTCATTGAGGTTCTGCGGATCCGTACCCGCCAGTTCCCCGGCCTGCTCCTCGATCAGGGCACGCGCCTCGGTCGGCGAGTAGTTCGCACGGAAGAACTGGTTGATCGTGCCCAAGTTGATCGGAAGGGGGAAGACTTCGCCCTTGTGCACGCCGTAGACACGGTGGACGTAGTTGGTGAAGGTCGTGAACTGGTTCACGTAGTCCCACACGCGCTTGTTGGACGTGTGGAAGAGATGAGCGCCGTAGCGGTGCACTTCGATGCCCGTCTGGGCATCATTCTCGCTGTAGGCATTGCCCCCGATGTGATGGCGGCGGTCGATCACCGTGACCTTGAGTCCGAGCTCCTTGGCTGCCCGCTCTGCAACCGTGAGGCCAAAGAAGCCGGATCCGACGACGACGAGATCAGCGTCCACAAATTCTCCTGTATTAGGGGCACGCCAGTGCCGCGGGCACTGGCCTTCCTGCGGTCCAAGACTACCGGACGACGCTGAAGCGCCTTTCCAGCCCCGAGGTTATCCACATAGGAGCCCTCACCGCCTCCACGGATCACGCGGCTTCCGTAGCCTCGAATGAAGGAAGGTTGGGGGCACCTGTGGAATTGCATTTCACTCTTGTGGCGGGCGCCGACGCCGCGCGCACACCGGTGCGTCATGAGCTGGTGGCGTACGCGCGAGCTGGCACGGCCGGAAGCGAACTCGAAACGGCCATCGAACAGGCCAAGGGCGTGAGCGGAATCACCTTGGGGGGCCGGGCGCTGAGCTCCCTCACGATGGGTGAGCCTCCACTCAGCGATGGCGCCACGCTCGTGGCCGGCCAGGCGGGAGAGCTGCGCGACAGCACAAGCTGGCCTCGTCTCTGTCTCGCTGTCCGTTCAGGCCCGAGCGCCGGCTTGCTCCGGCCCCTCCTACGCGGCGTCTACAGGGTTGGCAGGGGCGATGGCGAGCGGGCGCCTCTGCCGGGCGTGATAGCGATATCCGACCCGCAGTTGTCCCGGTTCCACGCAGAACTCCGGGTAAGCGACACCAGCGTGGAGATCATTGACCGCGGCAGCACGAACGGGATCTGGGTGGAGGGACGCAGGGTCCGCACGGCTCACCTCGTTGCCGGGCAGAGGGTTCGGATGGGGTCGTCCGAACTGAGTCTGGAGTTTCCGGACGACGTCCTCCTCGATTCGACAGCGGGCCTGGGTTATGGCCAACCGCTGCGAGTTGTTCGGGATGCTCCTTTCCAGAGGACGACGGCGATGCTCGCCGCCGCGGCCCTGCCGCTTCTGTTCGGCCTCGGCATGGCGATCCTCACCGGCCAGTGGATGTTCCTCGCCTTTTCGGGTGTCTCGGCCCTCACCCTGCTCCTTCCACTCGCCGAGGCGATCAGATGCCGCGGGGCCTTCGCGCGGCGGATCAGCGAAGCGCTCGCCGAGGATCTTGCGAGACGCTTCGCGGCGGCGCCTGACGCGGCCGAGCTGGGCTTGGCCGGCGAGGCGACGGCGCGAACGAATGCTGCCCGCCCCCGCGACCTCGTAGTTCGCCTCGGCGTCGCGGCTCTCCCTGCCGACCTTCAGATCGACCCTGAGCCTCCGTCCAAGCCAGCACACGCGGCGGTGCCGCTGACTGTGCCCCTCGGAGGAGTCATCGCCCTTCGCGGCAGTCCTCGTGCCATCGAAGGCCTCGCGCGGTTCCTGCTGCTGCAACTGGCGGCCTTCCCAAGCTGCTCTGAAGTGACGGTCGTCCTCGCCGGAGGAAGTCGGGCTCTCCGTACCGACGCCCGCTTCGCACCCCGAATCACCGTGCTCTCCGAGGCGGAGCTGGCTGATGCCGCCCGGACGTTTGCGCGGTTCTCTGCTGAACGCGTTGTCGTCGTTGTTGTGCCCGACTCCAGCATGGGGATCGAGGAGGATGCCGTTCGAGCCTGCGCGGAAGCGGCGGCTGCACGCGGCTACTGCGTTGTGGACGCAACGCGAGCGGTCCGGCCGCCAAATATTGTGGTCGACGTTGACGAATTCCAGGGAGCGGTCCTCAGAGGAGCGTCACGACAGCCCTTCCAACCGGATCTGGTCCCAGCACGATCTTTCGAAGCCGGTGCGCGGGCTCTGGGGCGCCGGGCTTTCGCTGCGGAGCCATCCAGCCTCCCCGGGCGGCTCGGGCTCGCCGATATCATCCCGAACACCGTCGGGAGCCTCTGTGCGGCCTGGAGCAAGAACGCAAACGCCAACGGCGGTCTCCGCGTTCCTGTGGGGCGGGCCCTCCACGGACCGGCCGAGATCAACCTCGTCTCCGACGGGCCGCATGTCCTGATCGCCGGGACCACGGGGTCTGGGAAATCTGAGCTGCTTCGCACCCTCGTCGTTAGCGGAGCTGCAGCCCACTCCCCGGCCCGCCTCACGTTCCTCCTGATCGACTTCAAGGGAGGCGCGGGGTTGGAGCCGCTTGCCGGGCTTCCACATTGCGTGGGCCTTCTGACGGACCTCGAAGACGACATGCATCGCGCTCTCGCGTCGCTTCGCGCGGAACTGAAGCGTCGGGAGAGGCTGCTCGCTGACCTTCGCTGCGCCGATATCGACGACTACGCGCAGCAGTCGTCGGGAGAAGCCCTCCCCCATCTGGCGATTGTTGTCGACGAGTTCCGCATGCTCGTGGAAGACGCGCCCGAGTCGCTCGCCGAACTCCTCCGCGTGGCGACAATCGGCCGATCCCTTGGCATACACCTCGTCCTTGCGACCCAACGACCCCGAGGAGCCGTCACGGCCGATATCCGCGCAAACATCGGGTCAGTGATCGCCCTGCGCGTCGCGTCGGAGGAAGAGTCTCGGGACATCCTCGGCTCTCCCGACGCCGCGAGAATCTCTACAGATATTCCTGGACGGGCCGTACTGGCCGTGAACGGCCGTGAGCCGTTCGAGTTCCAGACAGGATCCTTAACGTCTGCGCCCATGCCACCAGACTCCGAGCGCGTGGAGCTCACTTCTGTCGAAGACTGGCTCAGCGGCGCTCGACTTCCTCGCGGCGAATCCAGCATGACGGCGGCTCTGGCGGCCGAACGCTTTGTCCGCATGACGAGGATGGCGTGGGAACGTATGGGAGGCGGATCGTTGAGAAAACCGGTTGCGCCTCCGCTGCCTCTCGAGGCCGGGCCGACGGCGACAGGAGGTCTGTGGATCCCCTTGGCCATCGGGGACTATCCAGACAGCCAGGAGACCGCGGTGCTTTCCTGGGCTCCCGAAGAACAAGGTCACCTTGCGTTGCTGGGAACGCGGGCTGGAGGTGTTGATGTCGCCACTGCCGCTGTCGTCGGCCAGCTCGCAGGCGCCGAAAAGGAACGCCACCTGTATCTCCTCGACGGCGACGGCTCACTGACCCACCTCTCGGGTCGCAGAAGAGTCGGGGCTTATGCCGACCCCTCCGACCTTCGGCTCGCGGCCAGGATCATCGACCGGGTTGCTGATACAGCAGCGGCCGAGGGAATCCCTCTCATCCTCGTCGTCTCCGCCTGGGGCAACTGGATCGCCGCCTTTCGCCAGAGCGCTCAGGCCTCGGCTGAGGACCGCCTTCTGGATGTCCTGCGGGCGGCTCCACGCAACATCACCCTGGTGCTCTCGGGTGAACGAGAGCTCGCGGCCTCACGCGCTTTCGGGGCCTTGCCGTGCCGGCTGTTCTTCCCTCTCGGCGTGACAGCTGAAGCCCAGCTTGGCTGGCCGGCCCTTCCCTCAGGGGCAGCAGTTCCGCTCAGAGCCATAGCTACAGGACCCCTGAGCCCGGGAGGCCCAATCGCCGCCCAGTGCTTCCTCCCGCCAGACGCTGAGGAGCCCGCACCACTCGACGAGCATTCGTCAGCGGTGCCGCCGCCGATCCGGGTCGAGCCTCTCCCGACGGTCGTCATGGCCGCAGACGTCGGCCACCGGATTCAGCAGGGCCGGCGATTCCGACGGGCACCGACGCGCAGCCTCGCCGTAGGTCTCGGCTGCGATTCCGAGCCCGTGGTCCTTCCGCTGAAGCCAGGGGAGGTGCTCATGGCCCTCGGCAGGCGTCGAACGGGAAAGACATCACTCCTTGCTGCCCTGCCCGCAATGAACCCGCACCTCGTCTGGCACCACGTGACACGCGAATGGCTGGCTGGGTCTGCCCCTGCCGAAGCAGACCTGAGGCAGGAGCCGCAAGCAGAGTCGCCCATCCTGCTCGTCGACGACGCGGACCAACTCAGCGCGGCCGAGAGCCACGCATTGGCCTCGGCGGTGCGCGCCGGCGCGGTCGTCGTCGCCACGGCGGACCTCCGCCCCGGCCTCCTCTCGCGGTGTCCCTTGGTCATGCCAGGAACTGTTGTTCGCTCGGGAATCGTCCTCGCGCCTCAATCACCCGCTGACGGAGAGGCGTTCGGGGCTCGTCTCGAGCCGCTCGGGCGAGTTCCACCCGGGCGTGGTGTGGCAATTGCGGAGGGCGAGCTCACCGAGGTCCAGCTCGGCACACTGGGATAAGGATCAGTCGGCAGAACTGCGCACGGCGCGCTGGGTGGCGGCGAACACCGGCTTGGTGAAGAGCAGAACCAGGGCGGCCGCCGCCGGGACGAGAATCAGAAGGCCGTAGAGAACATAGCCGCCGGTCATGGTCGGAAGACCGATCGTCGCGGCAAAGAGCTGGACCACAAGAACCGCTGACCGCGTCCAGCGATATCCCCGGGCGAGGAGAAGCCCCGCGAAGGCGATGCCCACCCCGAAGAGCGCCAGCAGCACCATGGTGAAGATCGCGCCACCAGGCGAGACCTGCGCTTGGCCGTTGGCGAGCTCAATCCCATACAAGACAGCAAGCGCTAGAAGCACCAAGGCCTCAAGCCACACAATAGCGACGAGGACGACAAGTTGGACGGGCCTTGCCTGTCCCGGGGAGGACGGCGTGGAAGACTGCACAGGCTGAGATTACCGAAGGCTCGGGGTCTCCCCGAATGCCCGAGAGGCGAGTGGCTCAGATGTGACGCATCCCTCGCCTCAGCGGCTCAAATCCTCGGCCTTCCCCCTTGTTTACACCCAGTTAACGTGACAACCTTAATGAAGTTGACCGCGGGGCCCCAAGTAGGCCCCTTTGCTTTGGGACGCCTCGTGAAAATCTTCACAAGCGCATCCCCCGGAAACGGAGTACTTCAAGAACTATGGACTGGCGTGATCGTGCTGCCTGCCTGGACAAGGATCCCGAGCTCTTCTTCCCCGTGGGGAACACTGGCCCGGCACTGCTCCAGATCGAGGAAGCGAAGAGCGTCTGCCGCCGCTGCCCCGTCATCGACACCTGTCTCCAATGGGCGCTTGAAAGCGGTCAGGACGCTGGGGTGTGGGGCGGAATGAGCGAAGACGAACGCCGCGCTCTCAAGCGCCGCGCGGCCCGCGCGCGTCGCGCCTCCTAAACCGATCCCTTCCCCAGGGGGAACCACTCCGCCCGCTGCGCCTCGCGCGGCGGGCGGCGTCGTGTCCGGGCCAGAACCCTAGAACTCGCTCAGGGTTCACCTGCGGCCCGGACGAAGATGGATTGTCACCTCGGTTCCGCCCCCGGACCGCGGGCCCCACTGAATGGACCCTCCGAGTTCGCTCGTCACCAAAGTCCTCACAATCTGGAGCCCAAGACCCTCGTGGCGGATTCCGTGCTCAGGCATGCCCACGCCGTCGTCCGCCACGGTGACCTCGAGCGTCTCCTCGCCAGATTCTTCCCGCCCGCGGCGCGCAATGAGCCAGACGGTCCCCGAACGATCCTCAAGGCCGTGTTCGACGGCGTTTGTCACCAGCTCGTTGATGACGAGCGCCAGCGGGGTCGCGAGGTCGCTCGGAAGTCCGCCGAACTCGCCTTCGCGCTCCGTGGTGACGTGCTGATTGCCCGCAGCTACCTCGGCGGAGAGACGGAACTGCCTCTCGATGAGCTCGTCGAAGTCGACGTTCTGGGTGAGTCCTTGGGACAGCGTCTCGTGGACCAGGGCAATCGTTGCGACTCGCCTCATCGCCTGTTCGAGGCCCTGCCTGCCCTCCTCGCTCTTCATGCGGCGGGATTGCATCCGCAGGAGCGCAGCCACGGTCTGGAGATTGTTCTTGACCCGGTGATGGATCTCGCGGATCGTGGCGTCTTTGGTCACGAGCTCCATTTCCCGTCGCCGGAGTTCTGAAACGTCGCGGCACAGCACCAGCGCCCCAAACCGTTCGCGCTCGTCGCGAAGCGGAATGGCGCGCAGCGAAAGGCTCACGCCCCGTGATTCGATCTCGCTGCGCCACGGCATCCGGCCCGTGACGACAAGCGGGAGAGTCTCGTCCACCAGCCGCCGATCCTTCAGGAGGTTCGTCGTCAGCTCGGCGAGCGATCTGCCCTCGAGCGAATCGAAGCCGCCCAACCTTCGGAAGGCGGAGACGCCGTTCGGACTCGCGTATTGGACGATGCCTTCGGCGTCGAGGCGAATCAGCCCATCGCCCACACGCGGGGCGCCCCGCCTCGATCCGGTCGGCGAGGCGAAGTCGGGCCAGAGTCCCAGGGTGCCCATCCTGAGCAGATCGTAGGCACACTGCCGGTACGTCAGTTCGAGACGGGAGGGCATCCGCGAACTCGAGAGATCCATGTGCGATGTGACGACCGCGAGCGTCCGGCCATTTCGGACGAAGGGAACGGCCTCCACCCTCAGAGCCATCTCTGCGTTGAAGCTCGTCTCATGACTTCGCTCGATGCTCTGGCTCACCCATGCCCTGTCGACGAGGGGCCGCAGATCACCTCGCACCTTCTCGCCCACGATGTCCTCATGGAACACAGTGTGAGTCGTGGACGGCCGCACGTGCGCGAGGGCGGTGTACCCGCCCTCGGGGTCCGGGAACCACAGGGCCAAATCGGCGAACGCCAGGTCCGCAACGAGTTGCCAGTCGCCGACGAGCAGATGGAGCCACTCGGCATCGCCCGGCCCGAAGTCGGCTTGTTCCCTGATGGTGTCCGTGAAGAGGGCCACCGCACCGCCTTGTCGATAGAAAGCACTTGCTTGTCGATAGAAAGCACTTGGCCGCGGGGGCACAGCCCACGCGGCCTCCAGCCGGCGCGCCTCGTAACGAGAACGAAGACCTAATGACGGACGATCGACCGGAGCAGCCTCAATGCTACCGACAGCGAGGCCATGTCGTCGCTCTCGAGCGCGTTGACCTCCTTGAACATCGTTGCCGCCCGGCTCAGCGACTCCGCATTCTGGGATTCCCAGACGGCGAGCCGTTCCTCGGGCTTCGTCCCAGCAGGAGCAACCTCCATGACGGAACGGGTGATGTCCGCCACCGTGCTGTAGAGATCGTCCCTGAGCGCCGCACGTGCCAGCGCCTGCCACCTGTCATTGCGCGGAAGCGCCGTGATGCGCTCGAGGAGGGCGTCGACGTTGAAGCGGTCGAACACTGTGTAGTAGACCCCCGCGATCTCCTCGACACCCTCCGAGGAGGTCTGCGCGATGCGCGCGATGTCGAGCAGCGCGAAGCTCTCGAACAGTTCCGCCCACCGCTGGGCGAACTCCTCCGGGAGGCCCCAGGCCCTGCCCCGTTCGAGCCATCCGCGAACGCGCTCCGCGTCCTGGCCCCGCAGGTACTGCAGAAGGCGCGACTGCAGGGCGGACATCGGCTTGGAGTAGAGGTCCACGACCTCTCCGATCGTCCGGCTTCCGGTCCCCTGATGGATGAGCCATCGCAGGGCGCGGTCGAGCAGACGACGGATGTCATGGTGGACCGTGGTCCAGTGTTCGGTTGGGAATGAGGCCGGGAGGGAGTTGACGACCGCGATCATCTCATCGAGCTGATACAGCTCGCGGAGCGCCACGAAGGCCTTCGCGACAGCGGAATCCGTTGCGCTCGTCTCCTCGATGGCGCGGAAGGCGAAGGCGATCCCGCCCATGTTGACCATGTCATTGGCCACGACGGTCGCGATAATCTCCCGTCGCAGCGGATGAGTGTCCAGCTCTTCCCCGAACCGTTCGCGAAGCTGCTTCGGGAAGTACCGCTGCAGCGTCTCCTTGAACCAGGGATCGTCGGCAAGATCACTCTGGCCGAGCGACTCGGCAAGCTCGATCTTGGCGTAGGCGGCCAGAACCGAAAGCTCCGGGGAGGTGAGGCCCTGCCCCTGCTCGAGGCGGCGGTGCAGCTGCTCGGTCGTCGGGAGGGCTTCGAGGTCGCGGTTGAGGTCCGCGTGCTGCTCGAGCCAATCCATCATGCGCTCGAAGCTCGGGCTCCATTCCGCAACCCGCGCCCGATCGTTCACGAGGAGGATGTTCTGGTCGATGTTGTCGTCCAGAACGAGACGCGCCACTTCGTCGGTCATCGATGCGAGGAAAGCCGCTCGTTCATCAGCGGAGAGCTTCCCGGCCGCGACCATGCGATCCACGAAGATCTTGATGTTGACCTCGTGGTCAGAGCAGTCCACTCCAGCCGAATTGTCGATCGCGTCGGTGTTCAGGATGACGCCCTGGAGCGCGGCCTCGATGCGCCCTCGCTGGGTGAAGCCCAGGTTTCCGCCCTCGCCCACGACCTTGACCCGCAGGTCCCGTCCGTCCACGCGGATCGCGTCGTTCGCCTTGTCGCCGACTTGGGCCTGAGTCTCGGTGCTGGCCTTGACGTACGTCCCGATGCCACCGTTGTAGAGCAGGTCGACGGGGGCAAGCAAGATCGAGCGGAGCATCTCGTTCACGCTGAGCTGGGTGGTCCCGGCAGGCAGGCCCAGAGCTGCTCGCACTTCCTCCGACACCGGAATCCATTTGGCTGTTCGGGGGTAGACGCCACCGCCGGCGCTGATGAGTTCCTTGTCATAGTCGTCCCAGGACGAACGCGGAAGCTGGAAGAGCCTGCGTCGCTCGGCGAACGAGGTTGCGGGGTCAGGGTTCGGATCGAGGAACAGGTGGCGGTGGTCAAAAGCCGCAACCAATTTGATGTGCTCCGAGAGCAGCATCCCATTGCCGAAGACGTCGCCCGACATATCGCCAACGCCAACGACGGTGAAGTCCTCCGTCTGGGTATCGACGTCGAGCTCGCTGAAATGCCTCTTGACGGATTCCCACGCGCCGCGGGCCGTGATGCCCATCGCCTTGTGGTCATAGCCGACGGAACCGCCCGACGCGAACGCGTCCCCGAGCCAGAAGCCGTATTCCGACGAGAGGCCGTTCGCAATGTCGGAGAAGCTCGCAGTTCCCTTGTCGGCCGCGACCACCAGGTACGGATCGTCATCGTCGTGCCTCACGATGCCCGCGGGAGGAACGACCGTTTCACCCTGTTCGGCGGTCGAGACGCGATTGTCTGTGAGATCGAGAAGTCCCCTGATGAACGTCTTGTAGCTCTCGATCCCTTCAGCTAGCCATGCTGCCCGATCCACGGAAGGACTCGGAAGCCGCTTGGCGAAGAAGCCTCCCTTGGCGCCGGTCGGGACGATGACTGCATTCTTCACGACCTGAGCCTTGACCAGGCCGAGGATCTCGGTCCGGAAGTCCTCACGCCGGTCGGACCAGCGGAGACCGCCGCGAGCGACTTTGCCGAAACGCAGGTGAACGCCCTCGACCCTGGGCGAGTACACCCAGATCTCGAACATCGGTTTGGGCGAGGGCAGCCCTTCGATCTCAGAAGGCCGGAGCTTGATGCTGAGGTAGGACTTGTCGAGGTAGTAGTTGGTGCGCAGCGAGGCGTCGATGAGGTTGATGTAGGTGCGAAGCAGACGGTCCGCGTCGAGAGTAGGCACCTGCTCGAGCTGCTCCGTGAGCTCGGTACGCAGTCGGTCCATGGTCTGCGAGCGCCGCTCGGAATCAAGGCTCGGGTCGAAGCGGGCTTCGAAGAGCGCCACCAGCCTGCGCGTGACGGCCGAGTTCGCGAGAAGCGTGTCTGCGATGAAGCCGAGCGAGTTGGTGTTCCCCGTCTGACGCATGTACTTCGCGTAGCTCCTGAGGATGACCACCTGACGAGACGTCATCCCTTCTCGGAGGACGAGCCGGTCGAGGGTATCGGACTCCGTCTCGCCCGAGAGGGCCGCCCCAAAGGCGTCAGCGAGAAGATCGCCCGTCGCGAGCGGATCGACGCCGGCTGGGTACTTCAGGCCGAGGTCGTAGAGGAAGAAGTCGCGCGCGTCCGCAGTCTCAATCTCGAAGGGCTTCTCGTCCAGGACCTCGAGTCCGAGGTTGTGGAAGTACGGGAGGATCTGGCTGAGGCTCTTGGGCTCGAGCAGGTACAGCTTGACGCGCGCGTCCTCCTCGAGCTCGTCCCCGACCCCTGCTGGGACGTAGACACGGACGGATGGGCGCTCGGGCAGCTCTTCACCCTCAGCCTTCTCCGCCTCCGCCCGCTCGGCTGCGTACTCCTCGAAGCGCTCGATGTCCTCGAGCGCGTCCTCAATGCTGTAGTCCACGCGGTAGGACGCGGGGAAGGCGTCCTGCCACACGGCGGCAAGGTGTTCGGCCTCCTCGAGCGGCCGATTCCCGTGCAGAATCTCGGCGATCCCTTCTGCCCACGACCTCGTGGCGGTAACGAGCCGCTGCTCGAGGGCCGCGCCATCCGCAGACTTGATGTCCGCGTCCTTGGGAAGACGGATCCGGAAGTAGAGGCGGGCGAGGGCCGAGTCGCTCAGGTGCGCGTCGTAGTCGATCTGGTCCGAATGGAACTCCTTCTCGAGCTCGACCTCGATGCGCCGCCGAACCGCCGTGTTGTAGCGATCCTTCGGCAGGTAGACCACCGCGTTCATGAACCGCCCATACACGTCCGGCCGGAGGAAGAGCCGAGTTCGGCGGCGCTCCTGCAAAAGCTGGATTCGCGTGACCGTCTCGAAGAGGAGGTCGGCGTCAATCTGGAAGAGTTCGTCACGAGGATAGGTCTCGAGGATCGCGAGGAGGTCCTTGCCCGAATGCGAATCGGCAGGGAAGCCGGAGCGACGCATGACGGCTTCGATCTTGTCCTTCACGATCGGGACGCTTCTCGCCGACTGAGTGTAGGCGGACGATGCGAAGAGACCGATGAAGCGGCGCTCGCCGTCGACCTGGCCCTGGGCATCGAATCTCTTGATGCCGATGTAGTCCAGATAGGCGGGCCGGTGGACCGTGCTGCGCGAATTGGCCTTGGTGATGACCAGCGCTCGACGCTCGCGGGCGTGCGCCTGTCCCTCGGCGGTGAGGTGCTGGAGCGCATGGGCTCCGTCCCCACGGAGGAGCCCTAGGCCGCTCCCCTCGACGAGTTCGAGAACATCCTCACCGTTCTCTGTCTTGAGGTCGTATTCCCGGTATCCGAGGAAGGTGAAGTTCCCATCCTCGACCCAGCGGAGGAGTTCCTGCGTCGACCTCAGGTCGGGGATGTCGCGGGCACCGACGACTCCGTCGAGATCGTTCGCGATCTGGATAGCCTTGGCACGCATGGCCTGCCAGTCGTCAACGGCCGCTCGCACATCTCCGAGGACTCGGCGGATTCCTTCGACGATCTCGGGCTTCCGGCTCGAGGACGCGCGGTCGATCTCGATGGCGATCCAGGATTCCATGTGGGTGGTCAGATCTCCGTTGGCCACGAGCCGGCCGAGCTTCGGCAACGCTGCCGTGTCGCCGCTCGTGAGGCCCCATTGGGCCGGCACCCGCTCCACTTCGACGAGGACGTCGTCGGCACGGCGTCGTGTCACCACGAACATGGGGTGCACCACAAGATGGATGGCGGAGCGCTGACGGATGAGCTCGGCGCTCACAGAGTCGACGAGGAACGGCATATCGTCCGTGACGATGTAGACGATGCTCCGGCTGCCTTCGTCGACAATATCGATCTTCGAGGTACCCGCGCGGCGCTCATCCGCCAGGACGCGGTGGTGCCGCGCCCGCTCCGCCAACGCCTCAGCCGGGTAGGACTGCCGGTCCTCTTCTGCGAGATGTTCGTAGTAGTCGGCGAGGAAGCGGGCTTCCTGCTCGGCTGTAGGGAACGGGGTCTGCTGCGCAGTTCCGGTCGACACGGTGAAAATCGCCTCCAGGGAGCGGACTGTCCACTGCAGCGTTGCAGCGTTGAAACGAGCCTAGCGCGGCAGGATCGCTCCTGCCCTGTCACTTCACACAGCACTTCTTCGATTTCGCTGTCGTGAAGGACAAGCGAATTCCCGGATAGCGCTCCTCAGGCTGCTGTCGGGGGCTGATTCGAGCAGCATCTGGCCGCCGAAAAGAGCCGCGTCCGCCGTTTCCGGCTCGAAGGGAACGAGGGCGGCGATCGGGCGCGAAGGCCCGAAGCGATCCCACGCTTCCCGCAGCGACCGCTCGGGAAAGCGTCCAAGGGAGGCGCGTCGAACCTTGTTGAACACCACGTCGGGAGTTACGCGGGGCAGGCTTCTCTCGAGGTCGTTCAAGGCGCGGACGAGCCGGGGCATCCCGATGGCATCCGCTGCCCCCACCGCTACGACGCGATCCGCGACCTCAAGCGCGAGGAGCGTCGTGGCGTTCCGCCGGGGCGCCACAGTGTCGAAGGCCATCTCCTCGTCAGCCTCCACCGAGAATCCCGCATCGACGACCACGACGTCGCTGAGGGCGCGGCACCCGTCGAGCACAACGCCGAACGCCGCGGCGCGCAGTTCCGCCCACCTGTCCGAGCGAGTGATTCCCGTGAGCACCCGAAGTTCGCCCGTTCCTGCAACCACGGCCGGGGCGAGCCGTTCCAAGTTCTCAGCCGTGAGCATTCCCTGATCCGCGAGGCGACAGGCCTGAGCCAGGCCTGCTGACTCATCGAGCAGACCAAGATGTGCTGCTACAGAGGGTCCGTATGTATCTGCGTCGACGACCGTGACCCCTCTGCCCGACGCCGCCATCTCGGCCGCGACGTTGAGCGCAAGGGTGGTCCGTCCGGGCGACCCGATCGGCCCCCAGAAGGCAAGGACTTGGCCGCGGGCCTTCCCCTCGTCGCCCGCCGGGGCCTGCTCGCCGGGGACCGGCTTGGCGAACACAGATGGCCGGGCTCCAGGGAGGGAGAAGGACGGCGACGGCGAATTGTCGGTTGGCATCCCTGCAGCCTGTGCGGCATCAGCAATGACGGCGCCAATATGCTGTACATCCGCTGATTCGGACGCCGTCATCAATCCGAGAGCCTCAAGGCGACGCCGTTCGCCGTCGTCGTCCGTGAGACAGACCAAGCCCACCCCAGATGTGGCAAGCCGGTCGGCAAGAGTCAGCGTCACGTCGGCAGTCGCACCTACGACGACGGCGACCCGCGCGAGACCGCTCTGGCATGCCGCAATGAGCTCCGCTAATTCTTCGCAACGTCGCACCACCGCAACGACGCCGCTCCGCGATTCGAGGGCGACAAGGGGGTCATCCTGATGGGAACCGATCGCAACGACTGGAATGCTCATGATCCGCGGCCTGAAGGATTCCAGACGACACTGACCTTCGCCTTGTTCGCCTGTGCCCCAAGGAGCGCGGGGAGCTGCTGGGGGTCGACGAGGACATGGACCACCGTCTCGCGCTGCCCGCCGAGGGCGGACGCAGAAGTCTCCACGTGGGCCACCTCGGCGGCCGGCACGAGCAGCTTCGGCTCTGCGTAGCCATTGCGGCCATCCGAGAGGGCGACCCATACGTCCACGCGCACCCCCGCGACAATCGCTGCCGGTAGCGCTTCCGTGAGGTTGATCGAAACGGGCCGACGGCCGAGCCGATCAGCAGAGCCCAAGCTGGACACCGGGACCAGGTCTCCCTTCGGAATGCGCTGCACGGCGACTCGGCCCGCAACTTCCAACGGTTCGCCCAGATAGCGACCCTCGGCATCTCCCAAATGCACCTCGACCGCGATGAGATCATCACTGCCCACCGCGTCTCCGACCCCGATGTTCTCTCGCGCCGCATACACGATCGTCTTGATCTCGGCCGCGCGGACCAAGGCTACAACGCCTGAGATGGAGAGCAGGACCAACAGAACTCCGACGAGCAATCGCGGATCCCTCCACGATGGTCGCCTCAATCGTCCGCTTTCGGCCGTACTCAGCGATTCCATGACCACTCCCCCACTTCGGTCCGCTCACTGGTCGAGCAGCTCCGCCGCCAGTCTGGATCAATCCTCGACGAAGACGAACCAAGGGGGACAAAACACGCCAAACGATATGCACAAAGGCCATCGACACCCCGAGACTGGCACAATGGGGGCATGCCTCGCTTCCTGACGCTCGCGGACGTGTGCGAACAGCTCCAGATCAGCACCGCCCAGGCCTATGCCTTGGTTCGCAGCGGCGAACTCAAGGCGATCCAAGTGGGCGGGCGTGGGCAGTGGCGGGTCGAAGACGTCAAGCTCGAGGAATACATCCAAGCCAGCTACGCCAAGACCGAACGGATGCTCGCGGAGAGCCGTTCCCTGCAGAAGCCTCGCTGAGGGGCGTCGCTCACCCCAGAGAACTGACCGCGATGAGCGCGGCCAGCGGAATCACGGTCGTTCCCTCGACTTGCCGTCGTCCCCAGCCATCGCTAGCGCGGGCGATCTCGACATAGTCTCGCCCGACCACATCGATCACTCCGGATACAAGCAGAGCCTCCGCGCGCCCAGCGTCCACGTGACACGTGACCGCCGCCCTGCCTCGCGCGAGCGCTCGGAGGGCCGATCCCAGGGTCAGTTCCCTCCGGACCCTCGACACCTCCAGCCGAGCATCACGATTCAGTCCCACGACAGTGACGATGCTTGGCAGAGGGACGAGAAAGCTCCTCGGCCGTGCGTCGAGGGCAAGCCAGTCCATGGCCACCTCAACGGGCCGCCCCTTGACCCGAACTCCGCAGGCCAGGAGGAGCTCAACCGCCCCGTGATGTGGGCGCAGCCGATCCGCCAGCGTGAGCAGTGCCTGCTCCGCCCGCGCCAGATCTCCCGCCTGATCCTCGACCAGAGCGCGTTCGGCAGCAGTCAGTTGTGATTCAAAGTCGTCGAAAAGAGCCCCCCAGCGCATCCCCTCACCCTAGGTATCACTTGCCTTGCGGGCAACGCGAAGATGCACTTCCGCTGGACATCGGTTGTGAAACCGATTCAGACTTGGTCAAACAACACCAAATGCCACCAAACCGCATACGGCCTTGCTAACCAAGGCTCCAACAACTGGGGGACCCATGAACAAACACGAACTCAGCGCGGACGGCCTGCTGGCCGTTCTCGTCCTTGTGCTCGCGGCCGGGCTCGCCGGCATCGGCAGCCTTCTCCCAAGCGGTCCACATCAGGGCATTGACGCGCTCCTTGGACTCTGCGCCAGCACAGCCGGGGTGGGACTCGCGGCGTGGTGGTTGGGCTCCACATGTCTCGCGATCGTTTCCGCGCTCCTCGCAGCGGCGGGCAGTTACCGGTGGGCCCGTTGGACGGGCGCCCTCGCTCCGGCTTTCATGCGCCGCCTCGCACTGGGCGTTCTTGGGCTCAGTCTCGTCGCCGCGCCATCGGCCTACGCCGTGTCGGAGCCTCTGGATCCCGCATGGCGGGTGAGTGCAGTCGAGACGACCGCCGCTGCCACAGAGAACCCGGTGCCTTCGCAGAACGAGAACGAAGCCACTCCGCAGAAACGGGACGAACAACCCTTACCAGTGGTGGGCGAACACCCGGAGATCGTGGCCGAGCCGCTGCAGGAACAGGCCAAACCTGCTCAGGCGGCTGCGCCAGAGACGATTCTCCCCCGTTCGGCGGAGACCGCTCTTCCCGAGGCATGGACACCACAGCCTGAACAATCCCCGAGCGGCCCGCTCACAAGACCGGTAACCAGGGACTCAGTGACACCTCCGAGCATGGTCGAGGTGCGGCCCGGCGACTCCCTCTGGAGCGTGGCTGCCCGGTATCTCGGCCCGGGAGCGAGCGCGAGGGATATCGCAGAAGCCTGGCCCGACTGGTTCGAAGCCAACCGGTCCGTGATCGGTGACAACCCGGATGTGATCCGTCCGGGTCAGCTCCTCGTCGCACCCCACCGCTGACTCACCTCTGGACCCCACGGCTCAGTTCCCGCCTTAAACAGAAGGATCACAGCCATGAACGAAAATCCACGTCTCGTCCTTCACCGCGGATCGCTCTCCGAGGCCGGCGCCCTGGGAGTTGAAGGCTCGTCGGCACTCGCGCTCCCCGTCGAAGCCGCCGAACCACTGCAACTGCACAGCATCGGGTCTGCGGCGGAGCAGAAGTGGGTCGCGCAGCTCGCAGGACGCATCACGAGTGCCGCGATCGAGGTCCTCGCAGGCCGCCGCCCAGTCCAACAGCTCGCCCGCTGGCTCGACAGAGACGTCCTTGCGACGCTTCAGCTGCGCGCTCGGCTCAGTCGCGCCGAAGGGGCCGGCCGTTCCGGAAAGTTGGCACTCGTTCACCGCGGAGCGAGTCTCGTCTCATCACGAGCCATGATGGTCCAGCCCGGTATCTACGAGGCTTCGGCCGTCGTCTCCGACCGGGTGCGCTGCCGGGCCGTAGCGCTCCGCCTCGAGCAGGTCCGCGACTCCGGGTGGCGAGTGACGGCACTCGAAATCGGCTGAGTCCTTCTCAGCGGCGACGGTTCTTGGCCCGACGGGGCGCCTGCTGCTGCCCGTTGCCAGCCGGACCCGTGGCGTCCTTGCGCGTACCCCGCGAACCATTCTGCGCGGTCTTGGCGGACCTCGCCTGCTCGATGTGTGTCTCCGTGCTCCCGTCCTCGGCGGGCGCGGTGTATTGGAGCTGGGTGGGCTGCGCCGGGGCCTCGAGGCCAGGCGCCGGCGGTTGGCCGGCTTCGACGGTCGCCTCCGCAGGCTGCACCTCAAGGTTGTACAGGAAGGCGACGGACTCCTCCCGAATGCCCTCCATCATCGCCTGGAACATGCCGTAGCCCTCACGCTGGTATTCGACAAGAGGATCGCGCTGGGCCATCGCCCGAAGGCCAATGCCCTCCTTGAGATAGTCCATCTCGTAGAGGTGTTCCTGCCACTTGCGGCCGATGACCGAGAGGACGACGCGCCGTTCGAGTTCTCGCATCGTCTCCGAACCGATCTGCTCCTCACGCCGCTGGTACACAAGCTTGGCGTCGGAGAGGATCTCCTCCTTCAGCATCTCCACAGTCACCCGCGACTTGCCGCCGGCCTCTTCGATGATGTCCTGGGGGGTGATCGTGGTGGGGTACAGCGTGCGGAGGTTGTTCCACAGCCCGTGGAAGTCCCAGTCGTCGCCATTCCCCTCTGCTGTGGCGGAATCGATCATCGCGGTGAGGGTGTCCTCGATGAAGAACTGGACCTTCTCGTGGAGGTCATCTCCCTCGAGAATCCGCCGCCGATCGCCGTAGATGGCCTCGCGCTGGCGGTTGAGGACGTCGTCATACTTGAGCACGTTCTTACGTTGCTCGGCGTTCCGGCTCTCCACCTGCGCCTGGGCAGACTGGATAGCGCGGGAGACAAGCTTCGACTCGAGCGGGGTCTCGTCGGGCAGGCTGCTCGCCATGAGGCGCTCGGCCCCGCCCGTGCCAAAGAGGCGCATCAGATCGTCGGTCAGCGAGAGGTAGAAGCGAGACTCGCCCGGATCGCCCTGGCGGCCGGAGCGACCACGCAGCTGGTTGTCGATGCGGCGGGATTCGTGCCGCTCCGTTCCGAGGACGTAGAGGCCACCAAGCTCGAGGACCTCCTCGTGCTCGGCCTTGACCGCCTCCTGGGCGGCTGCGAGCGCTGCCGGCCACGCGGTCTCGTAGGCTTCCGAATCCTGTTCTGGATCAAGGCCCCGCGCGGCGAGGTCTGCAACGGCCATGAACTCCGCGTTCCCGCCGAGCATGATGTCGGTGCCACGGCCAGCCATGTTGGTGGCCACCGTGACGGCTCCCTTGCGACCGGCCTGGGCCACGATCGCAGCCTCGCGCGCGTGGTTCTTGGCGTTGAGCACCTCGTGCCGGACGCCCGCCTTCGCCAGCGCCTGGGAGAGGTATTCGCTCTTCTCGACGCTCGTCGTGCCCACGAGCACCGGCTGGCCCTTGGCGTTGCGGCGTGAGATGTCCTTCACGACCGCCTCGAACTTCACTACCTCGTTCTTGTAGACGAGGTCCGGCTGATCCTCACGCGCCATGGGCTTGTTGGTCGGAATCGGGACGACGCCGAGCTTGTAGGTGCTCATGAACTCGGCCGCCTCGGTCTCGGCCGTGCCGGTCATGCCGGAGAGCTTTTCGTAAAGGCGGAAGTAGTTCTGGAGCGTGATCGTGGCGAGAGTCTGATTCTCGGCCTTGATCTCCACGCCTTCCTTGGCTTCGATCGCCTGGTGCATGCCCTCGTTGTAGCGCCGTCCGGGGAGGATGCGCCCCGTGTGCTCGTCGACGATCAGCACCTCGCCGTCGAGGACGACGTAGTCCTTGTCCCGCTTGAACAGCTCCTTGGCCTTGATGGCGTTGTTGAGGAAGCCGATGAGGGGCGTGTTCGCAGACTCGTAGAGGTTGTGGATGCCGAGGTAGTCCTCGACCTTCTCGATGCCCGGCTCGAGGACGCCGACGGTGCGCTTCTTCTCGTCCACCTCGTAGTCGCCCTCGCCGAGGCGCAGCGCGATCTTGGCGAACTCGGAGTACCACCGGTTGGCATCGCCCTGAGCAGGACCCGAGATGATGAGCGGCGTGCGGGCCTCGTCGATCAGAATCGAGTCGACCTCGTCCACGATCGCGAAGTGGTGGCCGCGCTGGACCAGCTCATTCTTGTCCCACGCCATGTTGTCGCGGAGGTAGTCAAAGCCGAACTCGTTGTTCGTCCCGTAGGTGATGTCGGCGTCGTACTGCTTTTTGCGCGCCGCGGGATCCATGCTCGAGAGGATGCAGCCGCTGGACACGCCGAGGAAGCGGAAGACCCGGCCCATGAGCTCGGACTGGTACTCGGCGAGGTAGTCGTTGACCGTGACCACGTGCACGCCTTTGCCGCCCAAGGCGTTCAGGTACGCGGGCGCGGTCGCGACGAGCGTCTTGCCCTCGCCGGTCTTCATCTCGGCGATGTTGCCGAGGTGCAGGGCCGCGCCGCCCATGAGCTGCACGTCGAAGTGGCGCATGCCCAAAGTGCGTCCCGCTGCCTCGCGGACGGCGGCGAAGGCTTCCGGGAGGAGATCGTCCAGCTTCTCGCCATCCCCGTGGCGTGCCCTGAGCCGGTCGGTTTCCTCGCGCAGCTCTGCGTCCGTGAACCCCTTGAACTCCTCTTCGAGCGCATTCGTCGCATCGACATAGACGCGCAGCTGCTTCAGGATCCGGCGGTCGCCGGTCCGGAGGAGTTTCTCGAGAAGGTTTGCCACGTGGCTTTCGCTCCCTTGTCAATGGCGTACGCAGCAGCGCGAGTGCTGCAGCGGGCGGCTTTCAGTCTACGGGAGACACGCGCGGCGGCGTATCCGGGTTCCCCAGCCGGCGGGGCCTCAGAGAGCGGGCGACGGCGCCGGCGAGCCCTCCGTCGTCGGCGATCCGGACGTCGTCGAGCTCGAGCCAGTCCGCGAGCAGCCGCAGCTCGTCGGCGAGCTCGACCGGGGTGCCGAGCGGTGCGTCGGGTTCAGCATGGATCGCATGCACGAGCAGCGCACCGCCGGCGCGATCGGCCTTGAGGTCGACGCGTGCCACCATGGCGTCGCCGAGGAGGAAGGGAAGCACGTAATACCCGTATCGACGCCGCTCCGAGGGTGTGTAGATCTCCAGGCGATAGTGGAACCCGAAGAGGCGCTCGAGCCGCCGCCGCTCGAACACGAGTGAATCGAAGGGGCTCAGCAATGCGCGTCCCCGTGCAGCGCGAGGGATTCGGGTGCCCGCATGCAGGTAGGCCGTCCCCGACCAATGGTGGACCTGCACAGGCTCAGCGTCGCCGAGCCGGACAAGCTCGGCGAGCGCCGACTCCGTCGCCTTCATCGGGAGGCGGAAATAGTCGGCGAAGCAGCGGACGGTGCCGATTCCGTGCGCCTGCAGGGCAGCCCGGGTCAGCAGAAGCGCGGCTGACTCCCGATCTAGCGGTTCCTCGCCCGCCGCGGCGGCAATGACGCGCTGGGGCATGACGTCGGCGGTGAGGGCGTAGCGCCGCTCGAAGGACGGCGTGCGGCTCGCCGAACTGACGATGCCCTGTTCGAAGAGGTCGCCGACCACGCGCTTCACGGCGTTCCAGTTCCAGCCCCAATTGTCGTTGCGGCGCTCTTCGACGTGGCCCAGGCGCTGGGTCAGCTGCGCCGCGGTGAGAGGACGGCTCGATGAGAGGACGTGAAGGATGCGCTCCGCCAGGTCGTCGCGTACCTCAGGATCGAGCCCGGCAGCGCCGACCCAGCTCCGCTTCTGCCACAGTCGGAGGGCCTCGAAGTGCTCGGGCTTGATGAAGCTCGCCTCGTGGGCCCAATACTCGACCATTCGCCGTGGGCTCCGAGACGACATCCGGTCGAGAATGTCCCGATCGTACGCTCCGAGGCGCGAGAAGAACGGAAGGTAGTGGCTCCTCACGAGCACGTTGACCGAGTCGATCTGAACCAGCTGGAGCTGGTCAAAGACGCGGCCCACCGCCCTCGCTGTGGCGGGGGCGGCGGGCCGTGGGCCAATGAGTCCTTGTGCTGAGAGGGCGATGCGTCGGGCCTGCGCGAGGCTCAGGGCAGCGCCCACTGCTTCTCTCCCTTTCTCCCCGCGGGGGGAGGTTCCCGTCGGGGCCGTCAGGAGACGACGGCCCCTTCATCGTTGGAACGGTAGGCCAGGATGCGGTCCTCAACCGCTGCGTTGCCTGGTTCGCAGGCCTGATCGAGACTGATGACGCCATAGGTCCATCCGCGGCGACGGTACACCACAGACGGGGTGTTCGTCTCCGCATCGATGAACAGGTAGAAATCGTGGCCGAGGAGCTCCATGTTGTCGACGGCGTCGTCGAGCGTCAGAGTCGCCGCTGGAAACACCTTGCGGCGGATCAGCACGGGCGAATCGCCTGCTGGAATGTCGTTTTCGATCTCATAGGGTGATGTGGTTTCTGGCTCCGAGGAGTGGTTCGACGCCTCGAGCGCGTGCTCCGCGTAGATCGGCGTGGCCCCGCTGACAACAGGGAGAGACGCCGTGGCCGTCTTGACTGCAACCGGAGCGTGCTTGCCGTGATGGACCTTCCGCCTGTCCTTTGCCCTCCTCAGCCGTTCAAGGAGCTTTCCATAGGCGAGGTCGAAGGCCGCGAACTTGTCCGGGGCCGTCGCCTCGGCGCGGATGACGGGCCCGCGCCCTGTCACCGTCAGTTCGACAGTGAGCTGATCGCCTCCCGACCGGGTGCTGGTCTGCTTGGAGCACTTGGCGTCAACCCTCTGCACCTTGTCAGCGAGATTCTCGATCTTCTCGATCTTCTCGGTGGCGTACTCGCGGAACCGGTCCGACACAGTCAGGTTGCGCCCGCTGATCTTGAACTCCATGGTGCCCTCCAGAGACTACTTCGGTCAGCTCGACTGAGACTCAAAGGGGCTACTGCATGACAGTCGAGCCCCTTTCCTGAGCCGCTATCGAGAGGTTCCCCTCATCCTGGAACCCACTACCGACGTTAGTTGATCGTCATCGAATGCACACCCCTTCTTGTCCTTCAATTCACTTGATGTCGGCCTTTTGTTCCTCGGCATGCTCAGCGGCGGGTGCCTGTACTGCTGCGATCACGGCTGCTCCAAGGACGACGGCGCCCGCCTCCTCGAGCGCCCTCGCCGCCTCGCGCAGTGTGGAACCGGTGGTGAGGACGTCGTCGACGAGGACGACGGGCCGACCACGCAGGGTGCATCTATGCTGCCGGCTCCAAGGGCTTCCCCTCTCCCGTGCGACGAGGCTCCCGGCGAGCCTTGCCCGGCGCTCTCCCCGACCGAGTCCCTTCTGCCCACCGCTCCCGGAAGCCGCCAGAGCAAGCCCCGGTAGCACCCGTGACCATCCGCGCCGCCTCTTCACAAGACCATGGAAGACTCGGGTGCCCGGCGGAGACAGGCGGTGGCGCACGAGCCAGCGGAGGAGGTCGGCGAGGGGATCGAACCCGCGCCGCACGTAGGCTGCAGAGCTCGTGGGGACGGGGACGAGAAGCACCTCCCGCTCCCCCCTCCGGGGACTACCGACGGCGGAACGGAGCGAGCGCCCTAGCGCGCAGCCCAGTTCCACGCGAAGCCGCGGAGCACCGTGCCTTTTGTAGGCGAGCAGTGCCTGCGAGAGCTCGGCCCCATACGTTCCCGCCGCCACAGCGGCAAGGAGGACGCCGCCGTCGTGCTCGACGAGCGCGGGAGCGCGCTGCTCGCAGCGCGCGGGCTGCGCAGTCGCGCCGCGCAAGGCCCCTGCGCAGCGGGGACACAGCACGGAATCCGGCAGCCCGCACGACGCGCACTCGACAGGGACGATGAGCGAGAGGACCCCCGAGAGCGCCGCACCGGCCTCCGAGAGAAGCCGCCGCCATCCGCGGAGCCTGGCGACGTGACGAGACGTGGACGCTGAATCCATGCTCTTCAGACTGCACCTCAGAGCACTCGTGGGCCTCTCCCAGCCTCTTCCATGTGGACGACACGCCCAATGAAAAAGTGTGGAGGACCAACGAGCTCAGCCGGCGAACCCGAGCTGGACGGCCCCCTTGCCCTGTTCGGTCCACGAAGTGCGGACGAGGAGATAGATCCCGTCGCGCGCCACGGCATAGATCGACTGGTCCCCGTTGCCGGCGGAGATCCACTGGATCCCGGTCAGCGAGGCAAGCTGCCGCGGCTCGCCCCCTTGGAGGCTCACGAGCTCCGGCGTGACGACATCGGTGGGAGACGTGCCGGAGACAACCACTGTCGACTCGTCGACCCACAGCGCGAGCTCCGGATTCTTCGCGGTGAGGGGAAGGGTGATCGGGGTCGTGAGAGATTGCGGCGCGCCGTCCTGTCCGCGCACAACGCCGGCAACCTGCAACAGGGACTGGCCATCCGCTTCAGAGAGGACGAGGGCGCGCACGCCATCGCGGGAGATCCGCAATGACGTCACGTTCCTCCCCGCCAGCCATGGAGCCGCCACCACAGTGTGCGGAACGGCAGCGTTCTGCGCAGTTCCCACCGGCCTGTAGGCCATGACCTCGGTTGCCCCGGTGGATCGCTGGGCGGCCGACCATACCCATTCGCTCGGACCGATCGATGGCGGCGTGAAGTGCTGGGCCGAATCGAGGAGCCGCTCGGGCTGACCCGGAACGATCGAGTGCAGCGCCCTCTCCCCGTCGCCGAGGAACGCGTAGACGTGCTGCGACGCGGCGGCGGCGGGGGCCGACGGATCGAGCGAGGAGACAGACGGGATGCCATCGATCTTGGAGGTCTGCTTCGAGCCGTACTGCACGATCTGGCCGTCGGCGATGCCCACCTGCCACGAGGGAACCTTGGGATCCACGAGCGGTTGCGCCTGACGCGGGGCCGACGGGTCCTCGATCGCGACCTCGGTTTGATTCGTGCGCAGCGCGACGGCCCCGACTGACGGCAGTGCCGACAGCGTGCGCACGAGTTGGCTGTGCATCCGCTGGCGATCGGTGAAGGAGGCATCGCGGAGCTCGGGAGTCAGGTCCACCTGGGCAACGTTCCCGACGATCGGCACGGACTCCCGCTCAAGCTTGATGCCGGGCGGAAATGCGCTCGCGACGGCGGACTTGAGATAGCCGGCCGGACCGGCGATGAGCGCGCTCACGAGCGACTTCGCGATTCCCGAATTGTCGATGAACCACCTCATGTCCGGGACGAGGACGCTGAACGCGGGATCGAAGAAGTAGACCGAGAACGGGCGGTAGAGGACCTTGAACGTCTCCTCGGGGATCACCGTCCCATCGGGAAGCTTCGAGAGCCGCCACTGACCGTCGACCTGGGTCACCTCGACCTCGATCGCCTGCCGCGTGCCCGGCGGGTACTGCGTCATGGTTCCGTCCTGATCCACCGAATACGCGACGTCGAGCTCATAGCGGTAGGCGTTGGGGCGCCCCGCCGAAACCACCGACGGGCTGCCGCGGTAGACGAGTGTCCGCTGGCTGGGCTTCCACGACACGGCGTTGGCGGGGGCGAGGAACTGGCGGGCCACCGTGAAGTCGTTCTGATACCCCGAGCCTGCGTTGAAGAAGCCCTCGATGATCGATTGCGGGGTGGCTCCGTTCTGGGGGCCCGGCGGGATGTACTGGGGGGCATTGCCGATCGCGGAGCCGCCGTCCTTGCTCGTGCCGACAGGTCCCGCCGTCGGGATCTGCGCACAGGCCGCCACGACGAGCAGGATCGCGATCGCAGCGGTGGCCAGCCGCAACGCCGGACGGAACCAGCGCTGCCGCGCGCGAACCCCGCTCACGGGGTCTCCTTGAGCAGAGACGACATGCCCACGACAATTCCCCGTGTCCCGCCCTCTGCCAGCGGAAGGCCGGCGGCACCGGGCTCGAGGGCAACTGGGGACTCGGCGATGGCCCCGCCTGCATGGAGCGGGAGCGTCAGGCGGAAGCAGGAGCCCTCTCCGCGCCGCCCCCAGGCCTGGAGCCACCCGTTGTGGAGCTTGACGTCCTCCGTTGCGATGGAGAGCCCGAGCCCGGAGCCGCCGGTCGTGCGGGCGCGGGCGGGGTCCGCCCTCCAGAAGCGGTCGAACACGCGCGCAGCCTCCGAGGGCGACATCCCGATGCCGTGGTCGCGGACTGCGACGCCGACGGCGTCCGCGTTCGCCGCGACGAAGATCTCCACCGGCCTGCCCTCTCCGTGCTCGAGGGCGTTCAGCAGGAGATTCCTCAGCACGCGCTCGATGCGACGTGCATCCATGTCCACCACGATGCTGCTGGTGCGCGAATACAATCGCACTTCCGAGCCGCAGGAGGCCGCGATGGGCGCGGCTGTGTCGATAACGCTGCGGACGACGGCGACCATGTCCTGAGGCTCGACGTCCAGCCGTGCCGCTCCCGCATCGAAGCGGGAGATCTCCAGGAGGTCATTGAGCAGCGCCTGGAAACGCTCGACCTGGTTGTAGAGCAGCTCGGCGGACCGCTTGTTGACCGGATCGAACTGGCCCCTCGCCTCATAGAGGACTTCGGCGGCCATCCGGACGGTCGTCAGCGGTGTCCGCAGCTCGTGGGAGACATCCGAGACGAAGCGCTGCTGCATCTGGGACAGCGTGGCGAGCTGGGTGATCTGCTCCTGGAGGCTCGCCGCCATGTGGTTGAACGACTTGGCGAGCCTTGCGACCTCGTCTTCTCCCTCGACCGCCATGCGCTCCTCGAGCTGGCCCGCGGCCAGCTTCTCGGACACTGAGGCCGCGTGGCTCACCGGGCTCACCACGCTGCGCGTGACGATCCACACAATGGCACCGATGAGGAGGATGAGGAAGACGCCGCCGAACCAGAGGACGCTCTGCATCTCATCCAGCGTCTCCTGTGCGGACTGGATGTCGTAGAGGAGGTACAGCTCGTAGACCGTGCCGCCGAACGTGACTTTGTTCCCGACGGCGATGGCCGGATGGGTCGTATTGTCCACGGTCAGCGGGATGGACTGCCAGAACTGCTGTGACTGCTGCGATCTTTCGACCGCCTCGCGAAGCGTCTGCGGTATGTCGTTCTCTGTGCGCAAGTAGGACGCCCGGCTGTCTACCCACCGGTTGCGCGGCTGGTCCTGGTTCGGGACGGCGAGGAACACGTACTGGCGCGGGGTGCCCGAGTCCCGCGCCTCAAGCGTTGCGAGCGTGTCGTTGACGAGCTTGAGGACGCCCTGCTGGTCCGTGACCTGCGCGCCGTCGAACGTCTCCTGGACCTGATTCACGCTCTGGCGGGTCTGGACCTCGGCTTGGGTCAGCCTCTCCTGGAACAGGCTGTTGGCCATCTGATTCGACAGGTAGACGCCGACGCCGAGAATTGAGACGCACGCGAGGACGAGAGTGACGAGGACCGTACGGAACTGGAGGGAGCGCCGCCAGCGCCGCGCGAAGGCACGCTGGACCCTGCGCGGCACACGCAGGCCAGTCCTGAGGCCTCGACGCGAGGCGCGCCGAAGCTTCGCCCCGGCGATGCCGGCGCGCCTCACGAATCGCCGCGCACGGCGGGCAGTTTCCCGGGCGACGACCCGCATCCGCTGCGCCGTACTGCCCTCTTGCTGGTCCATCACGTCCTCGGTCTGGTTAGCTCCCGGCCTTGTAGCCCACGCCGCGGACCGTCAGGACGATCTCGGGAGCCTCGGGATCCCTTTCGATCTTGGACCTGAGCCGCTGGACGTGGACGTTGACGAGCCGTGTATCGGCGGCGTGCCGATATCCCCAGACCTGTTCGAGGAGGAGCTCACGGGTGAAGACCTGCCAGGGCTTGCGGGCGAGCGCCACCAGAAGGTCGAACTCGAGGGGCGTCAGGGCGATCGGGGCCTCCCCGCGCTTGACCGTATGGCCCGCGACGTCGATCGTCACGTCGCCGATCCGCAGCGTCTCAGGGGTCTTCGCTTCGCCTGGACGAAGCCGGGCGCGAACGCGGGCGACGAGCTCAGCGGGCTTGAAAGGCTTCGGCACGTAGTCGTCAGCTCCGGATTCGAGGCCCCTCACCACATCCGAGGTGTCCGACTTTGCCGTGAGCATCACGATCGGGACGTCCGATTCGGAACGGATCCGTCGGCAGACCTCGATGCCGTCGAGGCCGGGCAGCATGAGGTCGAGCAGAACGAGATCCGGCTTCTGGGAACGGTAGATGTCCAGGGCCTGCGCCCCATCGGCGCAGAAGACCGGTTCGAATCCGTCATTGCGGAGCACAATGCCGATCATCTCGGCGAGAGCCTCGTCGTCGTCCACTACCAGAATGCGTGCCTTCATGCCTTCCACTCTCCCGCACGTTGGGCCGCGAGGCGTTCGCGGCACGCCCGCCCGTGCGTTGTTCCATTCTAGTCGCCGCATGCTTTCGGGCTGCTCCCAGCCGATGGGCCTAGACTGCGCCGGGTGCCGCCCTTTTCCGTCCTTCTGGGCACCTTCCGCCCCGACCCCGCAGCCCTCGCCCTGACGGTGGCCGCGGCCCTGCTGTACGCCGTCGGTCTCGTCGCCTCCCGCCGCCGCGGGACACGCTGGCCAGTCTGGCGCGCCCTCTGCTTCTACCTCCTCGGCCTCGCACCCTACGTGGCTCTCACCTGCGGCTTCACGGGTGCCTTCGGGGACCAGCTGAGGTGGGCCTTCACGCTCAAGACGGCACTCCTGTTCTTCGTGGTCCCGCTCCTCGCCGGGCTCGGGCGCCCGCTCGGCCTCGCGAGGGCAGCCCTCGCAGACCACCACCGGCTCCGGCTGGACCGGGTCATGGAGAGCCGGGCCGTCCGGATCCTCGGGAACGCCTTCGTGGCCCCCATCCTCGGGCTCGTGTTCTTCGGAACGTTCCTCACGCCCCTGCTCGCCGTGTACCGCGCGAATCCCGTCGTGAGCGGGATCCTGAGCATCGCGGTCCCCCTCGTGGGGCTTCTCCTGGCGCTTCCCATGGTGGAGGCAGAGGGATTCCAGCGGACCTCGAGCTTCATCCTGCTCGAGTTCGTGTACGTGTTCATCGAGCTGCTCGCCGACGCCGTTCCCGGGATCGCGCTCCGGCTCAACGGGACCGTGCTCGACGGTTCCACCTCGTGGCCCTCTGGAGTGCCGGCCTGGTTCCCGTCACCCCTCCGGGACCAGCAGCTCGCCGGCGACATCCTGTGGTTCATCGCCGAAATCGTGGACCTGCCACTCATCATTCTCATGTTCGTGCGCTTCAGCCGGAGCGATCGGCACGAAGCTCGCGGATTCGACGAGCTCAGCGACGAGGAGATGGACGCCCTCACCCGCGCCCACCTCCGGCAGCGGGGGGAATGAGCGGTTGGGCGGTCAGCCGAAGGCGAGCTGGTTCACCGCGTCGGCGAGCTTGACCGTCCGGGCGAGGGCCGCCGTCGCCCGCTCCGGCGTGAGGGAGGCGAGGCTCTCAGCGGGGGTGACGCGCACCGCGCCGAGCTGACGCTCTGGCAGCCCGAGCTGGCGCCACGGGCGAAGGAGCGATTCCGCGATGTCCGCGGTGCGCATCGACGGGGGCGGCGCGAGCGGTACGACGCCGAGCCAGAGGTGCTTCCCGGACTCCACGGCCTCCGCGAGCCGTTCCCACTGCGGGACGGTCAGTGACGGCGCCGGGAGGGCGACGCCGTCGGCCCCCGCCTCGAGCACTCCGTCTATCGGTGCCTCCCACGCGTCGAGGTGAACGAGGACCTGCTCGGCCCCCGCCTCCCGGAGCGCGTCGATCACACTTTCCCAGGCGGTCCTCGCCTCGGCCGCGGGGAGGGATCGAATCGTCCGATAGCCGCTCGCTGTCGGCAGGAGCCCGGCGAGCACCCGAGCGGCATCCGGCTCGGCCAGCTGCACGGCGAGTCGTGCCCCCGGCGCCGCCACACGCACCCGCGCGACGAATTCCGCCACCCCCGCTGCGAACGACTGGGCGATGTCCCGGCGGGCGCCGGCGTCGGCGAGCGCACGCTCGCCGTTGTGGAGGTAGAGGCCCGCCATGAGGCTGAGGGGTCCGAGGAGGCGGACCTGGAGCTCCTCCGCGCTCCTCTCCTCGGAGCCCACGACGTCCGCGAGCACGTTGAGGTCCGCTGAGAGGGCGGAGGCGGCGCGGGCCGCGTCGCGCCCGGGACGGTCCACGATGCGCCAGCCGTGAGGCTGGACGTCCGCGTGGAGGTCGACGAGGAGCGTGGCGGTACGCCCTACCGCATCCGAGCCGACGCCGCGGTCCGGAAGCTCCGCGAGGAACGGGAGATGCGGACTGCCCAGCTCGCCCCGGATCGCCTTCTCCGCCTCGACCGCGTCAGTTCCGGGCCACTCCCCGAGGGCGGTTGCGGTGACTTGGTAGGGCATCGCGCTACGCCTGACCCGCGTCGCCGTTCTGGCGCGCGTGATGATCCTCGGAGATCGCCTGATGATGCCGGATGACTTCGCTGATGATGAAGTTAAGGAACTTCTCCGCGAACGCCGGATCGAGCTGGGCCTCCTCTGCGAGGCGGCGGAGGCGCGCAATCTGGGCTGCTTCGCGGGTGGGGTCAGCCGGCGGGAGATGGTGCTTCGCCTTGAGCCAGCCCACCCGCTGGGTCACCTTGAAGCGCTCGGCCAGGAGATAGACGAGGGTGGCGTCGAAGTTGTCGATGCTCGAACGGATGGACAGCAGCTCCGCCATGACCTCCGGATCCACCTCGCCCTTGAGGGAGCTCGCGGTGGGGTCGTAGGCCTGTTCGGGGTGGGCCGCCTCGGCATCGGGGCGGGCGTCATCACGGTGCTGCTCGGTCATGGGTTTCAGTCTAGGGGCCGCGGCCCGTTGACCCGGCCGCGGTCGGCGCTGTAGGTCAGTCTCATGAAGATCGGCATGATCGGAAGCGGGTTCGTCGGCCGGACTCTAGGGGCCCGCTTCCGGGACCTCGGCCACGATGTGACAATCGGCTCGCGGGACGCGGCCAAGCCGGAGGCGGTCCAGTGGGCGGACGCGACCGGCGGGCGGGCCACGGACTTCGCGGGCGCGGCGGAGGACGGCGAACTGCTCGTCAACGCAACCCCGGGCACCGTCTCGCTCGACGTCCTCACGGAGATCGGCGCCGAGAGGCTTGACGGCAAGATCCTGTGGGACCTCTCCAACCCCCTCGACTTCTCGCGCGGCTTCCCGCCGTTCCTCTCCGTCGCCAATCAGGACAGCCTCGCCGAGCAGCTTCAGAGGGCCTTCCCTGCGGTTCGCATCGTCAAGGCGTTCAATACCGTGACCGTCACGGTGATGGTGGCGCCGGAGAAAGTGGGCGGCGGGGAGCACGACGTCTTCCTCGCCGGCAACGACGACGGCGCCAAGGCCCAGGTGCGCGCCCTGATCGAGGCGATGGGGTGGCGGGCGGAGAGAGTCCGCGACCTCGGCGGGCTCGACGGAGCCAGGGCTCTCGAGATGTACATGCCGCTGTGGCTCCGGCTCATGGGAACGCTCGGCACGGCGCAGTTCAACGTCCGGATCGTCGGCACTGAGTAGCAGCAAGCCAGCTGACGGCAAACGAACGACGACGGCGGCAGGGCGCCTGCCGCCGTCGTCGTCCTTAGGCAAGATATGCCTTAGTCGTACGGATAAACGTTAGGCTGCCGATCAGCCGCCCAGCAGCGCCCGATGCGCCTTGCGGCGTTCGGCCTGCTCGACCGGGTCCGGCACGGGCAGCGAGGCGATGAGCCGCTTGGTGTACTCGTCCTGTGGATCGCCCATCACGCGGCTGCTGACCCCCTGCTCCACGAGCCGGCCCTTGTAGAGCACGCCCACCCAGTGGCTCAGCTGGTCCACCACAGCGAGGTCATGGCTGATGAACAGGGCAGCGAAGCCGAGTTCTGCCTGGATCTCCCGGAACAGCTCGAGCACCTTCGCCTGGACCGAGACGTCGAGGGCGGAAGTGGGTTCGTCCGCGATCAGGAGACGCGGCTCGAGTGCGAGCGCCCGAGCAAGCGAGGCCCGCTGACGCTGGCCCCCGGAGAGCTCGTGCGGATACCGCGACGCGTACGAGGCCGGGAGCTGGACGGACTCGAGCAGCTCGCCGACCCGCCGGCGTACCTGGGCCGTCTGCAGGTCGAGGTGCACGATGAGCGGCTCCGCGACGCACTCCCCGACGGTCAGCTGCGGGTTGAACGAGGCGGCAGGGTCCTGGAACACGAACCCGATCTCCTTGCGCAGCGGACGGAACGCACGTTCGCGGAACCCGACCATCTCGTGCCCGAGAACCTTGAGGCTGCCCCCCGTCGCGCGGTTGAGCCCGGCGATCGCCCGGCCGATCGTGGTCTTGCCCGAGCCGGACTCCCCCACGAGGCCAAACACTTCACCCGCCGAGACGGTGAACGAGACGCCCTCCACCGCGCGGAAAGGCGGCGAGCCGAGCCGCCCCGGATACACGATCTCGAGGCCCTCTGCCGCGACGAGAACCTCCCCGCCCTGACGCAGGCGCTGCGTGGCGCCCTCGGAGGCCGACTCGCGCCCGAGGTGCGGAACCGCTGCGAGGAGGCGGCGCGTGTAGTCTTCGCGCGGCTCCGCGAAGAGCCGGCGCACCGGCGCCTCCTCGACCACCTCGCCCTGGTACATGACGACGACGCGGTCCGCGAGGTCCGCAACAACGCCCATGTTGTGGGTGATGAGCACGATCGACGTGCCGTAGAGGTCGCGGAGATCGCGGAGGAGTTCGAGGATCTCCGCCTGGACGGTCACGTCGAGCGCGGTGGTCGGCTCGTCCGCAACGATGAGCTCGGGGTCGAGCGCTAGCGCGGCGGCGATCACCACGCGCTGCTTCTGCCCGCCCGAGAACTGGTGCGGGTAGTAGTCGACGCGCTTCTCCGGGTCGGGGATGCCGACCTTGCGGAGCGACTCGATGGCGCGCTCGCGGGCCTCCTTGCGGCTGATGCGGTGGTTCCCCGTACGGGCCCGGTGCGCCCGGATGCCCTCGCAGATCTGCCAGCCCACGGTGAACACGGGGTTGAGGGCCGTCGAGGGCTCCTGGAAGACCATCGCCACATCGCGGCCACGCAGCTCGCGGAGCTTGGCCGGACTCAGGGAGATGACGTTCTGCCCCTTGATCACCACTGCGCCCGAGCTGGTGGCCGTCTCCGGCAGGAGGCCGAGGATCGTCTTGGCCGTCACTGTCTTGCCGGAACCGGATTCGCCGACGACGGCGACGACCTCGCCCGCCTTGACGTCGAGGCTCACGCCGCGGACGGCGTGGACCTCCCCGGCGTCGGTGGCAAACGACACCTCGAGGTCGTCGATGTCGAGCACGATTTCAGCCGGACCCGCCGGCCGTACGTCAAGCTCCTCGCTCATGCCTTGCTTCCTTCCGGGCGCTTCTTGCCACGGTTCTTCCCGCCGTGGCGGCGGGTGCGGAGGCGGGCATCGGCGAGGTCGTTCATGCTCTCGCCCACGAGCGTGAGCCCGAGGACCGTCAGCACGATCGCGAGACCAGGGAAGATTCCCGTCCACCAGATGCCCGCTGTCACGTCGCTGAGCGCCTTGTTGAGATCGAAGCCCCATTCCGACGCGCTCGTCGGCTCGATGCCGAAGCCGAGGAAGCCGAGGCCGGCCAGGGTGAGGATGGCCTCCGACGCGTTGAGCGTGAAGATGAGCGGGATGCTCCGGGTTGCGTTGCGGAAGATGTGACGGGCCATGATCCGCCAGCTCGAAGCACCGATGACCTTCGCCGACTCGACGAAGGGCTCGGCCTTCAGCCGGATGGCCTCGGCGCGCACCACACGGAAATACTGCGGGATGAACACGACCGTGATGGAGATCGCGGCCGCGAGGACGCCGCCCCACAGGCTCGACTGGCCGTGGCTGATGACGATCGACATGACGATCGCCACGAGCAGCGACGGGAAGGCGTAGATCGCGTCCGCGATGACCACGAGGACGCGATCGAGCCACCCGCCGATGTAGCCGGAGGCGAGGCCGAGCGCCACGCCGGCGAAGATCGACAGGGCCACCGCGACGACGATCACGAGGACTGCGGTCTGCGCGCCCCACACGACCCGAGAGAAGACGTCGAAGCCGCCGACGGTGGTGCCCCAGATGTGCTTGGAGCTAGGCGGCTCCTGGGTGGGGAAGTCGCCGCTCGCGTCCGAGATCTGGGAGAAGCCGTACGGTGCGATGACGGGAGCGAGCAGGGCGAGCAGGAGGAACACGAGCGTCAGCACGAGGCCCACGATGAGCATGCCGCGCTGGACGCCGACGCTAGCGCGGACGTGGGACACGACGGGCAGCCGTGTCCACAGCGGGTCGTGGCGCTCGATCTCTGGCAGTGTCTGGGCGGTCATCAGTACCTCACCCTCGGGTCGATCAGCGCGGCGATGACGTCCACGATGAAGTTGGTCACGGCGACGATCACGGCAAGGAGCACCACGATGCCCTGCACGGCCACGAAGTCACGTGCCGTGAGGTACTGGGCGAGCTGGAACCCGAGGCCCTTCCACTCGAACGTGGTCTCCGTCAGGACGGCGCCGCCCAACAGCAGGGCGATCTGGAGGCCCATGACGGTGATGATCGGAATCAGGGCCGGCTTGTAGGCGTGGCGCGTGACGAGCCGGAACTCGCTCACGCCACGCGAGCGGCCGGCCTCGAGGTAGTCCCGCCCGAGCGTCCCGATGAGGTTGGTGCGCACGAGTCTGAGGAACACGCCGGCGGTCAGGAGGCCGAGGGCGGTGGCGGGCAGGACGGCGTGCGATTCGACGTCCCAGAAGGCGGGGATGTTGCCGCTGCGGAGCGCGTCGAGCCAATAGATGCCGGTGGGCGCCGCGAGTCCGCTGAGCGCGATCTCCGTCGAGGTCGACGCCCGGCCCGCGACCGGCAGCACCCCAAGCCATACCGAGAAGATGAGCTTGAGCAGGAGCCCGGCGAAGAACACCGGGGTCGCGTAGCTCAGGATCGCGAAGATCCGCAGGATCGCGTCCGCGGTCTTGTCGCGGCGGTGCGCGGCGATCATCCCGAGCGGGATGCCGACGATGAGGGCCACGACGACGGCGTTGACCGCGAGTTCGAGGGTGGCAGTGCCGAAGGTTGCGAGCATCTCGGTCACGGCCCTGTTGTCCGAGATCGTCCGGCCGAAGTTCCCGGTGAAGATCTGGCCGAGGTATTCGAAGTACTGGACGATGAGCGGCCGGTCGTAGCCGGCGTCATGGATGCGCTGCGCGAGCTGGTCGGGTGGGAGGCGGCCCCCGAGGGCCGCAGTGATGGGGTCGCCCGTGATCCTCATCAGGAAGAAGACGAGCGTCACCAGGATGAGGATGGTCGGGAAGATCAACAGGAAGCGGATGACGAGGTAGGTGGCGAGTCCGCCGCCCGCCCGCTTGGCGGCCGGGACCGCGGGGGTGCTGGCGGCCTCGGGCGTCTCAGTCAGTGCAGTCATCGGAAGGGGGTTCCTTTGGGGGTGGTTCCTGGGCGGGGTGATGTTCCCGCACAGCAGCGGCGGGACGCTGTGGCATCCCGCCGCTGCTACAGGTGGTGGGGCTGTTCCGGACTGGCCGGTTACTTGCTGATCACGCCGAGGCGGAACTTGAACGAGGGATCGAGGGTGGTCTCGACTCCCTTGACGTTCGTTCCCGCCACCGCGACCTGGGAGCCCTGGAGCAGCGGCAGCGTGGGGAGGTCCTTCGCCACGGCGTCCTGGATCTGGCCGAGCTGCTGCTCGCGCGACGACTTGTCCGGGTTCGTGGCCTCCTTCGCGATGAGGTCAGCCACGGTCGGGTTGTCGTAGTGGTTCTTGAGGAACGTGTTCGCCGTGAAGAACGGCGTGAGGTAGTTGTCCGGGTCGGAGAAGTCCGGGAACCACCCGAGCTGGTACATCGGATAGACGTCCTTCGTCCGGTCCTTCTGGTAGGTCACCCACTCGGTGGACTGCAGGTTGACCTTGAACAGGCCCGAGGCCTCGAGCTGCTGCTTGACCATGCCGTACTCGTCGCCGGAAGAGGGGCCGTAGTGGTCCGGGTTGTACTGCAGGTTGATGGCCAGCGGCGTCTGGATGCCGGCGGCCGAGAGGACCTGCTTCGCCTTGTCCGCGCTCGGCTTGCCGCTGCCGTCGCCGTACATCGACTTGAGCGGGGTGGACGCGCCGGGGAAGCCGCTCGCCACGAAGGAGTAGAGGGCGGTGTAGGTGCCCTTGTAGACCTGCTGTGCGATGGCGTCGCGATCAACGAGATCGGCCATCGCCTGGCGGACGGCGAGCGCCTTCGCCGGATCGGCCTCCGGGGTCTTCGCGCCGTACGGCATCGTGTTGAAGTTGAACACGATGTAGCGGATTTCGCCACCGGGGCCCTTGAGGACCTTGACCTTCGAGTCCTTCGAGAGGCTGTCCACATCGGTTGCCGTGAGCGAGCGCCAGGCCACGTCGATGTTGCCCTGCTGGACGTCGAGCTTGAGGTTGTTCGAGTTCGCGTAGTACTTCAGGTTGACCGTGTCGGTCGCGGGCTTGCCGAGAAGGCCTTGGTAGTCCGGGTTGGCCTTGAAGGAGACGAGCTGGTTCTTCTGGTACGTCGTGATCGAGTACGGGCCGGCGAAGGCCTTCTTCGAGACGATGTCGTCGTCATTCATGACCTTGTCCGCGGGGAACACGTTGTGGTCCACGATGGGGCCGGCCGGGCTCGAGAGCACCTGCGGGAACGTCTGGTCGTTGCCCTTCTTGAGGTGGAAGACGACGGTGGTCGGATCTGTAGCGTCGACGCTCGCGAGGTTGTCGAGGAGCGAGGCCGGCCCGTTGGGGTCGTTGATCTTGAGCTGGCGATCGAAGGAGAACTTGACGTCGGCCGAGTCGAGGGCGTCGCCGTTGGCCCACTTCAGGCCGCTCTTGAGCTTCACCGTGTAGTCGGTGGGGGACGTGAACGACGCCGAGGTCGCGATGTCCGGCTGGGGATCTGCGCTTCCGGGCTTGGAATTCATCACGAACGGATAGATCTGGTTCATGACCATGAAGGAGCCGTTGTCGTACGAGCCGGCCGGATCGAGGAACGTGACCTTGTCCGTCGTCCCGACCGTGACCGGGCCGCCGCCGGAGGATGCGCTCTGCGCTGAACCGCCCCCGGACGGGCCGGTGCAGCCCGTGAGGGCTAGGGCAGAGATGCCGAGGAGCGCGATGGTGCTCCGAACGGCCGTGGTGGTCTTTCGCATGGGGTGACCTTCTCTTCGAGTTCTGGCCACGCATGCTGTGATACAGCACACAGGGCCGAGTGCACCAGCATTCAATCACGTTTCGGGAGACGTGAAAGCCTCGCTTGACGAGATTGAAACGAAACCTTGACATTTCGGTGCACCAAAAAGCTTGCGCCGTCACGTCCGCCGGGTGTGAACCCTGCGGACGTGACGGCGCAACGCAGAGCGTCAGCCGGCGAAGGGGACCCGCTCCCAGCTCAGCACCGGCTGGCCCGCCCCGGCGGCCCCGTTCGGCGCGACGCTGACCCGCAGGTAGTCGGAGGCGTTGGCGGCACCATCCACCGTGATCCGCTGGAGATTGTCCGCGTGGCCCGCCACGCCGTACTTCCCCAGCCAGGACGAACCGTCGGCGAGCGGGCGGTCGGCGTTGTAGACGTGGCTGTCGCCGTCGAAGAGGTGGACATCGCCGTCGAACGACGAGGCTTCATCGACGAGGGTCTGCACAATGGGCTTGAACGCGCTGATATCGCCCCATTGAACGTTGTAGGTCGGATCGAACATGTCCGCCTGCTGGAACACGACCACAGTGCGGTCGTGGCGCTGGCGCGCCTTCGCAAACGTGTCCTTGAGCTCTGCGACGACGGCGTCGGTGCGGTGCTGGACCTCGGCGAGCTGTTCGGGCGTGGGGGCGTTCAGCCCGAGGCCCGTCCACGGGAGGGTCGAGTTGTTGCTCCCCGGCACGTTGACGGCAGTGAACGCGACGCGGTTCCGCTCGAAGGAGACGTTCTCGGGCAGGCCCAGATCAGCCTGGCTCGACACCGGCATGGTGGCACCGAGGGTCTTGCCCGGCGCCGGGAAGAAGTCCTCCCGCAGCTTCGCGAGGCGCTCGAGGGGATTGTAGGAGCCGTTGTTGGCCCGGTGGCAGTCAGTCCATTCGTTGTCCCCCGGTGTATAGACGAGGGGGTGCGTGAACTGGTCGAAGTCGGCGCGAATCTGGGCGAAGTACGCGTCCGAGCAGACCGTTGAGCCGTTCTTGATGTCCCCGACGTGCACCACGAAGTCGAGCGAGGGGTCCGCGTTCAGGGCCGCGACGTGCTGCGGGAACTCCTGCACGGCGGCCGCACCGTAGGGCGTGTCGCCGATGACGCCGAAGCTGAAGGCGGGGCTTGGCTGAACAGGCTGGGCTGAGGCGGGAGCGGAGAGGCCGACGACGGCGGTCCCGACCGCGAGAACGGCAGCGGCGCTCCCGGCGGCAAGGCGACGGATGGGATGGTGAGCTAGACGGACGGGATGGGGAGCCAAAGTTCCTCCTGCGGGATGCGTAGCTGGCATCCCGCAGGTTAGGGGCGCTCGGCGTCGGTCAGGCGACGTGGACGTGTACGGCTGAAGAACGGGTCCCGAAGGGGATGAGCCTGCGATCAGACCGCGGGGCGCGAGAGCGAGCGCGCCGCGTCGATCGTCGCCTGACCCAGGACGCGCGACCCCTGGTACAGCACGACGGTCTGCCCGGGCGCGACCCCGCGGAGGGGCGATTCGAGCGTGACGACAAGCTCGCCGTCGTCCGTTGGCTCGCGGAAGACGCGGGCCCTCGCCGGCAGCGCGTCGCCGTGCGCGCGGACCTGCGCAGAGCACTCGAACTCCTCGCCCGCAGCTGCTTCGGGCAGCGGCTCCCCTGCCCACGACAGGCGGATCCCGCGGATCTCGTCGACGGCGAGCAGCCGCTCCGGCCCGACGACGACCGTGTTGTCCTTCGGCCGCACCTCGAGGACGAAGCGCGGCTTGCCATCTGATGCGGGCCGCCCGAGCCGGAGGCCCCGCCGCTGGCCCACGGTGAACGCATTCGCGCCGGCATGTTCGCCGACCTTCTCGCCGGTCTCGTCGAGGATGTCGCCCGGTGCCATCTCGATCTTGTCCGCGAGCCAACCTCGCGTGTCGCCGTCGGAGATGAAGCAGATGTCATGGCTGTCCGGCTTCTTCGCCACGGAGAGGCCGCGCCGTTCGGCCTCGGCCCGGACCTCAGCCTTGGAGGGAGTGTCCGCGAGCGGGAAGAGGCAGTGCTCGAGCTGCTCCCCCGTCAGCACGCCGAGCACGTACGACTGGTCCTTGGCCCAGTCGGCGGCGCGGTGCAGCTCCGGATTGCCCTGGGCATCGCGGACGACCTTCGCGTAATGGCCCGTGCACACGGCATCGAAGCCGAGGGCGAGCGCCTTCTCGAGCAAGGCGGCGAACTTGATGCGCTCGTTGCAGCGCATGCACGGATTCGGTGTGCGTCCGGCGGCATACTCCGCCACGAAGTCATCCACGACATCGGCCTTGAAGCGCTCCGAGAAGTCCCAGACGTAGAAGGGGATGCCCAACTTGTCGCACGCTCGCCATGCGTCGTTGGAGTCCTCGATGGTGCAGCAGCCCCGGCTGCCAGTGCGGAGCGTCCCCGGCATGCGGGACAGCGCAAGATGCACCCCGACGACGTCGTGCCCCGCCTCCACCGCACGGGCCGCGGCGACGGCGGAATCAACTCCCCCACTCATGGCTGCCAGAACACGCACCGGTCTATTCTAGCGGCGGGCGGCTGAACCAGCGGTGGTCCGCAGTCGTCTGGTAGGCATCGCGCTGATTGGCATCGCGGCGAAGGGATGCGTCATGGACGAACACGGGATGGTCATCGTGGGCGGCGGCCTTGCTGCCGGGACAGCGGCGAAGACGTTGCGCGCCGAGGGCTGGGAAGGCTCCATCACCGTCATTGGGGCTGAGCATCGGGAACCCTATCTGCGCCCGCCGCTCTCCAAGGAGTTCCTGCTCGGGAAGGCCCCTGAGGAGGAGCTCGCCGTGAACCCGCCGGGGTGGTACGCGGAGAATGGTGTCGACCTGCGGCTCGGCGAGCGCGTCACCCAGCTGGTGCCTGCCTCGCGGGTCGTCACTCTCGAGAGCGGGGCGCTCCTGCCCTACCGAGCCGTCCTGCTTGCGACCGGAGCCTCCCCGCGCACCCTCGACATTCCAGGGGCACACCTCGAGGGCATTGTGACGCTGCGTCGGTTCGAGGATTCGCTCGCCCTGCGCGCGCAGCTGTCCGAAGGCGGGCAGCGCGTGGTGATCGTGGGCTCGGGCTGGATCGGCATGGAGGTCGCCGCCGCCGCGCGCACCTACGGCAACGAGGTGACCGTCGTCGGCCGCGAGCGCACTCCCTTGACGCAGCTCGAGCCCGAGCTCGGCGACTACTTCCGGCGCCTCCACGAGTCCGAGGGAGTCCAGTTCCGGCTCGGCGCGCACCCGGTCGAGTTCAAGGCGACCGAGGATCGGGTGGGCGCACAGGAGGCCGAGTGCGTCACCTGCGTGGTGACGAACGACGGCGAGCGGCTGGGCGCCGATCTCGTGGTCGTGGCCGTCGGGGTGGTCCCCGAGGCGGGGCTGGCCCAGCGCGCAGGCCTTCTCACCGGCAACGGGATCGTGGTCGACGCGTCCCTCAGGACCTCGGCCGAGGGCATCTATGCCGCAGGTGACGTGGCCAACTCGCTGCAGCCGTTCACCGGCGACCATGTGCGCAGCGAGCACTGGTCGAACGCGCTGAACGGGGGAAAGGTCGCCGCCAAGTCGATGCTCGGCCAGGATGCCAAGCTCGAGATCGCCCCCTACTTCTACACAGACCAATACTCGCTCAGCCTCGAATACTCGGGGTACTGGCAGCGGGCGCGCGGGGCAAAGCTCGTGCTCCGCGGATCGATCGAGACGGTCGAGTCCGGGCTGGACGGCTTTGTCGCGTTCTGGCTCCGCGACCGCGCGGTCGTCGCGGCCATGAACGTCAACACGCCGAAGTCGCAGAAGGCGCTCAAGGCCCTCATCGCCTCCCGAGCGGTCGTCGACGAGGCTCGGCTCTCCGACCCCGCGGTGCCGCTCGCGGAGCTCGTGCCCGCGGGCTGAGCGCTGGGGGACTTAGCGGCTCGATGCCGTCCTGATGCTGCTCGCGTGACCTGCCATGCCCGCCTGGCGCGCCTGCTGGAAGGCACGTCCGACGACGGCGAGCAGCGCGTCGACGTCGTCCTCGCCCGATGACCAGCCGAGGCTGAAGCGCTGGGCACCCCGCGCCTGCTCCTCGGTGAGCCCCATCGCGAGGAGGACGTGGGACGGGCGCGGGACTCCGGCCGTGCACGCCGAGCCCGTGGAGGCTTCGACGCCCATCATGTCGAGGAGGAAGAGCAGGGAATCCCCCTCGCAGCCCGGGAACGTGAAGTGCGCGATCCCCGGCAGTCTCTCCGCTGGATCCGCGGGGCCGCTCAGGCGCGCCTCGGGGACCTCGCGGAGGACGCCGTCGACCAGTCGATGGCGCAGCGCCTCGAGGCGCGCGGCCTCCTCGGGGAGGCGCGCGACGGCGTCAGCTGCGGCAGCGGCGAAAGCGGCCGCTCCCGCGGCGTCGAGGGTTCCGGAACGCAGGCCGCGCTGCTGGCCCCCGCCGTGCTGGACGGGAGTCAGGACTGCATTCCGGCGCACCACGAGCGCACCTGTGCCTACCGGCGCGCCCACCTTGTGACCGCTGACGGCCATCGTTGCGAGACCTGAGGCCGCGAAGTTGACGGGCACATGCCCGAAGGCCTGGACGGCGTCCGAGTGGACGGGGACGCCGTGCTCCGCGGCGAGCGCCGCGATGTCCGCGATGGGCTGGAGGGCGCCGACTTCGTTGTTGGCCCACATGACGGCGATCAGGGCGATAGAGGAGGGGTCGTGCTCGAGCTCCGAGCGCACGGCCTCGAGCCGCGTCACGCCGTCGGACCCGCACGGAAGCCACACGACTTCGGCGCCCTCATGCCGTTCGAGCCATTCGACCGCATCCATCACGGCATGGTGCTCGATGCTCGAGCAGAGGATTCGGGTGCGGCGCGGGTCGGCGTCGCGGCGCCCCCAGAAGAGGCCCTTGACGGCGAGATTGTCTGCCTCGGTGCCGCCCGAGGTGAGCACGACCTCGGAGGGGTGGGCGCCGAGGGACGCCGCGAGGGATTCGCGGGCGTCTTCCAGGGCGCGCCGTGCGCGTTGGCCCGCGGAGTGAAGAGAGGAGGGATTCCCGCCCCGCGCGGCCTGCTCGGTGAAGGCGGCCAGGGCGTGGGGCGTGACCGGGGTCGTGGCGGCATGGTCGAGATACACGGGCACCCTTCCACTGTAGGCCCGCTGAGCCGGTGCACCCCGGCCCGTGCGCTCTGACCTTGCCCCGTTCAGATGCCGCCGATCAGATTATCGCTCGGCGCGCACGATCCTCGCGCAGCACTCCCCCGGCCCGACGTCCGGATCGATCGGCTCGACCCTGTGCGCTGCGTCCCCGCAACCGTCAAGCGCGCCCTCGAGCAGCGCGGCACTCAGGCTGCACACGACTCCGCGATGCCCCTGTGCGAGTTGGTGGAACGGGCAATTGCCCAGCTCGAAGCCCTCGGGAGCTGCCACAGGGTGGTAGCCCGCGACATCGAGGACCGCGTGGATGCTCGCGTGCTCGCGCCCGAGCTTCTGGCCCTCCCGGCGCCCCGCGGCCTCGAGGCTTTCCTCTATGGGAGTTCCCTCCGTCATGGAGCGCTCCGCGGCCGACGCCATGAGCTCCCCGACGAGCTCGTAGTTCCTCTCCGGGACGGACGCCACGAATTCGGTTCGTGACGGTGAATAGAACTTGGACGGCCGCCCGGTGCCCGGCCCGCCGGCCCCCGCCTTGGCGAAGGTCACGGCGAGGACCCCTTCATCCGCCAGCCGGTCGAGCTGCGCGGCGGCGGCGCCCCGGGTCAGCCCGACGGCCTGGGCTGCCTCGTCGCGGCCGACAGGGCGGCCCGCAGACCGGATGTAGTCGAAGAGCGCGCGGCGAGTCTCCTCGCCCAGCGAGGAGACGGCAGCAAGGCGGCGGGACCACGGACTGCGAGGCATGCTTCCAGTGTAGATCCAAAACACTCTACCGTTGTTTTAGACAAGCACCAGTACTAAAATTGGATACACCAATCTTGGAAAGGAGCTCGTCATGTCATCTGCTTCGACCCATGGACGCCTGCACCTCCCCACCAGGCGCTCCGCAGCCTCCGCGATGAGCGGAGCGGACCAGGCCTTCACGATGCTGCGCACCATCTACACGGTCGCCCCGATCCTGTTCGGCCTCGACAAGTTCTTCAACCTCCTCACGTTCTGGCCGCACTATCTGGCCCCGGTGGCGACGCAGGTCGTACCCGTCAGCCCGCAGGCCTTCATGTACGGCGTCGGCGTGATCGAGATCGTCGCGGGACTCATCGTCGCGTGGCAGCCACGGTGGGGTGCCCTCGTCGTCGCGCTCTGGCTCCTCGGCATCATCGTCAATCTCATCGTCCTCGGCAGCTTCTACGACGTCGCACTGCGCGACTTCGGCCTCCTGATCGGCGCGCTCGCCCTCAACCGGCTCGCCACACGGCGCGCGTGATCGAGCGTCCCCAGTGGGCGCCGAGGGGCGGCGCGGCTCCTCCTAAGATGTAACCCATGACGCCGCGCCTCCCCTCCCACTACGAGGTGCTCGGCGTCTCCATCACGGCCTCCCTCAAGGAGATCAAGGCGGCGTACCGCCGGGCGGCGCGGGAACACCACCCTGATCACGGCGGGGACCCCAAGGAGTTCCACCGGGTGACGGTCGCCTACGAAGTCCTCTCGGATCCCCAGCGCAGGAAGGCCTACGACAGCAGCTATTTCGCAACGTCCCCTCAGAGGGAGCCCACCGGCGCCCCCTGGAGCCCGGGCACCGGTGGAACGGACGACGGCGGCACGCGCCCGCCGTCGTCCGCGCGCGCAGGCGAGCGGTTCCCCGGCGAGACTTTCTCCGCGCAGCGCAGGTCTCCCCGCCCCCAACGCAACCAAGCCGGCGAGCCGGCCGTCTACGAGCCGCCGTTCGCCGAAGGCGCCGTCCCGCTCATCCCAAGGGAGCTCGCGGCGCGCCGTGAGCACGGCGAACCGCGCCGTCGGGGAATCTTCGGCGCCGCCGCACGCATCGAGCGCGAGCAGCGCACGGCCGCACTGATCCGCAAGTACGTGCTCGCCGACATCCCGTCGGCAAGGCTCCTGAACGGCCTGCGGTCTCCCGACGGTTCGACCTACATCGCCCATGCCGTGCTCGCGGGCTATCGGCTCGCCCTCGTGGACTCGATGCTCGTCCCCGTGGGCAATTACGCGTGGAACGGCGAGCAGCTCCTGCACGGGGGCCGAGGAGCGACCCCGCCGCTCCTCGGCGGACAGGTGCGCATGTTCCAGGAGCTGTTCCCCGAGCTCAACGTCCAGGGCTTCGTCCTCGTGCAGACGCCAGACCCGGGCCTGCATCAGCCGGTCATCGACGTCCATCGCGGCGTGACCGGCGGTATCGAACCTCTCAACGCGTCCAAGTTCACCCGCGAACTCAAGTTCTTCCTCGCCTCGGGGCCCCAGCCCAACGTCGTCTTCCTCCCCGCCTTCGCGAGGCTCCTCACCGGACTGCACGCCTAGGATGGAGGGCGTGTTCCGCATCCTCTTCTACACGCCCGAGATCCCTGGCAACACGGGAAACGCCATCCGCCTCGCCGCCGTCACCGGTTCCGAGCTGCACCTCGTGGAGCCTCTCGGCTTCGACTTCGAGGACGCGAAACTGCGGCGGGCGGGGCTCGACTACCATGACCTCGCCGTCGTCACCGTCCACAAGACGCTTGAGGATGCGTTCTCTGCCCTCCTCCCCGCGCGGGTCTTCGCGTTCACCTCGCATGGGGACACACCGTTCGCCGAGGTCGCCTACGAAGCCGGGGACGTGCTGTTCTTCGGCCCGGAATCCGTGGGCCTTCCCGAGGACGTGCTCGCCGACCCGCGTGTGACCGCCCGGGTGAGGCTGCCCATGGTTCCGTCGCGGCGGTCGCTCAACCTGGCGAACTCGGCCTCGATCGCCCTCTATGAGGCGTGGCGGCAGAACGGGTACGCGGGCGCCCAGCTGTGAGCTGCGGTCGCTAGTTCTCAGAACCCCGCGATGGTTTCCTTCGCGTTGACGGCCACCACGTGGAAGGCCTCCCCCGAAGCTCCCTCGGGGAGGCCTGCGCGCGCGGCCGTGGCTTCGAGCCTCGCCCGGACGTAGCGTTCGGTGGCCTCGATGTCCGGGTGCTGGCTGAGGTGGACGCGGATTGCTTCGAGCTTCGTGTCTACGTGTCCCGTGATGTCCACCACGTGGTTGACGCGCTCCTCGGGGCAGCCGTAGAGCCACAGCCACGGCACTCGGTAGGCGGCGAGGCCGGACGCCTCCAGTTCCGGGTACGCGAAGGGGTTCTCCGCTGCCGGATAGACCGCGCGAGTCACGGCCTCCCCGCACGCAAGGTGGTCGGGGTGCGACATCTGCAGGCTCGACCAATTGCGTTCGGGATGCATGGCGAGGACGACGTCGGGACGCACCTGCCGCACGAGCCGGACCACATCCCGCTGGACCTCGTGCGAGGGCTCGAGATAGCCGTCCCGGTAGCCGAGGAAATGCAGTTCCTTGACTCCCACTCGCGCCGCCGCGGCCCGCTGCTCCTCGTGGCGCATCGCGACAATCTCGTCACGATGCGCGGGATCGAAACCGCCCGCATCGCCGTCGGTCATGATGGCGTACTGCACCTCGGCGCCTGCGGAGGTCCATGCGGCAATCGTGCCGGCGGCGCCGAAGTCGAGATCATCGGGATGCGCCGCGAACGCGAGGACGCGACGCACCCCGTCGGGCGAACCGCTCAACCCTTCAGTCACGATTCGCGGCGCCGCTTGATCTCCTCGGCGGCCTGCGGGAGCACCTTGAAGAGATCGCCGACGACACCGAAGTCCGCGATTTCGAAGACCGGCGACTCCGGGTCGGAGTTCACCGCGACAATGACCTTCGAGGTCTGCATCCCAGCCTTCTGCTGGATCGCCCCCGAAATGCCCGCCGAGATGTAGAGCTGCGGCGAAACGGTCTTGCCCGTCTGCCCGACCTGGAAGTCATGCCCGATCCACCCCGCGTCCGTCGCCGCACGCGAAGCGCCCACGGCGGCACCGAGCACATCTGCGAGCTGCTCGATCGGCCCGAAGTCCCCATCCGTGCCGCGGCCCCCCGCAACCACGATGCTCGCCTCCGCGAGATCTGGCCGGCCCGACTTGGGCCGCTCCGTCCGGGACGTCACCCGCGCAGCGCGTTCAAAGGCGTCCGCAGGGACCTCGATGGTCTTCACAGCGGCGGTCGTCGCTGCAGGCGCGGGCGCACCTTCGCCGGCTCCGGCCTTGACGGTGAAGACCGCCGTTGCACTCGTGGCCCGCGCACGAACCTCGTAGGACCCAGCGAGCACCGACTTGTGCGCCGTGCCGTCCGGCTCGAGCGCAACGACATCCGTCACAACGCCGGCGTCGAGCTTGACGCCCAGCCGGGCGGCGATCTCCTTGCCTTCGAACGAGTTGTCCAGTACGACGGCGGAGGGCTGGTCCGCCGCGACGACGGCGGCGATCCACGCGGCCTTGGGCGCGACGAGGTGGCTTGAGAGGTCGGCGTCGCCGGGCGTGTACACGGTGGAGACGCCGAGCTCGCCCAGCTCGCGTACGAGCGTGTCGGGAGCTTGGCCCGCGAGGGCCACCGACACCGGTCCGAGGACTCGGCCTGCGGCAACGAGCTCGATCTGGGCCTTGCGGAGGCCGCCCTCGGGAACGGTCTCGAGGCAGACGAGGACAGAGGATGCAGTCATGGTCAACTCTCCCGCTTAGATAAGCTTCTGGGCGGCCAGGAAGTCGACGAGCTTGATGCCGGCATCGCCCTCGTCGGTGATGATGGTGCCCGCCGAGCGCGGCGGGCGCGGATCAGCCTGTTCAACCCGCGTGAGGGAACCGGCCGCTCCGACCTGCGCCGGATCGATCCCGAGGTCAGCGAGGCCGAACGTGGCGATCTTCTTCTTCTTGGCCGCGAGGATGCCCTTGAAGTTCGGGTAGCGCGGCTCGTTGATCTGATCCGTGACCGAGACAACGGCCGGCAGCTCGGCTTCGACAACGTCCGAGGTGGTCTCGCTGTCGCGGCGCACCGCGACCGAGCGTCCTGTGACCTCGAGGCTCGAGGCGAAGGTCAGCTGCGGGAGTCCGAGCCGCTCGGCGAGCTGGGCGGGAACGAGGGACGTCTCGCCGTCGGTCGAGGCCATCCCCGTCAGGACGAGGTCCACGTCCCCGATGTTCCGGATGGCGGCCGCGAGCACGAGCGACGTCGCCCAGGCATCGGAAGCGGCCAGGGCGTCGTCGGCGACGTGCACACCGGAAGAGGCGCCGATCTGGAGCGCCTTCTTGAGGGCGTTGGCGGCGTCTGGACCGCCCATCGTGAGCGCGATGACCTGATTGCCGGCCTTGTCGCCGCCCCGTGCCTCACTGACTTGAAGGGCCGCTTCCAAGGCGTACTCGTCGAGCTCGGAGAGGATGCTCTCGGAGCGTTCGAGCGTCTTGTCCGGCCCGATGTGGCGATCGAACTGCGCGTCGGGCACGTGCTTGACGAGCACGACGATCTTGAGGGTGTCTCCCACGGTTGAGGACCTTCCGTAGTCTTGCATCCGTCGCGTGACGGCGTAGCGCGTGGGGCGCGATGCGCCGGGAATCCAAGCTAACCATACGCGGTGCCTTCGCGGAGGGGCCGCGGCGGACTCGCCCGGACAGTGGCCTCCGCGTCATGGATCGCCACGAAAAGTCATAAACGTAAACGTCAAGGGACAGCAGCGCCCGTGACCCCAGCTGCGGGGCCACGGGCGCTGATGCTGAGCCGATTACGACGACGCTGAGCCGACTACGACGACGCTGAGCCGACTACGACGACGCTGAGCCGACCGTCACGTCCACGCTCATGCTCTGGCCGTTCCGCGTCAGCGTCACCTTGACCGTCGACCCAGGCGCCTGCTCCCGCACTGCCGCCGTGAGCTCGCTCGCATCGGTGATCGCACGGTCGCCGAAGTGGGTGATCACGTCATTGGCCTTGATGCCGGCCTTGTCGGCCGGGGAGCCACCGGTCACCTGTGCAACCTGCGCGCCCACCGAGAACGCCGAGTTCGTGTCCCCGTTCGGGGCGGCCGGCTGCACGGAGACTCCCAGCTGCCCGTGCTTGGCCTTTCCGTTCGCGATGATCTCCTGGCCGATGCGCTTCGCGTAGTTCGCCGGGATGCTGAAGCCCACGCCGATGTTCCCGCTTTGGCTCGTGCTGCTGCTCGAGCTGCCGGTCGAGGCAATAGCCACGTTCACGCCCACGAGCTCACCCTTGGTATCCACGAGCGCACCGCCGGAGTTCCCGGGGTTGATCGCGGCGTCCGTCTGGATGACGTTCAGGCTGATGGTGCTCTGGGCTTGAGGGCGCTGCGACTGGCCGTTGGGAGGCGCGAACTGGAAACCCTGCCCGCCATCGCCCTGCTGCTGATCCCCGCCCTGCGGGGCGGCGGACGAGGCCACGGAGATCGTCCGGTTGAGCGTCGAGACGATGCCGTCCGTCACGGTGTTGTCCAAGCCCAGGGGCGCTCCGATCGCCACCACAGTGTCCCCGACGTTGATCTTGCCCGAGTCGCCGAAGGTGATCGGCGTCAGGTTCGCGCCCTTCACCTGCACGACGGCGAGGTCGGAGAGCGGGTCGGTTCCGACGACGGTTGCGTTGTACACGTTGCCGTCGTTGGTCCTGACCTGGATCGTCGGATTCGCGACGGAGCCGTCGAGCGTCACCACGTGGGTGTTCGTCAGGATGTGGCCGTTCCCGTCCAGCACAATCCCGGATCCCGTTCCGGAGGAGTTCCCGGCGCTCACGCCGATCGTCACCACGCTCGGGGCAGCCTTGGCGGCCGCAGCCGTCACGGCATTGACGCTGTCCTGATTGTTGACGATGACCGGGCTGTTCTGGGTGGTGCCCACGGTCGTGGCGCGAGGACCCATCAGGGAGTAGCCGCCCGCGGCCACACCCCCGCCGATGAGCCCGGCGACGAGCATCCCGCCCACCAGGACCCCCGTGCCCCACCGCCGCGGCTCGCCACGGCGAACGGAAGTCGGCGGCGCGAAGGACGAACCGCCCTGGCCCGGCTGTCCATAGGGATGTGGGCCGTAGGCCTGGGAATGACCGTAGGTCTGGCCATACGGCGCCTGCTGCCCGTAAGGCTGCCCCTGGGGCTGGCCGTAAGGGCCCGGCTGGCCATACTGTGCCGGGCGGCCGGGCTGGGCCGGCTGTCCGTACTGGCCGTACCGAGGAGCGTTCGACTGCTGCTGACCCGGATTCTGGCCTTGGGGCTGGTTCTGGCCTTGGGGCTGGTTCTGGCCTTGGGGCTGGTTCTGGCCCTGGGGCTGATTCTGGCCCGGGGGAACTGGGCCCGGGCCGTGGATGGGCGCCGTGGGCGCGGCGTCTGCTGACGGCCGATGGTCGGGTGCCGCGGGCGCGGTGCCGCCAGGGCCGACGGTCGGCCGCTCCGGCGTGGGCCCTGCCGACGTCTGACTGCGGTCCGGTTCCGGCCTCTCTGGGGTTTCGCTCATGCTCCTCATCCTTTCGTGATCTGCCATCAACTATGGACCGCAATGCTGTGCACGGCTCAGGTCTTTTCTGAGAGGTATCTGGAAGCGAGCCGAAAGCGGTGTCCCGTCTGAATGCCCAACGATCAGGCGCCGTCGTCCATTGTTGCTGTTCGCTGGCGGCGCACAGCAGCGCCGTAGTCAGTGGCATTGGGCACCCCTAGAATCGGAAGCGACACGCCCAGCGCCGCCGCGGCGTGACGCCTGTGCTGGGGGCGCTGAGGCGTTCCGGGGAATCGCCCCGGAGCCGAGTGAAGGGCTGTGCATGCAAACCACGCTGAAGACACTGTTGACGGCCGTCGGCGCGCTGATTCTCGCGCTGCTTCCAGCCGCTTCCCCCGCGTGGGCCACGGACCCGGTCACCATCCCGTCGGGCACGAACATCGTCGATCCCGGCAACGCGCTCGGCGGGCGCAAGGGCGATGTTCAGAAGGCCATCTCGGACCTGCTGTCGCAGCACCGGACGAACCTCTACGTCGTCGTCGTCGATTCGTTCACGAACCCGACCGACCGCACCGCTTGGGCTCAGGCCGTCGCGAAGAACAAGGGAATGGGCGGCTCGGACGTCCTGTTGGCCATCGCCACATCGGGTCAGTACCAGCTGATCGCCAGCTCGACGAACAAGAACGTCTACCCGAAGATCACCACCATTTCGCAGAACGCCATCACCCCCAACCTCGCCAACGGCAAGAAGGACTACGCTCAGGCCGCGGTGGACACTGCCAAGGCGGTTGGTGACGCAGCCGGCGGAGGCAGCGGCAGCGTGTCGTCCGGGCTGGACGCCACTCCTCTGCTCGTGGGGGCGGGGGTGGTCGTTGCCGCCGGGGCGGCTGGCGCCTACGCGATCTCGCGTCGCCGGAAGAATCGGATGCTCGAGCCGGCCGGGACCGAGAATGGGGATCCGCTCGCCGGGCTGACCGTCGACGAACTGCGCAGACAGGCCGGAGCCCTCCTCGTGCGCGCCGACGATTCCATCAAGTCGAGCGAACAGGAACTCGGTTTCGCCGAGGCGTCCTACGGCACCGATGCGGTCGGCAACTTCACCAAGGCGTTGCAGGACGCGAAGGCGCATCTGAGCGAGTCCTTCAAGCTGCAGCAGCAGCTCGACGACCACATCCCGGACACCGAACAGCAGCAGCGCGCCTGGCTCACCGAGATCATCCACCGCTCGGAGGCGGCAATCCAGTCCCTCGCGGACCAGAAGGCGGACTTCGACGCGCTCCGCGAGCTCGAGCGCAACGCCCCAGCCGCTCTCGACAACGTCGCTTCGGGGGTGGCACAGGCTACGGCTCGCCTCGCCACCGCCGAGCAGACGCTCACCACACTCCGCGCCGCCTACGCCGAATCCGCCGTCGCCCAGGTCTCGGACAACATCGCCCAGGCCAAGGACCGGCTGGCCTTCGTCGAGTCTGCCTCGAAGCAGGCCCGCGACCAGCTCTCCGCCAACGACACCGGACTCGCCGCCGTCTCGGTCCGCGCCGCCGAGGAGGCGCTCCACCAGAGCACCGTGCTGCTCGACGCCATTGACAAGGCCTCCACCGCGCTGGGTACCGCCCGCACCAGCCTCGACGGGGCCTTGGCCGACACCGAGTCAGACCTCGCCCAGGCGAAAGCCCTGACGCAGGGCGGGCAGCATTCCGAACTTGCCGGCCCGATCGCCGCCGTCGAATCCGTTCTCGCCCAGGCCAAGCAGGAGCTTGCAGGCCCCCGGATCGATCCCGTCTCCCTCCTGGGCCGCGTCGAGAAGGCGCATCAGCAGCTCGATGAGGTGCTGACCGGAGTCCGCGACAAGGAGCAGCAGGCCCAACGGGCGGCGGCCTCTCTCCAACAAGCCATCCGAACGGCGCAGGACACGATCGGCGCCACCAGCGACTACATCGAGGCGCGCCGCGGCGGCGTCGGAACGGAAGCCCGGACTCGTCTCGCCGAGGCGCAGCGGAATCTCGACTACGCCCTCAGCATCGCCGCGAGTGATCCGTCCTCGGCCCTCGCCTACGCGCAACAGGCGACCTCGCTCGCCCAGCAGGCAGCTCAGATCGCCCAACAGGATGTCGACCAGTTCTCTGGCTTCGGCGGCTACGGCATGGGCGGCGGCCGGAACTACGGCGGCGGGATCGGGGGTGCCATTCTCGGTGGGATCCTCATCGACAGCATCCTCCATGGCGGCCACCACCAGGGTGATACATGGGGCGGTGGCGGCTTCGGCGGCGGCTGGGGCGGCGACGGCGGAGGCTGGGGAGGCGACGGCGGCGGCTTCGGCGGCGGTGACGGCGGGGGCTTCGGGGGTGACGGCGGAAGCTTCTGACCCATCAGGACCAGAACGAACGAAGGACCAGAGCCACGGCGCCTAGGCCGGGCGAGAGAAGGAGGCACACCCCATGACCAAGCAGTCGATCTTCGGGCGTATCGCCCAGCTGGCGAAGGCGAACATCAACGCGATCCTCGATCAGGCCGAGGACCCGCAGAAGATGCTGGACCAGATGGTCCGCGACTACAGCAACAACATCTCCGAGGCCGAGTCTGCGATCGCCCAGACGATCGGCAACCTCCGCATGCTCCAAGACGACCACGCGGAAGACGTGCGGGCGGCCCAGGACTGGGGCAACAAGGCGCTGGCTGCGTCCCGCAAGGCCGATGAGTTCCGTGCCGCCGGAAACGTCGCCGATGCCCAGAAGTTCGACAATCTCGCGAAGGTCGCGATTCAGCGCCAGATGTCCTCCGAGAACGAGGCCCGGGCGGCCGAACCGACGATCGCCGCCCAGAGTGAGGTCGTAGAGCGGCTCAAGTCCGGGCTCGAGCAGATGAAGGGCAAGCTCAACCAGCTCACCACCAAGCGGAACGAGCTCGTGGCGAGGAGCCGCACCGCCGCCGCCCAGACCCAGGTCAACGATGCACTGAAGAGCATCGACATCATGGACCCCACGAGCGAGGTGGGCCGCTTCGAGGAAAAGGTCCGTCGCGAAGAAGCCCGTGTCCGGGGCCAGCAGGAGCTCGCCGCGAGCAGCCTGGACGCGCAGTTCAACCAGCTCGAGGACCTCGGGGAGCAGACAGAAGTCGAGGCACGCCTCGCCGCGCTCAAGCAGGGCACCCCTCCCGCTGCGCTCTCGGCAGGCAAGGGTGGCACGACGGAGGCCGCCGACGTGCCAGTCGTCGACGAAGCCGACTTCGACAAGCTCTGAACCAGACCCTCTGAGATCAGAACAAGAAGGCCCCCGGTCCGAGGACCGGGGGCCTTCTTCGATGTTCACCGACATCACGTGGTTGCGGGGACAGGATTTGAACCTGCGACCTCTGGGTTATGAGCCCAGCGAGCTACCGAACTGCTCCACCCCGCGGCGCACGGACTACGTTACCAACCGGTGAACCCTCGGCCAAATCGGGACGATTCCGCGGCAGGTGCCGGCGCAGGGTGTCAGCGGCTCGCCTTGGGAGACGGCGAGGCTGCTGCGCTCGGCGAGGGGCTCGCCGAACCCGTCGAGGAGCCGCTGCCCTCGGCGGCCTGAAGCTTCGCCTCCGCGCTGAGCGCACGCTGGACTGCGTCGGAGAGTCGCTGCTGTGCCGCGCCGTAGTCCGAGAAATTGCCCGCCTGCAACGCACTCTGGCTATCCGTGAGGGCCTTCTTCGCGTCCTGGAGCGCCTGATTGAGCTGAGCATTCGCGTCCGTGGCCGCCGTCGACCCGCTGGGCTGGCTCGGCTGGCTCGGCTGGCTCCCCGTGTTGCCAGCGTCGCCGGCAGATGCGCCCGCATTCCCGCCGAACAAGCTCTTCAGCGCTTCATCGAGCGTGGGGGCAAAGCCGACCTTGTCGCCGAACGCCACCAGCACGCGTTGGAGTGTGGGGTACGACGTCGAGCCGGTCGACTGGACGTAGACGGGTTCCACATACAGGAGGCCGCCGCCGACGGGAAGCGTCAGGAGGTTGCCGTTCTGGACCTTTGACGCACCCTGTCTCAGGAGGTTCAGCGCCGTCGACACGCTGGGGTCGGAGTCGAATCGAGACTGGACCTGTCCGGGACCGGGGACGTTCGTGTCGGTCGGCAGCCGCAGGAGGCGCAGCTTGCCGTATTCCGAGCCCTTGACGCCGGCCTTGTTCCCCGCATCCGAGTCCGCCGCCAGGAAGCCGTACATGACGTCACGGGACTTCCCGGCCTCGACGGTCTGGGGAATGAAGCTCGAGGTGAGCTGGAAGGCCGGAGTCTTCTGATCCGGCATCTGCAGCGACATGTAGTACGGCGGCTGCTTGCCTCCGCCCTGCCCCGGTGTCGGGTCGTTCGGGACGCTCCAGACGTCGTCGTTCTGGTAGAAGCTCGCCGGATCGGTGACGTGATACCGGGACAGCAGCTCCCGTTGGACTTTGAAGAGGTCCTCCGGGTAGCGCACATGACTCATCAGCGAACCGCTCATCTGGCTCAGCGGCTTGACGGTGGCCGGGAAGACTTTCTCCCAGGTCTTCAGGATGGGGTCCTGGTCGTCCCACGCGTAGAGCGAGACGGAGCCGTCGAACGCGTCCACGGTGGCCTTGACCGAGTTGCGGATGTAGTTGACCGTCGAGGCCGGAAGGGCCGTATTGCGGCCGGAGGCGGTCTGCGAGTCCGCGGTGATCTGCTGGAGCTGCTGCTGCTGCGAGTACGGGAAGTACTGGCTGGTCGTGTAGCCGTCGACGATCCACTTGACCCTGCCGTCGACGATGGCGGGGTACACCGTGCCGTCCATAGTCAGGTAGGGCGCCACCTTCTGGACGCGCTGCCGGGGATCGCGGTCGTAGAGGATCTGGGACTTGTCGTTGACGCCGTCGGAGAAGAGCAGGTCCGTGCTTTGGAACTTGACGGCGTAGACGAGGCGGTTGAACAAGTTGCCGACGTTCGGGCCGCCGTTGCCGTTGTAGGTGTAGAGCGTATCCCCCGTGTTGCCCTGGGGCTTGTCCTGCTCGCGCGGCTGCGAGCCGCTCGCCGCGCCCACGACAGAGTAATCGGGCGAGTACTGGCCGAAGTAGATGCGCGGCTGGTAGGTGTCCTCCGAGCCGAGCACTCCCGTGGACGGGATCCCGGACTGGAGGAAAGCCGGCTTGCCGTCCGAGGTCGTCTTGTTCCCGTAGGCGGCTACCACGCCATAGCCGTGCGTGTAGACGATGTGGGTGTTGTACCAGGACTGCTGGTTCGGGCTCAGGCCACCCAGATTCAGCTCGCGCACGGCGATCACCGTGTCCTGCGTCCCGCCGTTCACCGAATAGCGGTCGACGTTGAGGGTCGGCGAGAACTGGTAGTACGGGCGGTACTGCTCAAGCTGCTGGAACGTCGACGAGACGAGCGTCGGGTCGAGGAGCCTGATGTTGGCCGTCGTCTGGGCGTCCGGGGACAGTGCGCCGGGCGCCGCGTTGGTCGTCGCGTTGTAGGGGCTGACCTCCACCTTGTCGAGGCCGTAGGCCTGGCGGGTCAGGTTGATGTTGCGGTCGATGTAGGGGCCCTCGAGGGTCTTCTCCGAGGGGGTCACCTGAAACTGTTGGATCACCCACGGATAGATGCCGCCGGCGAAGATCCCGGTGATCACCAGCATCGCCGTGCCGATCAGCGGCAGGCGCCAGCGCCCGATGACCGCGGCCACGATGAACAGGATGGCAACGATCGCCGCGGCGATGGCGAGGATCGCCTTCGTGGGGATGACCGCGTTGACGTCCGTGTACATGGCGCCCGACCACCGGGTGCCGCTGTTCTGGAGCGTGCCATACCGGTCGAGCCAGAAGTTCAGCGCGACGAGGATGAGGAGGAGGGCGCCGCTCACCGCGAGGTGGAGCTGAGCTGCCCGCGACGTGTACAGCCCGCGCTCGCTGATCCGGATGGAGCCGTAGAGGTAATGCGTGAGGAGTCCGGCGATGCCGGCAATGACCACCACGCTGAGGAGGAATCCGATGAGCATGCCGAGGAACGGCAGCGTGAACAGGTAGAAGCTCAGATCAAGCCCGAACTGCGGGTCGTTCTCCCCGAACGGCACCTGGTTGAAGAACAGGGCGACCTTCTGCCACTGGCTTCCCGCGGCGGCCCCGGCAAAGAGGCCGAAGACGATGGGCACGCCCGCCATGACAACTCGTCGCACCGGCTCGAGCTGCGCCTGGTAGCGGCTGAGCGCATCCTGCGGGCCGCCGTCGGGCGCGTAGACGGGCCGTGCGCGGTAGGCAAGCTTGATCGCCGCATAGACGCCGATGCCCATACCGAGCGCGGCGACCAGGAACACGATCCCCCGGGCGAGGTTCTGGGTCAGGAAGACCTGGATGAAGCCGAGCTGCTGGTACCAGAGCACGTCGGACCAGATCTGCGTGAAGAACACGAAGCCGACCACGAGGACAACGGCGATGATGATCGTGGGGATGAGGGGGCCCCGCCTCTTCCTCAGCGGTCGCGGGCTGGTGCCTTCAGGACGGGCTGTCACGTTCTCCCCTTCATCGAGTTCATCGAGTCGGCGGCTTCATCGGGTGGTGTGCGATGAGCAATAGGCACCGGGCGCGCTCTGCTTCCCGCCTAAGTCAAGCACGGACCGGACCGGTGCGTAGTTCCCAGTCATCGCGCGGATCGGGGTAACGATTCGGCGTCGGTCGCAGGGCATCACTTCGTGCATTGCGGCAGCTTCCCGGGGTCCGTTCCCTGCGCATAGGCCTCGACGGCGCGGCGCGCCGTGTCGAGGGTGTCGACCCGGACGACGGCGAGACCGTCCGGGATGTGCCCGACCACCTCGCCGCAGTTCCCCGCGGGGGCGAGGAACAGTGTGGCCCCATGCCCTTTGGCGCCCTCCATCTTCTGCACAATGCCGCCGATCGCCCCCACCGTCCCGTCGGGCTCGATTGTCCCCGTTCCAGCAATCTGCCGTCCCTGCGTCAGGTCTCCCGGCGTCAGCTTGTCGATGATGCCGAGCGCGAACATCATGCCCGCGCTGGGGCCGCCCACGGCGTCGAGGGCGAAGTCGACCGTGAACGGGAACGTGAACGCATACGTGACCGTGAAGCCGAGGAGATAGCGGCCTTGGCCGGCATCCTTCGGCGTGATCTCAACCGTCTGGTCCACGCCGCCGCGCTGGAAGCCCACCGCGAGAGGCTTGCCCTGGGAAGCCGCCACGAGCTTCTGGACGGTCGCGAGGGAATCAGCCTTCTGGCCCGCAACGGTCAGGATGGTGTCCCCCGGCTGGAGCTTGCCCTCCGAGGCCGAGCCGGAGATGAGCGAGGCGATCTTCACCTGCTGCCCGAACGGGATCGAGAGGCTCTTCAGCGCAGCGGCGACGGCGTTGTCCTGCGAGCTCTGCATCTCCGCCGTGTTCTCCTGGCTCACGGTCTGCTTCGACGTGCCCTTGGGGTACAGGGCATCGACGGGCATGATCGACAGCGACGGGTCGAGGGCCGATCGGATCAGGCCCAGGAGGTTCACGGTCGAATTGGGTCCGCCCTCGAGGTAGACGGTCGTGAGGTCGAGCGCCCCCTTCGCCGCGTAGGTCTCGCGGCCCTTGATGCTGATGATGTCCTTGCCGTTGTCCGTGCCGAGCGTGTTGTAGACGGGACCGGGAATCTCCACGACATAGGGAACCGGCACCGCCCACACGATGCCCGCGAGCAGCAGCGTCGCGACGCCGGACACCGCGGCGACCAGCCCGCGTCGATGCCGCGGACGCGCAAGCCGCGGGCCGCCGTCGTCCGCAGGAATCCCGACGGTCGGGGGGACGCTGCTGCTCACGCGGCACCTTTCCGCGGCACGGGTCCGCTTGTTCTCGATGGATCGCTCGGCACCAGAGTAGTGTGCGTAGCTGTGGGGAAGCTCCCGGCGCGCTCGCCTGTGCCCTGAGCGAAAGGCGCCTTGGTGCGAAGACACGCGTGGCCGCACGCGGTACCGTGAGGATGACTGTTCCCTCCCAGTGATCGGCGGCATCATGACCACTCCGGACAAGCCACACGGCAACGGCGAGGAGCCTCAGGACCCCTTGGCCGAGCTCTTTGCGAAGCTCATGGGCGGCGAGGGCCTCGAAGGTGTCGACCCGGCCGAGATCGCCAAGGCCGCCGGCCTTCCCGAGGATCCCGCGCTGCTCCAGCAGATGTTCCAGCAGGTTCAGTCGATGATGATGTCCTCTGCCGGGGACGGGCCCGTGAACTGGCAGCTCGCACACGACCATGCTCGGCGCACTGCAGCCTCCACATCCGACCCTTCGGTGTCCGCCACCCAGAACCGTGAGGTCGACGAAGCCCTGCGCCTTGCCGAGCTCTGGCTGGACAACGTGACCGATTTCCCCTCGACGGGCCTCATCGGCCGCGGCTGGTCGCGCGCCGAGTGGATTGAAGCGACGATGGCCACGTGGCGGCGGCTCACAGAGCCCGTTGCCAACAGCGTCTCCACGGCGCTGTCGACCGCGATCAGCGAGCAGCTGCCGGAGGAGATGAAGGGCATGCTGGGCGGCGCGACGTCCATGCTGCAGAACATGGGCGGGGCGATCTTCGGCATGCAGCTTGGGGCGGCGATCGGTGCGCTGTCCGGAGAAGTCGTGAGTGCCTCCGATATCGGGGTGCCCCTCGTCGACCTCGAGATGGCGCTCCTGCCCGCCAACGTCGCGAAGTTCGGCGAGGGCCTCGGGCTGCCCGAAAGCGACGTGCGCCTCTACCTTGCGGTGCGCGAGGCCGCGCACGCGCGCCTGTTCATGCACGTCCCCTGGCTCCGCGCGCACCTCCTCGGAACGATCGAGGATTACGCCCGCGGGATCCACATCGATATCTCGAAGATCGAAGAGGTCGCGCGCGACGTGGATCCCCGCAACCCCGAGTCACTCCAGGAGGCCCTCCAGGGAGGCGTCTTCACTCCGGAGCGGACTCCGCAACAGGACGCCGCCCTCAGCAAGCTCGAGACAGCGCTGGCGCTCGTCGAGGGCTGGGTCGACGAGCTGACCGCTGCGGCCACAGATGGGGTCCTTCCGTCCGCGCCGGCCCTTCGCGAGGCGGTTCGGCGCCGTCGTGCGACGGGCGGGCCCGCCGAGCATGCCTTCGCATCGCTCGTCGGCCTTGAGCTCCGGCCGCGCCGCCTGCGCGACGCGGCACAGCTCTGGGCTTCCCTCACCGAGGAGCGCGGCGCCGATGGCCGCGACGCCATCTGGCGGCACCCCGATCTGCTGCCGAACGCCGAGGACCTCGACGATCCCACCGGCTTCAGCGCCCGGCGCTCGGCAGCCGAGGCACAGGAGAACGAGGTGGACGCCGCGCTCGCCAAGCTCCTGGCGGGCGGCTTTGACGCGCCTGCCGAGGGCGGCCCCGCCGAAACCGGCGGCGAGCCTTCGCAGGAGGGCGAGGAGGAGACGGACGACGACGGCGGGAAACCGAGCGCGGGCTAGTCGACGTCCTCGACGACCTCGCCGAAGGGAATGCTGTCGTCGATGAGCGCCTGCAGGGTGTGCGGCTCATTCAGAACGACGCGAACGCCATGCTCGGCCTCCGCCGCGGATTGCTGAAGGACCGGCCGAACCGTCTCGATGAAATCTCTGGTCCGGCCCTCGAGGTACTTGCGGTAGCTGGCTGGGAGCTCGCTCATGGCCCCAGATTCTAGGCGGGAGGCCCTTCGGGCGTAAGACCTCGCGAGGCCGCGAAGGAAACGCCGGCGAGGAAGGCCTTCGCCTCGGCCATGCGGGGGTAGCGATCGACGAGTGCCCAGAACCGCGGCGTGTGGCCGCTCACGAGCAGGTGGGCCAGTTCGTGGACGAGCACGTAGTCCACGACCCACTGGGGCATTCCCTGCAGCTGGTGCGAGAGCCTGATGCTCCGCTCCCCCGGCGTGCACGAACCCCACCTCGTGGACTGATTAGACACCCAGCGGACGCTGGCCGGCTCCGCCTTCCCGCCGAGGTACTCGCGCGAGAGCTCCGCTGCGCGTGCGGCAAGGTCAGCGTCGCTTCGCGGGCCCCGTCGCCGCGCATCATCCCGCTGGAGCCGCTCCACCATACGGCTGACCCAATGCTCCTCCTGTGCCTTCGTGAAGCGTGCGGGGATGGCGACGACGGCAGTCCCGCCCTCCCAGAACGCGCTCACCGTCTTGCGGCGACGGGCCGAGCGCCTCACTTCAACCGGAGGAGGTGTCCCTTCACTCGCCACGGAGGAGCTCCAGGACGGCCTCGCCGTAGCGCTCGAGCTTGGCCTTGCCCACGCCCGCGACGTTGGCCAATTCGGCCAGGCTCGCAGGCTTGGCCTCGGCGATGGCTGTCAGGGTGGCGTCCGTGAAGATGACAAACGCAGGCACATCGGCGGCCCTAGCCTGTTCGAGGCGCCAGCCGCGCAGCGACTCGAAGGTCGCCTCGTCGTAGGACGGAGGGCAGTCGGCGCACCGCCCCACCTTCCGCTCTGCCCCGGTCTCGAGGACCGAGCCACAGACCCGGCAGACGGCTGGGCCTCGGTACTCACGCCGGCGGCGAGATCCCGAGCCGCCCTCGATTCCCGCCGTCGTCCGCACGCTCCCAGGCCGCAGCCCGTCGAGGAAGCGCGACGGGCGCCGGTGAGCTCGGCCGCCCGGGGTTCGGGAAAGGGACCATGAGAGATGCAGGAACTGCCGAGCCCGGGTGATGCCCACGTAGAAGAGGCGGCGCTCTTCGTCGACGGTCACGGGGGTGTCGGCGAACGAGATCGGCACGAGCCCCTCGCTGAGCCCCACGAGGAACACCGCATCCCATTCGAGGCCCTTCGCCGCGTGGAGCGAGGCGAGGGTGACCCCCTGAACAGATGGAGCGTGCTGGGCCGAGGCGCGCTCGTGAAGCTCGAGCACGAATTCGGGCATGCCGAAGTCCTCGCCACGCGCCGCCGAGAGCTCGTCGGCGAGAGCGACGAGGGCAGACAGTGATTCCCAGCGCTCACGCGTCGCGCCGCTGCCCGAGGGCGCCTCGTCGGCGTAGCCCAGCGACGAGAGCACGTCCCGCACGGCCTGTCCCAGGGGAACTCCCGCAGGTTGGCTCCGCGCCGCCGTGCGCAGCTGCGCGACGGCGTCCCGCACCTCACGCCGATTGAAGAACCTTTCCCCGCCACGCAGCTGGTACCCGATGCCGGCCGAAGCGAGAGCCTGTTCGAACGCCTCAGACTGGCCGTTCGTCCTGAACAGCACCGCGATGTCCTTGGGTTCTGTCCCGGCTGCTACCAGCTGACCGATGCGGCGCGCGACGGCGGCCGCCTCAGCCTCGTCGTCGCTGCATTCGGTGAATTCCGGCTCGGGGCCAGCTGGCTGCTGCGCGGTGAGCTGGAGCGGCTCGGCCCAGAGGCGGTCTGCGGCGGGGCCCCCGCTGCGCCGCGCAGCAAGCAGCCTGTTGGCCAGGTCCACAACCTGAGGAGTCGAACGATAATCGCGCACGAGCTTCACGATCTTCGCGTCCGGGAAGCGCTGCCCGAACTCAAGGAGGTGGGCCGAGGTCGCGCCGGTGAACGAGTAGATGGTCTGGCTGGCGTCGCCCACAACGCATAGCTCCTCGCGGCCGCCGAGCCAGAGCTCGAGGAGCCGCTGCTGCAGCGGAGACACGTCCTGATACTCGTCGACGACGAAGTGCCGGTACTGTTCGCGGACCTCTGCGGCGACCTTCGGGTCCTCCTGCAGAATGCCGACCGTGATCAGCAGGACGTCCTCGAAGTCGATGAGGTTCCTGTCCAGCTTGACGTCCTCGTACGCCTGGAACAGCCGGGCTACGGCAGTTGGCTGGAGCCCGCCCGGCTCGCCCCGGCCCTTCGCCGCCTCGAGGTACGTCGAGGGAGTGATCATGGACACCTTCGCCCATTCGAGTTCCGAGGCAAGATCCCGGATCGCTGCGCGATCCAGCGTGACGCGCAGGCGGCGCGCCGCCTCCGCGATCGCTTGGGCCTTGTGTTCGAGGAGACCGGGGAGCTGCCCACCCACGGCCTGGGGCCAGAAGTACTGGAGCTGGCGCAGCGCCGCGGCATGGAAGGTCCGGGTCTGCACCCCGCCGGCGCCAAGATCCCGGAGACGGCTCCGCATCTCGGCGGCCGCGCGTGCGGTGAACGTCACGGCGAGGAGGCGTTGAGGCTGGTAGACGCCGGAATGCACGCCGTAGGCGATGCGGTGCGTGATCGCCCTCGTCTTTCCGGTTCCGGCCCCTGCAAGGACGCACAGTGGCCCGTGCAGGGTGGTGGCGACCTCCCTCTGCTCCTCGTCGAGCCCGCTGAGGAGGCGTTCCTCCAGCGACAGTGTTTCCGCTGTCATGAGGAAGCCCGGGCGACGGAGGGCTCGTCGATGGGGCCTCCGTTCCAGTGCTCGATCAGGGCGCGCGAAATGGACGCCCGCGTCGGGAGCGTGATTTCCCCTGAGGCGACGACCGCACGGAGCTCGTCCCTGTCGAACCACCGCGCCAAGATAACCTCTTCGCCATCCACGCGCGCCTCGGTGTCCTCTGTGCGGGCCGTGAACCCCAGCATGAGGGATGCCGGGAAGGGCCACGGCTGGGAACCGAGGTACTGGCATTCGGTCACGCGAACGCCGACCTCCTCGGCGATCTCGCGCACCACCGCCTGCTCGAGGGACTCCCCGGGCTCCACGAAGCCCGCCAGGGTGGAGAACATGGTGGAGCGCATTCGGGCGCCGCGTCCCAGCAGGACTCGGTCATCAGGACCCACAACGGTGACGATGATCGCAGGGTCCGTTCGCGGGAAATGCTCCGAACCGTCCTCCGGACAGACGCGGACCCATCCGCTCATGGTCACGAGCGTCAGCGCGCCGCAGCGAGGGCAGCGGGGATGCGATTCGTGCCAGTTGGCGATCGCGTAGGCCTCGAGGACCAGTCCGGCCTCGAACGGATGCATCGAGGCGCCGACCTCGCGGAAGCCGGACCAATGGACGGCGGACGGGAGAAGCCCTGCTCCCGCGGCGGCGGGCTCGGACATGACGCCGGCAACCGGTTCGACAGGCTCCGGCAGCACCACGAGGACGACTTCGGCACCCACGGGATAGGCCTCGGGTGCCCCTTCCGGAACCCTGCCGAGATAGACGACGAGGTGCTCGAGCCACTCCGACGGAAGCGTCGACGTGGGAAGCACCACGAGCCCCTCCCCCTCCATCGCGCTGCGCCGCTGCGCCATCAGCACCGCCAGCGTGCCCGGCGCGCGCAGGAGTCCATCGAGGAACGCGGGATCCGCACGCTCTTCGCTCCTTCGATCCAGTGCGGCGGCCTGAATGGGAAGCAGCGTCGGCGAGAGGGCCCCAGCCACGGGAGCGACGGATGAAGCAGAGCTCAGCGGGGTGGGGCGAGACGTCATAGTCCTACCGTACTGACCCTTGCCGACAGCCGCACACGCGGGACGCGGGCCTGTGGACGGTGCTCGGTGCGGGGACACGCCGCAATGCGCCACGGAACGCCCGGTCTGGCGGGCTACCGTGGACAGGGTGAGACGTACCCCCATGGAGCTGGCTGCCCTCGCGACCGCTGCCGTCCCCGGTCTCGAGCCCGTGGCGGTCGGACCATCGCCCGACGACGCAACAGACTTCGATTCGGCCCTCATCCAAGGGGCCGACCGCCGTCGATGGCGCGTCCGCTCCCCGAGAGGCACTGAGGCGAGCGCCCGGCTGGAGACGGAAATGCTGGTTCTGCGGGCCTTCGGCCCTGCGGTCCGCGCGGAACTGCCGTTCCAGATGCCGGCCGTGGCCGGGACCGTGAGCCTCGGGGATCTCACCACGTGCGTCTACACCCACCTCGCCGGCACGGTCCGGGAACTCTCCGAGCTCGCGCAAGGAGGGCCGCGGCTCGTGAAGGACATCGGCGCCGCGCTTGCCGCCATCCATGCCCTGCCGCATTCGCTGGTGGACGGGGCTGATCTCCCCGCCTACACCGCAAATCAGTTTCGTCAGCGCCGGCTCAACGAGCTCGATCAGGCGGCCACAACCGGCCAGATCCCGCCGGTGCTGCTCCGCCGCTGGGAGAACGCGCTCGAGGACGTGAGCCTGTGGCGCTTCAACCCGACCGTGGTCCACGGTGACCTGCACGAGGACAACTTGCTGGTCGACGACGGGCGGGTCAGCGCGGTCATTGGGTGGACCGACCTGAGGGTCGGGGATCCTGCCGACGACCTTGCCTGGCTCGTGGCGTCGAACGAGCCCCAGTTCGTCGACGCCGTCGTCGCCGCCTACCACGAGGCTAGGCAGGAACCGGTGGACCCGCACCTCCTGCGCCGTGCGTCGCTCGCCGCCGAGTTCGCGCTCGCGCAGTACCTCGTGAAGGCACTCGCGCTCGGCGACGCCGAGGCCGCCCGAGACGGCCAGGACATGCTCCGCCAGCTTGCGGCGGACATCGAGGAGCAGGAGGCCGTCGAGGCCCCGGCCGAAGAGGCCGCCCGCGAGCCTTCCGAACTGGCCGCCGACACTTCCGACGCCCCAGTGAACCCCTCCGCCAGCGCGCCCGCCACGGATGCGATTCCCTTGGTCGAGGGCCTTGCTCCGGGCGCCCGGAGCACCGCCGGTCACGACTGAGGACTATCCGAGCGCGCGGGTGATGATCCCTTCGAGCTCGGCCTCCCCCGCAAGCCGGTCGGGGCGCACGACCTGACCATCCCCGAGGTAGAAGAACGCCGCGGTGACCTGATCCAGCGGCAGGGCGTGCAGGCGCGACCAGGCGAGGCGGTAGACCGCGAGCTGGACCGAGCGGGCGGCTGCGTCGCGACCGGTGGGCGCCCGGCCGGTCTTCCAGTCCACGAGCTCCCACGTCCCGTCCGCGTTGCGGAAGACGGCATCGACGCGCCCGCGCACCACGACCGGTCCCACCCGGGTTTCGATGGGGACTTCTACGAACGCGGGGCTCCGGTGCGCCCATTCCGACGCCTTGAACGCGTCCACGAAGGACGGCAGATCGTAGGCCTCGTCCACGAATTCGTCGGCATGGTCGAGGCCCTCGAGCTCGAGCATGGCGCTCTGCGCGAAGTACTCCTCGACCCATGCGTGGAAGGCGGTTCCGCGGCGTGCCGCCATGCCCGGACGTCGGGGCACAGGCCGACGGAGCTGGCGGATCACCGCCTCGGCATCCTCACCGAGCGCGACGAGCGCCGACGCGGACAGATGCTCTGGAAGACGCACTCCCCCGCCGTCGTCGGCCTTGGCGCGGTCCGCGAGCAGCAGCTGTTCTTCGCGCAGCCATGACCGCACCCTCGCCGAGGGTGCCGGGAGCTGCTCAGCGGGAGGTCCATGGAGCGCGGTGAGAACCGCGGCGGCCGAGCGCTCGAGCGCCTCCCGCCGCCCTGGAGCGAGACTGCGCCGCTGTCCCGTTGCCGCATCGAGGGGCCCCTCGAGCGGATCGTAGGGCCATAGCGCAGTCTCGGGTTCCGCGGTCAGGGGGTTCTCGGCTGGCAACTCTGCGTCGTCGATCCACGAGAGGACCTCGAATCCCTGCTCCTCGGCGGCGTCCCGCAACTCGGACAGGAACACGGACGGGCCTGCCGGCTTAGCGCGACTCGCGGACCACGCAGAGCCCGTGACCACGAGCAGGCTCTTGGCGCGCGTCAAGGCGACGTAGGCAAGGCGGCGCTCCTCCCGTTCGGAGTGCTCCGTCGCGTCCTCAGCGAAAGCCTTCTCCGCCTCGACGCATCCTTTCAGGTCCGCCTGGTCGGCGTCCCACTGGGGCAGCTCTCTCCTGTCGCCTCGCAGAGGCCACGGAAGCGCCTCGTGCCCGCTGGTCCAACGGTCGTTGCCGCCGCTGGGGAAGGCACCATGATTCAGACCGGCCACGACGACGGCGTCCCACTCAAGCCCCTTCGAGGCGTGAACAGTCAGCAGCTGGATGGCCCCGGGCGTGGGCTCGCTAGGCGCCATGTCCAGCCCCGATTCCTCCTGCGCCGCGGCCTCGAGCCATGCTAGGAAGGCCAGCAGTTCGGATGAGGTGGACTGCGCGAGGAACGAGGCTGCGGCTTCTTGGAAGGCATCGAGGTTGCGACGCGCCTGATGGAGCGACACCCCCGGACGGGCCGCAAGTTCGATGTCGAGGAGCAGTGAGCGCTCAACGTGGGCGACGAGGGTGCCGAGGTCGTCGGAGCTGAGCATCCGAAGGGTCCGGAGCTCGTCCCGCAGACGGCCCAGACGGTGAAGCCCCTCTTCGCTGATCGACCGCCCTGCCCCGGAGACCCAATCCGGGCGCGGAAGGCGATCGAGCGCTTCGACCAAGCTCGCGGCTTCTGCGAGGTCGCCCTCGACAAGCACCTCCTCCGCCGTTCCCGGCGCGTCGAGATCCTGCTCGCCCGGCCGCGCCGCGCGCGCCCGCCTCGCCGCCAGATGGCGTGACCAGTCTGCGAGCGCCATCAGGTCCGCCGGTCCGATGCGCCAGCGGGCGCCGGCCATCAGGCGCATGAGGGCGTCGGAGCGTCCCGGATCCGCGATGACGCGGAGGGTGCTGACCACGTCGACGACTTCCGGCGTGTCCAGCAGGCCACCCAGCCCGACGACCTCGTAGGGCATGCGACGACGGTCGAACTCACGCTGGATGGACGCGAACTGAGCCCGCTTCCGGCAGAGGACGGCCATGGTGGGAGCGTTCGCGCCGTGCTCACGAGACCAGGCCTGAAGCTCGTCGGCCACGGCTGCCGCCTCCTCGAGCTCGTCCCGGAACCAACCGAGGCGAACCGTGCCCTGCCCGGCGAACGGGCTGGGTTCGAGCGTGCGGACTTCCGCCCGAGCCGCCGTCGGCGCGTAGGGGGCGGGGCGGCGCAGTGGGCCAGCGACGACGTTGGCCGTGGCAAGCACGGACACGCTGTTGCGCCAAGCGGTGGTGAGATGGCTCACTGCCGCCCGCCCTCGCCTCCCGTCGGGGAGGAGCTCCGAGAACGTTTCGGGGAACGAGGCGAGCTGGCCCGCCGAGGCGCCCCGGAAGCCGTAGATCGACTGGTTGGGGTCCCCCACGGCCATGACCGAGTGTCCGTGGCCGAACAGCTGCGAGAACAGGACGGTCTGCGCGTGGGACGTGTCCTGGAACTCGTCGAGGAGGACGGTACGGTATTGGGCTCTGAGGAGTCGACCGGTTTCCGGCACATCCCGCGCGATCCGAGCGGCGAGGGCGACGAGATCCCCGTAATCCAGGGCACCGCGGCGGCGCTTCGCCTCGCCGAAGCGCACCACGAGACCGGCGACGGCGGCGCGGGATCGCAGCGTCGAGACCAGCTTGGCTGCAGCGGCGGCTGGCCCCCGACCTCCGGCGAGGACAGGCGGAAGGCAGGACAGTCGCTCGGCCTCGTCGTTCAGCCACGCCCGGACCTGCTCTGGATCGGCCAGATGCTCGGCGCATTCGGAGGCGAACGCCATCACGGCCCCCACGAGCGTGCTCCTTGCCGGAAAGCCCTCCCAGATCGCGCCGTCGTAAGCCTCCACCACGGTCGAGGCGAGCTGCCACGACTGGGCTGCTCCAAGGAGCACGGCGTCCCTTTCCACTCCGATGCGCAGGCCGTGGTCCTGGACGATGCCGTTGGCGAACGAGTGGTAGGTGGAGACGGTCGGATCCAAGGCCTCCTGGTCCAGGACCCCGGGCGCAAGGGTGAGCCCTCGCTGCCTGGCTGCCCGAGCGAGCTTGGCGAGCTGAGCGCGGATTCGGGCCGACAGTTCACCTGCGGCCTTCCGGGTGAACGTCACTCCGAGGATCTCGTCCGGGCGTACCCAGCCGTTGGCCACCAGCCAGACGACGCGGTCAGCCATCGTCGCCGTCTTGCCGGAACCAGCGCCCGCGACGACGAGCCTCGGCGCGAGCGGGGACGAGATGATCTCGGACTGCTGAGGGGTCGGCCGGTGCTGGCCTAGCAGCTCGGAGAGTTCCTCTGGCGTGAATCGCGGCTCGGGAAGCCCGGATTCGGGAGGGCCGTCGATGCCCTCCACCAGTTCGGCGTCGAGACCGATTGTCACTCAGTCACCTGCTTTCCCCGAGAGCAGAGTGGGCAGATCTCGGGCAGGCGGCAGCCGCCGGCGAAGCTGTTTGCGGCGTCATGACGTGCAGCGAACACCTCTCCTGACATCGTCTCCGCGGCCCTCTCCACCAGTTCGACCGCCCACTGAGGTTCGTCGAGCGGAGGCTGCTGCTGAACCGACACGTTTTTGGCGGAGTCTCCGAGTTGGACCAGCTCCGCGCCACCGGGCCGGCTATCGGTCGCCTCGTCTCCGAAGGCTCCTGCGGCGACGGCAACCTGATAGGCGGCGAGCTGCGCGTGGCGCGGGACATCGGCCGACTTCGGCTTGCTCTTGCCGGTCTTCAGGTCGACGACGACGAGACGTCCGTCGTCGTCGACCTCAAGCCGGTCAACTTGCCCTCTGATCACCGTGCGCTGGGCGATCTCCGAGGACCCCACGGCCGCGAGAGGGGCCTCGAAATCCGCTTCCACCGCAAGCAGCTCGCGGCCGCTCGTCCGCACGTACGCGGAGAGCTTGGTGAGCATGGCCCGCGCCCGTTCGTAGTCACGCTGCGCTTCCCAGGAGTCGTCCTGGCCGAGGCTCGGCCACCTCCGTTCGAGCTCGCCGAGATACTCCGCGGCGGTTCCATGCGGCAGCTCCTGGGCGATGGCGTGCACCAGCGTTCCCAGGCTGCGCGCGAAATCTGTGGCCGGTTCGCCGCCCGCCGCCGCTACGAACCAGTCCAGCGGATTCTTCGTGGCGGTCTCCACCTTGGACGGGGAAACGAAGACGGTCTGTCCGTCCGGAACCACGGGGCCCGGTCCCGTCATCGCCGCGAGGCCATACCAGTCTTCGGGGTGCGCGCCGGGAGCTCCTGCACGGGCCAAGCGGGCGAGAAGGTCGACGGCGTGCGAAGCGTCCCGTCCGCCCTCCTCCGCCGCTTGGCGCAGCTCGGCCACGAGCGGTCGCAGGCCGAGCGCGCGAGGCACATCCGTGAAGGGGCGCAGGGACTGGCCGTCGGGCAGAGGATCCACGAGATCGAGGAACGGCGAGGGCACCTCATCCTCGGAGCGAACACCCGTGCAGACCAGCCGTTCCGAAGCGCGCGAGATGGCGGCGGAGAACATCCTGAGCTCGTCGTAGCGGATGTCCCGCAGCCGGCTCCGCGGCGTCACGAGCATCGCGTCGACCGGCCCCAGCTCGAGGCAGTCCGTGAACATCGTGCTGCCGAGGAGTTCGCCACGCAGCCGGTTGTTGGGCCAGACCCCATCCTGAAGGCCAGCGACGAACAGGAGCTGCCACTCCCGCCCCGCCGCGCTTGCCGGCGTGAGGAGCTCCACGGCGTCGTCCGCCTGAGCGCGGGGCGCCAAGGTGTCCATGGGGATTTCCTGCTCGACGAGGTAGTCCAGGAACTGGGCCGGAGAGGCGCCGGGCAATCGGTCCACGTAGCGCTCGGCGGTGTGGAAGAGGGCCATGAGGGCGTCGAGGTCCCGATCTGCCCGCAGTCCGAGCTGGCCTCCCTCGACCGCGAGCCTGTACCACCGCTCGGACAGCCCGGCAGCCTCCCAGAGCGCCCAGAGGACGGTCTCAGCGGTTGCTCCTGGCTCCGCGGCGGCCCTCCGACCCTGCTCGAGCATCCGCCCGATCCGCCGAGCCGCTTGACCTTCGACGCCCAGCTCAGCCAAGACTCCGGGAGCCACGAGCGCTTCGACGAGGAGCGCGTCGCTGGCGCGCCCACCTCCGCTGGCGAGTTCGAGCTGCCGCAGCGCTTGGCGCAGCCGCCGGAGCTCGAGCGCCGATGCCCCGCCGATGCGGGACGAGAGCAGCTCGACGGCGGCCTCTGGCGTGAGTTCTCCGGGTTCGAGCGCGATGCGGTAAGCGGTCAGGAGCGGCCGCACGGCCGCCTCGTCGCGCACTGCGGTCTCGGCAACAGGCACCTTCACGGGGATCCCCTGAGCTGCCAGGAATCTCTGGACCTGCGCCAGTTTGGTCCCGGAGCGAAGCATGATCGCCATGTCGCCATAGCCCACGTCACGGAGGAGACGTGCGTCCTGAATGCGGTGCGCGAGGTACCGGAGTTCGTGCATGGGCGAGTGGAACACGTGCGCCTCGACAGAACTCGCCGGCTCGAACAGGGCGGCGTGGTCGAGCTGGCGCGCCGCTTGGCCCCCCGGCACCGCCGAGATGCGCGACGCCACTGACTGCCAGGCCGTCGCGATGTCCGGCGGCAGACGGTGCGAAGTGCTGAGGCTCCTCTCGGTGACGTGCCCGAGGAGATCCCGCAGCCGCGGGACGAGGTCGGGACGCGCGCCTCGGAACCCTTGCACGACGACGTCGGGCGCCGCTGCCGCGATCACGTCCCGCCCTGCGCCGATCACGGCGAGGAGCTCGAGCACTGCGGGATTCGACTCCTGCACGTCATCCATGACGAGGACCGACAATCGGGAACGCTCGGCCTCGAGGAGTTCCGGATCATCGAGCAGGATCTGCCGCGCCGCGGTGATGATGCCCGCAGGATCGAAGGCCTCCGGCATGCGGAGTTCGAGGACGTCCCGGTATTCCCGGTACAGCTGGGCTGCAGCTTCCCATTCGCCTTTTCCTGTTCGGCGTCCCAGCACCGCAAGATCGCGGGCGGTCGCGCCGTATTCGGTCACGCGGTCGAAGAGCTCGCGGACCTCATGCCGGAAGCCCCGGGTGGCGAGGGCGCCTGTCAGGCTCGCCGGCCACTCGGGGCCGCGGCCCATAGAGCGGTGGCCTTCGAGCAGTTCCTTCACGATGAGATCCTGCTCGGCGCCGGAGAGGAGGCGTGGAGCGCGAGGCAGCCACTCCAGACGGCCTTCGGCCCGCGCGCGCCGGATGAGGTCGAACGCATAGGACTGCCACGTCCGAGCGGGCGGAGCGCTCAGGCTGCGGTTCAACCGCGCCGTGAAGGCGTCCCGCAGCCGGGCGGACGCTGCGCGGGAGGGAGCGAGGATCAGGACATGGGAAGGGTCCACCCCATCCCGCTCCACCCGGGTGACCGCCGCCTCCACGAGGACCCGGCTCTTCCCGGTCCCCGGAGCACCCCAGACCAGCACGGGGCCGCACCCCTGGCGGAGCTCGAGGATCGCCTGCTGGTCGGGCGACGGCGCCCAGGGGCCAGCCGAGGAGCGCTCCCGCGGGGGCAGGAGGCGCATCCCCTGGACTGTCGAATCCGTCATGGCCGTAGCTCACCATCCGGGTCCGACATTCTTCCGCGCGGACCGTGGACCCGTTCCCACAACGCGTCCGCGATGGAGTCCACCGCATCCAGCTCGGCATCGTCCGGTGCCCAACGGGCGCGCTGCATATCGACCCTCCAGGTCCCCGACCGCAGGTCGCCTCGCAGCGGAGTGCCTTCGTCGATGTACTTGGCCAGCGCGGCCGTCTCATGGCCTTCCGGCGCGCCGCCGGCCGCTTTGATCACGCGCCACCAGGGGACTCCGCCGCCGTGCCGGGAGAGGACGGTGCCGACTTGGCGAGGGCCACCCATGCCGAGCAGCTCGGCCACGTCTCCGTAGGCAAGCACGGTGCCCGGAGGGACGAGCTCGACGACGGCCAGCACCGCCTCCACAAACTCGTCCCGCATGGTTCCCAGCCTAGGGGCTCGGCGAGCCTCTCCCGGGAATGTCGGTGCCCGTCGATACCGTGTGGGTCATGACGTGGAAGACGAAGTCCAGGGCGGCGTTCGACCTCGAAACGACCGGGCGCAACGCCCGCGCCGCGAGGATCGTCACGGCCAGCATCGTGGTGCTGGGCGCCGAGGGATCGGTGGAGGCCCACCACGAATGGCTCGCCGACCCCGGCGTCGAAATTCCAGCAGAGGCCGCCCAGGTCCACGGAGTGACCACGGAGCGCGCACGCTCGGAGGGCCGGCCCGCCCGGGACGTCGTCGCAGAGGTGTCGAAAGTGCTTCAGGAGCTCTTCGATCAGGATGTTCCTGTCGTCGCGTTCAATGCCTCGTACGACTTCACGGTCATGGCCGCCGAATGCGCCCGCCACGGCCTGCCCCAGCTCACGCGCTTCCCAGTGCTCGACCCCTACGTCATCAACAAGCAGGTCGAGCGCTATCGGAAAGGCAAGAGGACCCTCGGAGCCCTGTGCGACGACTACGGGATCGTCCTCGACGAGGCTCACACTTCCGCAGCCGATGCTCTCGCCGCCGCCCAGCTGCTCGAGGCAATGGTGGTCAAGTTCCCCGAGCTGGACAGGCCCGCCGAAGCGCTCCATCGCAGTCAGGTCGGCTGGTCACTCGAGCAGGCGGCGGACTTCCAGACCTACCTCAGGCGCACCAAGCCAGCCGCAGTGGTCGAAGGCGAATGGCCGGTGCTCGCCCCTGTGGACGCGAGCCGCGGCGGCTTCTAGCGCCGCGATTCTCAGCCGCCATCGGGCACATGTCCGGCATTTGAGACACAACTCACAGTCTTATTTCGGCGCACTCGGCGGCCTGACGCCTCGCATTCATTCACGCTGAACGGCGCTGAGCTTTTTCCAACGAGGCAAGGAGACCAGAGACCGAATTTTCTTCGGGAGGATCAGGAGTGTTGCGGAATATGTTCTGAAAAAGAATGTTTCACGGGCCCCGCACATAATGGTATGCAGCCCAGTCGCGCGAGCCGCGCACCCCGCGCACTCTTCGCGCGCCCTGCATTCACCACACGAAAGCGAAGGCTCCATGAAGCTCAAGTCCCCCAAGTGGCTTGTGACCGCCCCGGTCGCCGCCGTCGTCGCCCTCACGCTCGCTGCGTGCGGCGCGGGCGGTTCGACGTCGTCCGGTAGCCCCACCGACGCCCTCAAGGGCGCGGACCAGCAGTCCACCGACAAGTACACGACCGCTTCGGTGACGCCTCTGGACAAGATCGACAAGTCGAAGCTCAACCTGATCACCCCGGGCACGATCAAGGTCGGAACTCTCTCGGACGCTCCGCCCAACATCTACCTCGACAACGCCACTGGTCAGTTCACGGGCTACGACAACGAACTGCTCAAGGCGATGGCGGCGAAGCTCGGCCTCAAGGTCGAGTTCGTCTCGACGAAGTTCCAGAGCCTTCTCGCGCAGGTCAAGACCAAGCAGTTCGACATGGGCTCCTCCTCGATCTCCACCACGGACGCGCGCCGCGACACGGTGGCCTTCACGAACGGCTATGACTACGGCTACATGGCGATCGTGACGAAGGAGAACGCAAAGGTGAAGACCTTCGACGATCTCAAGCAGGGCGTCCGCATCGGCGTCGTGCAGGGTACGGTCCAGGACGACTTCGTGACGAACACCCTCAAGCTCGAGCCCGTTCGCTTCCCGGACTACAACACCGTGTACGCGAACGTGAAGAGCGGCCAGATCGACACCTGGGTTGCCCCTTCGCAGCAGGCCGAGGGCCAGGTCAAGCCGGGTGACGGGACCACGATCGCCCAGAAGAAGGTCAACACTCAGAACTTCACGGCCTATGCCGTGGCCAAGGACAATCCGGCCCTGACGGAGGCCCTCAACTCGGCGCTTGACGCAGTGATCGCCGACGGCACCTGGTCCAAGCTCACGGCCCAGTGGTACCCCGACCGCCCGACCCTCAAGGAACAGACCCCCGAGGGCTGGAAGCCCGGCAGCAAGGCCGCTCAGGTCACTGCAGCCAAGTAGTCAACAGATAGGCGCCACATGGATTACCTGAACAATCTCGGCGAGACCTTCTTCGACTGGAGGGTCATCGGCGAGGTCCTGCCGGCCATGTTCACGGTCGGGCTGCCGAACACCATCGTGTTGGCTCTCTCGTCCGGGATCATCGGCACGGTGCTCGGAATGATCCTTGCCCTGATGGGCATCTCCCGGAATCCTGTGGCACGGTGGATCGCCCGGGTGTACACGGATGTCTTCCGTGGACTCCCGGCGATCCTCACCATCCTCGCGGTCGGCCTCGGCTTCGGACCTGCCTTCCGCGAGCTCACGGGGGTGACGAGCCCGTACCCCATGGGCGTTGCGGCACTCTCGCTCATCTCGTCTGCCTACATCGGCGAGATCTTCCGCTCCGGCATCCAGAGCGTCGAGAAGGGCCAACTCGAGGCGGCGCGCGCGCTCGGCTTCGGCTACGGCCCGTCCATGCGACTCGTCGTCGTCCCCCAAGGGGTGCGCCGTGTGCTGCCAGCGCTCGTGAACCAGTTCATCGCGCTGATCAAGGACTCGTCCCTCGTCTTCACCCTCGGACTCTTGGCCTCTGAGCGCGAGCTATTCCAGATCGGTCAGGACAAGGCCGCCCAGAGCGGCAACTTGTCGGGGCTCGTGGCAGCGGCGATCTTCTACCTCGCGATGACTGTCCCGCTCACGCACCTCGTCAACTGGATCGATGCCCGGCTGCGCACGGGCCGGGCGCAGAGCCGCGCGGAGAAGCAGGAACCGGACGAGGTCGCGGCCGTCGTCGGGAAGGGAGCCCACGAATGAGCCAGTTCTCGTCTGGATCGCTCGAGGCAAAGGCCATCCACCTCGCCTTCGGCAGCAACAAAGTGCTCCGCGGGATCGACCTCAACGTGCCAGCCGGCACCACGGCCTCGGTCATCGGCCCGTCCGGCTCGGGAAAGTCGACCCTCCTGCGCGTCATGAACCGGCTCATCGAGCCGGACCAGGGCGACATCCTGCTCGACGGAAAGTCAGTGCTGAAGGACAACCCTGACGAGCTGCGCCGCAGGATCGGCATGGTATTCCAGCAGTTCAACCTCTTCCCGCACATGACGGTGGGCGACAACGTGGCGTTCGCGCTCCGCAAGCTGCGCAAGCTGCCCAAGGACCAGGCCCGCGACGAGGCACTCGAGCAGCTCGACCTCGTGGGGCTCAAGCACAAGGCCGATGTGCGTCCGGCGACGCTCTCGGGCGGCCAGCAGCAGCGCGTTGCGATCGCCCGAGCGCTCGCGATGAAGCCCGAGGTCATGTTCTTCGACGAGGCGACCTCAGCTCTCGACCCCGAGCTCGTCAAGGGGGTGCTCGCGCTCATGGCCGACCTTGCAAAGGGCGGAATGACCATGGTCGTGGTGACCCACGAGATGGGCTTCTCCCGGAACGTCTCCGACACTGTCACGTTCATGGACGGCGGCGTCGTGGTTGAGAGCGGCGCGCCGGGACAGATCTTCGACGATCCGCGGACGGATCGCCTCCAGCGCTTCCTCAGCGACGTGCTCTGAGGCGCCCCAAAGATCCGAGGCGTCCCACAGGAAAGGGCGACGGCGGCACTCACCGGGGTGCCGCCGTCGCCCTTTTCCGTCCAGCCCTCCAGGCGCCTCAGAGCGGCAGCCCGCCGACTCCTTTCAGATCTCGCATCACGATGGTCGAGGTGAGCTTGGCCAAGCCAGGGAGCGCCGCGAGCCGCTCGTCATAGAGCCGCTGGTAGCCGGGCAGGTCCTCGGCAACGCACTTGAGCAGATAGTCAGGGTCGCCGAACAGGCGGTACGCCTCGACGACCTGCGGCTCCTCGACGACCGCCGCCTCAAAGGCCTTGATCGCCTCTCTGGACGTCTCGCGCAGGGTCGCGAACACCATGGTCCCGAAGCCCAAGCCGACTTTGGCGGGATCGACCTCGGCGCGATACCCGCGGATGACCCCGTCGGCCTCGAGATCCTTGAGCCTGCGATGGCACGGAGCGAGGGTCAGGCCCACCTCCGCGGCGAGCGCCGTCGCGGTGATCCTTCCGTCCATCTGGAGGACGCGCAAGATACTTCGGTCGAGTTGGTCGATCACGGAGAGAATCTATCCCAGATACTCGATGCCGGGCGAGAAGAGGTGAGCACTTTTCGCGTCAATTTTCCTACTCTTGCCGCATGGACTTCACGCCCCTCCTGGGATTCGCCGCCGTCTCCCTCACGCTCGCCCTCACCCCCGGCGCGGATTGGGCCTACACGATCTCGGCCGGGCTTCGGGAGCGCTCCGCTGCGCCCTCGATCGCGGGGCTGTGCACGGGATACGTGGCCCACACGGCGCTCGTCGCCGCGGGCCTCGGAGTCCTCCTCGCCGCCCGTGCGGATATCGTGGCCTGGCTCTCAGTCGCCGGGGCGCTGTACCTCCTGTGGCTGGGGGTCACGACGGCGCGCAGCTGGCGCGGAGCGGGCTACCGCGCGGCGGACGCGCCGACCGGCGGGGCGGCCGGCGGAGCGTTCGCCGACTTCCTGCGGGGCGCGGGAACGAGCGGCATCAACCCGAAGGGCCTGCTGCTCTTCCTGGCGTCATGCCGCAGTTCGTGCGTGCGGGCTCGTCGGTCCCGGTTCCCGTCCAGACCGTGGCGATGGGCCTCACCCACGTGGCGATCACCGTCATCGTCTATGGCCTCGTGGCCGTCGGGGCACGCCGCCTGCTCCGCTCGGCACCACGCCGAGCCCAGATCGTGACGCTCGCAAGCGGCGTGGTCATGCTGGGCATCGGCGTGGCCCTGCTCGCCGAGCAGGTGCCGGCGATCGTCAAGGCGGTGTAGGAGGCGCCTCAGTTCGCCGTGAGCGACGGGTCCGATTCGGCAGGCGAGTCGCCGTGGACGACGGCGTCGCCCGGCGTCGCGGCCGCTGCGGCTCGCGCCGCGCCTGGCAAGGCGTCGTAGATGCGCTGCATGGCGTCGTCGTCGTGGGCTGCCGACAGGAACCACGCCTCGAACACGCTCGGCGGCAGGTACACGCCGGAATCGAGCATCGAGTGGAAGAAGGGCGCGTACCGGAACGCCTCCTGCGCCTGGGCGTCGGCGTAATTGTGCACGCCGCGCTCGGAGGTGCCGAAGGCGACGGAGAAGAGGTTCCCCGCGCGCTGGATCGAGTGGTCCACGCCCTCGGCTGAAAGCGCGTCGGAGAGCGCGGCGGAGAGCTCCTGCGAGCGCGCATCGATGTGGGCATAGACCTCGTCGGTCGCGAGGGAGAGGGTGGCCACGCCGGCGGCCATCGCCACGGGGTTCCCCGAGAGCGTGCCCGCCTGGTACACCGGCCCGAGAGGCGCCAGGAACTCCATGACGTCGGCACGGCCGCCGAGCGCGGCGACCGGCATTCCTCCGCCGATCACTTTGCCGAACGTGAAGAGATCGGGCGCCCAGCCCTCGCCCTGGCCGGTCAGGCCCCAGTAGCCCGCGGGTCCCACGCGGAAGCCTGTGAGCACCTCATCCATGATGAACAGCGCCCCGTGCTCAGCAGTGATGCGGCGGAGCCCGGCGTTGAAGCCCTCGGCCGGCGGCACCACGCCCATGTTCGCCGGCGCCGCCTCGGTGATGACGGCGGCAATCCGGCCCCCGTGCTCGGCAAAGGCGGCCTCCACGGCGTCGAGGTCGTTGTACGGCAGCACCAGGGTCTCGGCGGCCGTCGCGGCCGTGACCCCGGCGGATCCGGGAAGCGCAAGCGTCGCCACGCCGGAACCGGCCGAGGCGAGCAGGCCGTCCACGTGACCGTGGTAGCAGCCCGCGAACTTCACCACGAGATCGCGGCCCGTGAAGCCGCGCGCCAGTCTGATCGCCGTCATGGTGGCCTCGGTGCCGGTGGACACCATCCGCAGCCGCTCGACGGCGGGCACGCGCCCCACTACCAGCTGCGCGAGAGCCGCCTCGTCCGGCGTCGACGCGCCGAAGGAAAGGCCCCGGTCGACTGCGGCGTGGACGGCGTCGAGGACCTCCGGCACCGCGTGGCCAAGGAGCGCCGGACCCCATGAGCACACGAGGTCGGCGTAGTCGCGCCCGTCGGCGTCGGTGACGTAGGCGCCCTTGGCCGAGACGATGAAGCGGGGCGTGCCGCCCACGGACCCGAAGGCGCGGACGGGAGAGTTCACCCCTCCGGGCATGAGCGAGCGGGCACGGCTGTAGAGGTCCTCGGAGGTGGTCATGGGTCCATTCTCTCCTATGGTTCCCGCGCCTCCCGCGGCACCGTCCATGCGTTCCTGTCCGCTTGAGACTTCCCAACCAGTTCGGCCCGCGGCGCGTTGCTGGGCGACACGATCCGCGGGCCGAAGAAGCGGACTGGAGCGCAGTGGTTACGCCAGCATGTCGGCGACGAGCGGGGCCACCTTGGTGCCGAAGAGCTCGATGCTCTTCATCATGGCGTCGTGCGGGAGCGTCCCGTTGGAGTACTTGAGGTCGAATCGCTCCGTGCCGAGGGCGCGATGGGTGTCGGCGATCTTGCGGGCCACGGTCTCCGGCGAGCCGACGTAGAGGGCACCGGCCCGGGAGGCCTGCGCATTGAACTCGGTCCTGCTGCCGGGGCCCCACCCGCGCTCGGCGCCGAGCCGGTTGCGCATCGCGAGCCAGTGCGGGAAAAGCTCCTCGCGGGCCTGCTCATCCGTGTCCGAGACGTGCCCGGGCGAATGCGTCGCGAGCTGGGTGTAGGGCTTGTCGAACTTCTCGAGCGAGCGCTTGTACAGCTCGACGAACGGCGCGAAGCGGGCAGGCTCCCCGCCGATGATGGCGAAGCTCACCGGGTAGCCGTAGTGCGCGGCCCGAACCACGGACTGCGGCGTTCCGCCCACGCCGATCCACGTGTCGAGGAGCCCCTCCTCGAGGTGCGGATACGCGGTCAGGCCTCGGATGGGACCACGCGTGCGGCCCTCCCAGTGGACGGGCTTCTGGGATCGCACCCGGTCGAAGAGCTCAAGCTTCTCCTCGAAGAGCACCTCGTAGTCCTCGAGGTCCAGGCCGAACAGCGGGAAGGACTCGATGAACGATCCGCGCCCGAGGATCACCTCGGCGCGGCCCTGCGAGATGGCGTCGAGCGTCGAGAAGCGCTGGAACACGCGGACGGGGTCGTCGGAGGAGAGGACCGTGACCGCGGAAGCGAGCCGGATGTTCTGGGTCTCGGCGGCGACTGCGGCCAGGAGGACCTCGGGCGCCGAGACCGCGAAGTCCTTGCGGTGGTGCTCCCCCACGCCGAAGGCGTGCAGCCCCACCTGATCCGCGAGCTTGCCCTCCTCGACGACCTCGCGGATCACCTGAGCGTGGGGCTTCGGCGAGCCGTCGGCACTCGTGCCGACGTCGCCGAACGTGTTGAGGCCAAGGAGAACGGTGGACGACTGCTCACTTGTTCCATGCATATGCATGCAAACCGCCTCCTCTGCCGCTTCATTCCCGCGCGACTCGCGGCTACCCCTCGCGGAGCCAGCCCGCGATCTCGGGAGCCCAGTACGTGAGCACCAGATTCGCGCCTGCCCGGCGGATCCCGAGCACGGACTCAAGGATCGATGCCTTCCGGTCGATCCAGCCGTTCGCCGCCGCCGCCTCGATCATCGCGTACTCGCCGGAGATCTGGTAGGCCGCAACAGGCACCGGGCTCATCGAGGCGACGTCGGCGAGGATGTCGAGGTAGCTCATGGCGGGCTTGACCATGATCATGTCCGCACCCTCCTCGAGGTCGAGCTCCACCTCGAGGATCGCCTCCCGACGGTTGGCCGCGTCCATCTGATAGGTGCGGCGGTCGCCCTTGAGCTGAGAGTCGACGGCCTCGCGGAACGGGCCATAGAACGCCGAGGCATACTTCGCGGCGTAGGCGACGATCGAGACGTCCTGCTGCCCGGCGGCGTCGAGCGCCTGGCGGATCACCGCGACCTGGCCGTCCATCATTCCGCTGGGCCCGAGGACGTGAGCGCCGGCCTCGGCCTGGGCGACGGCCATCTGCGCATAGATCTCGAGAGTCGCGTCGTTGTCGACGCGACCCTGCGCGTCGAGCACCCCGCAGTGTCCGTGGTCCGTGAACTCGTCGAGGCACACGTCGCTCATCACCACGAGGTCGTCCCCGACTTCGGCGCGCACGCTGCGGATGGCGGCGTTGAGGACGCCCTCGGGATCGAGCGAGGCCGAGCCCACGGCGTCCCGGGTCTCCGGCACGCCGAACAGCATGATGCCGCCCAGCCCGAGCTCCGCGGCCTCGACCGCAGCGCGCTTGAGAGTATCGGTCGTGTGCTGCACGATGCCCGGCATCGACTGCAGGGGGGCCGGCTCGGTCAGCCCCTCCCGGATGAACACCGGCAGGATCAGCTCCGCGGGGTGGAGACGGGTCTCCGCGACGAGGCGGCGCAGAGCCGGGGTCTGGCGGAGGCGGCGCGGGCGGTGGATCGGGAAGCTCACGGTGTGTCCTTCCAAGGAGAGATTCCAGGGGTCAGCAAGAGAGCGTGCACGACGGCGTCGACGATCCCCTCGGGCGTCGGCTGTGCCGCTGTCGCCGCCACGCCGAGGCCGAGCGCACGCAGTTCCTCGGCCGTGGGCTGCCCGATCGCCACAAGCAGAGTGGCGTCCAGGGGGTTCAGCGTCTCGTGGATACGGCGGGCGGCACTCGGCGATGCTGCGACGACGGCGCTCAGCCGTCCTTCGGCAAGCTCGGCGTTCGCATCCTGGGGCGAGAGGACGACGGCGGAGCTCGGCTCGGCGCCGACGGCTAGTTCCGCGGTGAGTCGCCGCCCGGGGTCCGCCGGATAGTCGACGGTGCGGTAGGCGATGACGGGTTCGACGGCCCAACCGCGTTCCTCGAGTCCCTCGGCAAGGGTCGGCGCGGCGAGGTCGCTCTGCGGGAGGAGGATCCGCACGGCGCTGGCTCCGGCGGAACCCGCCGCTCCGCCGTCGTCGGAGTAGGCCCACATCTCGAGGAGGCCTTCGGCGGATTGCCTGCCCTCGGGCGCGAGGTCCACGCGCAGCCCCTCCGCCTCGAGCACTCGCCGCGAGCTCGGCCCGATCGTGGCCACCCGAGTCCCAACCGGGACCAGCTCGCTCAGGCTCGTTCCGCGCTCTGCAGCGACTTCCTTGAGCGCCCGCACGGTCGTGATGCTGCTGACCACGAGCCATGAGTACTCCCCCGCGGCCAAGCGCTCCAATGCCTCAGCGAGCGGCTGGGCCTCGGGCGCGCGCTCGAAGTCGATGAGGGGAAGCAGCAGGGGTTCGGCCCCCGCGCGGGCAAGCGCGGATGCCATCGCGCCGGCCCGATCCGGGCTCCGGGTGAGAAGCACCCGCCGCCCGGCGAGCGGGGCGTCGGACCGCGGATCCTCGATCGTCATGCTCAGGCGCCCAGCTCCGCGAACTCGGCGACGCCCTGCGCCAACAGCTCCTCCGCGAGCTCGATGCCCAGAAGGTGGGCGCCGACGTCCGTCAGGCCGTCGGTTGCCTTGTTGAGCCGGACGCTTCGGGTTCCGTCGGGCGAGCACACGACGGCGTCGAGGTAGAGGAGGCTTCCCTTCCGGCGGGCCAGCGCGCCGACAGGGGCGGCACAGCCGGCCTCGAGCCTGGCAAGGAGTGCCCGCTCGGCGCTCACCGCGAGGCGAGTGTCTGCGTCGTCGATCGCGGCAAGGGCCTGGGCGAGCACGCCCTGGATGGCATCCTTCACCAGCACCCCGTTCTCGCGCGCGGGTGCGTCGTCGAGCCGGCATTCGACGGCGAGCGCGCCCTGCCCCGGCGCGGGCAGCATGACGTCGGGCTCGAAGTACTCGCTGACCACCTCGGTGCGCCCAAGGCGGCTGAGGCCGGCCGCGGCGAGGACGACGGCGTCGAGGTCGCCAGTCGTGCCACCGACAGAACCAGCCGAGTTGCCCGGGAGGCCGGGAACGCGACCGAGCCGGGTGTCGACGTTGCCGCGGATGTCGAGGACCTCGAGATCCGGGCGCGCCGCCCTCAGCTGAGCCGCCCGGCGCGGCGAGCCCGTGCCGACCTTGGCCCCTTCGGGAAGCTGCGCGAGCGTGAGGCCATCGCGGGCGCACAGCACGTCGCGGACGTCTGCCCGCTCGGGAATCGCGCCGAGCGCGAGGCCGGGAGTTCCACCGGTGGGAAGGTCCTTGAGCGAGTGAATCGCGACGTCGCAGCGATCGGCGAGCAGCGCCTCACGCAGGGCCGCCACGAAGACCCCGGTCCCGCCGAGCTGTGCCAGCGAGCCGGTCCGGACGTCCCCTTCGGTCTTGATTCGGACGAGCTCGGTCTCGAAGCCGCCGACGGCGGCGAGCATGTCGGCAGTTTGCTGCGTCTGGGTGAGGGCGAGTGCGCTTCCACGCGTCCCGATGCGGACGGACATGGTCAGCGCTCCGTCCCAGGGCCGGCAGCTGTTCCCGCCGCTGTTCCCGCCGCTGTTCCCGCCGCTGTTCCCGCTTCTGCTATTACCGGCTTCGCTCCCCTGAAGTTCTCGCAGCACCCCGGCCGGCACACGTCGTACCAGGGGCCGAGATCGGTCACGTGCGGGCGGTCCGCGATGGTGTCCTGGCTCGTCCGCTCGCAGATGAGGTCCACGAGGCCGGCCACGAACTTGCCGTGCACGCCGGGGGTCGGGACGCGGACGGCGGCGACGCCCAGCTTCTCGCACGTCTCGAGGGCCTCCGTGTCGAGGTCCCAGGCGACTTCCATGTGGTCGCTCACGAAGCCCAGCGGCACGATGACGACGCCCTTGACGGACGGCTCATCGCCGTCGCCTGCGGCGATCGCCTCGAGGTGGTCGTTGATGTCGGGCTCGAGCCACGGGATGTGCGGTGCACCGGACCGTGACTGGTAGACCAGGTCCCATTTCACATCGGGCGCAACGGCCCGCACGATCGCGCGGGCGTTGGCGAGGTGCTGGGCCACGTACGCCGACCCGCCCTCGAACTCGCGCGGCTCCGCCCCGGAACGGCCCGCGGCCTCGGCGTCACGGGTGGGAATCGAATGCGTCGAGAACAGGACGCGGATCTCCCCGTCCCGTGACCCGTCAGCAGCGCCGAGGGCCTCGCGCACCTGGTTGAGTCCCGCCGTCGTCCCCTCGACGAAGGGCTCCACGAAACCGGGGTGGTCGAAGTACTGGCGGACCTTGTCCACCTCGAGGCGGCCGGCGAGCCCGGTCTCCTCGAGCGCGACGCCGATGTCCTCACGGTACTGGCGGCAGCTCGAATAGCACGAGTAGACGCTCGTGGTGACCATGAGGACGCGGCGATGGCCGTCGTCGTACATCTTCTGAAGCGTCTCGGGGATGTAGGGGTCCCAGTTGCGGTTGCCCCAGTAGACGGGGATCTCGATCCCCCGCGCGGCGAGCTCCGCTTCGAGGGCGGCCTTGAGCTCGCGGTTCTGGGCGTTGATGGGGCTCACGCCGCCGAAGGCCCGGTAGTGATGGCTCACCTCTTCGAGCCGCTCGTCCGGGATGCCGCGCCCACGGGTGACGTTGCGGAGGAACGGGATCACGTCGTCCTGGCCTTCAGGGCCGCCGAACGAGGCAAGGAGGACGGCGTCGTACTGCTTCGGCTCCATCCGCCCGGCCTCCGTGACCGGATTGATGGCGGTGGAGACCTCGAGCACCTCGGGAAGTCCGGCGGGCATGCTCACGAGAGGACCTCGGCGACCTCGGCCGCGGAGACACGGCGTCCCGTGTGGAACGGGATCTCCTCGCGCACATGGTTGCGCGCGTCGGTGTAGCGGAGGTGGCGCATCATGTCCACGAGATCCACGAGCTCGGGCGCCTCGAGGGCGAGGATCCATTCCCAGTCGCCGAGGGCGAACGCGGACACCGTGTTCGAAATGACCTGCGGGAAGTCGCGGCCCAGGAGCCCGTGGTCGCGGAGCATGCGCGACCGCTCGTCGGCGGGGAGCAGGTACCACTCGTAGGAACGCACGAACGGGTAGACCGTGAGCCACGTGCTGGGCTCGACGCCGCGGGAGAAGGCCGGGGTGTGGCTCTTCGCGAACTCGGCCTCGCGGTGCACGCCCATCGCGCTCCACGTCTGCTCGGTGCCGGCGAAGAGCTCGGTGCGGCGGATGTCGCGGACGGCCTGCTGGAGGTCCTCCGCCTTCGGGCCGTGGACCCACACCATGACGTCGGCTCCCGCGCGGAGGCCGGAGACGTCGTACAGGCCGCGGACCGTCACGCCCTTCTCGCCGAGGCGCGCCACGAGCGACTCGAAATCGGAGACGGCGCTGGCCGAGGGGGCGTCGGTGCCCGGGACGCGGCCGAAGACAGTCCAGAGGGTGAAGAAGAGCTGCTCGGGAGCCTCGGGGGTGGCGTCACCCTCCGGCCGAGTTTTGGTGACAGATTCGTCAAAAGTGTGGCTCATGGCTTCCAGTGTGCTCCTTCGTTCAGGCCAAAATCGAATTCAAAACCTCTTCTACGGTCTGTAGAGCCGCAGAAGTGATCAACGTCATAGGGCGCGGGCCGCGAGCTCGATGGCCTGGGCCCGAGCGTCCGGCACCACCGACGCCAAACCGTTCCCCGCCGCCCAGCCGCCGACCACCGCGAGGCCTGGCTGAGCCGCGACAAGGCGGCGAATCTCCGCGACCCGCTCACGGTGGCCCACCATGGCGAACGGGAGGGCGCCCTCCCACCGCACCACGTCCCACCCGAGCACGTCCTCCGGCGTGATCGTGACCGTCAGCAAAGTCGAGGCGTCCGCGAGCGCAGCGCGGAACAGCTCATCGTCGGTCTCCGGCTCCGACACCCGCGGCGGCTGGGCATCGTCCTCGGCGCGCCCGTAGGAGAGCCGCACCACGTGCGTGCCAGGACCGGCCTCGTCGGCGAGCCAGGGCCACTTCCCGGTGGCGTGGGTGAGCGCCTTCGCGCTGATCCCCGGCGCCTGCGGTGCCACGAGGACGCCGGTGCCGCGCGGGCGGGCGTCGAGCTCGGGCTTGTCGAGGACGAGGGTCACGAGCTTGACCTCCGGCCCTGGCACCGGCTCGTGGCCCGCAAGCTCGGTCACGGCGTCCGAGAGGAGTTCGACGGCGGCTGGCCCCCCGAGGGCGACGACGACGAGTTCCGCGTCGTACGACTCCCGGGAGCCGTCCTGTGCTATCGCCCCGACGCGCCACCCTCCCCAGAGCCGATCGAGGCGCTCGGCGCGCATGCCGCTCAGGAGGTGGACGCCGTCGTCCGTCAAGCGCGCGACGAGGGCCGTGATCATGCGGTTCATGCCGCCCCGGATCCCGGCGACGGCGGAGCCGGCCTTCGTGCCCGCACCCGCCTTCGACGCGATGCGCTCGCGTTGGGCCGCGACTGCGGCGGAGAGCGAACCGCGCTCCGCCATGAGCTGGCGGAGCCCGGGCGCGACCATGTCGATGTCGAGCAGCGCCGGGTCCGCCGAGTGCACGCCGCCCACAACGGGGGTCACGAGCCTCTCGAGCACCCGTCGGCCCATGCGGGCGCGGACCACCGCGGCCACGCTCGCCTTCTCCTGGGAGTTGCGGACGGGAAGATAACGGTCAAGGCTCGCGCGCATTGCACCCCACCAGCCGACGGCGGAACGCACCTCGGGATCCCACGGGTTCGAGGGAATACCGAGAACCCCTGCCTTCGGGAGTTCCTCAGCCCGCTCGGGAAGCTGGACCCATGCTCCCGAGGGATGCGGGACGACAACCTCGTCCGCGAGCCCGAGCTCGTCCAATAGCGCCTTGACAGCGTCCGTGCGCGTGGCGAACGATTCGGCGCCGCTGTCGAGCGTGAGGCCGCCCACCTCATGGATCCCCACGCAGCCGCCCCATCGCCCCGTAGCCTCCAGGACCGTCACATCGAGGCCTTGCCGCCGGAGTTCGAGGGCAGCGCAGAGACCCGAGATGCCACCGCCGACGACGAGGGCGCTCCGCCCAGAGTTGCGGCGGCCCCCTTCGGGCTGTGTCGAGGGCATGCGGCGCCTAGTAGTCCGAGTGGATGAGCTCGACGAGGCGCGTGAGCACGTCGGGGTCGGTCTCCGGCGGAACCCCGTGGCCCAGGTTGAGGACGTGGCCCGGGGCCGACGCGCCGTTGCGGATGATGTCCCGCACGTGCGCTTCGAGCACGTTCCACGGCGCGGACAGCAGCGCAGGATCGATGTTGCCCTGCAGCACCACGCGCCCGCCAAGCCGCCGGTTCGCCTCGTGGATCGGGAGGCGGTAGTCCACGCCGACGGCGTCCACGCCCACCTCGTACATCGCGCCGAGCAGCTCCGAGGTTCCCGTCCCGAAGTGCACGAGCGGCGCGCCAAGGTCACGCACGTGGTCGAGGGCCCGGGAGGAGAACGGCGCCGCGCTGCGCCGGTAGTCCTCGAGCCCGAGGGATCCGGCCCACGAATCGAACAGCTGGCCTGCCGAGGCGCCGGACTCGATCTGCGCCCTCAGGAAGCGGCCGCACGCATCCGCCGTCCATTCCATGAGCGCCTGCCAGGTCGCAGGATCGCCATGCATCATGGTGCGCGGGCCGAGATGGTCACGGGACGGCTGCCCCTCGACCATGTACGCGGCGACCGTGAAGGGCGCGCCCGCGAAGCCGATGAGCGGCGTGGTGCCGAGCTCGTCGACGGTCAGGCGGACCGCCTCCCGGATCGGCGCGAACACCGAGTCGTCGAGGCGCGGCAACGCAGCGACGTCCTCGGCGCGACGGATGGGGCGCTCGAGCACCGGCCCCACCCCCGGCACGATGTCGACGGCGATTCCGGCGAGCTTGAGGGGCACCACGATGTCTGAGAAGAAGATCCCGGCGTCGACGCCGTGTCGGCGGACGGGCTGGATCGTGAGCTCTGCGGCGAGCTCGGGCTTGAGGCACGCCTCGAGCATCCCCGTGCCCTCGCGGGCCTTTCGGTATTCGGGCAACGAGCGGCCGGCCTGCCGCATGAACCACACGGGCCGGCTGCTCGGACGCCCTCCTCGATACGCGGTGATCAGTGGCGACTGCGCCGTCCGGCCGTCCTTGAGGGGGTGGTCAGGGCTGAGGGTCATACGGCGATTCTCTCAGAGGGGGCAAGAGCAGATGCTGACAGGCTGTCACAGCCGTGACCGAGTCATCTCTCACGAGTGTCGTGTTCTACACCGGATCGAAAAGCTATGATGGTCGGGCTGTGGTTGTTTTCTCGATGGTGGCGACTCACGCCGATCTGAACCTGGAAACCGTTGCCCTCCTGAGCAACGGTGCTGCGACCGTGGCTTCTTCCGCCTCCGAGTCCCCCGCCGTCTCGGGAGCCGTGGTGCTCTCGACCTGCAACCGGTACGAGATCTACGCCGAGGCCCCTGCGCCCGAGGACCGCGAGGCTGCCCGATCGGCCCTCGTGGCGGAGATCAGCCGGCGCAGTGGGCTGCCCGAGCACACGGTCTCCGACATCTTCCGCACCAAGGACGGCTCCGACGTCGCTCGGCACCTCTTCGCCGTGAGCTCGGGGCTGGATTCCGCCGTCGTCGGCGAACGCGAGATCGCCGGCCAGGTGCGCCGGGCACTCATCTCCGCCCAAGAGGAGGGAACGGCAAGCCCATCGCTCGTCCGCCTCTTCCAGGCGGCCTCCCGCACAGCCAAGGACGTGGGGACGCAGACCGCGCTGGGCAGCCGGGGCCTGTCGATCGTCTCGGTGGCGCTCGATCTCGCGACCGATCTGACGGACAACCCGGATTGGTCCTCCAAGCGGGCGGTCCTCTTCGGCACCGGCGCCTATGCGGGCGCGACAATGGCGCTCCTGCGGGAACGCGGATGTACCAACGTTGCGGTGTTCTCCTCTTCAGGGCGGGCCGAGGAGTTCGCCGCCGCGCGCGGCGGCGTCGCCCTTGCCCCTGAGCAGCTTCCCGGGGCGATCGCCGAAGCGGATGTCCTGATCGGCTGCAGCGGGTCCACGACGCCGATGGAGGCTGTGGAACTCGCGGCGATCCGCTCCGACTCGCCCCAGCAGCTCATCGTGATCGACCTCGCGCTCACCCACGACTTCGATCCCGCCGTCGGCTCGCTCGAGAACGTCGAGCTCGTCACGCTCGAATCCGTGCGACTCGCCGCCCCGCAGGAGCAGGCTGAGGCGCTGGCCCAGGCAAGCCGGATCGTGGACTCGGCCGCGGAGGACTTCGAAGCACAGCGCCAAGCACGCCAGGCCGACGCAGCGATCGTGGCCCTGCGCCGCCACACAATGGCGGTCTTGGACTCGGAGATTGAGAAAGTCCGGGCGCGCCACGGCTGCACGGCCGCCGCCGAGGAGGTGGAGTTCGCCATGCGCCGCATGGTCAAGCAGCTCCTCCACACCCCCACCGTCCGGGCCCGCGAACTGGCCGCGCAGGGGCGTGAGGCCGAGTACCTCGCCGCGCTCGACGCCCTCTACGGAATCAGCGTCGAATTGCCCTCCGTCGTCGCGGAGACCCTCGGCGAGGAGCCCGCTCAGGAGACCGCGGACGGCTCGCAGAGCGGTGAGGACTGCCCCGTGGACCACTCCCGCGCCGGCTGACGACTTCTCAGTAGGTCGGCTTCTCCGGCTCCACATCGCGGACCCACGCCAAGACACCGCCCTCAAGATGGCTCACGGCGGTGAAGCCCGCCTGCTCAGCCGCCGCGAGCACGTTGGCGGACCGCACACCCGACTTGCAGTGGAAGACGATGTCCCTGTCTCGGGGCAGCTCAGACCAGGCCTCGCCCGAGAGGAGTCGGCCCTGCGGGATGAGCCGGGAGCCGGGAATGCTCACCATCGCGTGCTCCCCGGCCTCGCGCACGTCGACGAGTTCGAACTCCGTCTCCCCCGCCTCACGGGCGGCAAGGAGGTCCGCCAGCTCGCGCGCGGTGACGGTGCGGCCCGAGGGAGCCGCTTCGACGGGAGCGATCCCGCAGAAGGCCTCGTAGTCGACGAGCTCGGTGATCGGCACTGCTTCGGGGTCCTTGGACACCTTGAGCTCGCGCCACGTCGCGCGCAGCGCGTCGTACAGCTGTACCCGTCCGAGGAGCGTTCTCCCGACCCCGGTGATGAGCTTGACGGCCTCGGTGACCATGGACGCGCCGATGGCGGCGCACAGCATTCCGTAGACGCCGCCCTCCCCGCAGGAAGGAACCGAACCCGCGGGAGGCGCCTCGGGGTACAGGTCGCGATAGGTCGGCCCGTACTTCTCCCAGAACACGCTGACCTGGCCGTCGAAGCGGTAAATCGATCCCCAGACGTACGGCTTGCCGAGGATCGCTGCGGCGTCGTTGACCAGGTACCGGGTGGCGAAGTTGTCGGTGCCGTCCAGGATCAGGTCATAGCCTGCGAAGATCTCGAGAGCGTTCGAGGAGTCGAGGTGTACCTCGTGGAGCCGAACCTCGACGAGGGGATTGAGCTCGCGGACCGCGTCCCGCGCCGATTGCGCCTTCGGCCGGCCGACGTCGCTCACGCGGTGGATGACCTGCCGCTGGAGATTGCTGAGCTCGACGGCGTCATCGTCTACGACTCCGAGCGTTCCCACGCCCGCGGCGGCAAGGTAGAGGAGCGCCGGGGAACCGAGTCCGCCGGCACCGATGACGAGCACCCTCGCGTTCTTGAGCCGCCGCTGTCCGAGGTCTCCGATCTCGGGGATGATGACGTGCCTCGAGTACCGCTGCACCTCCTCCGGGGTCAGCGGGCCGCCCGGCTCGACGAGCGGTGGAAGCTGGACGGAATCCTGCGTAGACGACATGAAACCAGCCTATGCCGCGCGCCGTGCTTCTGCGTCGGCCACGTGACCCACGGGTAGAGTAAGACTGTGGCTTGGCCTGCGAGCCGAACCTGTGTGCCCATGGAGAAAGGTGGGGCAGTGAGCACCGAACCCCGCGCGGCGTCTGTACGCTCGCCGCGCCTTCCACGGGACGAGCGTCGCGCGCAGCTGCTGAGCGCAGCACTCGAGGTCTTCGCCGCGAACGGCTACCACGGGGCTGCGATGGACGATATCGCGGAGACGGCCCAGGTCTCGAAGCCCGTGCTGTACCAGCACTTCCCCTCGAAGCGGGAGCTGTACCTGGCCCTCCTCGACAGCCATCTGGCAACTCTCGAGGAGCTCATGAAGACGGCCCTTGGGTCCACGAGCGACAACCGGGAGCGCGTGCGCGCCGTGATGCGCGCCTACTACGAGTTCATCGCGAAGGATGACAAGGCGCACCGGCTCGTCTTCGAATCGGACCTCGTGAACGACCCGGATGTGGCCTCTCGGCTCGAGAACTTCAACCGGGGGTTCGCCGAGGCCATCGCCCGCGTCATCGCGGCTGACACCAAGCTGCCCATGGTCGAGGCCCAGCTCCTCGGCCGCTCGTTGGCCGGCATGGCGCAGGTGAGCGCCCGGTACTGGCTCGAGACCTCGGGGGACCTGCCGATCGACGTGGCGAGCGATCTCGTCTCGCGTTTGGCTTGGCGCGGAATCTCCCGATTCCCCAAAGAGGCCTAAGGTACGTTTGGGGCAGGCGCGCCGCGAAGGCGCGCTGCATTCTTCTGACCCAGCAAGGGAGATCCAGGTGGAAATCAAGATCGGCATCCAGAACGTCGGCCGCGAGATCGTGCTCGAGTCCTCGCAGGACGCCGACGCGGTAGCACAGCTCGTCGCCGAGGCCATCGCGGGCCAGAAGGAGCTGCGCCTCCAGGACGAGAAGGGCCGTCAGGTGATTGTCCCGGCCGGGGTCATCGGCTACGTCGAGCTCGGAGCCCAGGAGCAGCGCCGCGTGGGCTTCGGCGCTCTCTGATCCGGAGGCGCGGGTGGAGACCGTCTGGTCCCTCGTCATCGACGTGATTGTCACTGGCGGCGCCGGGTTTGCGCTATGGGCGGCCGACCGCCGCCACGGCAAGTACGGCATCATGCTTCCGGTTGCGCTGGGCGTCGTGATCGCGTGCTTGGCCTGGATCGTCGCCGTCGCGTCGGGCACGGGCTATCTCACAGGGCTCATCTGGGTGCCCTGGATCGTCCCGATGGTTCTCGGCGTGGCCGTGTCCGTCGCGGTCACCAAGCTCGTGGAGCGACGGCGCGAGAAGCGCGACGTCGCGGACCTCACGCGCGTGCTGCGAGGCTGAATCCAGTTGCGCCGTCACCTCCGCAGGGTCATGACCCCGCGGAGGTGACGGCGCAACGTGTTTCTAGAGGAACTGCGCGCGGCCTTCCATGGGGCTCGACGCCAAGGCGTGCTCGCGCCGCGGGATCCGCCCGGCATGTGCCGCCAGCCGTCCGGCTACGACAGCGTGGCGGAAGGCCGCGGCCATGCGAACGGGATCCTGCGCGCGGGTCACAGCGGAGGCGAGAAGCACCGCGTCACAGCCGAGTTCCATGGCGAGGGCCGCATCCGACGCCGTCCCGATGCCCGCATCGAGCACCACGGGAACTCCGGCACGGGCCACGATCAGCTCGATGTTGTGCGGGTTCAGAATCCCGAGCCCCGTGCCGATCGGGGCTCCGAGCGGCATGACGGCCACGGCGCCCAGCTGCTCGAGCCTGCGGGCAAGGACGGGGTCGTCATTGGTGTAGGCGAAGACCTTGAAGCCGCGGGACACGAGCTGCTCGGTCGCATCGGCGAGCTCGATCGGATCCGGCAGCAGCGTCGTCTCGTCCGCGATCACCTCGAGCTTGACCCAGTCCGTCTCGAGTGCCTCGCGCGCCAGTTCGGCCGTGAGGACGGCATCCCTGGCCGTGAAGCACCCTGCGGTGTTCGGCAGGACGCGAATGCCCTTGTCCAGGAGCAGCTGGAACAGGGAGCCCTGCTCCGCGGCGGAGAAGCGCCGCATCGCGACGGTCGTGAGCTCGGTCCCGGAGGCATCGAGCGCGTCGCCGAGTCCGTCGAGGCTCGGGGCCCCGCCGGTGCCCATGATGAGCCGCGAGCCGAGGGCCACGCCGTCGACGACGAACGGATCCTCGACTGCGAGCGCGTCCGCCCCGCGGTGATCGGTGGGAAGTCCCATGTCAGCCTCCTTGCATGGCTGTGACGAGCTCGACGGCGTCACCCGCCGCGAGCGGTGTGGAGGCCCAGCGGATGCGGGGCACTACCTCGGAATTGAGGGCGACGGCGACACCGAGCCGGCCGCCGTCGGCAGGCCTGCCGTCGGGGCCCAGGTCCCGCCCCAGGGCAGACGAGACGAGGTCGAGGACTGACGAGCCCGCGGCGAGGTCCCGGCGCTCGCCGTTGACGGTGAGCGCCAAGGTGCTGGTTGTACTCATGAGGACCTTCCATGGAGAGGGTGGCTGATGGGCCGACCGTTGCCGAGCCCGGCGAATCGGTCGGGGCGGAACGGCTTCCACGCGCCACCGTTCCCGCCTTCGAGGACCTCGCGGCACACGCGGGCGGCCGCAGGAGTCAGCAGTACGCCATGCCGGAAGAATCCGGTGGCGACAATCAGCCCCTCCACGTCGCCGCCTTCAGGCGCGGAGACACGACCCAGAAGCGGTGCGTTGTCGGGTGTGCCAGGCCGGGCCCGCGCGACGGTCTCGTACAGTTCGAGTTCCGCAACCGCTGGGACGAGCGCCTGTGCATCTCTCAGGAGCTCGTAGACCCCGCCGGCCGAAACGGCATCGGACCCGTCCTCGCGCTGCGTTGCCCCGATCACCACGGTCCCGTCCTCCCGGGGCACGAGATAGACGGGGCGGCCGCGGACGAGGCCGCGCACGGTGGCCGTGACGAGCGGGCGGAGGCGCTGCGGAATGCGCAGCCGGAGGATATCGCCATAGACCGGGCGGAGCGGGAGCTGGACGGGCAGGCCGGCGAGGTCGCGGGCACCGAGCCCGTTCGCCACGATGGTCTCCTGCGCGAGCAGCTCGCTCCCGTCGTCAAGGCGGACGCCGGCGACCCGCGCGCCGTCCCACAGAAGCGACTCGGCGCGCCGTCGAACGAGGCGTTCGGATCCGAGGCGCGCGAGAAGGGCCGCGATGAGCCTGCGCGGATCGACCTGGTGGTCCGCCGCGATCTCGAACGCTCCGGCGATTCCTGGCGAGAGCATCGGCTCCCGAGCGCGCGCCTCACGCACAGTCAGGGAGGTCACCTCAAGACCGTGGGCCTCCTGCACCGCGCGGAGATCGGCGAGCGCCTGACGGTCCGCGCCGTCGCCGGCAATGCAGAGAGTGGGGGTTCGGAGATAGCCCGCCTCGGCAGCGAGCGGCTGGGCGAACGCAGGCCAGAGCGTCGCCGATTCGAGCATGAGACCGAGCAGCGCCTCTTCCTGATAGTGGTACTCGCTGACCGCGGCGAGCATGCCCGCCGCGGCGAAGCTCGCACCCGTGCCGGGAGCAGGGTCGATGACGACGACGTGGCGCCCCGCGCGCGCCGCCTCCCAGGCGATGCCGAGCCCCACCACCCCGCCGCCCACGACGGCGACGTCGGCCCCGGAGCCGGGCAGTGGCGCCCTGGGGCTGTATTCGTCCACGAAATTCTCGTCCTTCCCTACGCCGGTACGACCCGGATCAGGTTCACACGGTCGGCTCTCGGCCCTCTCAGCCCGGCTCGTCAGCCACCTCGGTGCGGCTGTCATACGCGGGCTCCCGCAGTTCGCGAGCACTAGTCTAGTTCCATGCTCCTGACCGATGCCCAGCTCTACGTGTGCACCGACGCCCGGCGCGACCGCGGCGACTTCGCGTCCTTTGTGGACGCCGCGTTCACGGGAGGCGTCGACATCATCCAGCTCCGCGACAAGCACCTCGAAGCGGCGGAGGAGCTCGAGCTCCTCGAGGTCCTCAAGACTGCGGCAGAGCGTCACGGGAAGCTGTGGGCAGTCAACGATCGTGCGGACATCGCGCTCCTCTCCGGCGCGCCGGTGTTCCACGTCGGGCAGCGCGACCTCCCGCTCCAAGCGGCTCGCCGCGTGCTGGGGGACGCCCCCGCCGTCGGCCTCTCGACCCACTCCGCCGAACAGGTCGAGGCGGCTCTCGCGTCCTCGGCGACGCTCGACTACTTCTGCACCGGCCCTCTGTGGGCCACGCCGACGAAGCCCGGCCGAGCCGCCGTCGGCCTCGGCCTCGTCGAATACGCCGCACGCCGGACCCGCGAGGCCGCAGCCGCCAACAGGACGACGCTCCCCTGGTTCGCTATCGGCGGGATCGACCACGGCAATATCGCCCAGGTCATCGAAGCCGGGGCGAGCCGCGTCGTCGTCGTCCGCGCCGTCACGGACGCCGATGACCCGGCCGATGCCGCGTCGCGGCTCCGCGCAGAGCTTCCTGCCCTCGCCTCCGTGCGCGCATGACGGTCGTCGCCTATCAGGGGGAACCGGGCGCCAATTCCCACATGGCTGCCCTCGAGGCCTTCCCCGGCGCTGACGCGCTGCCGTGTGCGACCTTCGAGGACGCGTTTGCCGCCGTGGACGGCGGCGAAGCCCAGCTGGCCATGATCCCGATCGACAATACGGTCGCCGGCCGCGTCGCCGACATCCATCTGCTCCTGCCCACCACGAACCTGCAGATCATCGGGGAGCATTTCCTGCGGATCCGATTCAGCCTCATGGGCGTGCCCGGAGCCACGCTCGACGGAGCGCGCGAAGTCCACAGCCACGTCCATGCCCTCGCGCAGTGCCGGGGCTTCATTCGGGCGCACGGGCTCACACCAGTGGTCGCGGGCGACACAGCAGGATCCGCGCGGGAAGTCGCGGAATGGGCTGACCCCGCCAAGCTCTCGATCGCCCCGCCGCTCGCGGCGGAGCGCTACGGCTTGGAGATCCTCGCCTCCGACATCGAGGACCACCAGCACAACACCACGCGCTTCGTGATCCTCGCTCCCCCGCGCGACTTTCCGGCCGCCGGCGGAGAGCCGTTTGTGACGAGCTTCGTGTTCCGCGTACGGAACATCCCCGCCGCGCTCTACAAGGCCCTCGGAGGCTTCGCGACGAACGGCGTGAACATGACCCGGCTCGAGAGCTACATGGTGGACGGGAAGTTCGCGGCGACGATGTTCATGGTGGACGTCGAGGGCCACCCGGACGAGCCCCCTCTCGCCCGAGCGCTCGAGGAGCTCGCGTTCTTCTCGACGGAGCTCCGGATCCTCGGCGTGTTCCCCGCCCACCCCCGCCGCTTCGGACAGGACGCCCCCTAGCCTGCTGTCCGTCGGAGCCGCGCGGGTCTAGGCTGGCGCTCGTGGGCCATGCACACCTCACCCCGAAGGCGCGCTCTGCCGCGACTCCGGGCGGGCGGGCCGGGAGCGCGGCGCTCGCGGCGGCGTTCACGGCCCTTCGGGAGGAGTTCCAGCTCGCGACGGAATATCCGGCGCCTGCCCTCGCGGACGCCGCCGCGGCGATCGCTGCGCTCGAGCTCCCGTCGGCGGATCAGACGCACATCGAATTCGTGACGATCGACCCGCCCGAGTCCACCGATCTGGATCAAGCCCTCCACCTCGAGCGCAAGGGCAGCGGCTACAGGGTCCGCTACGCCATCGCCGACGTTCCCTCGTTCGTTCGGCCGCACGGGGAGCTCGACGCTGAGACGCGCCGCCGCGGCCAGACGATCTACGCGCCAGACGTGAAGGTGCCCCTGCATCCGCGGGACATTTCGGACGACGCCGGGAGCCTCCTCGCGGGCTCGGTCCGGGGTGCGTTCGTCTGGGACTTCACGCTCGACGAGGACGGGGAAGTCTCCAGCGTCGGGCTTGAGCGCGCGCGCATCCTCAGCCGGGCGAAGCTCGCCTATGCGGAGGTCCAGGAGCAGATCGACTCCGGGAACGCCGTCGAATCCCTCATGCTCCTGAAGGAGGTGGGCCTCAAGCGGGTCGCCCTCGAACGGCAGCGGGGCGGGGCGAGCCTCAACCTGCCGGACCAGGAGATCGTGGCGACCGACGACGGCAGGTATCGGATCGAGATCGCCGCCGAGCGTCCCGTCGAGGACTGGAACGCCCAGATCTCGCTCATGACCGGCATGGCGGCCGCGAAGCTCATGATGGCCGGGCGCATTGGGATCCTCCGGACCATGCCGTCGCCCGACGAGAAGTCGCTCCGCCACTTCCGTCGCCAGACTCAAGCCCTGGGCCGGCCGTGGGACGACTCGATGCCGTACGGCGAGTACCTCCGGAGCCTCGACGCCTCGGAGCCGCGACAGCTCGCCATCCTCCACGCGGCCGCCGCCCTGTTCCGCGGCGCGACATACACGCCTTTCGACGGAGAAGTCCCCGACAATCCGATCCAGGCCGCCATCGCTGCGCCCTATGCTCACACCACCGCGCCCCTGCGTCGGCTCGTTGACCGCTTCGTCCTCGTGATCTGCGAGGCCCTTGCGAACGACGGCGATGTGCCCGACTGGCTGAGGGCGGCCTTGCCGGAGCTCCCCGTGCTCATGGCGGCCTCGGACCGCATTGCCGGGCAAGTCCAACGGGCCTCGCTGGACCTGGTCGAGGCGGCGCTGCTCGTGCACAGCGTGGGCCAGGAATTCGACGCGGTGGTCGTCTCGGGTTCGAACCCGGCTGCGAGCAACGGCGCGGGCAGCGGCGCGAACGGGCGGCCCTTCCAGCCCCTCGACCGGATTGCGAGCTCGCAGAATGGTTCTCCGCCGGGCACGGCTCGGCCCTTCGGGACCGTCCAGCTCGCCGACCCTCCCGTCACCGCCCGGTGCGAAGGCGAGATGGAGTCGGGCACCACGATTCGCGTGCGGCTCGTCGAGGCGGACATCCACAAGAGAACGGTCCTGTTCGAGCGCATCTAGCCGTGGGATCCGGCGAAAACGTGCCCGGCCGCTGTGTGTCGCAGGCCACGATTCCCGGAATTCCGGGCCTTCACGGTATCCTTGAGAGGTTATTGGATGCCCGGTCGTATTTTTGCGATCTGTTCTTGCTCTGCTGGCCCTTGGTGCTGGCGCCCTGATAGCCCGCGATCGGCTTCCGCTGGATGGCCGCCGTGCGCGGCTGCTCCGAACGTCTCCGGTGACCGCGAGGGCGATGATCTCTATCGTGCCGCTCGCCCCCGACGTTTGTTGAGCGGCCCGCCCGGGCCCAATTGGAGAGGGATCCGACCCCTTTGAACGAAGTCATCACCCACGAAGTCCTCGTGGACGACTCGGGCGCCGAGGTGCTCGAGACAGAAGAAACCATCACCAACGACGCCCCCGTGCGCCAGGAGGCCCAGAAGACCTTCAGCGACTACGGCGTTGCCCCGGAGATCGCCCAGTCGCTGGCCGACGCCGGGATCCTGCACCCGTTCCCCATCCAGTCGATGACCCTCGGCGTCGCGCTGAGCGGCCACGACATCATCGGGCAGGCAAAGACGGGAACGGGCAAGACGCTGGGCTTCGGCATTCCGAGCCTCCAGCGAACCCTTGCCCAAGACGACCCCGACTACGCGAAGCTCCCGGTCCCGGGCGCTCCTCAGGCACTCATCGTCGTCCCCACCCGCGAGCTCGCCGTCCAGGTCTCCCAAGACCTCAAGACCGCAGCAAAGCGCACCAGCCTGCGCGTCGAGGTCATCTACGGCGGCCGTGCCTACGAGCCGCAGATCGAGTCGCTCCAGCGCGGCGTCGACGTGATCGTCGGCACGCCGGGCCGCCTGATCGACCTGCACCGCCAGCGGCACCTGAACCTCAAGAACGTCCGCATCGTGGTGCTCGACGAGGCCGACGAGATGCTGGACCTCGGCTTCCTCCCCGACGTCGAGACCCTCCTCGGCGCGGTTCCGGCGGTCCGCCAGACGCTCCTGTTCTCTGCGACGATGCCCGGGCCGGTCGTGGCCATGGCACGGCGCTACATGAGCCGCCCCACCCACATCCGCGCCACAGATCCGAACGACGATTCGATCACCAAGAAGGACATCCGCCAGGTCATCTACCGGGCGCACCATCTCGACAAGGACGAGGTCGTGGCCCGCATCCTCCAAGCCGAGGGCCGGGGCCGGACGATCATCTTCACGAAGACCAAGCGCACTGCGGCGAAGCTCGCCGAGGAGCTTGTGGACCGGGGCTTCGCTGCCGCGGCCCTTCACGGCGACCTCGGCCAGGGCGCTCGCGAGCAGGCTCTTCGAGCCTTCCGCAACAACAAAGTGGACGTCCTGGTCGCTACGGATGTCGCAGCGCGCGGCATCGACGTTGAAGACGTGACCCACGTCATCAACTTCCAGTGCCCTGAGGACGAGAAGGCATACCTCCACCGCGTGGGCCGCACTGGTCGCGCCGGGCACAAGGGCACCGCCGTGACCTTCGTGGACTGGGAGGACGTCCCCCGCTGGGGCCTCATCAACAAGGCGCTCGGGCTGGATGTGCCCGAGCCTGTCGAGACGTACTCGTCGTCGCCGCACCTGTTCTCCGATCTGGATATTCCCGAGGGCACAAAGGGCCGCCTCCCGCGGCACAAGCGCGTCCTCGAGGGGGTCGAGGCTGAGGAGCTCGAAGAGCTCGGCGGCCCCGGCAAGAAGCCGCGGAACCGCGCCGGCAAGGGCCGCGGGAGAGAAGCAGGCGAGAAGCGCGAGAAGCGTGCTCCACGGGAGAATCGCGCCAGCACTGATCAGCAGCCTGAGGGCGAGGGCGAGGCCAAGGCCGAGCGCGCTGCGGGCGAAGGCAAGCACGGGCACGGGCGCGGGCGCTCGGACCGCCAGGCCCGCTCGGAGACGCGCGGCGAGGGCGGGCGCCGTCGTCGGCGTACAGTCCAGGGCGATGGCCACGAAGCGGCCGGGCGTCCTGCGAAGGACTCCGCCAAGGGCGAAGGCGAGCAGAGCCCGGCGGCGGCCGCCGCCGTCGTCTTCCTTCAGGGCGAGGCGGCGGAGGGCGTGGATCGCGGCACGCTGGCTGCGCGCCGTCGTCGTTCGCGGACCCGCCGTGTCGAGGGCGAGGTCGTGAGCCGCACGCAGGCCGAGTAGGCCTCGGGTGCCGGCTCCCGGCGTGTGGCGTCCGGACGGACCGGATCTGATCGTCGAGGCAGACAACGCGGATTTCCTGCCGACTCTGCCCGACGGTGCCTTCACGATGGTCTACATCGACCCGCCGTTCAACACGGGCCGGCCGCAGCGCCGGCAGTCCACCACGATGGTCCGCAGTGCCGACGGCGACCGCGTGGGCTTCGGCGGCCAGCGCTACGAGACGATCAAGGGTGCCCTGCACCGCTACGACGACGCGTTCGGCGACTACTGGGCGTTCCTTGAGCCACGCCTCCTCGAGGCGTGGCGGCTCCTTGCCGACGACGGGACGCTGTACCTGCACCTCGACTACCGCGAGGTGCACTACGCGAAGGTCATGCTGGACATCGTCTTCGGACGGGAGTCCTTCCTCAACGAGATCGTGTGGGCCTACGACTTCGGCGCGCGCGCCCGGCGGCGCTGGCCCACTAAGCACGACACGATCCTCGTCTACGTCAAGGACCCCTCGAAGTACCACTTCGACAGCGAAGAGGTGGACCGGGAGCCCTACATGGCGCCCGGACTCGTGACACCTGAAAAGCGCGAGCTGGGCAAGCTCCCCACCGATGTGTGGTGGCACACGATCGTCTCCCCCACTGGGCGCGAGAAGACGGGCTATCCGACCCAGAAACCCGTGGGGCTCGTGCGGCGTATGGTCGCGGCGAGCTCACGTCGAGGCGACTGGGTCCTCGACTTCTTCGCGGGGTCCGGCACGCTCGGCGCGGCGGCCCACGAGCTGGGGCGACGCTTCGTGTGCGTGGACGCGAATCCTCAGGCGGTGGAGATCATGGCGGGCCGGCTCGCTTCCGCCGAGGTGGTCCGCCCCGCCTGAGGGGGCGGGATCAGGAGCGGACGACGGCGACGCCGGTCCCCTGACGCTCGATCTCCTCGAGCGCCTCCATGGGAGTGGTGTTCTCCCCCAGGCGATTGACCTTGCCGCTGCCATGGTAGTCAGACGAGCCGGTGACCAAGAGGCCGTAACGCCGCGCAAGGTCAAGGAGGAACGGGCGCCGCGCCTCGGGATTGTCCCGGTGGTACACCTCGAGGCCGGCGAGGCCGGCGTCGATCATGGCGTGGTACGTCGCCTCCCCGACCGTGCGCCCACGGGCCTCGGCGACGGGGTGGGCGAAGACGGGCACGCCGCCCGCGGCCCGGACCAGCTCGACGGCGAGCGCGGGCTCGGGCGCGTAGTGCTGGACGAAGTAGCGGGAGCGGGACGAGAGGATCGTCGCGAACGCCTCGGAGCGGTCGCCGACGATTCCGGCGGCAACGAGCGCATCCGCGATGTGGGGCCTGCCGACCGTCGCTCCGGGCGCCACGTGGTGGGTCACGTCATCCCATGAGAGCGGGTAGTCCTCGGCGAGGAGGGAGACCATGTGCTCCGCACGGCTGAGGCGGGCGTCCTTGGACTTCGTGATCTCCTCGAGGAGGCCGGGGTGCGTCGGGTCGTGCAAGTAGCTGAGCACATGCACGCTGATCCCCTCGGGCGTCCGGCAGGAGACCTCCATCCCGGGGACGAGGACCACGCCGAGCGCCCGGGCCGCCTCCATCGCCTCCGCCCATCCGCCGGTCGAATCATGATCCGTGATAGCCACGGCATCCAGTCCGGCTGCGTGCGCAGCAGCGACGAGTCCGGCCGGGGCATCGGTGCCGTCCGAGACGCTCGAATGAGCATGCAAATCGATCCTCACCCGACAACGATAGCGGCCCCATGGGTGGAGAATGGCAGGGTGAATGCTTCAGAACCCCTGCAGCCCGCTCAGCCGATGGAGGACCGCGTGAACAACCGATCGCAGCGGCCCACGTCGGACGCCTTCAAGACGTTCATGGCGTCGCAATGGGCCCCCGCCGATCAGACCCTCCCCCAGCAGGATCCGGTAGCGGCCTTCGCCGCCCGCCGCCGCCGTGCCATCTCGGATCGTTTCCCGGGCGAGCGGCTCGTCATCCCGGCCGGTCCGCCGAAGGTCCGCTCCAACGACACCGACTACCGCTTCCGCCCGCACTCCGCCTTCGCGCACCTCACGGGCCTTGGTACCGACCATGAGCCCGACGCTGTGCTCGTGCTCGAGCCTGTCGAGGAGGGGACCGGCGACGACGGCGGTCACCACAGCGCGACGCTCTACTTCCGTCCGCTCGCCGGGCGCGATACCGAGCAGTTCTACGCGAATGCGCGCTCGGGCGAGTTCTGGGTGGGCCCCCGCCCCACGCTGGCGGAGCTCAAAGCCCGGCTCGGGATCGAGACCGCCCACCTCGACGAGCTCGAGGTCGCCCTGACGAAGGGCGTCGGTGCCCGTGAGATCGGCGGGATCTCGGTCCGCCTGGTCCGGAAGGTCGACGAGAATCTCGACGCGCTCATCGACACTGCCCGCTACAACACTGCGCAGGACCCTGACAGCCTCGACCTGAGTGAGCTCGACGCGCTCGACGACCAGCTCAAAGAGGCCCTCTCTGAGCTGCGCCTGACGAAGGACGAATGGGAGGTCGAACAGCTGAAGGCGGCCGTCGCGGCCACCGCGGAGGGCTTCGAGGAGATCATCCGCGCGCTCCCGCGGGCCGTTGGCCACCGGCGGGGCGAGCGCGTCGTCGAGGCGGCCTTCTTTGCGAAGGCCCGCGAGGAGGGCAACGACCTCGGGTACGAGACCATCGCGGCCGCCGGCAACCACGCGACCATCCTCCACTGGATCACCAACAACGGTCCGGTCGAAGATGGGGAGCTCCTGCTCGTCGACGCCGGGGTGGAGGCCGAGTCCCTGTACACAGCCGACGTGACCCGGACCGTGCCGGTGAACGGCCGGTTCAGCGAGGTTCAGCGGAAGGTCTACCAAGCCGTCCTGGACGCGGCCGACGCCGCCTTCGCCGCCGCCCGCCCGGGCGTCAAATTCCGCGAGGTGCACGCTGCAGCCATGAAGGTCCTCGCCGCACGGCTCGAGGAATGGGGCATCCTCCCCGTCAGCGCGGAGGAAGCGCTCTCGCCCGAGGGCCAGCAGCACCGGCGCTGGATGCCGCACGGGACCAGCCACCACTTGGGGCTCGACGTGCACGACTGCGCCCAAGCCCGGGCCGAGCTCTACTTGGACGGTGAGCTCACCCCAGGCATGGTCTTCACCATCGAGCCCGGCCTCTACTTCAAGGCTGAAGACCTCGCGGTCCCGGAGGAGTACCGCGGCATCGGAGTGCGCATCGAGGACGACATCCTCATGACCGACGACGGCCCTGTAAGCCTGAGCGCAGCGCTCCCCCGCACACCGGACGAGGTCGAGTCGTGGATGGCCGCACTGCTCAGGGGCTGATCGCCGCTAGCACCTGAGCAAGGCCCGGCCGACTCAGCGGTCGCGCGAGGTGGCGTCGCCGTCGTCGTTCTGGTTGGCGCCGCCTTCGTGTGCCTGCTCCGCCTCCTCACCCTGGGGCTGCGCGGGATACTCCGGCTGCTGAGGGTGATTCGGGTCGATGCGGACTCCGTACTGGGGGCGGCCGTCGGGCAGGTCCTGATAGCCGGACCCAGTACGCGGCGCCTGCGCCTGCTGCTCCTCGTCACGCGGCTGCCCCGGCTCTTGGGCGGGGTGGTGGACGCCGTAGGGATCGGTCCACCCGGAGGGACGCTGGGGCTCATGCTGCTGCGGGTCGTGCCACTGCGGCTGGTTCTGGCCCCAGCTCTGGGTGTCATGGCCATGCGGGCCCTGATGGGCCGACGGGTCCTGCCACGGCTGCTGGCCGCCCCAGCCGGTCTGGCTCTGGCCCATCGGAAGCTGGTGCAGGAGCCGCCGGGCCTCGGCCGAGGCCTCGAACGCGACGACGACGTCATAGCTGGTGGGCACGACCTGGCTCGTCGACGTGAAGTCCCGCTTGCCGCGCTGCATCGCGTAGGTGACGATGCCGAACAGCATGAAGAACGCAGCGCCCATGAGCACCGACGTGATGATGGAGAAGTAGCCCGCCCCGGAAGAGAAGAAGGAGAGCAGCACCCCGACGAAGAGGCCGAACCACATGCCGCTGAGGGCGCTGTTGAGCGCGACCCGCGGGTAGCTCAGTCGGCCGGTGACCCGTTCGACGAGCTTGAGATCGTTGCCGACGATGGCCACGACCTCCACCGGGAACTGCTGATCCGCGAGGTAGTCGACCGCCTTCTGGGCATCGAGATAGGACGTGTAGGATCCGATGACGTCTCCCTGGGGCAGGGACCGTGCCTGATCGATGGGGCCGGGCGACCCGAAGATGTTCGACATGCCTTTATTCTTACCCGAGAAGGCCCGCACGGCCTGTGTTTCCGCTCAGAGTGAGCACCGACTGCCTCTGGAGTAGCCTAGGGGCGTGAGCCCCATTCCCACCCGTGTGTTCGTTGCCAGGCTGCTGGGCCTCGACGTCTTCGACCCCCTCGGGGACCGGGTGGGCCGCCTCCGGGACGTCGTCGTGATCGCCCGCGGGCAGCGCGCACCGCAGGCGGTCGGCATCGTCGTCGAGGTCCCGGGAAAGCGACGGGTCTTCGTCCCCATGACGCGCGTCACGTCCATGGACCAGTTCCAGGTCATCACCACCGGGCTGGTCAATCTGCGCCGCTTCGAACAGCGCGGGGCCGAGATGCTCGTGCTGGGAGACCTGTTCGACCACCGAGTGAGCATTCTCGACGATGGGTCCCAGGGCATTGTCGAAGACGTCGCGATGGATCAGCAGCGCAACGGGGACTGGCTCGTCAGCAAGCTCTTCGTGCGGAAGGAATTGCCGGGCCGGGGGCTCCGCACCCTTCGCCGAGGCGAGACCCTGCTCGTGGAGTGGGATGAGGTGCGCCTCGACACCCGCGCCGGGACGCGCGCGGCAACGCACTTCCTCGCGAGCCACGAAGACCTCCGCCCTGCGGATTTCGCGGACGCGATCCAGGAGATGAGTGACAGGCGCCGCTTCGAGGTCGTGGCGGAACTCCAGGACGAGCGCCTCGCCGACGTCCTGCAGGAGCTCCCCGAGGACGACCAGGTCGAGATCCTCTCCTCCCTCGACAATGAGCGCGCAGCAGACGTCCTCGAGGAGATGGATCCTGATGACGCGGCAGATCTCCTTGCCGACCTTCCCGCGGACAAGGCCGAAGAGCTGCTCCAGCTCATGGAGCCCGACGAGGCCGACGACGTCAGGCGGCTCCTGCAGTACGACGAGGGCACAGCGGGCTCGATCATGACGCCGGTCCCGGTCGTCCTGCCGCCGGAGGCGACTGTCGCGGACGCGCTGGCCCACGTGCGCCGCGAGGAGCTGAGCCCAGCGCTCGCGTCGGCGGTGTTCATCTGCCGCCCTCCGCTCGAAACGCCCACGGGCCGCTACCTCGGCACCGTCCACATCCAGCAGCTCCTGCGCAGCGCTCCGCCCGAACAGCTGGGATCCATCGTGGACAAGGGGCTCGAGCCGGTCTCCGACCTCGCGCCCCTCAACGACGTGGCCCACTCCATGGCGCAGTACAACCTCAACTCGCTCGCCGTCGTCAACGCGGATGGCCGGCTGGTGGGGGCCGTCACGGTCGACGACCTGCTGGACCATCTCCTGCCGGATGATTGGCGTGCGCATGACGACGGTGCACCCCTGAAGAAAGTGGGAGGAAGCTTTGGCTGAGCCCCGCAAACTGCTCCCGGGCCTCGACACTCCCCTCGAGAGCCGCGCCCGCCTCTTCCCGGCCTTCACTCCGAACCCGGACGCCTTCGGGCGGTTCGCGGAGCGCTTCGCGCGTTACATGGGTACCCCGCAGTTCCTCGTCTACATGACGCTCTTCTGCGTCCTGTGGCTCGGATGGAACACGTTCGCTCCCGAGCAGCTGCAGTTCGACCCCAAGTCGCTCAACTACACGCTCCTGACGCTTCTCCTCTCGCTCCAAGCCTCGTACGCCGCGCCGCTCATCCTGCTCGCGCAGAACCGTCAGGACGACCGTGACCGCGTGCAGATCGAACAGGACCGCTCGCGCAATGAGCGCAATCTCGCGGACACCGAGTACCTCACGCGGGAGCTCGCGTCGCTGCGCCTCGCGATGCGGGAGGTGGCGACGCGTGATTTCGTGCGTTCCGAGCTCCGCGCGGAGCTGCGGGCGATCATCGAGGAACTGGCCGAGCGTGACTCGGTCGCCGATATCCCGCAGCGCCGGCGCAAGGACAAGAAGGAACGCGGCACCCGCGTCGAAGCCGGGGAGGCCGGGGCGCTCGAGACCGCGGACGCCAAGCCGGCGAGAGCCGAGAGGACCGAGCAGAAGTGACGCTCCCCGACGAAGCAGCCGTGCGCGCTGCGCTGTCGACCGTGATCGACCCCGAGCTGCGGCGCCCCATCGATGAGCTGGGCATGCTCGCCGGCGTCGAGGTCGACGGCGGCACCGTCACCGCGCGGGTGCTGCTCACCATTTCCGGATGCCCCCTCCGCGGCACGATCGATACCGATGTTCGCCGCGCGCTGCGGGCCGTGCCGGGGGTCCGGGAGGTCGTCGTCGATCTGGACGTCATGACGCCTGAGCAGCGGCAGGCCCTCAGGGACCGGCTCCGGCCCGAGCGGGGCATCCCGTTCAGCCGCCCCGAATCCCTCACCAAGGTGTACGCCGTCGCGAGTGGGAAGGGCGGAGTCGGGAAGTCCTCGGTGACCGTCAATTTGGCCTGCGAACTCGCGTCGCAGGGGTTGCGGGTCGGGATCGTCGACGCCGATGTGCACGGCTTCTCGGTGCCAGCCCTCCTCGGGATCACGCAGGCGCCCACCCAGGTGGACGACATGATCCTGCCGCCCGTCGCGCAGGGGGTGAAGGTCATCTCGATCGGCATGTTCGTCACGGGCAACCAGCCCGTCGCGTGGCGGGGGCCCATGCTCCACCGCGCCCTCGAGCAGTTCCTCACCGACGTCTACTTCGGGGACCTCGACGTGCTGTTCCTCGACCTGCCGCCCGGGACGGGCGACATCGCGATCTCGGTGTCCCAGCTCCTGCCGAACGCGCAGCTGCTGATCGTGACGACTCCTCAGGCGGCAGCCGCAGACGTCGCCGAGCGCGCCGGATCGGTGTCTTCCCAGACCGGGCAGAGTGTGGCCGGGGTCGTCGAGAACATGTCCGGGATGACGCTCCCGGACGGGACGGTACTCGAGGTCTTCGGAAGCGGCGGAGGACAGCGCGTCGCAGAACGGCTGTCCGAGACCCTCGGCTCGTCGGTCCCGCTGCTCGGCCGGGTCCCACTCGACGTAGGCCTCCGCGAAGGAGGCGACTCCGGAGTCCCCATCGTTCTGCGGGACCCCCGATCGCCGTCGGCGGTCGCACTCAAGGCCGTTGCCGCCCAGCTCGCCTCGGCGCCGCGAGGCCTCGCCGGCCGGAGCCTCGGCGTCTCGCCGCGCTAGCCGGAAGACTAGGTCGCGTCGGAGTCGAAGGGCGCTGCCTGACCTGGCGCGAGGCGTTCGACCACTCGCGGCGCAGGAGCAGCCGCTGGGGAGCCAGTCGCGGCTTCGGCCGGCGATTCTGCACTCGGGGTCGAAGTCTGCGTTGGCGCCGCCGCCTGAGTGCCCGGCTCGTCTTCGAGCAGCGCGTCACGAATGATCTTGCGCGGGTCGTACTGCCGCGGATCATACTTGCGCCAGTCGACCTCGTTGAGGTCGACGCCGGTCTCCTCCCTGAGCTGCTCGCGAGCCCCAGAGGCCATGCGGCGGATTTCCCGGACGATGTTGGTCAGCTTCTGCGTGTATTCGGGCAGACGCTTGGGGCCGATCACCAGGACAGCGATGACCAGCAGGATGAAGAGCTCATTCATTCCGGGCACGATCGAAGATTACCTTCCTCCTGCATGCACGGACGATTCGATCTCCCGTCCTGTGCCGTGACTAGGGACGGCCAGCAGCGTTGAGCACCAGATGGAGGCCGCGGGCCAGCCGGTCGACAGGACTTTCGGAGGCGTTGGGCGCCGGAGTGGAAGCCGGCGACGGCGGGCCGACGAGCTCGGCAGTCTCGGACGTCGGGAAATCCGACGCGAGGACCGTGGTGCGCGGCGGCGTTCCGCCGGTGCCCGAGGGACGTTGCTCCATGAGCGAGATCTGGTGAGCTCCGTCCCCGAGGCGCAGCACGAGCGTCGGCACGCCATTGAGGATGTAGCCCTCGGCGGACTCGACGCGGAGGCCGCCCCGCTTGAGTTCGGGACAGTTCCAGCCGGCAGCGGCCAGGGCATGGAGGTCGTCGGCGGTGAGGGTGCGCCCCACACCGTCGTTCCCGATGGCGCTCGGCCAGCTCGCAGTCGGCGACACCGACGACGGGTCACCGGCCACGGCGTAGGCCGTCACGGCGAGGGCGGCGAGCGCCGTCGCGGCACCGGCAACGGCAACTCCCGCGGTTCGGAGGAAGCGGCCACGCGGTTCGGCCGCCTCAGCCAGTTCGGCCTCGAGGGCCAACTGGCGCGTCTGCTCCATGAGGCGCTGCGTCAAGGACGGGCTCGCGCTCGGCACAGGGGCGCCTCTCAGCGCGGCCAGATACCGCCTTTCAGTCTCCAGCGCGCCCCGGCACTCCGGGCAGATGCTGAGATGCGCGGAGTCGCCGGGGTGCTCCCCCACACCCCCGAACGCGCCTCCTGGCCGTCGTGAGCCCATGCTCCGCCTCAGCGCAAGCCCGCGACGCGGGGAAGGGACAGGCGTGGCTTCCCCGCACCCCGGCGGGGATCACGATGCGCGAGCTTCTCGCGCAGAAGCGTGCGCCCGCGGTGGATGCGGGAGCGGACGGTGCCGAGCTTGACGCCGAGCGCGGCGGCCACCTCGTCGTACGAGAGGCCTTCGAGGTCGCAGAGGACGACGGCGGCACGGAAGTCCGGCGGGAGCTCCTCCAGAGCGGCTTGGACGTCCAGATCGAGGTTGTTCATCTCGTAGCTGCGCTCCGGGCCGGGCTCCCGGCCCGGAATGCGCGCCTCGGCGTCGTCCGCAAGGGCGTCGAAGCGGATGCGGTTCTTGCGGCGCGCCTGATCGAGGAAGAGATTCGTGGTGATGCGGTGCAGCCAACCGTCGAGCGTGCCCGGCTTGAAGTTCTCAAGCGAGCGGAAGACGCGGACGAAGACCTCCTGCGTGAGGTCTTCCGCGTCGTGCTGGTTTCCGGTCAGGCGATAGGCAAGTCGATACACCTTCGCGGAATGCTGGGAGACGACGTCTTCCCAAGTAGGAGGAACCCAGTCTGCGGGGGCCGGCTCGGAGGGTGTCTGGGGGTTCGCAGCACGTTGCGTCAGCACGTCCACACACCTCACCTTCACTGCATCGGCGGCCGCACCTGTGCTGTGGAACTCTGATCCACGACGCAGCCGCTGCGGACCATCAGTCTGACAGGCATTTCTGGGCGTTCGCTGATCATTCAGCCAAGAGCGTAGCGCGGCGCGTACCCTCCGAGGCTATAGGCTTGAGGCATCCCCGAACCGAAAGCGTTTCTCCATGACCGACAAGTCCGCGAGCTGGTCCTACGCCGAGGGGCTTGCCGCTGAGGACACCGTCGTGGCCCGCGCGCGCGAGCGCTCCCTCGAGCTGGGCGTGGCCCCCGTATCCCCCGGCGTCGGCGCCGTCCTGACGGTACTCGCCGCGACATCGAAGGCACAGGCCGTCGTCGAGGTTGGAACCGGCGCCGGCGTCTCCGGAGTATGCCTCCTGCGGGGGCTTCCCGGCCGCTCCACGTTCACGACCATCGACACGGACGTCGAGCACCTCAAAGCCGCCCGGCAGGCCTTCACGGAGGCCGGAGTCCCCTCGAGCCGCGTCCGCACCATCCCAGGCCGGGCTCACGCAGTCCTGCCCCGACTGAACGACTCCTCCTACGACCTCGTCTTCATCGATGCCGACAAGGCCGGAACCCTCGTCTACGCGGACGAGGCGGTTCGGCTCCTGCGGCCCGGCGGACTGCTGGTCATCAACGACGCCCTCGACCATGACGGCGTGACGAATCCCGTTCACCGCGAGCCGGCCGCGGTCCGCCTGCGGGCGCTGCACCGCAGGATGCTCGAGGACGAGAGGCTTGCCACCGCACTCGTGCCGACGGGCGAGGGTCTCCTTCTCTCCTCGAGGCGCTGAGAGGCCGGTACCCTATGCGGGTACCGGCCTCTCTTTCAGGCTGGATTGGGTGACGTCAGGTCACTCGGTCACGCCGACGAGGCACTCCTTGAGCTGAGCAGCCTCCTCCGCATTGAGCTCGACCACGAGGCGCCCGCCACCTTCGAGGGGAACCCGCATGATGAGGCTGCGGCCCTCCTTGGTGACCTCCATCGGGCCGTCGCCGGTACGCGGTTTCATGGCTGCCATCTGAACTTTCCCCTCCAGTAGTGTGCCCGCACGAATCTGCGGGCTGTCGGACGCACCGCCGCTCACCAGAGTGGTTCGCGGCCTCGCCACCTTGTCTTGACCTTTACATTATCAGTCGGCATACCGAGGGGTAGCCAAGCACGCCGGTCACGGGGGCCAGTCGCCGCCTCCCGGCAGCTCCGACCAGTCCCAGAGCCACACGACCCACACGATCTGCAGCAGGACGAACATGATGAGCACGGTCCCGCGGTAGGCGCGGGAGCGCGACAGCACAGCACCCGCGACGGCCAGGGGGAAGAACGGCAGCATCATGCGGAAGGTGCTCGACTGCGGATACAGGAAGGCCAGGAGGTACAGGGCGTAGGCGGCGCACCAGAGCCTCAGCTCGACGCCGATGAGCCTCACCCGGGCGCTTGTGAGATAGAGGACGACGACGGCCACGAGCGCGAACGGGGCGAGCACGCCGAGGATGGGCCCGAAGAGGAAGCGGCCGGTGTCGAACCATGGCATGAAGGGCACCAAGTCGCTGCCCCGCCAGACGGCCTCGGTGTCGGTGTACGCCGTCATGACTCCAGTGGCGGCCCACGCAATCGCGGGCCAGGCGAGGGCTGACAGGCCCGAGGCGAGCGTGAGCACACCCAAACGGACCAGCTGCAGCTCTCCGGCACGGGAAGACTGCCGTCGCCACGGGGCCCATCGAACGAGGAACAGCACCGCGAGCGCCGCCGCTAGCGGGACGCCGATGGGGCGGGTCAGGCAGGCGACGGCGACGACGGGAATTGCAGCCAGGTATCGTCTCTCGACGATCCAGAGGAGAGCCCACGCAAGGAAAGCGGTCCCGAGGGACTCGGCATACGGGACCTGCAGGATCGCCGAGACGGGGAAGAACGCGAAGAAAGCGACTCCCCACAGCGCGTCACCGTGGCCGAAGAAGTGCCTGAAGAGCCTGAAGATGAGGAGAGCGGCCGCGAAGCCCGACGCGAGAGCCACCAGCTGGGCAACGATCTGCCACGGCACCGTGCTGATCGCCGACAGCGCCCGGACCAGATAGGGGAACACCGGGTAGAAGGCCCAGGCGTTCTCCGTCACGGTGCCGGACGACGACCTCGGCAGGACGCTCGGATAGCCGTGCTGAACAATGCGCCCGTACCACTCGGAATCCCAGATCTGCAGGAAATGGAAGTAGTCAGGCTGCGGTGGGAACCACGGGTTGGCGCCCTGCTGGAGGGCGGCCGCCGCGAAGATCGCGAACGAGACAACACGCGAGGCGGCGAAGACCATGACCACCTGGGCCCACCAGGGACGGCGCCCAAACCAGAAGCCGGCCTTCCGCGTGCCTGCGGCCAGCGCGGCATGCACCCCCCGGGAAGCACCCGTGGACGACACCGCCCCGGGGCGCGCGTCGAGGCCCTTGCTCATTCCGACGCCTCGACCTCGGGGCGTTCGAGGTCCTTGAGTCTGGCGATCTCCCTGTCCTGATCGGCGATCCGGTTCCGCAGGCGTTCGAGGACTTCATCCACCTGATCCATGCGGTAGCCGCGGAAGGCCAATGAGAAGCGCACCCGGTCGACGTCGTCCGCCGTCGGCCATTCGGGGAGCACGACGGGAGGAAGCCCGGACGCGGGCTCCTCGAGGCCGCCGTCGAGCTCGGCGGGAAGCGGTCGGCCGCGCGCCACCGCCACGCCGAGCCACACGAGCGCACCGGCGATGACGATGGCGAGGAAGACGAGGAAGAGGCTCACTCGCCGTCAGCCTTCTCAGGCGACCACACGTCTTCTTCTTCCTCCTCCGCAGAGCCGAACATCCCTCCGCGCCGCTCCTGAATCTCGCCCCGCAGGCCGGCCAGGGCAAGGTCCACGGCGTCCTCCGCGGTGTCGGTGATCTGGATGAGCTCGAGGTCCTCCGGCGAGATCATCCCCTCGTTGAGGAGCGTTTCCTTGAGCCAATCGACGAGGGGCCCCCAGAACTTGGAACCCACGAGGACGATGGGGAAGGACGTGACCTTTCCCGTCTGGACGAGGACCATGGCCTCGAAGAGCTCGTCCAGCGTGCCCAGGCCCCCGGGGAGCACCACGAAGCCGTGCGCGTACTTCACGAACATCGTCTTCCGGGCGAAGAAATACCGGAAGTTGATGCCGAGGTCCACCCACGGATTGAAGCCCGTCTCGAACGGAAGCTCGATCCCCAGCCCGACCGAAGTCCCGGAGCCATCCACCGCTCCGCGGTTGGCGGCCTCCATGGAGCCGGGCCCCCCGCCCGTGATGACGGCAACGCCCTCGCGGGCGAGCAGGCGCCCGATCTGGACCCCCGTCTCGTAGTAGTCGCTGCCGGGAAGGGTGCGGGCCGAGCCGAAGATGCTGATGGCCGGCCCGAGCTCCGCCAGGGCGCCGAAGCCTTCCACGAACTCGCTCTGAATCCTCATCACGCGCCACGGATCAGTATGGACGAATCGTCCCGCTCCATGGGTGTCCAGGAGGTGCTGGTCGGACGTGCCCTGAAGCGCTTGGCGCCGCCGGAGTTCGAGCGGGCCCTTGCGCCTCGAGGGGACGGAGCGATCGTCGCGGCGCGGTGATTCCGTGGTCATGCCTCAAGGCTAACCGTCTCGCTTGAATCACGATTGGAGCAGCCCCGTTCCTGCTCGGCACCGTGAAGCGTTATCTCGGTTACATTGGCCCTATGACAACCGAAGCACCCTCGGCTCCCCTCGTCTCTGTCCAGGGCGTGAACAAGCACTATGGCCAGCTTCACGTTCTCAAGGACATCAATCTCGACGTCCGCAAAGGCGAGGTCGTCGTGGTGATCGGCCCGTCAGGGTCGGGCAAGTCGACTCTCTGCCGGGCGATCAACCGGCTTGAGACGATCGAGTCCGGCGCCATCTATATCGACGGCAAGAAGCTCCCCGAGGAAGGCAAGGAACTCGCCCGGCTGCGTGCCGACGTCGGCATGGTGTTCCAGTCCTTCAACCTCTTCGCCCACAAGACGATCCTCGAGAACGTCACGCTCGGCCCCATCAAGGTCAAGGGCGTGAACAAGGCGACGGCGGAGAAGGAGGCGATGTCGCTCCTCCAGCGGGTCGGCGTCGAACACCAGGCCCCGAAGCTCCCCGCGCAGCTGTCCGGCGGCCAGCAGCAGCGCGTCGCCATCGCCCGCGCCCTCGCAATGAAGCCCAAGGTCATGCTCTTCGACGAGCCGACCTCGGCCCTCGACCCCGAGATGATCAACGAGGTGCTGGACGTCATGGTCGAGCTCGCACGGGAAGGCATGACCATGATCGTGGTCACGCACGAGATGGGCTTCGCCAGGAAGGCCGCCGATCGGGTGGTCTTCATGGCGGACGGGCAGATCGTCGAGCAGGCGGCGCCCGAAGAGTTCTTCACCAACCCCCAGAGCAGCCGAGCCAAGGACTTCCTCTCAAAGCTGCTCACGCACTGATCACGCACCCACGGGCCTCGGGCCCACGAGAAAGGAATGCTGCAATGGCACTCTTCCGCACCAAGAAGGCCGTGCTCGCTGCCGCAACCGCTGCTCTCGCTCTCGCTCTGAGCGCTTGCGGCGGTTCGGGAGGATCGGGCGGTTCCGGGGGCGGCGGCTCCGAGCCCTCGGCCTCGGCACCCTACACGGTGGCCTCGAACGTCTCGCTCACGGGCAGCCCCACCTTCGACAAGATCAAGTCGAATGGCAAGGTCCGCATCGGCGTCAAGCAAGACCAGCCGGGCCTCGGCTTCATGGACGCGGCCACCGGTCAGTACAGCGGCTTCGACATCGAGATCGCCAAGTGGATCGCGGCCTCGCTGGGCTATGGCGCCGACAAGATCGAGTTCAAGCCGATCCCGTCCGCCAACCGCGAGTCCGCCATCCAGAACGGCGACATCGACTACTACGTGGGCACGTACTCGATCACTGACTCCCGCAAGAAGCAGGTCGACTTCGCGGGTCCGTACTTCGTCACCGGGCAGGGCCTGCTCGTGAAGAAGAGCAACACGACGATCAACAGCGAGAAGGACATCGCGGGCAAGACTGTCTGCTCCGCGACCGGCTCCACGCCGCTGCAGAACATCCAGAAGAACTTCCCGCAGACGAAGGCGCAGTCGTTCGACACGTACTCCCAGTGTGTTGACGCGCTCAAGAACGGCCAGGTCGACGCGGTGACGACCGATCAGGCCATCCTCATCGGCTACGCCGCGCAGGACCCGGACAACCTCAAGGTCGTCGGCCAGCCGTTCACCACCGAGAAGTACGGCGTGGGCCTCACCAAGGGAGACACGGCTCTTCGCAAGTTCGTCAACGACATGTTCACGAACGGCAAGAGCACCTGGCAGAAGATCTACGACTCGACGCTCGGCAAGTCCGGCACCAAGGTCGAGCAGCCCGCCGTCGACAACTACTGACAGGCGGCACGGTGGGCGGGGTGCTCTAGCGCCCCGCCCATCGTGCTGTCCCCTCCACAGAGAAGGCTGACATGAGCACTCTCCTCAACAATCTCGACGTCTTCACGACGGGCTTCCGCACGACGATCATCCTTTTCCTCGTCTCCGGGTTCTTCGCGCTCCTCATCGGCACCGTCGTCGGCGCCATGCGGGTCTCACCGATCCCGGCCCTCCGCGCGTTCGGGACGCTGTACGTCAACATCGTCCGCAACACCCCGCTCACCCTCGTGCTGTTCTTCTTCGCGTTCGGGTACCCGAAGCTCGGCCTCCCGGAGATCGACTTCACCGTCTCGGCCATTGTGGGCCTGAGCCTCTACACCGCGAGCTACGTCGCGGAGGTCCTCCGCTCGGGCGTCAACACCGTCCCCGTTGGCCAGGCCGAGGCCGCCCGCGCCATCGGGCTGCCGTTCTCGCAGACGCTGACGCTCGTCGTGCTCCCGCAGGCCTTCCGCTCGGTGCTGCCGCCGCTCTTCAGCGTTCTCATCGCCCTGCTCAAGAACACCACGGTCGCCGCCGGCTTTTCGGTGTACGAGGCTGGCGCCATCCGCGCGTATCTCGCGGAGCGTGGCGAGCCCGCCCTTGTCGTGCTCCTCTGGGTCGCGTTCTTCTTCGTGGTCCTCGTCCTGATCCTCGCGCAGCTCCAGCGCTACTTCGAGAAGAAGTGGAAGGTGGCCCGATGACTTCCGTTCTCTACGACGCCCCGGGGCCGAAGGCCCGTTCCCGGCATCGCCTCTTCGGGGTGATCTCGGTCGTCGTCATTCTCGCCATCGTGGGCTTCGTCATCTGGCGATTCATCGAGACTGGCCAGTTCAGTGCCTCGAAGTGGCAGATCTTCACGTTCGCCCGCGTGCAGCAGACGCTCCTCGATGCCACCGGGGCGACGCTCTCGGCGTTCGGCGTCGCCGCCGTCGGCAGCCTCATCCTCGGCCTGGTGCTCGCGGTGGGGCGCCTGTCAGACCACCCATGGGTCTCCCGGCCATTCCACTGGTTCACCGAGCTGTTCCGCGCGATCCCGGTGCTCATCCTCATGATGCTGCTGTACTACGGGCTCCCGCCGGCGCTCGGCGTCAAGTGGCCGCCGTACCTCGCGGTGGTCGTCGCGCTCATCCTCTACAACGGCTCCGTCCTGGCCGAGGTGTTCCGTGCGGGTATCGAGGCCCTCCCGAAGGGCCAGCGCGAGGCAGGCCTGGCGATCGGCCTCCGCAAGTCGCAGGTGATGCAGAGCATCCTGCTTCCCCAGGCGGTCCGCTCGATGCTGCCGGTGATCATCTCGCAGCTCGTGGTGACCCTGAAGGACACGGCGCTCGGGTTCATCGTGACGTACAACGAGATCCTGTTCCAGGCGAAGTTCTTCGGTTCCCAGGTCCAGTACGGAACGCCCATCGTCCCCTCCGCGATCGTCGCCGGTGTCCTCTACGTGGGGATGTGCCTCATTCTGTCCGGCCTGGCGAAGCTCGCCGAACGCCAGCTGCGCCGGAGCCAGAAGGTCGCCGGCCCGAAGAAGGGCGCGCCACTTCAGGCGACGCAGGCCGCCCAGGGCGCCGCGGAAACGATCTAGGCCTCTCGCCGAGGCTCTAGGATTTGGCCGAGAGCCAGCTGCGGAGGGCTCGGAAGCAGGCCCTCACGTCGTCGGCCGCGACGCGCTCGTCGTCCTTGTGGGCGAGGAGCGCGTCGCCCGGCCCGAAGTTCACCGCCGGGACGCCCAGCTCGCTGAAGCGGGCGACGTCGGTCCACCCGTACTTGGGCTTCGGCTCCCGCCCGACGACGGCGACAAACGCGGCCGCCGCGGGGTGCGTGAGTCCGGGGCGCGCGCCGGGGGCGCCGTCCGTCCGCACCACCTCGAATCCGGCGAGGAGCTCGCGGACATGTTCCTCGGCCTGGTCCAACGTCTTGCTCGGCGCAAAGCGGTAGTTGATCTCCACAGTGCAGCGATCGGGAATGATGTTGCCCGCGGTGCCCCCTGAAATCCGGACTGCATTGAGGCTCTCCCGGTAGTCGAGCCCCTCGACGCTCACCGTCGCCGGCTCGTAGTCCGCGAGCCGGGCCAGAATGGGGGCAGCGGCGTGGATGGCGTTGCGCCCCATCCACGCTCGCGCCGAGTGGGCCGCTTCCCCGACCGTCGAGGCTTCGATCCGCAGCGTGCCATTGCAGCCGCCTTCGACCGTCCCGGCTGTGGGCTCGAGCAGGATCGCGAAGTCGCCCGCGAGCAGTTCCGGGTTCTCCCGTGCAAGCCGGCCGAGGCCGCTCTTCGCGGCCTCCACTTCCTCATGGTCGTAGAAGACAAAGGTGACGTCGCGCGTGGGCTTGGCGTCGCCGTCGTCCGCGCGATGGCCGCCGAAGAGCGCAGCGGCCAGCGCAAGCTGCACCGCGACCCCGCCCTTCATGTCGGTGGCTCCGCGTCCCCAGAGCGTGCCGGTGCCGGGTTCGCGCTCCCACGAGGATGGAACGGTCCCCCGCGATCCCTCGGTGGCGGGGAGGGGTACGGTGTCGAGGTGTCCGGCGAGGATCACGCGCTCGGCGAGCCCCAGCTCAGAGCGGGCGACGACTGCGTCCCCGTTCCGCGTGACCGTCAGGCCGGGGAGCGCGCGGAGCGCAGCCTCGACCCCGTCCGCAATGGTCCGCTCGTTCCCGGAGACGCTCTCGATGTCGATCAGGTCGGCGGTGAGGAGGGCTACATCACGGCTGAGGTCGAGGGTCGCAGGAGTCACGCGAGCAAGCATATCCGTGCCCTCTCGATAGACTTGCCCCATGACTCACACCTCCTCCGCGCCCCGCTCTGCCCACGGCTTCGGCCTCGCCACGATTGCTCTCGGCGGAGGGGCCGACGGGACCGAAGAGGCCACCGTGCTCGACGTCTGGTTCCCCTCCCCCGCGCTCGGCACCGGGGCCGAGCACCTCAGCGACGAGGCGGTGGTGGATGCCGCCCCCGCCGAGCTCGTGGCCGCCGCAGAAGACGGCGATGACGCCGACCGCGGCACCCAGACGAAGGTCGTCTTCGTCCAAATCGATCTGGATCAGGCACCGGCCGACACCGCCGACGCCTACTTGCGCCTCCACCTCCTCTCCCACCGGCTCGTCAAGCCCAACAGCGTCAACCTCGACGGCATCTTCGGCAAGCTGCCGAACGTCGTCTGGACCAACTTCGGGCCTTGCCTCCCTGCTGGCTTCGAGGCGACACGCGCTCGCCTTCGCCGCCGCGGCTCGGTCACGGTCTACGGCGTGGACAAGTTCCCGCGCATGGTCGACTACGTGGTCCCTTCGGGGGTCCGCATCGCCGACGCCGACCGCGTTCGCCTTGGCGCGCACCTCGCCGACGGCACGACCGTGATGCACGAGGGGTTCGTGAACTTCAACGCGGGGACCCTCGGCGCGTCGATGGTCGAGGGCCGGATCTCCGCGGGCGTCGTGGTGGGCGACGGAACCGACGTCGGCGGCGGCGCCTCGATCATGGGCACTCTCTCGGGTGGCGGCAAGGAGCGCATCACGCTCGGCGAGCGGGTGCTGCTCGGCGCCAACTCGGGCGTCGGCATCTCCATCGGCGACGATTCCGTCGTCGAGGCGGGCCTCTACGTCACCGCGGGGACCCGCGTGCGGATCGGCGGATTCAAGGACGCCTTCGGCGAGAACGCGGAAAAGGTGGTCAAGGCGGCCGAGCTCTCGGGCCAGCCCAATCTCCTGTTCCGCCGCAACTCCACCACGGGCCAGGTGGAGGCCCTTCCGCGCAACGGCCAGAAGGTCGAGCTCAACGAGGCCCTGCACGCCAACTGAGCCGATCAGCGAAAAGAGCCGAGCCACAAGGAGCCACCGCATGCCCTTGGCCCGCACAGTGCGGCGCTCGCTCACGGTCATCGTTGCCCTCGTGCTGGCGGGCACAGGGATCTACATCGCGTCTACGGTCCTCAATCGGACCGACGCACCCGTGGTCGAGGGATGCACCGCGCTCCTGAACGGCGGAAAGCAGAATCTGGCGACGGACCAGGCGGCCAACGCTTCTCTGATCACCGCGATCGCCGTGCGCCGCGGGCTTCCCGCGCGCGCGGCGACAATCGCCATCGCCACCGCGATGCAGGAATCGAAGCTGCGCAACATCAACTACGGCGACCACGCGGGTCCCGACTCGCGCGGCCTGTTCCAGCAGCGTCCATCCCAGGGCTGGGGCACGGAGGCGCAGATCATGGACCCGGTCTACTCAACCAACGCTTTCTACGACGCGCTGGCGAAGGTGCCAGGCTACGAATCGCTCTCCGTCACGGAGGCGGCCCAGCTGGTTCAGCGCTCCGCTTTTCCGGAGGCCTATTCGCAGCACGAGGACCTGGGGCGCGCCTTCGCTTCCGCCCTGACCGGGAACTCCCAGGCCTCGCTGGACTGCACGCTGCGGACCCCGGACGCGGCCGGCGACCCGAGTGCGGTGCGCGGCGCCTTCCTCCGCGCCTACGGCGCGACAGCGGCCAGTGTCATTGCTGGCCGCACCCTCACCGTGCGGGCAGAGGGAACCCTTGCGTGGTCGGCAGCGCAGTGGGCTGTCGCGAACGCCAAAGGCCTCGCCATCTCGCGCGTGGACGTCGACGGCCAAGCCTGGATCCGCGAGGGAAACAAGGGGTGGACGGATGCGCAGACTCAGCCGGGCGCCGTCATCATCACTGTCGCAGGCGGGCAGTAGCGGCTAGACCAGCATTTCAATGACAGGCGCGAGGAAACTCTGCAGGGTCTCGGGATCGTCCATGAGGGACTGGCTCATGATGACCTTGTTCGAGTCGACGAGCCAGGCGCGGTCCTCGGCGAGCGGGAGCTCGATGAGCGCGAGATCGAAGTCCTTCGCGTCGGGACCCACCTCGAGCTGTCGGGCAGCGACCAGCTGCTGCAGGAATTGCGTGTCCCCTCTGGCCTCGCGCTTGGCCTCGAGTTCCTCGTAGTCCAGCTGGCGTTCCTGAGTCCAGGTGAGCGCGCTGCCGAAGTGGGCTTGGAGGGAGCGCTGGAGTGCTGGGGCTGCACTGAACGCGGTGAAGTCAGGAGGCTCGACCGCCGGCACCATCGCGGGATGGTGGTCGAGGAGGCTCGCCCACCACGCCTCCCACTGGCGGCGCAGCGCATCGACGCCGCCCACGTGCTGCGTGATCTGATGATGGTCGTACTCGTGGACCCGGGGAGCGGCCGGCGCAAGCGGTGGGAATCCAGCGCCCACGAGCCCCGCCGTGTCCTTGAGATAGAGGGCAAGCAGCATCGGACCGGATGTGTCCATCGTGATGCGCCACCCGGGTCCACCTATTTGGTGCATGGTGCCCCTCCTCGCGCCCCAACAGCAGCATTTCCAGTCTATTCCCGCTCACGCGATCGGGAGCCGGCCCAAGCTCTCCACTTGTGCTCTGACGACGGCGAGGCACAGCTCGGCATCGAGCCACCGGCCATGCACGAGGGCATGCAGCGAGAGGCCCTCGACAGTTGCCAGGAGCCGCTCCGCCTCCGCCACGAGTTCGTCGTGCCCCGCACCCGGGAGCGCAGACACCACAGAACGGCCGACGGCGGCCGCGATCCTCGCGTGGGCAGCATCCGCTGCCGGGGCGAGCGCCTCGTCGGTGCGGGAGGCCAGGCGGAAGGCGACGAAGACGCAGAGGTCGACCGCGCGCTCGAGGTCCAGCGGGAGCATTTGGCACAACTGGGTTACGAGATCGGTCTCCGCCTCGATCCGGCGTGCGACGTCATCAGCCACGGCTTCGAAGGCGTGGACGCGGAGGTCCTCTGCCGTCTCGAAGTAGTGACGGACCGAGCCGACCACGAGGCCTGCCTCGGCCGCGACTTCACGGAGGGACACCCGGGCAAGACCGTCTGCGGCCACGATCCGCTTGACGGCCTCGACGATGTCACGACGGCGCGCAGCCGCATCGACCAATCTGGGCACCCGTCCTGTCTAGCACAGGGTAAGAGCGCGCCCGTGCCACCACTGATGAGGTTCGCGTCACACTGCTCAGGCCGCGGCCGACGCCCGGCGTCGCCGCGTGCCGCCCCCGTAGGATGGATTCCATGCGCATCCTCGTGACCGGCGGCACCGGCTACATCGGCTCCCACACTGTCCTGACGCTCCTGGAGGCGGGGCACGATGTGGTCGTCGTGGACAATCTCTCGAACTCGAGCGAGGAGGCGCTGCGCCGCGTCGGGGAGCTCGCCGGACGCAAGGCCGCATTCGTCCAGGCCGATATCACCGACGAGGACGCTCTCGACGCCGTCTTCGACGACCACTCCCCCGAGTCCGTCATCCACTTCGCCGGACTCAAGGCGGTCGGTGAGTCCGTCAGCATTCCGCTCGACTACTACTACAACAACGTCACGGGAACGATCGCCCTGCTGCGCTCGATGCAGCGGCACGATGTCCGCACGATCGTCTTCTCCTCCTCCGCGACGGTGTACGGGGAGCACAACCCTACTCCGTACGTCGAAAAGATGGAGATCGGGGCCATGAACCCCTACGGACGCACCAAGGAGCAGATCGAGGACATCCTCAGCGACCTCGGCGCCTCCGATGAGCGGTGGCACATAGCACTCCTGCGCTACTTCAACCCCGTGGGCGCCCATCCGTCGGGCCGCATCGGCGAGGACCCTCAGGGGATACCGAACAACCTCGTTCCGTTCATCGCCCAGGTCGCCGTGGGCCGGCGCGAGAAGCTCATGGTGTTCGGCGGCGACTACGACACCCCTGACGGCACCTGCCTGCGCGACTACATCCACGTCGTCGACCTCGCCGAGGGCCACGCCGCCGCCTTGCGCTACCTCGAGGACCACGCCGGCGTCTACCGGTGGAACCTGGGCTCCGGGAAGGGCACTTCGGTGCTCGAGATGCTTCACGCCTTCGAAGCAGCCGTCGGGCGGCCGCTCCCCTACGAGATCGCGCCGCGGCGTGCCGGCGACCTCCCCGCCTTCTGGGCCGACCCCTCGGCCGCCCTCGCCGATCTCGGCTGGTCGACCACCAAGTCGGTAGCACAGATGTGCGAAGACCACTGGCGCTGGCAGAAGAACAACCCCATGGGTTACGCCGCCGCCCCCTAACCCCCACCGTTTCGGGTACACCAACTCACCCTCCACCCCGTCTCAGGTACGCCAACTGACCGCCCCTCGCCAATCCAAAGGCGAGGGGCGGCGTCGTCGTACCCGAAATGCGCTCAGGAGGAATTATCTGTACCCGAAACGAAGACGCCGAGAAGCGAAAACGACGCCGCCCCTCGCCTTACCAAGTAGGCGAGGGGCGGCGTCGTCGTACCCGAAAAGATGTGGCTAGCGGACGGGGTAGTCGCGCTCCGCCTCGCCGACGTAGAGCTGCCGCGGGCGGCCGATCTTCGTCTGAGGGTCCTTGATCATCTCGCGCCACTGGGCGATCCACCCGGGCAGACGGCCGATTGCGAAGAGCACCGTGAACATCTTCTCGGGAAAGCCCATTGCCTTGTAGATGAGGCCCGTGTAGAAGTCGACGTTCGGGTAGAGCTTCCGCTGGATGAAGTAGTCGTCGGCGAGGGCCTTCTCCTCGAGGCGCATCGCGATGTCGAGGAGCTCGTCGTTGCCGCCGAGCTTCGAGAGGACCTCGTGCGCGGTCGCCTTGATGATCTTCGCGCGCGGGTCGTAGTTCTTGTAGACGCGGTGCCCGAAGCCCATGAGGCGGACGCCGTCTTCCTTGTTCTTGACCTTCTCCATGTAGTCCTCGGGCTTGATGCCCTCCGACTGGATGCGGCGCAGCATGTTCAGCACGGCCTCGTTGGCCCCGCCGTGGAGCGGGCCGAAGAGCGCGTTGATGCCCGCGGAGATCGACGCGAAGAGGTTCGCGTTCGCCGAGCCGACGAGGCGGACGGTCGAGGTGGAGCAGTTCTGCTCGTGGTCGGCGTGGAGCACGAGCAGAAGGTCCAGGGCCTTGACCACGAGCGGGTCGAGCTCGTACGGCTCGGCCGGGAGCCCGAAGCAGAGGCGGAGGAAGTTCTCCACGAGGTTCATGGAGTTGTCCGGGTACAGCAGCGGCTGGCCGATCGACTTCTTGTGCGCGTAGGCCGCGATCACGGGGAGCTTCGCCATGAGGCGAATCGTCGAGAGCTCCACCTGCTCGTCGTTGAACGGGTCAAGCGAGTCCTGGTAGAAGGTCGAGAGCGCGGACACGGCCGACGACAGCACGGGCATCGGGTGCGCATCACGGGGGAAGCCCGCGAAGAAGCTCTTGAGCTCCTCGTGGAGGAGGGTGTGGCGACGGATCCGCTGGTCGAAGGACTCGAGCTCGGACGGTGTCGGCAGGTTGCCGTAGATGAGCAGGTAGGAGACCTCGAGGAAGCTCGAGTGCTGGGCCAGCTGCTCGATCGGGTAGCCGCGGTAGCGGAGGATGCCTTGGTCGCCGTCGATGAACGTGATCGACGAGGTGGTCGCCGCGGTGTTCATGAAGCCCGGATCGAAGGTGACGGCGCCCGTCTCCTTCAGCAGCTTCGACACGTCGTAGCCGTCATTGCCTTCGACGGCGGCGATGCGGGGAAGGGTCAGCTCCCCGCCTTCATGGCGCAGGGTGGCACCGTTCTTCTCAGTCATGGTTCCCCTTACATGGGTAGCTCGCAACAGTCCAAAACTACTCCGAGCGCGGGCACCGGACTAATCGGTGCCTGTCATCGCAGCGATCAGGACGCGGTAAGGCGGTCGACGGCGGCGTCCACCCGCTCGTCGCTGCCGGTGAGGGCCACGCGGACGAAGCCGGCGCCCTCGTCGCCATAGAACACGCCGGGCCCCACGACGATCCCGCGCTCGGCCAAGCGGCCGACCGTGGTCCAGGTATCCTCGCCAGCGGTGCACCACAGGTAAAGGCCCGCCTCGGAATGGCTGATCGTGAGCCCGAACGCCTCGAGGGCGGGCACGAGCCGCTCCCGGCGGCCCCGGTAGAGGTCCTTCTGGGCGTCTACATGGGCCTGGTCGCCGAGCGCGACGCGCATGGCTTCCTGCACGGGGTAAGGCACGATCATGCCGGCGTGCTTGCGGCTGTTGACGAGGTTGGGCATGAGCTCAGGGGCGCCTGCCACGAACGCGGCGCGGTAGCCGGCGAGGTTGGACTGCTTGCTGAGCGAGTACACGCTCAGCAAGCGCGTGAAGTCTCCCCCGCTCACGCGAGGATCCAACACCGAGGGCACTGCGGATCCGCCCCGCTGGACGTCCCACTCGCCCCAGCCGAGCTCGGCGTAGCACTCGTCGGAGGCGACGACGGCACCCACGCTGCGAGCATCGTCGACGACGGCGCGCATCGCCTCAGCGGTGCGAACAGCCCCCGTCGGGTTGCCCGGGGAGTTGAGCCAGACGAGGCGCACGCGGGCGCGGGTCGGGGCGTCGATCTCGTCGAGGGAGTCGGCAGCGATCGCCTCTGCGCCCGCGAGGCGTGCGCCGATGTCATAGGTCGGGTACGCGACCTTGGGCCGGACCACAACATCGCCCGGGCCCAGACCGAGGAAGAAGGGAAGCCACGCGACGAGCTCCTTCGACCCGACGGTCGGCATGACGGCCTGCTCGTCGAGCCCTTCGACGCCTCGCCGCCGCCCAAACCACTCCACAACGGCCTCGCGGACGGCCTTCGTGCCGTGCACGGTCGGATAGCCGGGGGCGTCAGCGGCCGAGCGAAGCGCATCCTGGACAAGCTGCGGCGTCGGATCGACCGGCGTGCCGATGGAGAGATTCACCACGCCGCCCGAGTGCTGCTTGGCCCTCTCGAGGTACGGCGCCATGGCCTCCCATGGATAGTCGGGGAGGTCGAGGCCGAAGGTGCTGGTCTGCACGCTCAGTCTTGGTTCTGCGGGGGCAGCGCAGCGACGAGCGGATGGTCCTTGCCCGTGTTGCCGAGCTTCGCGGCACCGCCGGGCGAGCCGAGGTCGTCGAAGAACTCGACATTCGCCTTGTAGTAGTCGGCCCACTCATCCGGAACATCGTCCTCGTAGTAGATGGCCTCGACGGGGCACACCGGCTCGCACGCGCCGCAGTCCACGCATTCGTCCGGGTGGATGTAGAGGGACCGCTCGCCTTCGTAGATGCAGTCGACCGGGCACTCCTCAACGCAGGCCTTGTCCTTCACATCCACGCACGGCTGCGCGATCACGTATGTCACTGCTACACCTTCTGACGACTCGCTGATGGGGGACGGCTCGCATCCCGGCGGAACGAGCCTATTATCATCCCGCTCGACGGCGCCAATCCAGCTGGGCCAGCATGACGGTCCGCGGGGCCCAGTGCGTCTGTCATATGCCGTCACACGCCGTAGCATCGCGTCGGCAGCCGTCCGGTGTCTAGGATATTCGGATGCTTCCCCCCGCCCAGCGACCCGCCGACGTGCTGCGCGCTCTCGCGCCGGGGACCCGCGTCGTCGTCCGCTACCGCATCGCAGGGGGCTTCACGGACGCTCTCGGCGAGCTCACCGCCGTCGACCACTCAGAGGCGGTGATCGCCACGAGACGAGGCCCGGCGAAGATCCCGCTCGCGGGCATCGTGGCAGCGAAAGAGGTTCCGCCCCCTCCCCCGACCCGTCGCCCCCGCGTCTAGGCGCGGCTCAATCGTCCTCGCCGTCCGGAAGCCGCCGCATCCGGAAGAACGGCCCGATCGCCACGGGGAGGCACGAGAGCACCATCCCGACGATGCCGATCCACAGCGTCGGAGCGATGCCCAACTCCGCACCGAGCCCTCCGCCGATGAGGCTTCCGATCGGCATGACCCCCCAGACGACGCAGCGGATCGAGGCGTTCATGCGCCCCAGCAGCCGTGGTGGGCAGACGCGCTGGCGCATGCTCACCTGAAGCACGTTGTAGACGATCACGCCGAAGCTCATGAAGAAATCGCCCACGCTGAGCAGGACGAGCGCGAGCGGTCCCGATCCCACCGAGAGCGCGAGCGGGAAGAGCACGACGGCGGCCCCGCCCACCATGAGCCCGAGCGGCAGAAGCGGACCTTCGCCGAGGCGCACCGCGAGGTGGGGCGCCGCGAGCGCGCCGATGACTCCCCCGACAGAACCGACCGAGAGCATGATGCCGAGTCCGACCGGGCCCAAGCCGAGCTCCCGCAGGGTCACGAGCGGCATGAGGACGTAGACGACTGACGAGAAGAGATTCCCCACCGCCGTGCTGGCCACGATCCGGCGGATGAGCGGATGGGAGACCACGAAGGCAGCCCCTTCCCGGATCTCGGCCGGGAGCCTGCTTCCTGCTGCGCGTTGGCGGAGCGTCTCGGTGTCGCGGACCCGCGCGAGGCACAGCGCCGAGACCAGGTAGCCCGCGGCTTCGCCGGCGAACAGAAGCGGGGCGGTCACTACGGTCAGCAGGAAGCCGCCGAGCGCCGGGCCGGCGAGGCGCGCGGTCTGCGCCGTGGCCTCGAGCTTGCCGTTCGCGTCGGCGACGAGCTCGCGGTCCACGAGGAGCGGGATGTAGCTCTGGTAGGCGACGTCGAAGAACACGGTCGCGATCCCCACGATCGCGGCCACCACGAAGAGGTGCCACATCTCGAGCGCGCCCGCCCACCAGAGGATCGGCACGGCGAGCATGGCGGCCATCCGCACGACGTCTGCCTTGATCATCGTGCGCCGCTTGAGCCAGCGGTCCACCCAGGCTCCGGCGGGAAGCCCAACGACGAGGAACGCCGCCATCGAGGCGGCATTGAGGACGCCCAGATCCAGCTCGCGAGCGCCGAGCAGGCTGACTGCGAGGACCGGCAGCGCGAGCTGGCCGAGTTGGACGCCCACCTGGCTTACTCCCTGCCCTGCCCAGAAGGCGAGGAAGGAAGGGCGCCGGACAAGCGGAGCGAGCGTGCTGCGCGCCGCGGAGTGGGAGGCCATGCGGTCAGTGTGCGCCGAGTGATTGAGAAGTGTCAATCACTCGGCGGTAGAGTGAACATATGTCGATCTCCGACGACGCAGCGAAGGGCCGCGCCCTCAGCTCACCCTTGCGCCTGCGGATCCTGCGCCTGTGCCTGCACCATGCCCGCACGAACAAGGAGATCGCGGACGTCCTCGGCCTCAATCCCGCGTCGACCCTGCATCACGTGCGCACGCTCGTGGCCACGGGATTCCTCGAGCCGCAGGCCGAGCGGCGCGGAAACCGCGGTGCGCGGGAGGTGCCGTACCTTGCCACGCGGCGATCCTGGGGTCAGAAGGTCGACGATGTCGCGCCCGTCCTCATCGAGACCTTCGTCCAGGAAACGGCCGCGCTCCCTCCGGAAGACATCGAGGTGTGGCGGCTTGGCCTCAAGCTGAACGCCCGCCACCGCGCCGATCTGCTCGCCAAGCTGCGCGCCGTCGTCGACGAATACGCGGCCCTGCCGAGCGATCCCGATGGCCTGGCCACGTCCCTCATGATCGCCCATCACCCCGACCCGACGGCCGACTGACGCCACACCCTCCTTTGCGCCGTCACGTCCGCAGGGTCCACACCCTGCGGACGTGACGGCGCAAGAAACATCCGGGCAGAAACAAGCGGACGACGGCGGGTGGGAACCCGCCGTCGTCCGCTCTGCTGACGCTCAGCCTCCTGAGGCGAGGATCAGGCGCGGGCGCGAGCCCGGTTGGCCTTGAGCCGCTCGTTCGCGTCGAGGATGACCTTGCGGATCCGGATGTCCTCCGGGGTGATCTCGACGCACTCGTCCTCGCGGGCGAACTCGAGGGACTCCTCGAGCGTCAGGGTGCGTGGCGGGGTCAGGCCCTCGAAGTTGTCCGCCGTGGAGGAGCGCATGTTGGTGAGCTTCTTCTCCTTGGTGATGTTGACGTCCATGTCGTCGGCTCGCGAGTTCTCGCCGACGATCATGCCCTCGTACACCTCAGCCGTCGGCTGGACGAAGAACGTGCCGCGCTCCTGGAGGTTGATCATCGCGAACGGCGTCGCGACGCCCGCGCGGTCGGCCACGAGCGAGCCGTTCGTGCGGTACTCGATCTCGCCGGCCCACGGCTCGTAGCCCTCGGCGATCGAGGACGCGATACCGGCGCCGCGCGTGTCCGTGAGGAACTTGGTGCGGAAGCCGATGAGGCCACGGGAGGGGACGATGAACTCCATGCGCACCCAGCCGGTGCCGTGGTTCGCCATGTTCGTCATGCGACCCTTGCGGGCGGCAAGGAGCTGTGTGACGGCGCCGAGGTACTCCTCGGGAACGTCGATGGTCATGTGCTCTGTCGGCTCGAGGACCTGGCCGTCGACCTTCTTCGTGACCACCTGGGGCTTGCCGACCGTGAGCTCGAAGCCCTCGCGGCGCATCTGCTCGACGAGGATGGCCAGGGCCAGCTCGCCACGGCCCTGCACCTCCCACGCGTCGGGCCGCTCGGTCGGGAGGACGCGGATCGAGACGTTGCCGATGAGCTCCTTGTCGAGGCGGTCCTTGACCTGGCGCGCGGTGACCTTCGCGCCCTTGACGCGGCCGGCCAGCGGGGACGTGTTGATGCCGATCGTCATCGAGATGGCGGGGTCGTCCACCTTGATGAGCGGGAGCGGCCGCGGGTCGTCGACATCGGTGAGGGTTTCGCCGATCGTGATGTCCTCGATGCCGGCGACGGCGACGATCTCGCCCGGACCCGCCGACTCGGTGGGAACGCGCTCAAGCGCCTTCGTGGCGAGCAGCTCGGTGATCTTGACCTGCTTGATGGTCCCGTCGTGACGAGCCCACGCCACCCGCTGGCCCTTGCGCAGGGTGCCGTTGTAGATGCGCAGGAGGGCGAGACGGCCGAGGAACGGTGAGGCGTCGAGGTTCGTCACGTGCGCCTGGAGGACGCCTTCCGGGTCATACGTCGGCGCCGGGATGTGCTTCACGATCGTCTCGAACAGCGGCTCGAGGTTGTCGTTATCGGGCACGGCGCCATCGGCGGGCTGCTCGAGGGAGGCGGCGCCGACCTTCGCGGCCGCGTAGACGACGGGGACGTCCAGGACCTTGTCCAGATCGAGGTCCGGGACCTCGTCCGCAAGGTCAGAGGCGAGGCCGAGCAGGAGATCCATGGTCTCGTGGACGACCTCCTCGATGCGGGCGTCGGGACGGTCGGTCTTGTTGACCACGAGGATGACCGGCTTGTGCGCGGCGAGGGCCTTGCGCAGGACGAAGCGGGTCTGCGGGAGCGGTCCCTCGGACGCATCGACGAGGAGCACCACGCCGTCGACCATCGAGAGGCCACGCTCGACCTCGCCGCCGAAGTCGGCGTGGCCCGGGGTGTCGATGACGTTGATGAGGATGCCCTCGGGCTCGCCCACCTCGGCCGCGGCAGGGCCAGCGTAGTGCACGGTCGTGTTCTTCGCGAGGATCGTGATGCCCTTCTCGCGCTCGAGGTCGCCGGAGTCCATCACGCGGTCCTCGATCTCACCATGGGCGGCGAACGAGTTGGTCTGCTTGAGCATCGCGTCGACGAGCGTCGTCTTGCCATGGTCGACGTGCGCCACGATGGCGACGTTGCGGAGGTCGGTGCGGGAGACGGTGGACACGGTTTCAGACATACGGTTTGGGCTCGATTCGATGGGTCGTGATGGTCCGCGGCTCGGCCTCTGACGCGACGCGCTGGCGGCACAACGGAACAGACCCTCGGAAGGGCCAGTGTTTCTATTCTACGATGGATGCGTCAGTGTTGTTTCGCGCGGAGGGCCGGATGGACCACGGCAGCCCACACGGCCTACGTTTGGCGCGGGCCGCCGTCGTGATGCTGAGCGCCCTCGCACTGGCGGGATGCGCCGACCCGGGGGCGCCGATCGCAGGTTCCGAGCCCACTCCGAGCGCCACTCCCACTGCCGGCATCATCAGGCCGTACAGCCCTCACGCGCCTTTCGGCTACACGAGCGTCTCCCCCGCCCAGCTCCCGTTCGGGGCCCGTTACCTGAATCCTGCAAGCGGCCGCCAAGAACTGGTGCTGGGAAGCCTTGCGAAGACTGCGGTGCTCATTGGCGACTCGCAGGCCCAGCCCACGGACAGCTGGCTGCGGAAGGGCCTCGAGCAGGCTGGGTACAAGGTGTACGTAGCCGGCTGGGGCGGTACGGGGTTCTCGGTCGGAACGCCCGAGGTCCACGACTACGCCCACGCGCTCCGGCTCGGCGACTGGCTCCTTCCCTACGGCAATCCCGCGCTCGTTGTGGTGCAGGGCGGCGGCAACGATGCGTCGCGCAACTCGCCTGACGCGGCGATCGTCGACGGCGCGAAGACTGTTGTCTCGGAGCTCAAGGAGAGCTACCCGGCGTCGAAATTCCTTGTGGTGGGCACGCTCGCCAGATCAGCGGCCGACGGCGGAGGTCGCCGCACGCAGGTCGATGCTCTCCTGGGGCGGACAGCGGCTTTGATGGGCCTGCCGTTCATCGGATGCGGAGACTGGATCTCCCGCTACGGGCTGGCCCAGGACCTGGCGGACGGCGTGCACCTCACGCCGGCGGGCCGCGCACGGCTTGCCCCGTCCTTCGCGCAGACCCTCAGAGACCGGGGACTCGCGCTCGGCTGACTGCCCGCCCGCGCCCGGCACCCACGAGCGGAGTGCCGGGCCGCGGCGAAGGCCGCGTCAGTCGATGCCGCTGGCAAGGAGGAGCTCGCGCAGCTCTCGCCGCTCCCGCTGCTTCTCGGGATCCGGTAGCGGGACAGCCGCGAGGAGCCGCTGCGTGTACGCCTCCTGCGGGTTGCGCAGGATCTGGTCGCGCGAACCCTGCTCCACGATCTTGCCGCGCTGCATGACGCAGATGTGGTCGGCGAGGACGTCGATCACGGCGAGGTCGTGCGTGACGAAGAGGCACGCGAACCCGAGCTCCTTCTGGAGCGCCTGGAACAGCTCGAGGACCTTCGCCTGAACTGAGACGTCGAGCGCCGAGGTCGGCTCGTCCGCCACCATGAGCTTGGGCTTGAGCGAGAGCGCCCGGGCGATGCCGACGCGCTGCTTCTGGCCCCCCGAGAGCTCGTGCGGGTACCGGTTCCGGTACGACCTCGGGAGCTCGACCTGATCGAGGAGCGTCTCGACGCGCTTCTGCAGGTCCGCACCCTTCGCGACTCCCGCGAGGAACATCGGCTCGCCGATCGACTCGCCGATCGGGAGCCGCGGGTTGAGCGACGACGACGGATCCTGGAACACCATGCCCACGGAGCGGCGGATCTCGTGGAGCTCCTTGGAGTTCTTCTTGAGGCCGGAGATCTCCTGCCCCACCACCTTGAGCGAGCCCTCCGCCACGGGCAGGAGCCCGACGGCGGCCCTGCCGATGGTGGTCTTGCCGGACCCAGACTCCCCGACGAGTCCCACCACCTGGCCCGGATAGACCTTCAGCTGCGCGCCCTCCACCGCACGGAAGGCAGGAACGCGGCCCTGCTTGGGGTATTCGATCGCCACGCCACTCAGCTCGAGGACCGGCGCACCCCGGAGCTTCGCCTCGGCCTCGGCGGCCTCCGCGAGGGCGGCGAGGTTCTCCTGCTCCCGCTTGGCGAGCTCCTCCGCGTCCACTGCCTCGAGCTCGGTGCCCGTAGCCGCGGCGAGCGCCGCGGTGATGTCCACCTCGGCCTCCTCCTCGGATCCCTGGCCGAGATGCGGCACCGCCGCGAGCAGCGCTTGGGTGTACTCGTGCTGGGGACTGTGGAAGATCTGCTCCGCCGAGCCGGCTTCGACGATGACACCGCGGCGCATGACCGCGATGCGGTCGGCGAGGTCTGCCACCACGCCCATGTCATGCGTGATGAGGATGACGGCGCTGTTGAGCTTGTCCTTGAGGTGGCGCATGAGATCGAGGATCTCGGCCTGCACCGTGACGTCGAGCGCCGTGGTGGGTTCGTCCGCGATGAGCAGCTTGGGGTCACAGGAGAGCGACTGCGCGATCATGGCGCGCTGGCGCTGGCCGCCCGAGAGCTGGTGCGGGTAGGACTTGAAGGCCTTCTCAGGGTCGGGGAGCTCGACGAGCTCGAGCATGCGGAGCGCGCGGGTCTTCGCCTCGTCCGGGGAAATCGGATTGTGCAGGCGGATCGTCTCAACAATCTGGTTCCCGATCGTGTAGACGGGGTTGAGAGCCGTCATGGGCTCCTGGAAGATCACCGCGACGTCGTTGCCGCGCACCCGGCGGATCGCCGAGCGGTCCTTGCCCAGGAGTTCTTGGCCCGCGAGCTTGACGCTGCCCGACACCCGGCTGTTCGTCGGCAGGAGGCCCAGAAGCGCCATCGAACTCGCCGACTTGCCCGAGCCGGATTCGCCCACAATCGCGAGGACCTCGCCAGCCCGCACCTCGTAGTTGAGGTCGATGGCGGCCGGAACCCATTCCTTCTCGACACCGAAGTCCACGCTCAGGTCCCTGACCTCGAGGACCATCTGACCCTTGACCAGGTCGCCCGCAACCATCGCCCCCTTCTCGGAGCGCCGACGAGGCCTTCCCGCCATGCCGAGGTTCTCAGTCATCCTCTGCTGTTCCTTCCATCATCGTCCGAAGCTGCCTCGCGGCCCGCTCGGACGCCGTCTGCGAATATCCCGGGCCTTCCGGCATCATGAGGGCATGAATGCCCTGCAGCACGCCGGTTCCCTCGATGTCTTCAAAGCCCGCAGCAACAAGGCGTTCGCGATCCTCCTGTGGGTGCTCGCGGCCCTCGGGCTGGTCGTCACGGTCGTGCAGACCGGGTTCGTCGGGCTGCGCTTCGCCGCCCCTCTGGTGCTCATGGCGTTCGTCGGCTGGGCGCTCTTCTGGCGACCCGCCGTCGTCGTGAGCGATGCCGGCGTCGAACTCGTCAATCCAGTCCGCCGCATCGGCGTGCCGTGGGAAGCGCTCGCCTTCGTCGACACGAAATACGCGCTCACCCTCGGCACCGGCGGGGCCCGCTACAGCGCCTGGGCCGCCCCGGCGCCCGGCGTGTGGGGCGCGCGCAACGCCCGGCCCGAGCACGTCTCCGGCCTCCCCGCGACGAGCTATGGTCCCGCCCAATCCGTCCGGCCCGGCGACCTGCGGAACACGGTGTCCGGGCAGGCCGCGCTCCTGGTCCGCCGGCGCTGGGCCGAGAGAGTCGAGCGCGGGGCGGTCGAGGGCGGCCAGAGCGCCGAGACGCCGGTGCTCCGAAGCACCGCGTGGGGCGTTGTGGCCGCGGCGGCGGTACTCGCCGTCGCGACCGTCGTCACCCTGATCGCGTAGGCGCCCGCGGCTCTGGCCGCGGGCGGGCGCGGCGTCCATGTCAGGGCTTCCCGCGCTCGGACCGGTCGGCCCCGCCGTGCGCTTCGGGATCGGGGACCACGCCGATAGCCGGGATGATCGTGGCGTCCACCTCGAGCTTGGCCTCCCCTCCCGGGGCTGCCACCGCGGGAACCGCCTTCCGATGGCGCCAATCCTTCGCCTTCTTGGCGTTGAACTTCTTCTGGCGCGGGTCGAACGCGTCGCGCAGGCCGTCGCCGATGAAGTTGATGCTGAGGCAGATCAGCACGATGAAGAGACCCGGCCACCAGAACAGCCACGGGCGCGTCGAGAACGCCTCCTGGTTCTGCGAGATGAGCAGGCCGAGGGAGGTGTCGGGCGCCTTCACGCCGACGCCGAGGTAGCTGAGTGCGGTCTCGAGCAGGATCGCCGAGGACATGATGAGCGTCCCGTTGACGATCACGACGCCGACGGCGTTCGGCAGGATGTGCTTGAAGATGATGCGGAAGTTCGAGGCCCCGGAGATCCGTGCCGCGTCGACGAACTCGCGCTCGCGAAGGGACAGGAACTCGCCGCGGACCAGGCGGGCGAGCGACACCCAGAGCACGAGGCCCAGGAAGATGCCGAGGACCACCACGCCGTTGCTTGCCGCGAACTGCGCAAACCACGTGCCCGCGTCGCGCCGGCCGGCGGTCTGCGACATGACGGCGGCAAGGAGCAGCACGGGAATGATGATGATGATGTCCGTCAAGCGCATGAGGATCGTCTCGACCCAGCCGCGGAAGTAGCCGGCAAGGGCGCCGACCACCACGCCGATCACGCCGGCGACGAGGCCGATGATGATCATGACCACGATGGACTGCTGTGCGCCGCGCATGGTCATCGCGAACAGGTCGCGGCCGATCCGATCCTGCCCGAACGGGTGATCGCCGAAGCTGAACGGCGCAAAGGTCCACGTGGGCACGCCCTCGTTGACGAGTGGCGTCACCTGATCGTGCTGGTATTTCCACCAGCCCGGGAACGGCCCCCAGCCTTCCGAGGAGAAGGCGAGGATGAAGATGATCGCGAAGACGACAAGGCCCGCCAGAGCGCCCGAGTGCCCGAAGAACCGCCTGCGGACGATCTGCCCGAGGCTGAGGCCCTTCGTCTCGAGCACGGGCTCGACGCCGGCCACCGGCTCCGCGGACTGCGTCGTTCCGGCCTGGGTGCCGGTTGCGACATCTTCCTGCTGAGACTGCTGGCTCATGTCACTTCACCCTTACGCGCGGATCGAGTGCGGAGTAGATGAGGTCCGCAACGAGATTGAAGAAGAGGGCCGTGATCGCGACGCACACGAAGACGCCCATCACGGGGTTCGGGTCAACGTGCGAGATGCCGTCGAGGAACATGAAGCCCATGCCGCGGACCGAGAAGACCGTCTCGGTGATGACGGCACCGCCGATCAGAGCCCCGATGTCCAACGCCACGATGGTGGCGATCGGGATGAGTGCGTTGCGGAACGCGTGGCGCATGACGACGGACCGCTCGCTCACGCCTTTCGCCCGAGCCGTGCGGATGTAGTCCATGTTCATGACTTCGAGCATGGACGAGCGCGTATAGCGCGTGTAGCTCGCGAGGGAGATGAGCACGAGGGCGATCGTCGGCAGGATCAGGTGCGTGAACGCGTCGATCCCGGACAGCCAGAAGTCGCCCTGGAGATTCGGAGTGGCTGCGCCGATGGTGGCGATCGGTCGGCCGCGGATCTTCCCGTTGTCGAAGTAGGCGGGCCACGACTGCATGAAGCGGTCGAGGAGGATCATGGCGGCCACGACGAAGGCCGTGATTCCGCCGACCCTCATGCCTTGGCCACGGTCGTAGCCCCCCCAGAAATATCCCGCGGCGACGCCCACCGCGATGGTGACGACCGCGAGGATCACGATCATGAGCGGGGTCGCGAGATCCAGGAGGGGCTGGATCGGGAAATAGACGGCCGCCCCGATCACGACGGTCGTGAGTCCGGCGTAGAGGGCTCGCCGGTTCTGCAGGCCTGCGGCGAGGACCGTGATCCCGAACGCGAGGCCGACGCCGGCGATGAGGATGACCCCCAGACCGAGGCCCGGGTAGCGGAACCATTGGGTGAGGCTCGCCACGACAAGCACCAGCGTGACGAACGCGAACGCGATCGCGCCCACGATCGCCTTGCGCCGTAGCGCTCCCCCGGCCACGACTCCGGCGATGACGCCCGCGATGATGCCGATGCCGAGGGCGGCGGGGATCGGGATGTCCGGATGGGCCAGGAAGTTGTTGAAGCCGATGGCGCCGTACTCCTTGAGCAGGACGGCGATCCAGAAGATCGGCAGGGAGAAGAAGAGGAACGCCATGAACGTCACGCCATAGTCGAGGGCGCTGTACTGGCGGAGTGCGGTGACGATGCCGAGGGCGACGCCGACGAGGATCGCGAGGATGGTCGCGCCGGTGACAAGCGTGAGCGTCTGGACGAGCGCCTGGCCGAGTGCCTGCGTGACGGGCTGGCCGGCGAGCGTCTTGCCGAGGTCGCACTGGCCGACAACGCAGCCCGCGGCCCCGCCGAGCCACTTGAAGTATCTGATGGGGGCTGGGGTGTTCAGGTCGAGAAGCTGGGTGCGCGCCTGCATCAGCGCGGCGGCGTTGGGGAGATTGCTGGCGCGGAACTCTTCGAGCGGATCCCCGGACAGCGCGGTGAGGTTGTACACCAGGAAGGATGCGCCGAGGAGGATCAATGCTGCGGTGATGAGGCGCCGGACGACGTAAGTCACCATGTTTCGTTGTACCTCTGATGGTCGGCCGCCGGATAGGTGTGGGCGGCCCGAAAAGGGGGCCTGGGGCGTGGCCCGCGGTCTGCGGAAGCCCGACGGCGGAGGGCAGGTTGTGCCGTTGGCGCTGAGAAGCGCCGGGACCATGGAGTTCGGTCCCGGCGCTCCGTCAGCATCAGAACTCTGTGGGGGCTACTTCGCTGCCCACTCCCAGAAGTTCCACCACACGCCGCTGTTGTTCGGCATGTACTTCACGCCGGTCACGCGGTCGCTGTAGGCGTCCACGCCGACCGACTGGAACAGCGGGAGGCCGTAGGACGACGCCCAGATCTTCTGGTCGATCTGCTTCTCGAGATCAACCTGCTTGCTCTGGTCCGTGGTCTGGATGAGCTGGTCCATGAGCTGGTCCGCCGAGGGGTCGGAGAACTTGTTGAAGTTCGAGCCGTTGCCGGTCTTGAAGATCTGCGGAACGCCCTGGACGCCGACACCCGGGTTGATCCAGCCGAAGATGGTTGCGTCGTAGCCACCCTTGCCGAGCGCCTTGCCCCAGTCGGACTTGCCGAGACCGCCGTCGACGATCTTGAAGCCAGCCTTGGTCGCGTTCGCTGCGATCAGCGTGTAGGCGTCAACACGGTTCGGGTTGTCCTTGTTGTACATGATCCGGATCTCCGGAGTCTTGCCGTTCAGGAGCTGCTTCGCCTTGTCGATGTTGACCTGCTGGTAGTCAGCCGAACCGTTGTTCTTGACCGAGTCTGCGTACGGCGCCTGGTCCGGCACGAAGATCTGCGAATCGAGCGGCTTCGCGTTCGGGTCCATCTGCTTGATGATCTTGTCCACGATGTCCTGACGCGGAACCGTGAGCATGAACGCCGTGCGGACGTCCTTGTCGGCGAACACACCGTAGAAGTTCAAGTCGATGTGGTCGTACGCGAGCTGGTGGCCCTGGTCCACCGTCACGCCCTGGATCGCCTTGAGCTGCTGAATGGTGTCAGACGACGCCTGCGGGGCGATGATGTCAGCCTCGCCGTTCTTGAGCGCCTGGATCTGTGCCGGGCTGGAGCCGATGTACCGGACCACGATCTGATCGAGGTTCGGGGTGGGGCCCCAGGTGAAGTCCTTGTTCCGGACGAGGGTCATCGACTGGTCGGCGACCATGTCCTTGACCACGTACGGGCCGTTCGAGAGGAACAGGCTCGTGTCGGTCGGAAGGGTCTTCGTGTCGAAGCCCGTGTTGTAGAAGTCGGCCGCCTTCTTCAGCGTCTCGTTGGCCGGCTGGGGGCTCGAAGGATCGCCCTTCTTCATCCCCTTCATGAGGTCGTAGAGGGCCTTGGCGTCAGCGAGGCCGGCCTTCTTGGCCACAACGTGTGCCGGGATGTCGATCGTGCCGTTGTTGCTGCCGATCGCGGTCTCCCAGTCGGCGTACGGCTTGGTGTACGTCAGCGTGAACGTCTTGCCGTCAGAGGAGACGTCGGGGAACTTCGTATTGTTCAGACCCGTGGGGTCCCCGGCGGTCGAGAAATAAGCCGTACCGGTCTTCGCCTTGGAGTCCTGGTCGTCGAAGTACGACGAGCTGGCCGCCCAGCTGAGGGCGATGTCATACGCCGTCACCGGGGTGCCGTCGGACCACTTCACGCCGTCATTGAGGGTGTACTTGACGGTCAGCGGGTTGTCCGAGGTCTTCTCGTAGTGGCCGAACTTCTCGTTGTGGACGACTTTCAGCTGGTTGTCGACGTAGTAGAAGCCCCAGTGGGTCGCCAGGCTGATCTTCGAGTTGATGTCCGTGTTGCCGTCTGCCGTATTCGAGTTGAACGTGTTGAACGCGTTCACCTCGACCACGGTGGCGCTGCCGCCCTGCTTGGTGGCCGCGGCGCTCGACGATGACGACGAGGACCCACCGCCTTGGGTTGCGCAGGCGCTCAGGGCAAGAACAGCCGCAGCTGCAACCCCTACCACCTTCGAAATACGCCCGAAACGCATTCCGCCTCCTCTTTCCGTGAATGTCAGTGCCGGACCCATCCGGCGGCGGCCCTGCCCCCAAGACACAGGGGACGTGGCGCGCCTCACATGGCACACAGCCTATGCACAGCCACGCCGCGCTGGCTACGAAAGCGACGTTTCAGATTCAGGTTGTTACCGAGCTGCAACATATCTTTCAGATTCATCTCAGAAAGAGCCGTGCGATTGGGAAATGCCAATCGGTTGTGCCGCGCCATTGCTGGGAGTACTCCCCGGTAGGCCGACCGAGGCCAATCGCCCGAAGGGCTAGCCAGAGGGTGGGCCCGGGGAGAGGCGGGGGCCGGCATGTCCACCCGCGCACAGCCACACCCCGTCCGTCCGGACCCAAATCTGGGTCATGGGCATGCAGAAGGACTCGACCTCCCCGCCCCGGACGATCTTGTCCGTCACCACGGCCCGCAGGATGGCAACATCGCCGAACAGCTCGACCTCGGGGTCGCCGAGGTCCTGGCGATGCCATTGCACGCGCCCAGAAGTGTTCCGGACGATGTAGGCGTCGCGGGCGAACTGCTCCCCGGTGTGGGAGATCCAGCGGAAAGCGGGGTGCAGGAGCCGGGCGAGTGCAGCGCCGTCAGCAGCAGCCAATGCCTCGGCCCGCGCCCTTGCGGCGGCGAGCACCTCCCCGCGCTCGTCCATCTCGCGCTGCACCCCACTCAGACGTTGAAGCGAAACTCGACCAGACTCCGGCACGGAAAACCCATTCGGACCACTTCTACCTCCCGCTGGTGAGGTGCTCCACTCTGCCAGTGGGGCAGCAGCACGATGCTACGCGACGCGCTCGGGGACCTGATGGCGTGCGACGGCGAGACGGTCGCTGCCCACACGAGGCGTGGCGCCGCCGTCGTGCGCCTTGGAACGGCTGCTGAGAAGCGGCAGCCGTTCCCGCCGGGCGCCGCGGCTGATCCCGGCAGGAAGGCTAGGGCTGCACCATTCGCTGGTCGGTGTTCGTGTAGCTGATCGAGTCTGCCGTGGCCCCGACGAGGCCCATGGTGACCCTGAGGAGCCCGGGCGCGACGTCGTCGAGCGGTGGAGGCGTGTCGGTGCCGAGCGACAGGGTGCGCCCGTCGGAGGTCGTGCCGGTGACCGACCCCAGGTAGACGCTCACGTGCCCACTGAGCACCATCTTGTCCGCCGACGTGACGAGGCCGGGGCCGTCGGCGTGCCGCACGGTGAGGGTGAAGCCGGTGATGGTGATCGAGTCCGCGGTGATCTTCAGGGCGCGCTGGCCGCTGCCGTCGGCGGTCGGCACGGTCACGATGCTGACCGAGCTGAGGCCCGCGAAGGACAGGCTCTGGGAACCCATCGAGGCCGGCGTCTTGGTGAAGACCGTCGTCCCGCTGTCCCGGGGCGCCGCCACCGGAGCGCTGGACGCCGGCTCGGGGGTCGTGGTGGGGTCCGGGGTTGCCGTCGACCCGACGCCCGGGACCGCCGGGGCGCTGGGGCTGGACCCCAGGTCCGGCAGCAGCGTGCCGGGGACGGTCGGGAGCGGCCCGGGGGCGGCCGGCCCCGGGATGGGAGTCCCCGGCCCCGGCTCCGAGGGGCTCTGCGTCGAGGCGGCGCAGGAGACCAGGATCGGCATGCACAGCTCCGTCGGGGCGCTCTCAGGGGCCCGAGCGGCTCCGAGGGTGAAGGGCAACGCGAGGACCGCGCCGGTCAGGACGGCGGCCGGGCCGCGGAGGCGGCGTACGTTCACTCCGCCCTCATTTCTCGCTTGGTGCCCGGCGGGCCCATCCACGCGACGACCAGGACTCCGCCGACACCGGAGAGGAGCATGCCGATGATGAAGCCGCCCATGTTCACACCGACGAGGGAGTAGATGGCCACCACGAGCGTGAGGATTCCGTAGAACACGTGGTGGGTCGGCATGGTGACTGAGAGGACTCCCAGCAGCACCAAAGCGATCGGGATGACGGTGGCTTGGAGCCCTTCGATCCCGAGCTGGACGTGCAGGTGGCCGAGATCGAGCTGCCCGGAGAAGAACATCTCTATCCCCCCGAGGGCGGCCAGCAGGCCGCCGATGGACGGTCGACTGCGGCGCCAGTCGCGGAACCCGGCGGCCCGTGCGGGTGCCGTGGCGCTCCGAGACTGTAGGGGCATGCCGCCCTCTCTGCTCGTCGACGCGCGGCCGCTCAGAAGCATCCCATGGACCCATCAGTCAGCTGCATGCTCATCCCGGTCAGGGTGAACACCGAGGCCTGCGTGCTCCAAGCCGTCTGCTGCAGGTTCGTGATCGAGATGCTGCCGGAGTCCTGCGCGAAGTCGCCGGCAGAGCCCTTCGCCGCGGTGTTGACCGTCGAGGCGTCCACGCCGATGCGGATGTTGCCGAAGGCCGCATCGCCCTTCAGCCCGGTCATCCCGATCTGCAGGTCGGAGGCCGATGCGGGGCTGCCGCCGCCGCCGGCCTTGATGAGCACGCCCACCTTGCCCAGCGGAGTGTCTGTGACCACGGACTGGCACAGGTCGGAGAGGGTGGCGCTCTTGATGTTGGCAATCGCCACCGGATGCTCCTTGCCTTCGGTGTCCTTGGCGACGCCCGCGTACTGGGAGAACCCGGTTCCGTCGAGCTTGGAGGCGCCGATCTGGAACTGGCTGCCGGACACGGCGAAGGAGACGGGCACCGCTCCCTCGGCGACGCCGCCCATCAGGAGTGAGGCGGCGAGGGCCGAGGGCACGGCGACGAGCATGATGCGGCCTGCGTGGGACGCGCGCATCCTGCGGACACGCTGCGAGATGGGGAACTTCATCGATCCTCCTGGAACAGGGCCCGCCCCGAGCGGCGGAACTCGGTCGAAGATACCGAGCCTGTTGACTGCTAGTCAATAGGCATCCGGTACGGAGTCCCGCCGATCAGTAGACTTTCTGCTGTGTCCGAGCCGCAGCGCGCCCGCCTCAGCCCTCAGGACCGGAGGGCGCAGCTCATCGCGGTCGGGGTGAACTTCCTGACCGATCACGCGCTGGACGAGCTGACCATGGACGAACTCGCCCGCCGGGCAGGCGTCTCGCGCCCACTGGTGTTCCACTACTTCGAGACCCGGCAGGGCATGCACCGCGCAGTGGTCACGACGGCGCGGGACAGCCTGCTCGTCGCCAGCGTTCCCCGCCAAGACCTCGCGCCGCGCGAGCGGATCCGGGACACGCTGCTGAGAATCGTCGAGTTCGTGCAGGAGCACCGCGGAACTTTCTACTCGCTGGTCAGGGGCACTGCCAGCGGCGACCCCGCGGTGCGGAGGATCGTGGACGAGTCACGGGACCTGAACGCCGAGCGCCTGCACGAATCCTTCATCGAGCTCGGCCTGGCGGACACCACGCTGCTGCGCGTCGCCCTGCGGTCCTGGGTCGCGTTCGCCGAGGAGACCCTGATCAGCTTGGCAATCGAGCGGGAGACGAGCGCCGACGACATCGTGCAGTTCCTGGAGGCGTCCCTGCACGGGATGGTCAACTCCATCTGCGACCAGCGGCTCTGAGGGCCGAGCGCGCGGCGACTCTTCGAGCCCCCTTCTTGGACTTATCGAGTCCTAGGTCGAGAGGCTTGGTCAGACGCCATTTCTAGACATTGAAGCGGAACTCGACCACGTTTCGTAACCAAATAACCTCTGCGGTCTCCATAGTCACTTGCAGTTCCGGGGCGCTCTGGCGCTTATGCTAACCTCCTACCACCGGGTCGGAGAGAACTCTTCCCAAGGGTATCCGGAAATGCGGCGCCAATGGGGTTGCTTGGAGGGGGGTCACCGCCATGGCATGTTCGAATTGTGGATCCGACTCCTTAATCAAGGCACATCTAATCCCACGCGTTTTCGCGGTCGAAGTGAAGGTGGGGAAATCTTTCGCGGCGAACGTCTCGGAGAGCGGTACTTACCGGCAGACCCAGTCTGGAATTTCGGACAATACAATTCTGTGCGCTGAGTGTGACGGAGTGCTCGGGAACTACGAGAACTACGCTCATGGAGTAACGAGACGCGTCCGTGCGACAGAAGATGCGAAACCGTGGCAGCAGCGGACACTTGCCGATGTGGACGTCACGATGATTCTAAAGTTCTGCGCAGGGATTCTATACAAGTTCAGTTGACCAGCACGGAAAACGGGAGAGTGGAACTTGGTAGGTACCAAGAATCGCTCAGACACTTTCTCTTCCATGCCGGCGCTCCCTGCCCAGCAGAACTCGACGTGCTTGTACTCCGTCCGCTCCGATACGCGGATGACGCTGACGTGTTTGCGTACCGTGCGCCTCGCGACGACAGGCCCATGGCCTCAACTTCTATCGCATGATGCTGGGCGGGGTCATATTCTTCGTCAACCTCGACGCGCGCGGAACGGAACTGCACGCTGCAAGAGGTGACTTCATCAAAACGCATACGAATGCCATGAAATTTACGATGGTCGATGCCCTCAAGTTCGAAGAGTTCACAGTGCCAGCGGGCCTCGTCCACACAGGAAGGCTTTCGGGCTTCCTGGATCGTGTCGTGCCGCGCGGGTAGCTCGCGCCGACTGTCAAGTGAGGACAGCACACAACGACCGCCTGATACTTTGCTGCCTGTGGGCTCGCCAAACGAAACAGGAGCCCATCTACCGCTCAGGCGTCGCTAACTGCGCTCCGCTTTGCATTTCAAATTTGGGTTTCGTCAAGGTCGACTCGGCGCTCGATCGCTATATCTACACCCGCGGGTTCGCGAAAGAATGCGCGGGCCTTGGCCTTGGTCTTTCTGGTGCGCGCGCCGTCGACCACCTCAAGGTAGACCTCAATCACGTCGATCTGAACGGCAGCCCCTAGTTGCGTCGGTGAAGAAGCCTTCCCATGGAGATCGCGGACTTCCATCTTGACCAGCTATCCGTCAATTGCATGACTCACTCCGGGATCGGTTCGTGGCGTTAGCGGTCCAGTACCGCCGCCAGCTCATGCCAGTAATCGACAGGCAGCCGCTCGACCCCATCCACTCCCTTGAGGGGCCTCGTAGCGGGGCTGGCTGAGGAAGTTGACGGCAGGACAAACACGAGGCTTTCGCCCACTGCCCAATCCTGCGGGCCGAAGTAGACATCGCCGTAATGCCCGATGAATGGACCGAAGGATGCTTCCACACCAAGCTTCCCGGTGAAAGCTACGACTTTGGGCCGGAGGGGTGTCAGACGGTGAATCAGGCTCTGACAATCAAAGCTGCCACTTTGCTCCTCGCTGCCGTCCATGCCGGCATGGGTCTTGCTGAGGTCGGTCAGACCGATCCCAAAGACAGGCAGTAGGTGGTCGTCGGTCGGCTTCAGCAGATTTGGGGTGAACCCGGCCTCGTGCAGCCAGCGGTAAAACCGGTTGCCGCCGCTGCTATAGTAATGCCCGGCTTCGGCGCTCCTCTTCCCGGCGGAGGTGCCAACGAAGACAACGTCAAGATCAGGGCCCATGATGTCCGGAAGCTTCTCCCCCGCCACACTGCCTCCTTCAGGATGCACCATCGCCCTCGCGAGCAAGCAAGCACGTGCTGGACGTTTTATCACATGTCCTTGCCTTCGACCGCTTCCGAGTGGAGGGGGCTGCAACGTCATTGGCAACTTCAGTCAGCACAACGAGACCGAGCCCAACCCTGAAGGGCCCTTCACCGCCGTCGTTACCGGAGGTTAGAGCGCAAACCCAAATTTCCCCACGTTACGAAGCCGAATATTGTCACGCGTAGCTGTGTCAGATCTGAGGTGAAGAACCGGGCCACAGGTTAAGGGGCTCTTCGTGTTCCCGCGGAACGCGAAGAGGCCTCAACGGGTCTGCGTATTAGGCGAGAACTGCGAGTCCACCCCGAAGTGCCGACCCGCAGCAGGGCGGCGTCGGACCGTGACCCCCGCTTGCCCACACGATCTCGTTGATACGCCGAGTCGGCAGGATGTTCGGCTACTGCGGGTCGTCTTTGCTCGATATTTGGGTGGTCGGCGCTGGCCACGCCTCGCCCGTATTGACAAGGATGCGCGCTTCGAAGCGATCTTGCATGCCTTCGACTTGGTCCATGTTCATTGTGTGCGACTCGATCCTGGCGGCATCCGCAATTGCTTGAGTGGTAAGCCAAAGAATCTGACCGGTGGCCAGGAACGGCCCGATGGGTTTGGTCTCGAATCCGACGATGGGTTCTCCGGGCACCGGAGTCTCGACATTAAACACCGAAATCTGCCATGGTTCGCCGAACAGAACCAGTTCGCCAAAGATGTCACCCATAGTGAGGTCTAGCAGCCGATCCACCTCGCCGAACGCATCGGCGTAGACCCGTGCCGGGCCCAAAAGCGACTCGACGACCTCGTTCATCGTGTGGGAGCGGTACTCGGCACGCGGTAGAGCGAGATTCGGCTCGTGGTCATCCACGGCGTCGGCTGACAGGCGCTCCTTGAGTTCGCGCCGAGCAGCTCGCAACGCGGCCTTCGCGTCCTCATCCAAGGCAGCCAGTGCAGCGTCAAAGTCGACCCAAGCCTGGGACTTCGTCAGCGCCTGGCTCACTTCGCGGGCAGCCTGGTCTAGTTGTGAAGCACCCATCGAGTCCGCGCCGAGCAGGTCCGGCACTGAAGGCGGCGCGGCCCTCTGGTTCAGGCCGGAAGCGAACTCCTGCTTGCGCCAGATGTACCGCAGCGTCATCTCTCCGGTCGTCAATGGGGTGCTGGGGGCCAGCTGCGGCGCACGAAGAATCGGGTAGCCCGCCAGTGAAGAGCGCAACCAACCCAATGTGCTCCAGTGCGCGCCTTCCAACTTCGCAGCCATCTGTAACCACTTGTCCAACTCACCCTGGTCGACCACAGGCATCCCGAACCCAGCGAGGAGAGGCTGATCAAGGAGCGCAGGGATACGGCTCGCGTACATCAGGGGCTTCATCATCATGCGGGCATGACCTTCGAGGTGCTCCACGAGCGCAGGGATGCCGACCGCTTTGTCTCCTCGTTCGTGCAACGGAAGGTTTCGGGGCAGCGTCGCAGCGAACTCCTGTACTACAGGGGTCTGCGACCATGCGTCGGCCAACCTCCAGATGGCGGACCACAGTTCAGGAGAGGTGTCTTCGCCAGGGTTCACGTGATGTGCCTTCCACAAGTTGTCTGATTCACAGCCAGTGGCTTCGTGTCAGTTTCGTGACCGCCTCACCGACAGCCTTGGCAGCGGTGATTTCCGGTGACGTTGAGACCTGGGACACCACGTCGGTCCACGCGGAGTATTCACCGGTTCGCTCCTCAGGCGGCGGGGAGGAGTGATACGCGGCGGCCAAGTGGACGGCTTCTGTGTGCCGATACCTAACCGGCCACCCGTCTAGACGGAAGCGCCCCTGACGTTCGTAGACCACGCCGGTCATGCCGAGTGGGCCGATGGTCTCCTGCAATCGGTTGATCGTGCCGGTTGGCGCGACTTCAGTTAGGACTGTTTTCACTGCAGCGATCACCTCATGGCAATGTGCGCTCAGCTGGTCGCAGGCTTCCTGACGCGACCGAGGGTCTCGTGGCCGCAGCCAACGATCGCGACGTCGTAGCCGCTGCCCGAGGATAAGTCGCCACAGTCGCACCGCGACCGCTGTAGGCCCATCACTGTCCTCGACCACCACGGTCGGACCCGCGAAGACGGCCGGAGCCTGTGCCGGGTCGACCCACCTCGTGGCCCCAGTTCCGGCCTGAGCCATCGTCTCCCCGTTCGCCGTCCGCCACATTGTCACGTCGACGGCCGTTTCATCGGGAAGGACAGCGTTCAGCAGAGCGGCCACCATTCCGGGGGTCTGATCGCTAATGGTGTTGTGGTCCGACTCGCTGACCCGCACCAAGGAAAATGGCAGGTGCTTGGCCACTGCCATTACCTCTGAATCGCTGAGCATTCGCATCTGGGAGGATAGCCACACCCGGTTCTCGTCATTTTCGAGCAAGGTCTCTGGTAGGAGGACCAGTCCGTCTGCCTGTGCGCGAGCGGCGAAGTAGTCAGCGAATGAGTCGTGAACAGGAACTCGGAGCGTTGTGTGCCCAATCCCGGTGATCACGGCGTTGATCAGGCCGCTTCGAGCGACCGCCTCGCGAATGGCGGCGACATCGATCGCAACGCCGCGCTCCTCAAGAAACGCTGTGGCTCCGGCGATCATACGTTCCCACTCGAGCGGGTTTGCGTACCGCCGCCCCTCATTCAGGAGCTCAGAGAACACGACGCCGAGCACAGCGACCGCCAGACGCAGGTCGCCGGCATTGGCGCGGTGAGACATTCGCGAGACGGTCAACTCGTATACCGAAGCGCGGTCGGTGAACGGGACTCCACCGGCCACCAATTGCAGCGCTAGCTCAAGCAGCATCGGGTTGCCGGCGGCATCGCCCAACGCATGTTCAACCTGCGCCAAGGCCTCATGGCAGCGACGAGAAAAAGTCTCCATCTCGCCTCCACCGGATCCAGCCAAAGCGGCTGGCCCCATACCGTCGACGGTAACGGGCGAAGAGACGGCGCTCTCCGGTGCGCCCAGCACTTTCGCAGTCAACGCGAGCCTCTCCGGGAGATCAAACGCGCGCGGATACAGCCGTTGCACCGATACTGAGGACGGGAAAACGGTCGCGCCCACCCCCTCGTCGCGCGCGACCCCGACGACCCGGGACCCATGGGCCCCTGCAAGGTGTGCGCGAAGGTCTGCGGCGAGCTCGGACCTCTCCTGCTGCGGAATCTCCGAAACCCCATCAAGGATCACAGTCACACTCGGATCCCCCAGTACCTGGCGGCCCACCCTGCGCGACAACGCTCGACCCACGGCTGTACCCACGGCATCAGCCACCAACCGGTCTAGCCGTCGCGCCAGATACGCCTCAGCGTGACAAACGATAACCTTCCCACCGGCACGTGCCGCACCGCGACGCCACAAACGCGACAGAGTGGACTTGCCCGACCCGGTCCGTCCGGTCATCAGGAGTGGGCCAGTGACAAGAGCGAGGTCCTCCAACCGAATAGGCGGCCTCTGCCAGCTGGCACTCAACGTCGGCACCACGAGGTCGTCGATCTGCTCGGACGCCACCGCCGCAAGGTACTCCCCCGCCAGCGGACCAGTCCAGCGGTCGACTTCCGCGATTCGAGCGATGTCACCGACAATACCCACAATTTCGTCCCTGGAGATGAAGCGGTCATCCGAGTCCGGCAGACCAGAGCGAGTTGAGATGACCCGGAACAGCTCATTGACCCGGTCCGAAGCTTCCTTCTCGGCGTCTGGATGAGCGGGTCCAGTTTCAAGCATGGCCTTAACTTCCATCTCGGCCGAGCGGAGCAGCGCCTCGACCGCGCCCGGTTCCGAAACAATTCGCGCTCGCCCCATCACCGCGCACAAGGGGTCTTTAATATCGACCCCTAGAAGCTCTGCGACGGCGTCGTACTTGCCCTCGCGAGCCTCGTCCAACGCAGCAGCAACTGCGTGCCCCGAAGGCCCGAGAGCGCCGTCCGTGAGCAAGGAGAATTCCGAGTCCGCGCTTACCTGCAGTTCGGCCCACCGGTGAACGATGGCGAGCAGCTCGGCCCGCGCCCACGTGTAAGGCTGCAGACGAGACTTCATCTGCAATCCGCGAGCCACGAATGGTCCGGCCCCGCCCGGGTCATCCGCGATGACTTCCAGGTCCAGGGCGTCAACGGCCCCCTCGACGCGGATCCCGAGCACCGAGTCGTCAGCAGCCACCTCCAGAGCGATCAGAATCGCCTGGCCGTGTTGATAGTTGATGCCGCGGACGGTATCGACGCCACTCACAGGAAGGAATCCCCCTTGCCGTGCGCTGCGCGAAGGTACGGGTCGTGTCGGTTCACACCAGCATCACATCACACGGTACGGACACCGGGACTGCTCCATCCAGCGCAGCGCAAGGTCAGCTTTCTTCTGGATGTCCGTAACGGGCGTCGCTGACATCGCCCAAACTGGCCGGCCACTGAGGTTGTCGAGGCTGGACGCCCCCAACCCGAGGTCGTAGGCAGCATCACTTCGAGATCGCCATCCCGACAGGTTGTTGCTGAATGCGTAGGCGATGCCAAGTCGGAAGCGAAGCTGTCGGTCGTTGATCCCGTTGTGGTCTCGGAGGCCAACGCGCGCGACGCGGAGGGCGTGTGCCAAGAGTGCTGCGCTCTTTCAGCCATCTTTCCTAGATTCGTGCCCTTAACGGGGACGGCGGCCACGCTGCCGATGGGCGGCGTTAAGTCGAACCAGGGTGCGGTCGTGATTGGAATGCTTGCATCGGTGACGGGCAGGAGTTGCAGGCCCAGCAAGTGTGTCGGGGCCTCGACTGTCAGATATTCGATGGGGAGGAAGCAGACGAGCTCGAGCGGTTCGCGCGAGTGCCTGGCGATGTATCAGTTGGGCTAGGTTCCTCCTCCATGAGCATGCAGCCGGCGAACCCCCAGACCGCGACTGTCATTCGCCGCGCCTACCGGCTCACCCTTGACCCGTCACCGCAGCAGGCCCAGAAGCTGTCCCAGTGGGCCGGCGCCGCCCGGTACGCCTACAACCACATGATCGCCGCGAAGCAGGCCAGCCACGGCACGGCTGGCGCGGCCATTGAACACTGCGTACTTCTTGAAGACGCGCTGACGGCGGCCTTGGGCGGTGCACCGTACCAGGGCGCCCACAGCGGCGGCTCGCCCTGGTAGCCGGCCGGCGCCTGAGACGGGTACTGCGGAGGCTGGTACTGCGGGTTCGGGTACTGCGGAGCTGAAAGGTGGTTCCCCCTGGTGTCGGATGGGTGACGAGCCGATCGTACGTGCCGTAGGTACCCTATGGGTCAGCTGCTGTTCAACGTATGTAGCGGCGCCGGGTCTCGTAAACCCCCACTTGAGCCGGAGACTTTGGAGACAGCATTCCGAGACCCGTTCACCCGGTGCATTGCCGGGCGACGGGTCTCGTCTCATCTAGGAGATGTTCATGAGGCGGTTACGTCACCGGTTTCCGTCCAGCTGCTCGCGTAACTCATGTACTAGTCGAGCACTTGCGTGGCTTGCTAACGAGCCGGGGCCGGAAAGGTGCCCTCTCTCACGCAGACGTCTTTCCAGCTGCGTCAGCAGCAGCTTCCCGTACAGTACTTCCTCGGTAGGCTTAGCGTCATCGGGCCAGATCTCGTCCGTCCGCGGAGCACCGCCGTCGAGATAGGTCCAGTTCACTGTCCGCCGCTTGTCGCGATGCTTGTTACGCAGCTGCGGAAGCCACTCATCAATCACCTGATCCCGAATGGTCGCTGCCTCCGACTCCCGAAGCCCAGTGACAGCCGCAATGTGATCCACTGTCGCGTGATACGCCTCTGTATCACACAGAGTGGGACAAAAGACCTCGATACCGCGGTCAGAGAAAACCTTGGACCATTTCGCCAGCTCCTCTTTAGTCAAGAAGTCGCGATCTCGATGAATGATGACTCGCGGCGTGTTGACCATAAGCTCCGCCATCTCACGAAAGGCCTCGGCTGCAAAGACATTGTTGAGCCCATTAAATGAAGTAATTTTAACGTCATCTGCAGCATATCCGGCTTCCTGCAGTGCAAGTTGCAGAGCCCATGGATCCTCATCCTCAGTGCACAGGATAATTCGGCTCGACAGGTCGAGCTGATCTAGCGCCCCGAGGTCCATGAGCATTGCCGTCAGTTCCTTGTGGCTGTCGGACTCCACCTTTCCGTCTTTCATCCACACGACCTTGACGCTATCCGACGCGCCGGTGATCAAGTGACGACTGTGCGTGCTGACTATGACTTTGCATTCAAACTCTTTGGCCACGCGTTCGAGCGCCACGCCAAGCGCCTTCTGACGAGATGGATGCAAGTGACTGTCGGGCTCATCGACCAAGAGTAGAGCCGGCTTGAAGAGAAGAACGTACGCAAAGATCTGCGTGACCTGCAAAATACCCGTGCCCCACAGATCCACGGGCAAGTGGTCCTTGGGGCCCGCTTCGCCGGTTGCGAGGCGAACGTCGACATATAGGTCGCGGTCTGGGTCGTACTCCACACGGAATGACACCGGCGCCTTCAGGACTGATTCAAGAAGGCGCTCCAGTTCCTCCAAAAGCGAGCGCTCGGCCAGCAAACGTATGATGTTCCGAAACACCAGATTTGCATCCCCGCTCGCAGCCTTTCGGAAGACCGCTGCATAGCCGCTCATCTCCTCGCGATGCGGAACCCCCGCCAGACCTGGAACATATACGCTGAACAGCTTCTTAGGATCGCTTACCACCTGGCCGAAACCGGCCGATGTTCCCGAGCGGTCGACGCCCACGTTGTTGTGGTTTCGCGCCTTGTACATCTCAATTCGGTACTCAGAGGCTACAGCGCTATCTGCAGCAACGCCTTCGAAGTCAACGACGCCGCGTTGGCCGTGGCTTCGGTTCCCATACGGGGCACCATGCCCGAGCAAGGAAAACTGGGCGACTGGGGAGTAACGGAGGCTAGCCTCAGCTACCACCTGCTGGCCGAGTTCCACCGAGGCTTGCGCACAGCTGACGGCGGTATGGATCGCCTGGAGAACGCTGCTCTTGCCAGAGTTGTTTCCTCCCACAAGATAGGTGATGGGGCCGAGCTCGATACGGGTGTCTTCAATCTTCTTGAAGTTTCGAATCCGCACAGCGTCAATTCGAAGCCGCGAAGACGCTTGCCTGGAAGGTTCCACGGACGGGTCTTCGACCTCAAACCCGTGGAGGATCTCCTCGATGTCGTCGAGCAGATGGTCACGATCGTTATCATCTGCAACGGGAGGGGCGTTCACTTCTTGCCTTGGCCTGCAGAGGTGATTCCATGACGGAACTCGACCACGTCGCCGTCGGCCATCACGTAGTCCTTGCCCTCAATCCGCACCTTGCCGCGCGCCTTCGCCTCGTTCATTGACCCGGCGTCGACGAGGTCCTCGAAGTGGACGACCTCGGCCTTGATGAAGCCACGCTGGAAGTCGGAGTGAATCACACCGGCGGCCTGCGGCGCAGTGTCGCCCTGGCGGATGGTCCAGGCCCGGGCCTCCTTGGGACCGGCCGTGAGATAGGTCTGGAGGCCGAGGGTATGGAAGCCGACTCGCGCGAGCTGGTCAAGGCCGGACTCGTCCTGGCCGTTCATCTCGAGCATCTCTCGGGCCTCCTCCTCGGAGAGCTCCACGAGGTCCGCCTCGAGCTTGGCGTCGAGGAAGATGCAGTCTGCGGGAGCGACCAGTTCGCGCAGCTCGGCCTGCTTCTCCGGGCTGCCAAGCACGCCTTCGTCGCAGTTGAAGACGTAGATGAACGGCTTCGCCGTGAGGAGATTGAGCTCCTTGAGCGCGTCCATGTCCAGCTTGTCGGTCGCGGCCGCAGCGATGATCGTGTCGCCCCGCTCGAGCACCTTCTTGGCTCCTTCGAGGGCAGCGAGCTCGGAGGCGTCGCGCTTCTTGTTCTTGACTTCCTTCTCCACGCGCGGGAGCGCCTTCTCGACCGTCTGGAGGTCGGCCAGGATCAGCTCGGTGTGAATGGTCTCGATGTCAGAACGGGGGTCGACGCGCCCCTCGACGTGCACAACGTCCGGGTCGTCGAAGACGCGGACCACCTGGGCGATCGCCTGGGCCTCGCGGATGTTCGCCAAGAACTGATTGCCGAGTCCTTCGCCCTCGGATGCGCCCTTCACGATGCCAGCGATGTCCACGAACGACACGGTGGCAGGGAGGATCCGCTCCGAGTTGAAGATCTTGGCGAGCTCGCCAAGACGGGGGTCGGGGAGGCTCACTACGCCGACGTTCGGCTCGATCGTCGCGAACGGATAGTTCGCCGCGAGCACCTGATTGCGCGTCAGCGCGTTGAAGAGCGTCGACTTTCCGACGTTGGGGAGTCCGACGATGCCAATAGTGAGAGCCACGGTCATCCATCATACCGTCGACGCTCTTTCGAGAATGTCGCCCAGAATTGTCGGAGCCCCATGCCATCGTGGGAGCCATGGACGGAACACAGCTTCTCGTGATGGTGCTGGTGGCGGCGCTCGCCCTGCTTGTCGGCGCGTTGGCGGGCTTCGGCTATGCGCGGAGGAAGAACGCGGACGACGGCGGTACTAGCCCTGCGCTTCGAGCCCGCCTTGCGGAGACAGAGGCGCAGCTCGCGGCCGCGACGGCCGAGCGGAACCTGTTGGCGCGTCAGAACCAAGCTTTGACGAGCCTCGACGAGCAGGAGAACGCTGTGCTCCAAGCACTCGGGCCAGTCGCGGAGAAGCTGGGCGCAGTCCAGCGGCAGGTGGCCCTGCTCGAGCGCGACAGGGTCGAGCAGTACGGGCAGCTCGCCCAGCAGCTCCAGTCGGCCCAGGAGTCTGATGCTGCCCTCCTAAGGACAACGCACGCCCTCACCGCCGCCCTTGCCAACAACGCCTCCCGCGGCACGTGGGGCGAAGTCCAGCTCCGGCGAGTTGTCGAAGCTGCCGGAATGCTTGACCGGGTCGACTTCAGCGAGCAGGTCACCGCCGCGAGCGATCTCGGCGCCGTGCGGCCAGACCTCGTGGTCCATCTTCCGGGCGCGAAGCAGATCATCGTCGACGCGAAGGTGCCACTCGCGGCGTATCTCAAGGCTCAGGGCATCGCGCAGGACCCGAGCGCTGCCGCCGTCGAGACGAGGAAGCGCCACCTGGCCGACCACGCTCGGGCATTGCGAGCTCATGTGGACGCGCTGGGAACGAAGAAGTACTGGGAATCGCTGGGCGCCAGCCCCGAACTCGTCGTCTGCTTCCTTCCCGCCGAGTCATTTCTCGCGGAGGCTCTCATTGAAGACCCCGGACTCCTCGACTACGCGTTCTCGCGGAACGTCGCCCTCGCGTCCCCCGCAACGCTCATCGCCCTCCTCAAGGGCGTGGCCTTCGGATGGCGGCAGGAGCTCCTCACTGAGAACGCCCGGGAATTGTTCGAGCTGTCACAGCAGCTCTACGGCCGGCTGGGCACGATGGGCGGACATGTCGCGAAGCTGGGCAGCTCGCTGAAGTCGTCCGTCGAGCGATACAACGCCTTCGTCGGGGCGCTCGAATCACGCGTGCTGCCGACCGCTCGGCGCATCAGCGCCCTCGACCCCGGGGCACCGGAAACCCTGCCCGACATGCCGCCGCTAGCCAGCACTCCGCGGGTCCTGAGCGCGGGCGAACTGCTTGACGCGCAACAGCTCGAGGACAGCGGCCTGCCGGGTCTGCCCGCCGGCGTCGCCCCTCAACGCCGAGATCGGGCCTCCTGACGCCGACATCGGGCCCTCCAACACCGACATCGGGCCTCCTGACGCCGACAGCGGGCCCCCGGCGAGCATGCCCGCTCGCTGGGGGCCCCGCCGTCGTCCGCTGTTGTTGATGCGCGAGCTCTACTACCCGACGTCGCCGCCACAGGGCCCGACGTCGCCGCCACAGGGCCCGACCTCGCCGCCACAGGGCCCGACGTCGGCGCCACACGCCCCGACCTCGCCGCCACACGCCCCGACCTCGGCGCCACAGGGCCCGATCTCGGCGGTCAGCCGCGCGGGCGCTGGCCCCGTCCGCCCAGGCCGCGGCTGCCGTCGCCGACGTCCTTGAGGGTCGCGCGGAGCTCCTTCGGGAGGGAGAACAGAATGTCCTCCTCGGCCGTCACGACCTCCTCAACATTCGCATAGCCGTACTCGGCTGCAAGCCTCAGAACGTCCTGCACGAGAACTTCGGGAACTGATGCCCCGGAAGTCACGCCCACGGTAGCTACGCCTTCGAACCAGGACTCGTCGACCTCGTTCGCAAAGTCCACCCGGTATGCCTTCTTCGCCCCGTACTCGAGGGCCACCTCCACGAGGCGAACGGAATTCGACGAGTTCGCCGATCCCACCACGATCACAAGGTCCGCCTGAGGCGCGATCTTCTTGATCGCAGCCTGACGATTGGACGTCGCATAGCAGATGTCATCGCTCGGCGGGTCCTGGAGGTTGGGGAACCGCTCGCGGAGGCGCCGAACGGTCTCCATCGTCTCGTCGACCGAGAGCGTGGTCTGCGAGAGCCAGATGAGACGGTCGGGATCGCGGACCTCGATCGTGTCGGCCTCCTCGGGCGAGTTCACGATCTGGGTGTGCTCGGGCGCTTCGCCGTAGGTGCCTTCGACTTCCTCGTGCCCCTCGTGACCGATGAGCAGGATCTCGTAGTCGCCCTTCGCGAAGCGCACAGCCTCACGGTGCACCTTGGTCACCAGCGGACAGGTCGCGTCGATGGTGCGCAGCCCGCGTTCCTCGGCGGAGCGGACGACGGCGGGGCTCACCCCGTGCGCGGAGAAAACGACGAGCGCGCCCTCAGGCACCTCGTCCGTTTCGTCGACGAAGATCGCGCCGCGCTCTTCGAGTGTCTCGACGACGTGGCGGTTGTGCACGATCTGCTTGCGGACGTAGACGGGAGGACCGTAGTGCTCGAGCGCCTTTTCGACCGCGATGACCGCCCGGTCCACCCCTGCGCAGTACCCGCGCGGCGCGGCGAGCAGAACCCGCTTCTCCCCGACGATCGGCGCAGCAGAGGCCACATCCTCGGGTGCCCGGCGTCGGCGCGGAACCGAGGGCATGGAAAGAGCGACGGGGGAAGAGGTCATGCATCTATGCTATCGAGTCAGAAACTGGCCTCTGCTCGTCTCCGCCGCCGGCGAACGGCCCCGAGGACGGCGCCGACGACGAGCAGCACTGCGCCGCAGACCGCAAGCGCCACAATCCACGACTCGAAGTTCGCTGCAGCGAGTTCGGCAGCGCGCGCGCCGAAAGTGGAGGACATCGATCCTGCGTTCCCCTGGGCGGAACCGGCCGCAGGAATCAGGCCGTCGGCGCCTTGGAACAAGGCGGCGACCACCAGCAGGCCGAGTCCGGCCCACGCCAAGGCGACTCCCCGCCGTCGTGCGCACAGCAGCCCAAGAACGAGGGCGAGCAGGGCACCGAACGCGAGGGGAAGCCCCAGTCGGGCGAGATCTTGAGCGTTCGTGAGCCAGGAACGCTGCTGCGCAGTGCCCACCTGAACGGTCAGTGACGGAGGACCGGCGATGTTGGCGTTCAGCGAGGCCCCGAGCTTCCGAGCGAGAAGGTCCGCGAGGGGACGGAGCTCGAGTTCGAAGGCGTTGGCCGAGGCCCGGTCCGCACTGAAATTCACCTGGTGGGTCGCACGCAGGGTGTCGCTCCACGCCTGCGGGAATCCGGGGTCGGAAACGAGCCCCTTGGCGACGGCGTCGACTGCCTGCTGCGCGATCGGCTTCAGGGCTTCCGGTATCCCCGCCGAGGACAGCACCGCGGCGTCCAGATTGGACACGAGGGTCGACTGGATGTCCTTGTCGTTTCCCATCGGTTCGAGCAGGTGGACGAAACCGGACTCGTCGACCACGTTGCGGTCGAGCCAGAGCGCGGGCACCGCCACTGCTGCGAGGACGACGGCGAGCAGCACGGAGAGTGCGGAGAGGACGGTACGCATGGCTTCCCAAGGTGAGGCGGCAACCCACCTATCGTAGAGGGGAGGGGATCCAGGTTCCCGGCAGGACTGTCGGCGGGCCGTGATAGATCTGAGACATGACCGAGCGCGCAGGAGAGGGGGACGACATGCCTGACGCAGCGGAGATGATCGATGCCATGGGTACCGTGGCCGCAGGGGACACCCCCGCGCAGAGTGCGGACGAGACAGCCCCCGCAAGCCTGCCCGAGCGCGCCGCTGACACGACGCCGGACAATCCGTGGCCCCTCGCCCTCCTCTCGCGCAAGCTCAAGGAGCACATCGAGCGTGCGCCGCAGGTGTGGATCGAGGGCCAAGTCATCGAGCTCAACCGCCGCGGGACGAACGCCTATCTCACGCTGCGGGACGTCGAGGACGAGATCTCGTTGTCGGCGTCGGCCTGGAGCCAGGTCATGGGGCGCCTCAAGGAGCCCCTCGAACGCGGCTCGCGCGTTGTAGCCCTCGTCAAGCCGGAGATGTGGCTCAAGACCGGGCGCCTGAACATGCAGGTCCGCGACATCAGGCCGGTCGGCCTCGGGGACCTCTTGGCGAGGATCGAACGACTCCGGCACGCCCTCGGCGCGGAAGGCCTTTTCTCCGAGTCGCTCAAGAAGCGCCTGCCCCTCCTCCCCCATCGGATCGGCTTGATCACCGGACGGGATTCGGACGCGAAGAAGGACGTGCTCCGCAACGCCGCGCTGCGGTGGCCCGCCGTTCACTTCGAGATCCGGGAGGTCGCCGTCCAGGGAGGTGGCGCCGTTGGCGAGGTCATCCGGGCGCTCCGAGAGCTGGACGCGATGCCCGAAGTCGACGTCATCGTGATCGCTCGAGGTGGCGGCTCGCTTGAAGACCTGCTGCCGTTCAGCGACGAGCGGCTGGTCCGCGCCGTCGCCGCGGCCGAGACGCCCGTGGTCAGTGCGATCGGGCACGAGGCAGACCGTCCCATCCTCGACGACGTCGCCGACCTCCGCGCTTCGACCCCCACCGACGCTGCCAAGCGCATCGTGCCGGACGTGGCCGAGGAGCTCTCACGAGTCCGGCAGTGCCGGGATCGGCTCGAACGGCAGATCGCCTTGCACGTCCACCGCGAGGAACAGCAGCTCGCGCTCCTGCGCACCCGGCCCGTGCTGGCGCGGCCGGAGGAGATGCTGCAGGCCCGGCATCAGGACGTCGATCGGCTCGTGGCCCGCGCGCACCACGCAGTGAGCGGCGCCGTCGTCCGCGGCGAGGACGCTGTCCGGCACCTCCGCGCCCAAGTCCGCTCCCTCTCCCCGCAGCAGACGCTTGACCGGGGCTACTCGGTGGTCCAAGTGCTCGACGGGCCGGCCGCCGCCGTGATCCGCGCCCCCGAGGACGCCCCGGAGGGCACTCCCCTGCGGGTCCGGCTCGCGCGCGGGGCGCTGGTTGCCCGCTCGGAAGGCGAGCTCACGGCGACACGCGCGGGCAAGATCCACAAGACCCACACCGGCGAGGAAGGAACCGCACATGAGTGAGTCCCTGCAGGACGAGTTCGCGCACCTGAACTACGAGGAAGCTCGCGAGCAGCTCGTGGCGGTCGTGGCCAAACTCGAGGCCGGCGGAGTGAGCCTTGAGGAGTCGCTCGCGCTGTGGGAGCGCGGCGAGGCCCTCGCACAGCGGTGCGAGGAGTGGCTCGAGGGCGCACGACGGCGGCTGGATGCCGCGCGTCGTCAGCCCGCTGAGGGCGGGGCGGTCACCGAGTAGGGGACTCAGCTCTCGGCGAGTCGGGCCTTCTCCTCGTCGACGTCGAAGGACGCGGAGGGCCACTGCGGGTCCATGCCCTCGAGCGCCGCGACGAGGAGCTCCTGCACGACCATGCGTGAGTACCACTTGTTGTCTGCCGGCACCACGTACCACGGAGCGTAAGCCGTGCTCGTCCGCAGGATCGCCGCCTCGTACGCCGCCATGTAGTCGTCCCACTGCTGCCGGGCGGAAATGTCGCCCGGGTCGTATTTCCAGTGCTTCGCAGGATTGTCGAGGCGGGCAGCAAGACGCTCCTTCTGCTCCTCCTTGCTGAGGTGCAGCATCACCTTGATGATCCGGGTCTCGTTCTCGAAGAGGCGGGACTCGAAATCCTGAATTGACGAAAAGCGGCGTTCGAGCTCGTCATCATTGATCAGGCCGTGAACGCGCGGCACCAGGACATCCTCGTAGTGCGACCGGTCGAAGCACCCGAGCATGCCCGGCCCCGGCAGCTGCTTCTCGATGCGCCACAGGAAATCGTGGCGCCGCTCCTCCTCGGTGGGAACACCAAAGGCGGCATGACGGACGCCCTGGACGTCGACAGCCCCAACCACGTGGCTGACGATTCCGCCCTTGCCGCAGGTGTCCATGCCTTGGAGCACCAAGAGGAGCGAGCGCTTCCCTCCGCCCTTTCCTTCGGCGAAGAGTCGTTCCTGGAGGTCGGCGAGCTGAGAGTCGCGCTTCGCCAGAATGGCCTGGCCGTCCGACTTGCCGCCTTTGAACCCGGGCGTGGAGCCAGGATCGATGTCCGCGAGTCGGAACTCCGGCCGGACAACGAGCAGGTCCTGTGGGGCGCCGGTGAAGCCGTTCTCTTCGGTTTGCTTCGACATCGAACCTCCGCTGGTGTCAGTTCCCCTCGTACCTGCTGAGGAAGTCTGCCATACGGCCCAGGGCCTCCTCGATGTCCGCCACGGCCGGGAGCGTGACCATGCGGAAGTGGTCGGGCGAGTGCCAGTTGAAGGCGCGCCCGTGGGAAAGGAGGATCTTCTGCTCGCGCAGGAGGTCGAGGACGAACTTCTCGTCGTCCTTGATCGGGTAGACCTCGGGATCGAGGCGAGGGAAGAGATACAGCGCGCCCTTGGCCTGGGTCGTGGAGACGCCTGGCATGGCGTTGAGCATCTCGTACGCCTTGTTGCGCTGTTCGAGCAGACGTCCGCCGGGGAGGATGAGGTCGTTGATGCTCTGGTACCCGCCCAGCGCGGTCTGAATGGCATGCTGCGCTGGCACGTTGGCACACAGGCGCATGTTCGCGAGCAGGTTGATGCCCTCCAGATAATCGGCGGCGGACTTCTTCGGCCCGGAGATCGCCATCCAGCCCGCGCGGTAGCCGCACACCCGGTACGCCTTCGAGAGGCCGCTGAACGTCAGGCACAGCACGTCCTCGTTCGTGAACGCGGCCATGTTGGTGTGCGTGACCCCGTCGTAGAGGATCTTCTCGTAGATCTCGTCCGCGAAGATGATGAGCCCATGCTTCTCGGCGAGCGCGACGATCTGCCGCAGCGTGGAATCGGAGTAGACCGCACCGGTGGGGTTGTTCGGGTTGATGACCACGATGCCCTTGGTCCTAGGCGTGATCTTGAACTCGAGATCCTCGAGGTCCGGCTCCCAGTCCTCCTCCTCACGGCACAGATAGTGCACGGCGCTGCCGCCCGCGAGCGAGACGGATGCCGTCCACAGGGGGTAGTCCGGGGTGGGGACGAGGATCTCGTCACCATGCTCGAGCAGCGCCATGAGGGACATGGTGATGAGCTCGCTCACCCCGTTGCCGAGGTAGATGTCGTCCACCCCGATGTTCTGGATCCCCCGCGTCTGGTAGTACTGCGAGACGGCGGTCCGGGCCGAGAAGATGCCTCGCGAGTCGCTGTAGCCCTGCGCGTGCGGGAGGTGGCGGATCATGTCCACGAGGATCGCGTCCGGAGCCTCGAAGCCGAAGGGCGCCGGGTTGCCGATGTTGAGCTTGAGGATCTTGTGGCCCTCGGCCTCCATCTGCTGGGCAGCTTCCAAGATCGGTCCCCGAATGTCGTAGAGGACGTTGTGGAGCTTGGAAGACTGCTTGAACTCGGCCATTCAACAAATATGCCACAGGGTGTGAGCGCGCTCTTTGAGATTCCGCTCACACCCTGCGGTGTGCTTCTGAGGGCCGGGAGGGGCTACGAGGCGAGTCCCTTGTCCTTGAGCCACGCCTTCGCCGCATCGGCGGGACTCTGCTTCTGATTCCCGCTCACAGCCCGGTTCAGGTTGATGAGGTCGGTCGTGGTGAGCTTCGACGAGACGGCGTTGAGGGCCTTCTTCGCAGCGTCCGAGATGTTCGCGGAGTTGACGAGCGGAACGACCTGCTGGGCGATGAAGTTGTTCTTCGGGTCGTCCAGCACCACGAGGTCGTTGTCCGCGATGGACGGCGTGGTCGTGAAGATATCAGCGACCTGGATGTCGTTGGACAGCAGCGCCTTGAGCGTCACCGGGCCGCCGCCGTCGTTGAACGGCTGGAACTGCTTCGGGACACAGTTGTACTTGTCCTTGAGCCCGGGGAGACCATACGCGCGCTGCTCGAAGGTCGCCGGGGCACCGATGACCAAGTCGCTGCATACCTTGGACATGTCCGCGATGCTCGAGAGCGAGTACTTCGTGGCCGTCGCCTTGGTGACCACCATGGCGTCCTTGTCCTCGGCTTTGGCCGGGTCGAGGATCGCGAGGGCCTTCGGCAGCTTGTTGGGCAGGGCCGAGGCGATGTCCGAGGCCGAGACCTGGGTCGCCTTCGGGTCCACGTAGAGCAGGAGATTGCCCGTGTAGTCCGGCACCACGTCCACAGAACCGTCCTGCACCGCCTTGTAGTAGACCTCGCGGGCCCCGATGTTCGGCTTCGTCGTCGCGGAGACGCCGGCCGCGTTCAGGGCGCCGGCGTAGAGCTCGGCGATGATCTGGCTCTCGGTGAAGTCGGCCGAGCCGATGACGAGGGCCTTGCCCGAGGCCGAGCCGGAGCTCGCGCCGCCACCCGTGCTGAGCGGGTTGGACGAGCTGCCGCACGCGCTCAGCGCGAGGCTCAGCCCGAGCCCGGCCGCGACCGCGGCAACCGCCCTTCGGCGGGAGATCGGTGTGTCCAGAGGTGTCATGACAGTCCTTCCTGTTGCAGTTCGTGCATCGCCTCGGGAGCGGGCAGCTCCCGGGCGGAGGGCATGCGGGGACCGAGCCGCCTGAGCAGGGTCCCCAAGGCGAGGTCGACGACGACGGCGAGCCCCGCGACGAGGACCGACCCGCCCAGCATCTGGGGGTAGTCCGAGAGGGACAGCCCGTCGAAGATGTAGCGTCCGAGGCCGCCGAGGTTGGTGTAGGCGACGACGGTCGCCGTGGCAATGACCTGGAGGACGCCGGCACGGATGCCCCCGAAGATCACCGGGAGCGCGTTGGGCAGCTCGACGCGGAGGAGCACCTGATGCTCCTGCATTCCCTGGGCGCGGGCGGCATCGACGATCACGGGGTCCACGGCGGCGATGCCTGAGTAGGTGCCGGCCAGGATCGGCGGCACCGTGAGGATGACCAGAGCCCAGATCGGCGGCATGAGGCCGATCCCGGCCAGGAGGACGAAGAGCACGAGGAGGCCCAGGGTCGGGACTGCCCGCAGGGCGCCGGCGAGCGCGACGACGACGGTTCTCCCCCTGCCCGTGTGGCCGACGTAGGCCCCGATGGGCAGGGCGATCGCGCAGGCGATGGCGAGCGTCAGGACGGAATAGAAGGCGTGCTCCCCCAATCGGGCCGGGATTCCGGAGTAGCCGGTCCAGTGGGCGGGATCCACGAGCCACGCCCAGGTGAGCTCCATGAGGCTCATGCCCGTGACCTCCTCCGCGGCACTGACGCGGGCACGAGTCGGGCCCACGGCGAGAGCAGCCGCCCGGCGAGCACGAGCGCGAGGTCCATGAGTAGCGCGAGGACGAGGATCCCGACGAGGCCCACCACGATTTCGGTCACGAAGTCCCGCTGAAGCCCTTCGGTGAACAGGATCCCGAGGTTCGGCATCCCCACGAGCGCTGCAACGCTCACGAGCGAGACGTTGCTCACGGAGACGGCCCGCAGCCCAGCGACGAGCACCGGCAGCGAGAGTGGGAGGTCTACGAGGAAGTACCGGGTCACCGGCGTGTGCCCCAGCGCTTGGGCGGCGAGCGTCAGCTCAGCGTCGACCGAGTCGAGCGCGTCGAGGGATGCGCGCACCAGCAGCGCCACGGCGTACACGGTCAGAGCGACGATCACGTTCGCCGGGTCGAGGATCTTCGTGCCGAGGACCACGGGCAGGATGATGAAGAGGGCGAGCGAGGGAACCGTGTAGAGGACGGAGCTGACCGTCAGGAGTGCGGTGCGCCACGCGCGGTGCCGTCGGACAAGCTGGGCGAGCGGGAGGCTGATGACAAGGCCGAGCACAAGGGGCACGGCAGCGAGCACGAAGTGCTGGCCCGCGAGTCCGAGGATGCGGCCGAGATTGCCCGCGGCCCATTCCATTACGCCTCCTCGGGCACAGCTGCCCGCCGTCGCTCGGCCGCTGCGAGAACGGCCGTGGCGGCGACGGTCCCCAGGAAGCGGCCGTCGTCGTCCACCACCACGCCGCGGCCGGATGGAGAGGACAGGGCGGAGTCGAGGGCACTGCGCAGCGTTCCCCCCGCGCGGTGAAGCGATCCCCCCGTGACCACGGTGCCCGGAGAGACCGGCGACGCCCAGCCCGCGGGCCGGCCAGCACCGTCGAGGATGACGGTCCACTCGGCGGGTGCCATGGCACCGAGCTGGGACAGCGCTACGGTAGGCGTTTCGTCAAGCGACAGGCCGCCGTCGTCATAGAAGCCGAGGTGACGGAATCCCCGATCCCGTCCCACGAAGCCGGCCACGAACTCGTCCGCGGGAGCGCGGAGCAGTTCTTCGGGGTCCGCGACCTGAGCGAGCCGGCCACCGACCGCGAACACGGCGATGCGGTCGCCGAGGAGCACGGCCTCGTCGATGTCGTGGGTGACGAAGACGATCGTCTTGCCGAGGTCCTGCTGCAGCCGGAGGAGCTCACGCTGAAGCTCCTGGCGCACCACAGGATCCACCGCGCTGAATGGCTCGTCCATGAGCAGGATCGGCGGATCGGCCGCGAGGGCGCGCGCGACTCCCACTCGCTGCTGCTGGCCGCCCGAGAGCTGGGCCGGATAGCGGTCTGCGAGCCCTTGGGAGAGGCCGACGACGTCAAGCAGCTCGTGCGCGCGGGCGCGCGCCTGGCGCCGCGAGACGCCGTTGAGGCGTGGAACCGTGGCGATGTTGTCCACGACGGTGCGATGCGGCATGAGGCCGGCGGCCTGGAGGACATAGCCCATCGAGCGGCGCAGACGGGCGGCGGGGAGCGTCGAGACGTCACGGCCGTCGACGAGGATCGTCCCAGACGTGGGTTCCACCATGCGATTGACCATGCGCAAGGACGTCGTCTTGCCGCAGCCCGAGGGACCCACGAAGACGGTGATCTGCCCCCGGGGCACGTCAAGGCTCAACCGGTCCACTGCAATCGACGCCCCATAGGCCTTGCTGACCTCGCGGAACTCGATCATCGCTTCGGGCACTTCCGAACCTCGCTCCGGGCCTGTTCTCCGTTGGCTGTGCCGAGCCTATCAGCGGGTCATGACACCGTCAGGATTCCCGTTCGGCGAGGTCGATCGTTCCAAAAACGGGGTCGCGGTCCAGGATCCGGACGTCCTCGATTCCCTGCTCCGCAAGCGCTGCGCGGAACGCATCTTGGAGCGGCACCACATTCATGCCGAGGCCGCTGCCCAAGATCACCGGGCCCTCGAGCCCGAGCTGGCGGGCCACCTGGGCCGCCATGCGCGCCAGGTCGTGCCCCGCCTGCCCGATCATGAACCGCGCCCCGGCGTGGCCGGCGTCCGCCGCCTCGACCACAACCCGCGCCCTCTGGGCCCAATACCGCCGGCCCGTCTCAGCGGAATGGAAATGCGCGATCAGTTCGCCGGGCTCGGAGAGGCCCGTGCTCTCGAGGAGGGACTGTGTGAGCGCGTCGGGGTCGAGTCCGAGGTTCATGCGGTGAAGGCTATAGCGGACCGCCTCGCGCGCCAGCCAGTACCCGCTGCCCTCGTCGCCCAGTAGGTACCCCCACCCGCCGGCGCGGGCCTCATCGCCGTCGTCATTCGTTCCCCAGGCGGCGGACCCGGTGCCGGCGATGACGGCGACGCCGGCGCGCGCGTGGCCAGCAGCCAGGAGGAGCCGGGAATCGTGGACCACCGTGATCTCTGCCGTTGGCGCGTGCGGACGGATGAGTGCCGCGAGCGCCTCGGCGTCCGCCTCGGTGTCGATGCCCCCGGATCCGACGAAGACCCGGGACACGTCGGAACCGTCGAGGACCGCGAACAGCTCGGCGAGGTGTGAGGCCGCCTGCTCGCGGGACACGTTCTGCACGTTCGCGCTCCCGGCCTCGCGGTCGTCGACCACCTCACCGCCGACTACCTTGATGCCGCGCGTCTTGGTGCCCCCGATGTCGAGGCCGATCATGGCGTTGCCCCGGGTCGTCGCTGTGCTCACGTGCTTAGAGTAGTGGCCATGGACCGTGCGCTTCCCGCAGAACTGTTCGGATCCGGCATTGTCGCCGCGCCCCTCGCAGGCGGCCCGAGCCGCCCGCAGCTTGCCGAGGCCGTGAGCCGGGCGGGCGGCCTGGGGTTCATCGCCGCGGGCTACAAGGCGCCGGACGCGTTCGCCCATGAGCTCGAGGCCATGGCTGCCACCGGCCTCCCCTTCGGCGTGAACCTCTTCGTGCCGAAGGCCGAGGAGTACGACCGGGAGGCGATCCTCGCCTACCGCGAGCGACTCCGGCCGATGGCGGACCGGCTCGCCGTCGACCTCCCCGAACCACGCTGGGCGGACGACGACGGATACCCGGCCAAGCTCGCGCTCCTCCTTGAGAACGCGCCCGGCGTGGTGTCCTTCACGTTTGCGCTTCCGCCGGCCGACGACGTCGCGCGGCTCCGGGCGCGCGGAGTCTTCACCGTTCAGACCGTGACCAACGCGGACGAAGCGAAGGCAGCAGAGGAGCTGGGCGTCGACGCCGTCGTCCTGCAGCACTCCGGGGCGGGAGGGCATTCGGGGGCGTTCCTCTCCGGCCCAACCTCCTCCCCTGCCGGGATGACGCTCCCCGAGCTCGTGGCACAGGTGAGCGCCGTCGTCGGGCTTCCGCTACTCGCCGCCGGCGGGATCGGCACCCCGGCCGACGCACTCAATGCCCGTGACGCGGGCGCCTCCGGGGTCCAGCTGGGCACGGTGTTCCTGCGGACCCCCGAAGCCGGGACGAACCCCGTCCACAGGGCCGCGCTTGGCGATCCGGCATTCGAACAGACCGCGCAGACGCGGGCCTTCTCGGGGAAGACCGCCCGCGGGCTTGAGAACCGGTTCATGCGGGAATTCCCGGACGCCCCGAGCGGCTACCCCGTGATCCACTATCTGACTGCGCCTCTGCGCGCGGCTGCGGTCGCGGCGGGCGACGCGCACGGAACCAATCTCTGGGCCGGCACGGGCTGGAGGTTCGCCCGGGAGGAGCCGGCGGCGGAGGTCGTTGCGCGTTTCGCGAGCTGAGCAGGACTCGTCAGAGGCCGAACGCGTCGAGCAGGTCCGCAGGCTCTTCTCTGAGGATGTGCTCACGGAAGAGGCGCACCTGCAAGGGCTCGCCCACGATCTTCGGCCACACCAGCCCGATGTCGCGTACGGCGTCCGAGTCCTGGATCTCGAGCTCGACCCAGCCGAGTTCACGCGCGTGCACGGCCGAATGCGTCGCCCGGGAAGGGGGTACGAGCGCGATCCCGAGTCCGGCGCTCACAAGCCCCAACAGTGTCCGCGAGTCCTGACCCTGGAACGCGATGTTGGGACGCACTCCCGCCTCCCGGAACAGCCGATCCATGATGCTCCGCATCCCATAACCCCGCTCGAGCGCCACGAACGGCTCGCCCGCGGCCTCTGCAAAGCGCACACGGCCCCGGCGCGCGAGCCGGTGGCCGGCCGGGACAGCGAGCCGAAGCGGCTGGACGCACAGCGTCGCCGCATCGAGCTGCCGCCCCGGCGCTGGGGCCGGCGAGACGATGCTCAGGTCGACGTCCCCCGAGACGAGCACATCGAGGCAGCGCTGCCGCGAGCCCTGGATGAGCTCGAAGCGCACGTCCGGATGGCCTTGCCGGAAGCTGCGGATGAGCGCCGGCACGGCGGCCTCGCCGAACGTCATCTGGAAGCTCAGGCGAACGACTCCGCGCGCCTCCTGCCGCCGTTCGTGCAGCTCGTCGAGCGCGCTCTGCAGTCCGTCGAGCGCGGCGCGCACCGCTGGCAGCAGCTGCTCGGCGGCCGGGGTCAGCCGGATCCCCCGGCCCTCCTTCCGCACGAGTTCGGCGCCGACGACGGCGGCCGCCCGGGCGAGCGCGCGGCTCACCGTGGGCTGCGGAACACCGAGCAGCTCCGCGGCGGCCGTGACGTGCCTCGTCTGCCCCACGGCGTCGAGCACCGGCAGAAGCGGGAGCAGGCGGGCGAGCTCCCCGTGAACAGCCGAATCATACGTATCCGTCATATGAGCCGTATCATAATGTATTGGACGCATGAAATTCCGGCTCCTACCGTGGAAAGGTGACCTCAACGCCTCTGCCGATCGCTCGCGAGTGGGCCGGGCATGCGAAGGGCAGCCGCGGATATCGGCGGCTTCTCGCGGCCCTCGCGTGTGCGGGTGTCGCCACGTTCGCCCAGCTCTATTCGACTCAGGCTCTGCTCCCCCGCATCTCTGCGGACCTGCACGTCGACGCCGCTCAGGCTGCGCTCACGGTGTCCCTGGCGACGCTGGGCCTCGCCGTGGCGGTGCTTCCGTGGTCCTTCGTCGCAGACCGCATCGGCCGCGTGCCGGCCATGACCGCGGGGGTCACGGCCGCGACTGTCCTCGGGCTCCTCGCACCGTTCTCGCCCAGCATCGTGGTCCTGCTCACGCTGCGCTGCCTTGAGGGGGCCGCGCTCGGCGCGGTTCCCGCCCTCGCGGTTGCCTATCTCAACGAGGAGATCCACCGCGCGAATGCCGCCGTAGCGGCTGGCACCTACGTGGCGGGCACCACGATCGGCGGCCTTCTGGGCCGGCTCGTCGCGGGGCCGCTCTCGGACGTCTGGGGCTGGCGGGCGGCGATCTTCGCCGTCGCGGTTCTCGGTGCCGTCGCCGCCGCGGCCTTCGTTGCCCTGGCTCCCACCCAGAAGGGCTTCGTTCCCGTGCGGAAACGGCCCGGACACGCCGAGCGCGGCACTCTCTCCGAAGCTTTCCGGCTGCTCGGAGCGCAGCTCAGAAGCCCACGGCTGCTCGCCCTCTATCTGCAGGCGTTCACGCTCATGGGCGGCTTCGTGGCCGTCTACAACTTCCTCGGCTACCGGCTCGAGAAGGCGCCCTTCCTCCTCCCCGCCGCGATCACGAGCCTGCTCTTCCTCGCCTACCTCTCAGGAACTGCCTCCTCGGGCTACGCGGCGCGACTGAGCGAACGATTCGGACGGCGGACCGTGATGGTCTCGTCCATGCTGCTCATGGCGGCCGGGGTCCTCCTGACAGCTCTCGAGTCCCTCCCGGCGATCCTGCTCGGGCTCATCGCCCTCACGGCAGGCTTCTTCGCGGCACACGGCCTGGGCTCCGGGTGGACCGGGGCGCTCGCGGCGACGGGGAAGGCCCAGGCGGCCTCCCTCTACAATCTCGGCTACTACGCCGGGTCCAGCCTCATCGGATGGCTCGGCGGCCTGGTGTACCAGAGCTTCGGCTGGGCCCCACTCGCCGCGGGAATCGCGGTGCTGGCCGTCCTCACCGCGGCGATTGCCGCCGTCGTCCACTCCTCGCAACCCGCTCGGTAAGCGAGTGCAACTGGCCGGTAGGATGGGCTGGCTGTCGTCATCGCCGCAGGAGATCGCCCGAGGAGGGAGCCACCATAGCCATGGCCGAAATGCTCGACGAGGTCGACCGCCGCATTCTCGCCGCTCTCGTCGAGGACGCCCGCATCACCAACAAGCAGCTCGCTGAACTCGTGGGCATCGCCCCGTCGACGGCGCTCATGCGGACCCGTGCCCTCTCAGACCGCGGCATCATCACGGGCTATGAGGCGAAAGTCAACCTGAGCGCCGTGGGCCGCAGCGTCCAGGCGCTCATCTCGGTGAGCCTCCGCGCCCACGATCGCGACCAGATCGACTCCTTCACGTCCCGCGTCCCCCAGCTGCCTGGTGTGCTGGCGACGTTCCACACCTCCGGCGCCGTGGACTATCTGCTGCATATCGCAGTGGGAAGCACCGAAGAGCTGCGCGACTGGGTGCTCGACAATCTCACCACCGACCCCGTGGTCGGCCACACCGAGACAACTCTGGTGTTCGAGCAGATCCCGGGCCGAGGGCCGCTGCCGGACTGAACTCGCATTCGCGCAGGGGCTGCGGTTCAGAAGCGGAGCTGGGCGCGGGCGTCCTCACGCAGCGCGTCGAGCTCTTCGAGGCGGCTGACCCGTGGATCAACGACGCGCGGGCGCTCGGACCACGCGACGAGGGCTGCGCCGACCCGATGAACGAGGCTGTCGAAGAGCCCCGTCCGGCGGGGGCCTGTGAAGGCGGCATGGAATGTGGTCATGGCTGTTCTCCTCGTGGCTTCCGGCTCCGACCTCGCGGTGCGGGCGCGGTGTCCTCCCGAAGGGGGAAGGCGTTGAAATGGATCTGGACTGGGCGCGCGCCTTCCTGGACGCCGGCTGCTCGGAGTCGCTCCACTGATTGCGCGATGAACTTCTCGACGGAGTGCGAGAATTCGGCCAGTTGCGTGGCGGTCAGGCGAATGTTGGTTGTGTCGACGGCAGCAGCCTCGGACCATTCAGGCTCGTCCTCGAGCCAGCCGTGCTCCGTGAAGTCCGCGAGCGCGGCCGCGCGGCTGTGCTCGAACTCGCGGCTCACCAGCTGAGCCGCCTCGCGGGTTGTGGGATTGTCCGCGAGCTCCCGGGTGACGATCGTCAGCATTTCCTTCGGCCGATCCCACCAGCGTTCCCGCTTCGTCCCCCTGCCCTCGACTTCGCGGACGAACTCGTGCTTTGCGAGCTGCCGGAGGTGATAGCTCGTGGCGCCGGTCGACTCTCCCAGACGGTCGGCAAGGGTTCCGGCGGTCTGGGGTCCGTAGCGCGAGATCGTCTCCAGAATCTGGATCCGCAGCGGGTGCGCGAGGCCCTTGAGCGAGGCAACGTCGACGGTTCTGCTCGGCGGTACGGGCTGCGGATCGTTCTCGGGCATGGAAAGAGCATAGAGTTACAAAGAAATCTTTGCAATGGTTTCTTTGCAAAGCTCTCTTTGCTTGTTGAGGAAGCTTCAGGAACGTCGAAGGCGCCACCGGCATAATGACCCGGTGACAATCATCGACAACGCGGTGTACGTGGGCGGCCGTCGGGCCGCCAAGCCCGAAAGCCTCGAGCAGACCTTCGAAACGCTCGAAGCCATGGGCGGCAGCATGGCGTGGATCGGCCTGTACCGGCCGACCCCGGAAGAGATGGCCCAAATGGCGCACGAATTCCGGCTTCACGACCTCGCTGTGGAGGACGCTGTCCACGCGCACCAGCGCCCCAAGGCCGAACGGTACGGCGAGGTGCTCTTCACCGTCCTCAGGCCCGCCCGCTACGTCGATGAAAGCGAGACGGTCGAGTTCGGCGAGCTGCATATCTTCACCGGTCCGAACTTCGTGGTCACCATCCGGCATGCGGAGACCGCGGGGGTCGGGCAGGTGCGGAAGCGTCTCGAGGCCGAGCCCGAGCTCCTCGCGTGCGGGCCCCAGGCTGTCCTCTATGCCCTCCTCGACCGCGTTGTGGACGACTACGGACCGGTCATCTCCGGGCTGGAGAACGACATCGACGAGATCGAAGACCAGCTGTTCGAAGGCAGGTCGGCAGTGTCCCGGAGGATCTACGACCTCACTCGCGAGGTCATCCAGTTCCAGCGCGCCATCCACCCGCTCCGTCCCCTCATCGAGGGACTCGAGCGTGGCTTCGAGAAATACCACGTGGACCTCGAGCTGCAGCGCAATCTGCGGGATGTCCGGGACCATGTGGAGCAGGTCATCTCGAGGGCCGACGCCTTCCGCGACATCCTCCAGAATGCCCTTGTCCTCGATGGGACCCTCACGGCGAACCGCCAGAACGAGACGAGCCTCGCCCAGAACGAACAAGTCAAGAGGATCTCCTCGTGGGCCGCAATCTTCTTCGCGCCGGCACTCGTCACCGGCATCTACGGCATGAACTTCAAGGTCATGCCAGAGCTCGACTGGGACCTCGGATACCCGTACGCGCTTGCGCTCATGGTCGTGGCCGGCTTCATCCTGTGGCTTGTGTTCCGATGGCGGAAATGGCTCTGACCGTAGACTGAGGCGCATGCCTGAGACCGCCACTGTCACCGTGACCGGCGCGGCCGGCCAGATCGGCTACGCACTCCTCTTCCGCATCGCTGCCGGAGCCATGCTCGGCCCCGAGACATCGCTCCGTCTCCGCCTGCTGGAAATCCCGGCGGCTCTCAGGGCTGCCGAGGGAACGGCCATGGAACTCGACGACTGCGCCTTCCCCCTTCTCGAGAGCGTCGAGGTCACCGACCGCGCCGAAAAAGCGTTCGACGGCACCAACGTGGCCCTTCTCGTGGGCGCGCGCCCGCGGACTGCGGGCATGGAGCGGGCCGACCTCCTTCAAGCGAATGGTGGCATCTTCGGCCCTCAGGGCCGTGCCCTCAACGAGCACGCCGCCGATGATGTCCGGGTGCTCGCCGTGGGCAATCCGGCCAACACCAACGCCCTGATCACCGCAGCCAACGCCCCGGATATTCCCCCGGAGCGGTTCACTGCGATGACCAGACTCGACCACAACCGCGCCCTCGCCCAGCTCGCGGCGAAGCTCGGCTGCCGCACCTCGGACCTCGACGGGGTGACCATCTGGGGCAACCATTCCGCGAGCCAATATCCGGACCTCACACACGCGACGGCGGGCGGCCAGCCGGTGGCCTCGCTGGTCGACCAGGAATGGGTCGAAGCCGAGTTCATTCCGAGAGTGGCGCAGCGCGGGGCGGAGATCATCGGGGTGCGGGGCGCATCGTCGGCTGCCAGCGCTGCCAGCGCCGCCATCGATCACGTCCATGACTGGGTGCTCGGGACTTCTTCTTCCTGGACCTCGGCGGCCGTCGTCTCCGACGGCTCGTATGGCATCCCCGAAGGACTGGTGAGCTCATTCCCCGTGCGCTCGACGGCTGGCAGGTGGGAGATCATCCAGGGGCTCGAGATCCCCGAGTTTTCGCGAGTACGGATTGACTCTTCGGTGAGAGAACTCGAACAGGAGCGCGAAGCCGTGCGTTCGCTGGGTCTGATCGGCTGAAACAGTCCCGGCCTCGACGTGGGGCTTTGTGCTCTGGCTGTCGCCAACCGGCATTCCTAGCATGGTTGACGTCGATCTGTGGTCGACGCCAATACCGTCGGTGAGAGGCCTGAGCCATGAGCAGCTATCAGCCCGCATACGGAGCGCCGAGCTCGGTTCCCCTCGAGCTCCCCTATTACGGGGCACCGCCGGTGGAAGCGGTGAAGCGCTTCTGGAAGAAGTATGCGGTCTTCGCCGGTCGCGCGAGCCGCAGCGAGTATTGGTGGTGGGCGCTGGCGTCCGCCATCGTGTCGGGCATCCTCAACGCCGCTGGCTCGACCGCAGACGGCCGGGCGGCCACCTCGGCTGGCCTGAGCGGCCTCTGGTTCCTCGCGACAATCGTCCCCTCCCTGGCCGTAGGAGCAAGGCGTCTGCACGACGCGAACCTCAGCGCGCTGCTCCTGCTCCTGGCGCTGATCCCCGTCCTCGGATGGATCGCGCTCCTCGTGATGATGATCCTGCCGCCGAACCCCGCTGGCCAGCGCTTTGACCGTTTTCCGGCGCAATCGTATCCGCCGAACCCGCCGTACCCGGAGCAACCGTATCCCCCGCAAGCGTGAGCGAACTGCATCACGACCGGCAACGCAAAACGGGACGTCCTCCAAAGGACGTCCCGTAAAAAGTGGAGCCTAGGGGATTTGAACCCCTGACCTCTTCGATGCGAACGAAGCGCTCTACCAACTGAGCTAAGACCCCGCGGTGCGTGATGCGGGTTCAACCTTACTGGCCCGGGAGCGTCAAGACAAATCGGCTGTGCCGCCCCTCTGCTCCCTGAGCCACTGCCCGAAAGTGATGGTTCCGAAGGCGCTTTCCGGCGCCAGATTGCGGCCTTCGGAGAAGAACGTCCCGGTTCCAAGGAGGGGGAGGTCGACGATAGGCGCGGAGGATCCGACGGAAGCCTTCCACTCCTCCGCGAACTCTCTCACCGACCGAACCTCAGGCCCGCTCACCGTCCGGTGGGCGCGCCCGCTGCCCTCCACGAGCGCCTCGTCCACGAGCGCTCGTGCCACGTCCCGCACGTCGATCGGCTGCACGCGCGCATGGCGGATCGAGGGGATCAGGCGGAGGGGCTGGCCAGACGCGAAGATCCGGGCAAGCAGCGAATGGAATTGGGAGGCCCGGACGACGGCGGTCGGGAACGGGGCGCCGTCGTACAACTGCTCTTTGGCGAGGCGCGCGCGATAGTAGCTGAAGCCAACCTGGTCGCACTGAGCGATCGAGAGGGCGACAGCCCGGCGCGCCCTGGAACCGTGAGCCGCCGCGAGCAGCCTTCGCCCAGCTTCCGGGAACGCCGTCTGGAATCTGACGGTTCTCGCGCCGAGCACGTCGATCACCGCGTCCGCTCCGTCCAGTGCCGCGGCGAGCCCCTCCCCTGTCGAGGCGTCAGCAACGAGGTACTCCACGCCGTCGACCCTGTCCTCGGGGCTGGGAAGCCGGCGGCTGAAGGATCGCACCCCAAGACCGCGACCCGCGGCATCGCGCACGGCTGCTGAACCGACTTGCCCGGTCCCGCCTGCCACTACAATGAGCGTCATAGTTTCCGCCCAGATCCCAGATGGTTGGAGCGGGCTATGCGCGGCGCCGCTGGAGCACCGCGTCCAAGTTGCCGAGAGCTCCCCGGGCCGCTGGTCGTGCGCCGGGGACCGTGGGAACGCCTGAGGCCTCTCCCGGCTGCGGCTTCGGCTTGATGGTGACCTTGCCGGCCGGCTTAGGCTCCTGCGGAGTCTCGATAGGTTCAGGCGCCTCGCGCTCGGCCTTGGCCGCATCCATGTACGAAGGCTTCGGGACGTCGACCGGCTCCCACGTCGAACCCTGGTCGTCCCCGCTCTCACTTGCCGCCTCCGCGGCTGCCGCTTGGGCGGCACGTGCGACTTCGAGGGCAGCCGCCCGAAGATCTTCGCGGCTCAGAGACGGCACTGCGGGCTCGGGCTCCGGCTGGTGGTTGAAAACCTCCGTGGCCGCGCGCGGGGCCGAGGCCCGTTGCGCCACCGGCTGCTGAGTTGGAGTCGACATTCGCGGGCGAGCTCGAGACCGACGACGGCGGTCACGCACCGCGAGGCGGCGGAGCACGACGACGGCCAGGACAGTCGCTGCGAGACCGGCCAGCGGAATGGCCGGACGGACCACCAGAACCGCGGCGAGCACGCCCCCGACGATGGCCAGGAGAAGCCCTGCAACACCCACCAGGGCGAGTGCGCACCGCCCCCAGCGGATGCGGAGCCTGCCGGTACCGGAACTCCGATTGGACACGTGCTGCCCCTCCTCGGGGGATTGGCGGGCGGGCTCTGGGAAGGTGCGCGCGTCTGGCATCGAATGGTGCGAAGGACGGGGCGCAGCCGTCGATTCCTCGGACAGGAGCACCGAGGCATCCGAAGCGGGCCGGGCCTTGCGCAGGAGATACGGGGCACCCCACAACAGCCACAGAAGCACGGCCGCGCCGAGCACCGTCGAGCTGCTGAGGGCGAAGTCCATGACAAAACCGTAGGAGGCCAGCGCCGCACCCGGCCGGATTCCGGTCGGTGTGTCGCCACACTTCACGCTCGAGACGCCAGCCAGCGGGCAGTGAGCCCCTCCGGAACCTCCTCAGCAGTCAACGCGAAGGACTCGTGGTCGGCCCACTGGCCCGCAATGTGAAGGTATTTGGGGCGCAGGCCCTCGTACCGGAAACCGAGCTTCTCAACCACCCGGAGGCTGGGCTTGTTCTCGGGCCGGATGTTGATCTCCATGCGGTGGAGCCCGAGTGTGAAGAAGCAATGGTCGGTGGCCAGGGCAACGGCTGTGGGCGCAATCCCGCGTCCCGCGTGCTCGCGGTCCACCCAGTAGCCCAGCGTCGCCATGAGCGCCGAGCCCCAGATGATGGACGAGACCGTGAGCTGACCCACGATGGGGGCGCGATGCTCCGGCCCCTCGTCAAGGGTAATGACAAACGGAAGCGCCGTGCCCTCGCGTGCCTGCTGATTCAGGGAACGCACCATCTGCCGGAACGTCGGCAATCCCCCGCCCGGCTGCGGATTCGACGCCTCCCACGGCGCAAGCCAATCGGCGTTGCGCGCCCGAAGGCCCATCCACTCGGTCCGATCCGACTGCCGGATGGGGCGTAGCCCAATGTCGCCGGACTGCAAAGTCACCGGCCAGATGCCGGGCCCCCACATGCTGGTCAGGCGCCGGCGGATGCGGGAACGCCCGCGCCGTCCGCCACGAAGTCCCGGAGCCAGGAACGCAGGTCGTCACCGAATTCCTCCCGCCCGCAGGCGAGGGTGACGACGGCCTTGAGGTAGCTAAGCTTGTCCCCGGTGTCGTAGCGGCGCCCGCGGAACACGACCCCGTACACCCCGCCGCCCTCGCCCTCGCGCTTGGCCAGGGTCTGCAGCGCGTCCGTGAGCTGGATCTCCCCGCCCCGGCCCGGGCCCGTCTCCTTGAGCACCTCGAACACCGCAGGGTGCAGCACGTACCGGCCGATGATCGCCAGGTTCGAGGGCGCATCCTCCGGCGCCGGCTTCTCCACGAGCCCGTGCACCTGCACGTACGACTCCCCCTCCACCGGGGTCACATCCGCGCACCCATACGCCGAGATCGCCTCGGCCGGCACCTCCATCAGCGCCACTACCGACCCGCCCGTGGCCTGCTGGACCCGGATCATCTCCCCCAGCAGCTCGTCGCGCTCATCGATCAGGTCATCGCCCAGCAGCACCGCGAACGGCTCATCGCCCACATGACGCTCCGCGCACAGCACAGCATGCCCCAGGCCATTCGGATCGCCTTGGCGCACGTAATGGATATCGCCCAGGTTGCTCGATTCCTGGATGGCGGCGAGCTTCTTCTCGTCGCCCTTCTCCTCGAGGGTCGCCTCGAGCGAGGGAACGCGGTCGAAGTGGTCCTCGAGAGCCCGCTTGTTGCGTCCGGTGATCATGAGGATGTCGCTGAGGCCGACCGAGACGGCCTCTTCGACCACGTACTGGATGGCTGGCTTGTCCACCACGGGCAGCATCTCTTTGGGCATGGCCTTCGTCACCGGGAGGAACCGGGTGCCCAGCCCGGCAACAGGGATGACGGCTTTCCTGACTGGCTTCGTGGTCGACACGCTGCCACTCTATACGACTGCGTCGGCCCTACCGATCCCCATCGCCCCTAGGCCGCTAGGCTCAGGAGGGTGCACACTGCAGCCGAGCGCAAGGACGACCTGCGCAAGAAGGTCCGCGCGCATCGCAGGGCCCGAAGCGTCGAGGAACTCGCCCACGCCGAGGAGGGCATCGCCGCCCACGGCCTGGCCTGGGTCAAGGAAACAGTGCCTCCCGGGGGAACCCTCACGGCATATCTAGGGGTGGCAGCGGAGCCGCCTACGCTCCGCCTGCTCTCCGAACTGCACCGGGAGGGGTTCCACGTGATCCTGCCCGTCTGCGAGCCCGAACGGCAGCTTTCCTGGGTCGAGTGGCGGCCGGACATCGGCTACGAGCGGAGTCGGTATGCCCCGCTCCAAGAGCCCGTGGGTCCCCGACTCGACGTTCACGCACTGCTGGCGGGCTCGCCCCTGCGGCCTCCCCTTGCGGCTGTCCTCCTCCCGGCAACCGCGGTCGACGGCGACGGGCGGCGGCTCGGACAGGGCGGCGGCTACTATGACCGCTTCCTCGCGCGGCTTGAAGCATCCGTCCGCCCGCTGCCGAACGCCGCGGTCGTGTTCGACGACGAGTTCCTCACCCCGGGCGAGGTCCCGGATGAGCCGCTCGACCATCGTGTCGACGCGGTGATGACGCCGAGCGGCCTGCATAGGATTCCGGAATACTCTGCAGATCGTCCCTGTTAGAATTAGCACTCGGGGTCATGGACTGCTAAGGTCCCCTCGTTCTGCAAGGAGTGACAGTGCCTACATACGCTTACGGCTGCAAAGACTGCGGACATGCCTTCGACATCGTCCAGTCCTTCAGCGATGCCTCCCTCACCGTGTGCCCGGAGTGCGGCGGGAGCCTGCGGAAGAAGTTCAACAGCGTCGGCGTCGTCTTCAAGGGAAGCGGCTTCTACCGGACCGACTCGCGTAGCTCGAGCACCGTTCCGGCCGGCTCTGGTGCGGCTTCAGGTTCAGGCTCCTCCGGCTCGGACGCAAGCGCCTCCAAGAGCGCCCCTTCGGCGCCGGCAGCCGCTCCTGCTCCGGCAACTTCGGCGGCCGCAAGCTAGGGAACTTCTCCTCCCCAAGAATCGCTGGGGCGTGTCGTCCACATAGGGAGGGCAGCGCGTCCCAGTTTGTCAGTCCTCACGTTTAGCGTCGAGGACATGAGCCCTACCGCACCACGCGCCAGACGCCACGCGCCCTCAGCTCAGCGCGGGCATGATCCGAGGGCGGGCAACTGGGCCGCTCCCGAGCGCCCTCGGCTCATGCGGTTCTTCGAGCGCCGGCGCAGGACGGTGGCTTCAGCGCTCCTCTGCGCCGCCGTCGCCGTCGCGGTCTACCAGCTCACGCCGCCGACGGCTGCTCTCTCCCCGGTCGTCGTTGCAGCGGCCGACCTCCCAGCAGGATCCACGGTGGACGCAGGCCAGCTCCGGATGGCCCGACTTCCGGCAGACTCGGTTCCCGACCATGCCGCAACTTCGCTCGAAGCGGTCCGGGGCCAGCGCCTTGCAGGACCGCTCCGACGGGGAGAAGTCTTCACCGACGCGGCAACCGTAGGTCCGGGACTCCTCGCGGGCGCAGCCACCGGCACGGTTGCGGTGCCCGTACGTATTGCCGACCCCGACTCGCTGCAACTCATCCGCACGGGCCAGACGATTGACCTCGTCCTGTCGGAAGACGCCCCGGGCGGCGGAACGAAGGCCACTTCCCTCCTCGCCTCAGCCGTCACCGTGCTCTGGACTGAGAACGCGAAGAACGAACGGGGCTCGTGGCTGGGCCAGGGCCAAGGCTCGGCGGGCCTCGTAGTCGTAGCAACAAGCTCCGAGCGAGCGCCAGCCCTCGCGGGGGCGTCCACGCGAGGCAAAGTTTTCTTCACCTTGACGGACAGCCGATGAGTCGGAAGTCAGACGTGTCGCAGTTCAGCTCAGCCCCAATGAGGTGGACGCTGCTCCCTGAGCCACTGGTCTCGTTCGTCGTCCGGCTCCCGGTCGCCCCACGATCGCGGATCGTCCTCGGCCGCCCGGTCAGGGATGAGCGGCGGCTCGTGGCCATGCTCCTGCGTGCGGTTCTCCTCGGCGCTCTCGTCCTGAGAATCCTCCTCGGACGAAGAGTTCGCCTCCTGCCCTCCTGTTGCCGGCGCGGTGACCCGGCGATGCGAGCTCAGGTGATCTCTCGCTGCCACGGGGGTTGCCTCCTCACGGGACTCGGGGTCCAGGGAATGATGCCGATACAGGTCAGACGCGGCCTCCTCCTGGCGGTATCCGTCGGCCAACGGATAGGACGCCGAAAGGACTGCCTCGAAGGAGGAGGTCACGGGGCCGACCGCACCGCTCAGGAATCCGGCCCCGGATCCGTCCTCGGTCTGGCCGTCCAGCCCAAGCAGCTCGACGATCATATCGGCGCAGCTGCCGGGGTCGGTGAACACCTCGATCGTCCAGAGGGTGAAGGAGCGCCACCCCATGCGTTCCAGAAGCTCAGGACGTTGGCGCGTCCGCTCGCGGACGCTCAGTTCGCGGTACCGCCTGGTTCCGTCGCTCTCGACGGCGACGGGAACGCTGACCTCGTGGTCGTCGCGGGCCAGGGTCACCAGCGGGTCGACGGCCGCGGCCATGTCGATCGCTCCGTCATAGTGGTGCCACACTCGGGCGCCGCGCGAGGCGAGCCGTTCACCAAGGTCGGTCACCAGAGGATCCGCCCCCAAGGCCTCGGCACTCGCCGCGGCCCGAGTCGCCCTGGTTCCGAGGTCGGTACGCCCTGCCAGTTCCCTCTCGAGCAGCTCGTGGAAGTCCTTGGCGCCTTCGCTCAGCCTCGAGCCATCGAGCTCAGCAGGCTGGAAACAGCTGAGGACGTGCAACGTGTGCCTCGCTCGGCTCATGGCGAGCGCGAACCGGCGCCGGCCCCCCGGCTCGCTGAGCGGACCGAAATGGTGCATCGCACGGCCGTGAGGCGTGCGACCGTACCCGAGCGAGAAAATGACGTGGTCCCGCACCAGGCCCCCCGCGCGGTCGACAGGCACCACACGGAACGGCTCCTCCCCGCCGCTGAAGAACTCCTGCACGTCGGAGTGGTTGGCCATCTGGAGCCTGATCGCCTCGCCGACTCGCGCAGCGTGGTGGGCGCTCGCCGTCACCACAGCAAGCGAGGACCCTGCCCGATGGGCGGCATGTTCGAACACGAGATCCACGACCCGGTTCACCTCGGCTGCGACGGATTCGACATTGCCGTCCTGCCCCGACGGCAGACCAGTCCCATCTGGCAAGTACTCGACGACCAGCGCTCGATCAAGCCCAGTGACCGACTGCCCGTCAGGCAGACGGCGCAGCGCCCCGCCGTAGAAGCGATGGCTGAGCTGCAGGCCAAGATCTTCGTCTACACCTCGGTACAGGGTGGTCAGCCGAACCGTCGGCAGGACCCGCGCAAGTGCGTCGAACGCGCTCTCCACAGGAGTTTCCGGGTCAGTCCCGGCTGGCGTGGCGCCAACGCCTACTGTGAAGGGCCGGGGATTCGCGACCTGGGTGTCGCCGAAGGCAATGACCTGGGCGGCACGCGCCAAGGCCGGAAGAGCTGCCTTGAGTGGCAGGGAGTCGGCGTCAAGAACGACGACGGCATCGAAGCGGCGCTTCTGGGGGGCAGCTGCAGCGAGGGCATATGGACTGGCGGTCCAGACGGGAACGAGCGGCCGCAGGAGGTCTGGTGCCTGCGACTCGATCGCCGCAAGGCTCACGCGTCCGTCCTTGAGGAGAATCCGCAACGATTCAGCCTCGCGAGGGTGCTGGGCAATAGCCCGCTGCCATTCCTCAGCAAGGTGCCAGCGGACCCTCGCAGGTCCCGACGCGATGTGCGCTCGGTCGGCCCGTTGGAACTCTTCCTCTGCCTGACGGAGCTGGGCGCCGTCGGACATGGCAAGGTAATCGTCACCGCTGATCATGGCCTCAAGCACCGACTGCCACCAGGCCAGCTCCAGCTCCGATGCCACAACCTCTGGGGACGCTTCCCGTGCGGCCAAGTCCGCGAGGAGCTCGCCGAGGCCGCGTTCACGCAACTCGTCCTCGAGGAGCGTTCGCTCTGGCAGCGACCGCAGGGAATCGAAGGTGTCCGAGAGATCTTGGAGCCGGCCCTGAACGGAGACAACGGGCGCTCCGAGCAGATCGCCGCCCTCGCGCGTCGACGCGAGGACGGCGCCGAGGCGCTCAAGGCCCTTGCGGACAGCTCGATAGTCCTCCCGCAGGTCCGCGAGGCCGGAGGGCACTACAGGGTGCCGCTGCGACGTCGCGTAGTTGGCCCACAGAGCACGCTGCTCCTGAACCAGGATGAGCGAGGTGTGCAGGTCGGCGAGATGAACCCCCGGCCTCACATACTCCTTGGCCACGCGCCGCAGTCGAGAACGCTGCATGGTCGGAATGTCGATCCCGCGCTCGCGCCGCCAGGAAGAAGTTGCAGTGGCAGAGATCAGATCCGTGACCGGACGGTCGAAAATGTCGGGAGTGAACTTGTCCAGGCTCTCCCGCACTGCGACAAGCATGTCAATCTGCTGGCCCCATTCCTCCACCGACGCTCCCATTCGGATTTCCGAATGAGCGGCCACCGTAGCCATGCGCTCGCGGAGGGCAGGGAGGTCGGCGACCAGCGTCCTGACGAGCTCTTGGGCGTCCTCCGTCTCCCGGCGAGTCAGCATGCGGGAACCGTGCCAAGGGCTCGATGTGGCCTCCCGGCTGAAGCTGCCCAGTTCGGCGGCGCGCCGGAGCCGCTCGGCAAGTTCCCGGCGTTCGCGAATGCTGTCGAGGACACTGCGCTTGAGGCGGACAGTGGTCGCGGGTGCTGGCTGAATAGAGGTCAGCTCCGCCAGCGACTGCATCGCTTCGTAGGGCGAGCAGCCCCAGCGCTCCCTCACGTTGTGCAGCGATTCGACGTGCTCTATGAGCTGGTGGCGTCGCTCGACGAGGGAGCGGTGAATGCCCTCGAGACGGGGCGGCTCGGCCTTCTCGTTGCGGACGATTGCGCGGACGAGTTGCTGCTTGAGCTGTCCTGGGGTGACGCCGGCGCTCAGTTGGAGGAGCATCGACCCGAGCCCGAGGTGCTCGCAGGCCCGGCTGAGCTCAAGGAGGCTGGCCCGGCGCTCCGCCACGACCAGCACGGAACGCCCCTCGTCGACGAGGTTGGCGATGACGTTCACGGCGGTCTGGGTCTGCCCGGTCCCCGGCGGGGCGTCCACGACGAGGGAATCGCCAGCCCGCGCCGCGTCCACGGCCAGCTGCTGATCGCGGTCGGCATCGAGCACGAGGAGTTCCTCGCTCGGATCCCGTTCATCGACCGGCGTGAATCTGGCAGAGTCGAGCGGGGCAGGAGCCGCGTGGACGGCGCGAGAGGCCCCGGCGAGCGCCGAGATGACCGGTACGGCACTCGTGATGGCGGGGTCGTCGAGCGCGTGTTCAAGATCCGCGAACGTCGAGACAAGGAGCCGGGGTTCGACCGCCGCGCCCGGGATCCCTGCGAGCAGCGTGCGGAACCGTTCGATGACGGGATGCGGGTCGAGACGGGCTGTGCTGTACGCAAGCCTCTCGACCGCGGGAACGTCGATCTCCATGCGGTGGACGCTGCGCAGGTGCCGCACGAGCGCGGGGTTCAGGTGTGCCTGCTCGGTGAGCTTGATTTCGAAGTCGTCGTGCTCCGGGCGGACTGTGAGCTCCACTCCGGCGAACAGGAGCGGAGCGCTGACGCGGCGCGGCTTGCCTCCGACTGCCGAGGTCCACGTGGCGAGGCCAGCGGCCAGGTGGCCCGCGTCCAGGCCGCGCTCATTGGCGAGTTCGTAGATCTTCGCGCGAAGATTTCTCGCGGCCCGCGCGGCGGTCGTGTAGTCGTGGCGTTCGCGGATGAGGGTGGAGAGCCTGGTCCGGCGTCCGGCCAGGAGCTGGGCGAGCCCGGAGGCGTGCGCGGATGTGAGGTCGATGATGCCTTCCGGACGGGGGAAGAAGCCGAGCATGGTGTCCGGGCCGGTGACGGGGGGCAGCGACGAGAGCCACGCCTCGAGGCGTGCCTCGTCAGGGTGCGTGCTCGGCTCGTGGGGCACGTCGCTGCTCTCCTCTGCGCCGTCGAGGGCGCTCCGTCGTTTGCCTATGGACCTTATCGGCATAACTTCGAGCGTAGCGGTTCACACGCCGAGGCCCCCGGCAGCAACGCAGCCGGGGGCCAAATCAGCGTGAGATCACTCCCATTCGATGGTGCCGGGCGGCTTGCTCGTGACGTCGAGCACCACCCGGTTGACGCCGTCGACTTCGTTCGTGATGCGGTTCGAGATCCGCGCGACGAGATCGTACGGAAGCCGCGACCAGTCGGCCGTCATCGCGTCCTCACTCGAGACGGGGCGGAGCACGATGGGATGCCCGTACGTCCTGCCGTCGCCCTGGACGCCCACGCTCCTGACATCGCCGAGGAGGACGACCGGCATCTGCCAGACCTCGTCGTCGAGACCGGCGGCGGTGAGCTCGTGCCGGGCAATCGCATCGGCCTTGCGCAGGAGTTCGAGACGCTCGCGGGTGACCTCGCCGACGATCCTGATCCCAAGACCCGGTCCGGGGAACGGCTGGCGCCCCACGATTTCGGCAGGCAGGCCGAGCTGCCGGCCCACTGCCCGCACCTCATCCTTGAACAGGGTGCGCAGCGGCTCGACGAGCTCGAAGCGCAGATCCTCGGGCAGGCCGCCGACGTTGTGGTGACTCTTGATGTTCGCGGCGCCCTCGCCGCCGCCCGACTCGACCACGTCCGGGTACAGCGTGCCCTGAACGAGGAAGCGGATCTGCTCCCCCTCAGCCTTGGCCTTCTCGATGATGGCGCGCTCTGCCTCTTCGAAGGCTCGGATGAACTCACGGCCGATGATCTTCCGCTTCTCTTCGGGGTCGGTCACCCCGGCGAGCGCGTTGAGGAAGCGATCCTGCTCATTGGCGACGTAGAGGTTGACGCCGGTGGCGGCGACGAAGTCGCGCTCAACCTGCTCGGCCTCGCCTTCGCGCAACAGGCCGTGGTCAACGAAGACACACGTCAGCTGGTCGCCGACAGCTCGTTGGACGAGTGCGGCCGCCACGGCGGAATCGACTCCGCCCGAGAGGCCGCAGATGACCCGCGCGTCGCCCACCTGATCCCGGATGCGCCCGATCTGCTCGTCCACGATGTTCCCCGTGGTCCAGTTGCGCTCGAGGCCTGCCACTCCGAAGAGGAAATTCTCGAGCACTGTCTGGCCGTGTTCCGAGTGCTTGACCTCGGGGTGCCACTGGACGCCTCCGAGCGCCCTCTGCGTGTTCACGAAGGCCGCGACTGGTGCACCCGGAGTCGTCGCCAGCACCTCGAAGCCCTCGGGCGCTTCCTGGACCGAGTCGCCGTGGCTCATCCACGTGCTCTGGAGCACCGGGGTTCCCGCGAGGATCGAGTGGGGCTCGCCCACGGCGGACACCTGAGTGGCTCCGTATTCGCGCAGGCCGGTCTTAGCGACGACGCCGCCGAGGGCGTTTGCCATCGCCTGGAACCCGTAGCAGATGCCGAACGCCGGAACCCCAGCCTCGAACAGGTCTGCGCCCACGCTGGGCGCTCCCTCGGCGTAGACGCTCGAGGGGCCGCCGGAGAGGATGATCGCGGCCGGATTCTTGGCGAGGATCTGCTCAGTGGTGAGGGTGTGCGGGACGATCTCGGAATAGACGTTCGCCTCGCGGACGCGTCGCGCGATGAGCTGCGCGTACTGGGCACCGTAGTCCACCACGAGCACGGGCCTGTGGGCTGTCTGGGAGCCAGTGCTCTGGGATGCTTTTGTCACCCGTCAAGCCTACCGGAAGTCAGTGTTGGCGCCTTCCGGCCTCCCCCTCCCCGGACGGTCAGTAACGCGCCCCCGCGTCTGGATGAGCGAGAAGCTCGCGCTCCGCCTCGGCGTGCATGCGGCGCTCCACGAAGAACGAGAGGAAGGGGACCACGCCGCCGAGGGCCATGAGGATGAAGCGCCGGAAGGGCCAGCGCAGAAGCGACCACAGCCGGAAGTTGGAGATGAGGTACAGGACGTACATCCAGCCGTGAACGATGAGGATCGCGAGGGAGACATTCACGCCGCCGACGACGCCTGCGGGCTCGGCATCCGCAAGCCCGAAGCCGAACGGAGCGCCCGTGAACGCGTCTCGTCCGCCGGCGAAGAGGAACTTGCCGAATCCGTAGCGCAGGATCATCTCGACGCAGAGGAGGAGCAGCATGCTGCCGGTGGCGTACGCCATGACGCGGTAGAAGCCGAGGGCCGAGCGGATCTGGGCGACAGTTCCGCCAAAACGGCGTTGAGGAGTCCGCCCGGCGGCGGGCTTGGGGTCGATCACGGTGTTCCTCCGGTCTCGGATCGCTGGTCAGTCTCTGATCGATGATCAGTCTCGGATCGCTGGTCGATGTCGGGCTCGTGGGCGGGACCGGTCTCGTGGGAGGGAGCGAGAGCCTCCTGCTCGCGCTCGTAGTCATCGCGGACCAGTCGCCACCACAGGAAAATCGCAAAGCCGGCGAACACCACCCACTCCACGGCGTAGAAGATGTTGAGCCAGTTCACCGGGGCCGAAGGCGGCTGCGCGGCGATGCCGAGCGGCTTGAGTGCGCCACCCACGGCAGCGGCAGCCTGGTCTCCGGCGGTCGTCACCTCGTGCGTGGAACTCACGAAGCCCGGATAGCTCGCGGTGTCCCAGATGTTGATGAGCTCGGCGACGGAGACCATCGAGGCCTGACCGGGGGACGGGCTCTTCATGGGCTCCGGGGCCTCGGACGGCAGGAGTCGTCCGGTGAGCTGGACAGCGCCCGACGGCGGCGGGCCGGCTTGAGCCGGATCGGAGATCCAGCCGCGCGCTACCGGGATCATCACGGTGCGGTCTGCGCCCACGGCGGGAGCGCCGTCGACAGCGAACGCGGTGACCACCCACCAGCCGCTGGCGCCATCGCGCAGCCGGTTGGGCACGAGCACTTGGCGAGACGGATCGAAGTGGCCCGCGGCGGTCACCATCTGGTCGGCAGCAGTGGCCGGGAAGGTCGTTCCCGGCTCCAGGGTCTTGGTCAGCGGCTGGGGCGTCTCGGTGGTTGTGACGACGGGAGGGGCATCCGAGGTCGATCGGGAGAACTGCCACTGGCTCAGGAGCACGAACACGCCCGAGATCGCGAGCGCACCGATGAGCGCGAGGATCCAGCGGGGTTTGAGGGCGGTCCGAAGCACCATTCCACGGTACTCCGACAAGCTGTAGAAAACCGAAACGGCCAAGGCCGCCCGGCGCAGCCGCTAGTCCCCGAACACGAGGGAGGAATTGATGAGCTCGGCGATGATGTCGGCGTCGTTGGCTCGGCGGAGCGACTCGCGGAATCCCGCCTTCGACAGCGAGCGCGCCATCGTCGCGAGGACCTCGAGATGCTCCGAGAAGCTCGAGGCGGGAGTGGCAACGAGCAGGACGACGTAGGCCGGCCCATCGACGGCCCCGAAATCGACGGCGTGCCCATACCTCGCGACGCCGACGGCGATCGAGGGCTGGAGGACGTGCTCGCTCCGGGCATGGGGAAGGCCGATCCCGCCTGGAAGGCCCGTGGCCATCTGATGCTCGCGCGCTCCCACGTCCGCGAGGAACGCGTCGAGATCGTCGACCCGGCCCTCGGCGGCAAGCCGCCCGGCGAGCTGGCGCGCAGCGTCCCCGCGATCGGCAGCCTCCATCTCGAGGATTACGAGCCCGGGCGAGGTCAGCTGCGCGTCATAGCGATCGAAAGGCTGGGGCATGGGGCCATTTTACGGACCTCGCCGCCGCGGCCCGGCTACTTGACCGGAATGATGTCTGCGACACCCAGCCGTGCGACGTCGGCCGTCGCGTCATCCGGCTGTTCCTGGCTCAGCCGTTCGGCCTCGACACGCTTGAGGTAGTGTGCAATCTCATTCTCCCGCTGGACCTCGCTCCACCCCAGAAGCGGCGCCATGAGCTCGGCGACAACGGGGGCTGACGACACGCCGCGGTCCCATGCCTCGATCGAGATCCGGGTACGCCGGGTGAGGACGTCCTCGAGATGGCGCGCCGCCTCGTGCGTAACGGCGTAGACGACTTCGGCCCGAAGGTAGTCGTCGGCACCGGGCAGCGGCTCGCCGAGTGAGGGGTCATCGGCGATGAGGTCCAGCACCTCCGTGGCCAAGGATCCGAAGCGGTTCAGCAGGTGTTCCACGCGCGCCACGTGCACGCTGGCGCCCGCGGCCAAGCGGTGCCGCCGGTTCCACATCGCCTTGAACCCGTCGGCTCCGACGAGGGGCACCCGGTCGGTGACGCTTGCGGGGACGAGCACGTCCATGCTGCGCACCGCCTCGTCCACGGCATCCCGGGCCATAATCCGATACGTCGTGAACTTGCCGCCGGCGATGACCACCATCCCCGGCACGGGGTGCGCCACGACGTGTTCCCGGCTGAGCTTCGCCGTCGAGTCGTTCTCGCCCGCGAGCAGGGGACGCAGGCCCGCGTACACGCCTTCGACATCCTCCCGCGTGAGGGGGCGCCGCAGGACTTGGTTCACGTGGTCGAGGATGTAGTCGATGTCCTTGCTGGAGGCGGCCGGGTGGGCCTTGTCGAGCTGCCAGTCGGTGTCGGTGGTCCCTATGATCCAGTGCCTGCCCCAGGGGATGACGAACAGCACCGACTTCTCAGTGCGCAGGATCAGCCCCACCGTCGACTGGAAGCGGTCCCTGGGGACAACGAGATGGACGCCCTTCGAGGCCCGGACCTTGAGCTGTCCCCGGTCAGTGATCATGCTCTGCGTCTCATCGGTCCACACGCCGGTCGCGTTGATGACCTGCTTTGCCCGGATGTCGAACTCTTCGCCCGTCTCGAGGTCTCGGACGTGGGCCCCCACGACCCGCTCCCCCTCGCGGACAAACCCCACAACCCGCATTCGGTTCACGGCGTGCGCGCCATAATGTGCCGCCGTCCGGACGATCGCAGTGACCATTCGCGCGTCGTCGACCTGGGCGTCGTAGTAGCGGATCGCACCGACCATCGCGTCGTCCCGCAGGCTCGGAGCGGCGCGGAGCGTGCCACGGCGGAACAGGTGCTTGTGCACGGGCAGGCCGGTTCGGTGCCCGTTCGAGAGGCCCAGGCCGTCGTAGAGGACCATGCCCATCCCCACGTACGGCCGCTCCCACCAGCGGTGGGACAGCGGATAGAGGAACGGCACAGGCTTGACGAGATGCGGGGCGATGCGCTGCAGCAGGAGCCCACGTTCCTGGAGGGCCTCCTGCACGAGTCGGAAGTCGAGCATCTCAAGGTAGCGGAGGCCGCCGTGGATGAGCTTGGACGAGCGCGACGACGTCCCCGACGCCCAGTCCCGCTGCTCGACGATGCCGACGTCGAGACCACGCGTCACCGCATCCAGCGCGGCGCCCGCTCCCACCACGCCGCCCCCGACGATGAGGACGTCCAGCTCGCCACCCCGCGAGACGGTTTCCCGCAGCCGCCCGATCGCCTGACTGCGTCCCTCCGGACCCAATCGTCCTGCCATGATCCGCCCCCTCAGCCAGCGAGAATCGTGTAATCCTCCGAGTCTAGGCAGACCGTCAAGCAGTCATCAGAGGCCCGCGTAGGGCGAGACCACCACGTCGACCCGCTGGAACTCCTTGAGGTCGGAGTAGCCGGTCGTGGCCATGGAGCGGCGCAGCATCCCCACGAGATTCGACGTTCCGTCAGCGTGGTGTCCCGGCCCGAACAGTACTTCCTGCATGGGGCCGACCGTCCCGACGTTCACGCGCTCGCCACGGGGCGTGTCGGGGTGGTGCGCCTCGGCGCCCCAGTGCCAGCCGCGGCCGGGCGCCTCCGCGGCGCGCGCCAGGGCGGAACCGAGCATGACTGCGTCGGAACCCATGGCGATCGCCTTGACGATGTCGCCCGAGGTGCCCATTCCGCCGTCGGCAATGACGTGGACGTACCGGCCGCCCGACTCGTCCATGTAGTCCCGGCGCGCGGCCGCCACGTCGCTGATCGCAGACGCAAGGGGCGAATGGATGCCCAAGGCGCGGCGCGTCGTCGTCGTCGCTCCCCCGCCGAAGCCCACGAGGACGCCCGCGGCGCCGGTCCGCATGAGGTGCAGCGCAGGGGTGTAGCCGGCGGCCCCGCCGACGATCACCGGAACGTCGAGCTCATAGATGAACTTCTTGAGGTTGAGCGGTTCCTGGTTCTTGGAGACGTGCTCTGCAGAGACGGTGGTTCCGCGGATCACGAAGAGGTCGACGCCTGCGGCCAGCACGGTCTTGTAGTGGCGCACGGTCCCCGACGGGGTGAGGGCACCCGCGACCGTGACCCCGGATGCACGGATCTCGGCGAGCCGCGAGGTGATGAGCTCAGGATCCACGGGCCGCTCGTAGAGCTCCTGGAGACGGCGGGTGACCGCAGGGCTCGACGGCTCCCCCTCGAGTCCGGCGATTTCCGCGAGAACGGGCTCGGGGTCCTCATAGCGCGTCCACAGGCCCTCGAGATCGAGGACGCCGAGGCCTCCGAGGCGGCCCAGTTCGACCGCGGTGGCCGGCGACATCACGGAGTCCATCGGGGCGGCGATGACCGGCATCTCGAACCGGTAGGCGTCGATCTGCCACGAGACGGAGACATCCTCGGGGTCACGTGTGCGCCGGGTCGGAACGATGGCGATGTCGTCGAGGGAGTAGGCACGCCGTCCGCGTTTGCCGCGGCCGATTTCGATCTCGTAGGTCACGGCCTCTACCTTAGTCGACACCTCAGTCGACCCAGCAGAAAGGCCCCTCGCCCGGAGCCGGGCAAGAGGCCTTTCGCAGGGACGGGTCGGGCTACCGGCGGTAGTTCGGTGCCTCGGCCGTGATCATGATGTCGTGCGGGTGGCTCTCTTTGAGGCCGGCCGACGTGATGCGGACGAACTTGCCCTTCGCCTTGAGCTCCTCGATGGTGTGCGCGCCGACGTAGAACATGGTCTGGCGCAGGCCGCCGATGAGCTGGTGCGCCACGGCGCCGAGCGGGCCGCGGTAGGGCACCTGGCCCTCGATGCCCTCGGGGATGAGCTTCTCGTCGTTCGGAACGTCCGCCTGGAAGTACCGGTCCTTGGAGTAGGACGTGTTCTTGCCGCGCGTCTGCATCGCCCCGAGCGAGCCCATGCCGCGGTACGACTTGAACTGCTTGCCGTTCATGAAGACGAGGTCGCCCGGCGCCTCGGCGGTGCCCGCGAGCAGCGAGCCGAGCATCACCGAGTCGGCCCCTGCGACCAGGGCCTTGCCGATGTCGCCCGAGTGCTGGAGGCCGCCGTCGGCAATCACGGGGACGCCCGCGGGGATCGCAGCCTTTGCCGACTCGTAGATCGCGGTGATCTGCGGCACGCCGACGCCCGCGACCACACGGGTCGTGCAGATCGAGCCCGGACCCACGCCGACCTTGATCGCGTCCGCGCCCGCATCGATGAGCGCCTGAGCGCCCTCGCGCGTCGCAGCCTGGCCGCCGATGACGTCGACGTGCGCCGCAGCCGGATCCTTCTTGAGCCGCGAGATCATGTCGAGGACACCCTGGCTGTGGCCGTTCGCGGTGTCCACGACGAGGACGTCCACGCCGGCCTCGACCATCGTCATGGCGCGCTCGTACCCGTCGCCGAAGAAGCCCACGGCCGCGCCCACGCGCAGGCGCCCCGCGTCGTCCTTCGTCGCGTTGGGGTACTGATCCGCCTTCTCGAAGTCCTTGACGGTGATGAGCCCCTGCAGGATGCCTTCGTCGTCGACGAGTGGGAGCTTCTCGATCCGGTGCTTGCCGAGGAGGCCAATGACCTCGTTGCGGGCCACGCCCACCTTCGCGGTCACGAGGGGCATGGGGGTCATGACCTCGTGGACCTTGCGGCTGGCGAACTCCTCGTACGGGATGAAGCGCGTGTCGCGGTTCGTGATGATGCCCAGCAGGCGGCGGTCGCCGTCGACGACGGGCAGGCCCGAGACCCGGTAGTGGGCGCAGAGGTCGTCGAGCTCCTTGAGCGTCGCGTCCGGACCCACCGTGACCGGCTTCGTGATCATGCCGGACTCGCTGCGCTTGACCTGATCGACCTGGTCCGCCTGATCCTGGATGGAGAGGTTGCGGTGGAGGATCCCGATTCCGCCCTGTCGCGCGAGGCTGATGGCCATGCGCGCCTCGGTGACGGTGTCCATCGCGGCGGACAGCACCGGAATGCCTAGTCGGATGCGGCGCGAGAGCCTCGTGGACGTGTCGGCGTCCGAGGGAATGACGTCTGTGGGGCCGGGCAGCAGGAGGACGTCGTCGTAGGTGAGTCCGAGGAAGCCGAAGGGATCGTGCTCGGGGGTGGTCATGAGTGCTCCTTGGCCGTGCGCCAGGGGGATGGGCGCTAACTGACGGGAAGTGCTGATGACCAGCCAGTGCTTACGGGCGTGGTCTGCTGCGGTGCTTTCTATCCTAAACTTCCCGCGCGCAAGCCGGTATTCCGCCATGACCTCAGCGTGACGAACTCCACAGCTACGCCCAGCCGGTGGCCGCGATGATCCGCTGCTCAAGGATCGGCGAGAGCGAAGACGTGTAGGTGCGCGAGAGATGGTTGCTGTCCAAGTACACGAATACGTTGCCGATCACGCCGCGGCACTCGCCTCCCGGACACAGGAAATCCGTCATGTCGATCGCGTGGAACCGGTCGGGGTAGCGGCTCGCGAGCGCCGTGAGCGGGTTCTCAGGCGCGAGGACGGACGACGACGGCGCTCGGCACGCCGAGTCGGCCTCGCCGTGCTGGACCACGCACTCAGACATATTGAAGGCGAAGCGGGGGTTGTCGCGGAGTGCGACGACGTCGATCCCGTCCTTCGTGAAGCCTTCCACCAGCTGCTCAAGCCCCGGAGTCAGGGTTTCATCCGACGACGACGGTGCCGCCGCCGTGCCGACGAGGACGACTGCGTCGGGACGGTGGGCGGCAATCTGCGACGACACTTCCTGGTTGAACTCGTTGCAGTCGTCCCCGACGTCGGACGACGGCGGCTGGTAGACGCAGCCTCCCTTGAGCAGCTGGTACATCCGCCAGCCGTGCTGCTCGGCCACGGGCAGGAGCGCGCCGAGCCACTGCTGGGCGTGCGAGTTTCCCACCACCAGCACGGTCTTCGACGCCCCAGACTGTCCGACTTGGGAGCAGCCGTTGCCCCGGAGCTTTGCAGAGAGACCCAGATCGTCATCGCACTGCTGCGGCAGGCTCGCCCAGTCCTGCTCGAGCTTCGACGGAAGGGGCAGGAGGCTGGCTTTCGGGTCCGGCGTCCCGCTGTAGCCCGGGACGAGCGCCGCCGCGCCGGGGTTGTTGCGCGGCGCGTTGGCGATGGCCTTGTGGTTCGCGATCTGGATGGAGGCCTGGATGCTTCCGACTGGAAGCGCGACGGCGGCGACGCAGGCCGCGACGGCGACGAGTCCCTGCCGGACCCGCAGTTCGGGCCAGCGCCAAGCGCGCCACGGCTTGTCGACGAATCTCGTCGTGACGTACGCGAGGGCGAGCGAGGCCAGGATGACCGCGCTCCCGGCGAGCCAGCCCGGGCTTTCCCCGCCGCGCACCTCGGTCGCGAGCACCAGAACCGGCCAATGCCAAAGGTAGAGCGAGTAGGAGACATTGCCGAGGCGCTGGAACGGCGCCAGGCCGAGGAGCCGATGCACGCCCCGGGTCCCGCCGTCCTCCCCGGCGAGGATGACGGCGCCGGCAGCCAGCGTGGGCCAGAGCGCCGCGAAACCGGGGAACACGCCGTCGACCTGCAGGACGAGCCCGCACGCGATGATGAGCACAAGCCCGGCCCAGCCCGCGGCAGCGGCCGCACGCGCTGGAAGCCTCACCCTGCCCGAAACGATGGCGAGCAGCGCACCGAGCGCGAACTCCCACAGGCGGGCACCGGTATCGAAGTAGGCCTCGGACTGGGACACCGCGGTCTCGTAGACCGAGTACACGAGGGAGACGAGGAAGAGGGCTGCGAACGCCCAGAACAGGACCCGCTCGTAGTTGAGTCGCGCCCGCCGGCACACCGCCGCTGCGATGAGGAACACCACCGGGAACACGAGGAAGACCTGCCCCTGGATCGACAGGGACCAGAAATGCTGGAAGGGGCTCGCCGTCGAATGGTCCTGTGCGTAGTAGTTCACCGCGTCGCGCTGGAGCACCCAGTTCTCGGCGTAGAACAGCGAAGCCCACGCCTGCTCGAGGATCGTGGCCCACCGCGTGCCCGGGAGGATCGCGAGGGACGCAATCACGGTGCCCACGATCGTCACGACCGCCGCCGGAAGGAGCCGGCGGAACGTGTGGAGCCAGTGTCTCGGCAGGCTCACCCGGGCGCCCGTCCGGTACCTGTCCACGAACTGGCCGGTCATGAGGAACGCCGAGATGAGGAGGAAGACGTCAACGCCGCCCGATACCCGCCCAAGCCAGACGTGGTACGCCACGACGAGGCCGAGAGCCACCGCCCGAAGCCCTTGGATCTCCGGCCTGAACTTCCGCTGGGGCAGGGAGCTGGCCTCGGTCGGGCTTGCCGCGGTCGCGCGGCTCGTGGGCGTCACGGTGTGGAACTCCTAGGTGCGGGGCAAGGTATCAATCCTAGGCGATCATCTCCGTGGCCCTGAGGCGGTTTTCAGTGCTGTGGGAGCGTTCCCTCAGTGGACTCAGCTCGTCCACCCAGTGCCCGAGAGCAGCCGTTCTCCCAGCATTGCGGACATTGTGGCGGCGTACGTCTTGGTCAGGTGGTTGTCGTCGAGATAGACGTAGGTGTTTCCAATCACACCGCCGCAGATCCCGTTCGGGCAGATCAGATCCGTCATGTCGATCGCCGTGAAGCGGTCGGCGTGCTGCGCCGCGAACGCTGCCAGCGGGTCCTGCGGCGCGAGGACGCTCGCGAGCGAGGGGCTGCACTCGCTGCTCGTCCCGCCGTTCCGCACCACGCAGTCGGCCATATTGAACGTGAAGCGGGGATTGTCGCGGACTGCGACAACGTCGACCCCCTTGGCAGTGAGGCTCGACACCGTCGCGCCGAGACCGGGGGTGAGGGTTTCCTCGGACGACGACGGCGCCGCCACCGTGCCGACCATGAACACCGCCGTGGGCGGGTTCGCCGCGAGGTACGAGGACACTTGACTGTTGAAGGTGTTGCATGGGGTGTTGGGAGTCTGGACGCTAGGCGTGTAGATGCACCCTCCCAGGAGCAGGGCGACCACGCGCCACCCGTGCTGCTGGGCGACCGGCTCGAGGGCTGACATCCACTGCTCGGCATGGGAATCACCGACCACGACAATCGTCTTCGATGCAGCCGGCCCCGCGTTGTCCATCGAGCAGTTCTTCGTGAGCGTCGAGGGCACGTGGAGATCGGACGAGCACTTCGAAGGCAGTCCGTACCAGTCGTCCGGAAGGTTCTGCGCGAGCGGGAGGACCTGGGCGGTCGGCGAGGCTTGGCTCGTGAAGCCCGGCGTGAGCGCCGCGGCCCCCGGGTTGTCGACGTTGGCCTTGGCCTCCGCGGCGTTCGACTTCGTCTGGATGCTCAGCTGCACCGACGCAATCGGCAGGACCGCCACCAGCGCACAGGCGGCAATGCCGAGGACCGCGTTCCGGAGCCGCCGCTCGGGCCACTTCCAGGCCCGCCACGGACGGTCCACGAAGCGGATCGTCACGTACGCCAGAACGAGGGAGACGACGATCGCGGCGGTGCCGAGCAGCCATCCTGCGCGGTCCTTGTCCCGCCACACGAGCGCGATCACGAGCACAGGCCAGTGCCACAGGTAGAGGCCGTACGAGATGTCGCCGAGCTTGCGGAGGGGCCGGGACGAGAGGAACCGGTGGACCCCAAGGGCGCCGCCGTGCTCGGCCGCGAGGATCACCGCGGCAGCCGAGAGGGTGGGCCACAGGGCGATCGCCCCCGGGAACGCCGTCTCGACGTTGAGGGCGAGGCCGCAGGCGACGATCGCGGCGAGGCCCGCCCAGCCGATCACCACAGCGACGACGGGCCGCACGCGCACCCGGTCGATCGCGAGCGCCAGAAGGCTGCCGAATGCGAACTCCCAGATCCTCGCCCAGAGCGAGAAGTACGCCTGCGTCTGGTTCAGCGCGGTGTCCACGATCGAGTACACGAGCGAAGCTGCGAAGATCATGCCGAAGGCGAGGGCGAGCAACCGCTCGTACCGGAGCCGGAAGCGCCGCGCCAAGGCTCCGAGCAGCACGAACAGGATCGGGAACAGCACGAAGATCTGGCCCTGGATCGAGAGCGACCAGAAATGCTGGAACGGGCTCGCCAGCGAATGATCCTGCGCGTAGTAGTCCACGGCGTCCCGCTGCAGTAGCCAATTCTCCGCGTAGACGAGCGACGCCACGCCCTGCTCGAGCACCGTGGCCCATCGGGTCGCCGGCAGGAAGACGACGGTGGCGAGCACCGTCCCCGCGATCGTCACAGCCGCTGCGGGCAGCAGACGGCGGAAGACATGGGCCCAATGCTTGAACAGCTTGGTCCGCTGGCCCTTCCGGTGCCGCGCGACGAACTGGCCCGTCATGAGGAACGCCGAGATCATGAGGAAGACGTCCACGCCTCCCGAGACGCGCCCGAGCCACACGTGATAGAGCACCACGAGGAGCACGGCCACGGCCCGCAGACCTTGGATCTCTGGGCGGAACTTCCGCCCGTCGCCCTCCGGAGGGCCCTCGCGGCGGTGGCCGCCCGCCGTCGTCCGCTCGGCTGCCGACTCCGCTTCCGTCGTCGTCTCCGTCATCGCTCTCCCGGTCCCTCCGTCTCCCTCGCCTGCCCTCCATTTCCGCCCTGCGACCTGTGCGGAACTTGTGAATGGTGTGAAGGGCCTATGTGAGCGAACGGAAAGTGAGCAGAGACACGAGGGCCGCCCCGGGGAATCCCGGGGCGGCCCTCGATGCGGGGTTCAGAAGCCGATCAGTGGCTGTGGCCCGCGTGGTCCTCGTCGGAGGGCTTGTCCGCCACGAGCGTCTCGGTCGTGAGGACGAGAGCCGCGATGGATGCCGCGTTGCGCAGAGCCGAGCGGGTGACCTTGACCGGGTCGATGACACCGGCGGCGATGAGGTCCTCGTACTCGCCAGTCTTCGCGTTGAAGCCGTGGTTCACCTCGGCCTCTTCGACCCGAGCGGCCACGACGTGGCCGTCGAAGCCGGCGTTCTGCGCGATCCAGCGCAGCGGCTGGACGAGCGCGCGGCGCACGATCCCCACGCCGACCGCGGACTCGCCGGAGAGGGCCTTGACCGTCTCGTCCTCGTCGAGGGCGCGCACGGCGTGGACGAGAGCGGAACCGCCACCGGCCACGATGCCTTCCTCCAGAGCGGCACGGGTCGAGGACACGGCGTCCTCGATGCGGTGCTTCTTCTCCTTGAGCTCCACCTCGGTGGCCGCGCCGACCTTGATGACGCCGATGCCGCCGGCGAGCTTGGCGAGGCGCTCCTGGAGCTTCTCGCGATCCCAGTCGGAATCGGTGCGGGTGAGCTCAGCGCGGAGCTGGGCAACCCGAGCGGCAACGTCCTCGGCCGAACCGGCGCCGTCGACGATCGTCGTCGTGTCCTTGGTCACGGTGATGCGGCGCGCCGTGCCCAGCTGCTCGAGGCCGACCTGGTCGAGGCTCAGCCCGACCTCCGGGGAGATGACCTGAGCGCCCGTAAGAGTCGCGATGTCCTGGAGCATGGCCTTGCGGCGGTCGCCGAAGCCCGGGGCCTTGACCGCAACCGCGTTGAGCGTGCCGCGAATCTTGTTGACGATCAGCGTGGACAGGGCCTCGCCCTCGATGTCCTCGGCGATGATGAAGAGCGGCTTCGATGCTTGGAGCGTCTTCTCGAGGAGCGGGAGGAAGTCCTGCAGCGACGAGATCTTGCCCTGGTTGATGAGGATCAGCGCGTCCTCGAGGACAGCTTCCTGACGCTCGGCATCGGTCACGAAGTACGGCGACAGGTAGCCCTTGTCGAACTGCATGCCCTCGGTGAGCACGAGCTCGGTCTGCGTCGTCGAGGATTCCTCGATCGTGATGACGCCGTCCTGCCCGACCTTCTCGAAGGCCTCGGCGAGGAGCTCGCCGATCTCGTCCGACTGGGCCGAGATGGCGGCCACGTTGGCCACCTGCTTGCCCGAGACCTCCTGGGCGTTCTCGCCGAGGCGGGTCGCGACGGCCTCGACGGCCGCCTCGATGCCGCGCTTGATCTCACCCGGGGCGGCGCCAGCGGCCACGTTGCGGAGGCCTTCCTTGACGAGAGCCTGGGCGAGCACGGTCGCGGTCGTGGTGCCATCGCCGGCGACGTCATTCGTCTTGGTGGCAACTTCCTTGGCGAGCTGGGCGCCGAGGTTCTCGTAGGGATCGTCGAGCTCGACCTCGCGGGCGATGGTCACGCCATCGTTCGTGATGGTCGGCGCACCCCACTTCTTGTCGAGGACGACATTGCGGCCGCGCGGGCCAAGGGTCACCTTGACCGTGTCGGCGAGCTTGTCGACGCCGGCCTCGAGGGCCTTGCGGGCGTCCTGATTGAATGCGAGCTGCTTTGCCATTCGCTTCTCCTTGGGTCCAAGGGAAGCACCCCGGCCGCGTCGACCGGGGTGCTGCCGTTGAAGTCCTGCTCGGCGCGGACTTACTTGACGACGATGGCGAGGACGTCGCGGGCCGAGAGCACGAGGTACTCGGAACCGCCCGTCTTGACCTCGGTGCCGCCGTACTTCGAGTAGAGGACAACGTCGCCGACGGTCACGTCGACCGGAACACGGTTGCCGTTGTCGTCAACGCGGCCGGGGCCGACAGCGACAACTTCGCCTTCCTGCGGCTTCTCCTTGGCAGTGTCCGGGATCACGAGGCCCGAAGCAGTGGTCTGCTCCGCTTCGAGCGGCTTGACGACAATACGGTCCTCGAGGGGCTTGATGGAGACCGACACGGATCTCTCCTTTTCATGAACGGGTCACGGAAATCCTCAGCCGGGCATGCAACCGTCGTCGCGGGTGCCGGAGCGTGCCTGGACAGTTAGCACTCACACATGACGAGTGCTACTCATGACTCTATTGAGAGGCTGGCACTCGGTCAAGGCGAGTGCCAAGTGAGTGCCCGTGTCGCGGCGACTATTCCCCGGCGGGCTATTCGCCAGCGAGCTCGTCGAAGCTCAGGTCGTCGCCGTCGTCGCCCCCGCGGGAGCGGTTGAAGTACATGACGAGGAGGGACCCCACGAGGAAGACCCCGCCCACCACGAGCCCCACGATGGCGGCAATCTTCGCACCGAGGTACTGGTCCCGGAGCGCCTGGGCCTCGGGAGTCCCGTCGTCGATGCTCTTGCCGCCCACCGAGTACACGGTGGCCGTGAAGGCATCGAGGCCGAGGACCACGAGGAGGAGGACCGCCGAGACGACAGCGACAACAATGCCGAGAATGAGCAAAGGACGGGTGTAGCGGGAGAAATCTCCGTGGCTGGCGGTCGGCGAAGCGTCTGCTGGCGTCGTCTCCATGCCTCCACCATAACCAGATTCGCGGCTGCCGGCGGGCGTCATGCGGCCGTGAACTAGGCTTGATCCATGCCCCAGGACCCTTCCGCCTCCGAGCAGCTCGCGCCCCTGCTCACCGCCGAAGGCTGGGCCCTCCTGAACTCGCTTGGCCCCTATCGCGAGGAGGACGCCCTGGCGATCAGCGCCCGGCTGCGCAAGGCCGGCCACTCCCCCGAGCTCGTCTCCGCCGTGCTGAGCCAGGCACGCCTCCGGGTGAAGGCGGAGGCAAAGTTCGGCGAGTTCTCGGGCCACATGCTCTTCACGCGGGCAGGACTCGAGCAGGCCACCCGGCTCAGTGTCGCCGCCCGCCACGCGCGGCGATTCGTCGACGCCGGCGTCCGCCACGTCGCGGACCTCGGCTGTGGCCTGGGTGCGGACGCCATGGCGATGGCCTCCCTCGACCTGGAGGTCACCGCCGTCGAACTCGATGAGACGACCGCGGCCTGCGCCACGATCAACCTCATGCCGTTTCCCCAGGCACGCGTCGTCCACGCGGATGCCCAAGCAGTCTCGCTCGAGGGGATCGACGGCGTGTGGCTCGATCCCGCGCGGCGGACGACGACGACGTCAGGCACCACGCGACTGTGGGACCCGGAGGACTTCTCGCCGCCGCTCAGCTTCGCGTCGGAGCTCGCCGACAAAGGCCTGCCCGTGGGCGTCAAGCTCGGGCCGGGAATCCCGCATGCTTCCGTGCCGGACGGGTGCGAGGCACAGTGGGTCTCGGTCGACGGGGATGTCACCGAGGTGGCCCTGTACTTCAACGCGCTCAGGCGCCCTACGATTCGCCGGGCAGCCCTCGTGCTCGCCGACGACTCAGTGTCGGAGCTCGTCGCCGAAACGGACTTCGGCGAGGGCGTGCAGCCCGAGCTCGGACCGCTCGAGGGCTTCCTCTACGAACCCGACGGCGCCGTGATCCGCTCGGGCCTCGTCGCCGAGCTCGCGGACCGGTTGGGCGGGCACCTGCTTGATCCGCACATCGCCTACATCTGCGCCCCGGACCTCGTCTCGACCCCCTTCGCTCGGGCCTACAGGGTCCTCGACGTGCGCCACTACAACGTCCGGGCGCTGCGCCAGTGGGTGCGCGACGAGGGCATCACCGCGCTCGACATCAAGAAGCGCGGCGTCGCCGTCGCCCCCGACGAGCTCCGCAAGCTGCTCATGGCCGGCCTCGGCAAGCCTGCGCGCAAGGCGCCGCACAAGCGGGCGACCCTCGTGCTGACGCGGATCGGCGAGGACCGGGTGGCTGCTGTCGTCGAGCCCGCCTAGCCGGCGCGCATGAACTCCTCCGCCGCGCGCACCTGCTCGTCGGTGGGCCGAATGCCGGTGTAGAGCACAAACTGCTCAAGGGCCTGGATCGTCATGACCTCCGCGCCGCTGATCACCGGCTTCCCCGCGTCCCGCGCCGCGACGATGAGCGGCGTCTCAGCGGGGAGGGCGACGACGTCGAACACCAGCCGCGCTGCATCGATCGCCTCGCGGGGGAAGGACAGGGAGTCGGCCTCAGCCCCGCCGGCCATGCCGATGGGCGTGACATTGACCAGGACGTCCGCGCGGCTGTCTCCAAGCTCGGCCTGCCAGCCGAAGCCGTACAGCCCCGCAAGGGCACGGCCACTGGCCTCGTTGCGGGCCACGATCGTCACATTCCGGAAGCCGGCGTCACGGAACGCGGCCGCGGTGGCCTTGGCCATCCCGCCTGAGCCTCGGAGGAGCACTGACCAATCGGGCCGCAGGCCATCACGGTCCGCAGCGCGCTGGATGAGCTGCTCGATCGCCGCATAATCCGTGTTGTATGCCGTCAGGACCCCGTTGTCGTTGACGATCGTGTTGACCGAGTCGATCGCCTTCGCCGAAGCGTCCATGCCGTCCACGAGGGCGATGACGTCCTCCTTGTAGGGCATCGAGACGGCGCAGCCGCGGATGCCGAGCCCCCGCACGCCCGCGATGGCCTGCTCGAGATTCGTGGGGGCAAAAGCCTTGTAGATCCAGTTGAGGCCCAGCGCTTCGTAGAGGAAGTTGTGGAAGCGCGTCCCGTTGTTGCTCGGGCGGGCGGAGAGCGAGATGCAGAGGGTCATGTCTTTGTTGAGGATCGGCACAGGACAAGGCTAATCGGGTTGCACCAAGCTCCGGCCCCCGGACTCTGGCTGCCTCGAAGCACCGGGTGTGCAATGGACCCATGCCGGGCTCCTCCACGAATCAGGTTCCCCCGCGAGTCGGAGTCGACGAGTTCTCCGCGAACGCGGCCCTCGTCGACGGCGTCCGGCGGTACGGCGCCGGGTGGGCGTCGGGAGCCCTGGCTGCGGTCGGGCGGCTCGTCGGATCCGCCGAGTTCCACGAGCAGGCTCGGCTCGCGAACCTGCACCCGCCCACGCTCCATGCCCTCGATCGGTACGGCGAGCGCCGGGACGAAGTCGAGTACCACCCGTCCTATCACCGCGTGCTCGGCGACGCTGTCGCTCATGGGGCCCACACGTCGTCGTGGGCGGACCCGAGACTTGGAGCCCACGTGGCCCGCGCTGCCGCCTTCATGCTGTTCGCGCAGGTCGAGCCCGGCCACGCGTGCCCTGTCTCGATGACGCACGCCGCCGTCCCCGCCCTCGCCCGGGAGAGCGCCGTCGGCCGCTCCTGGCTGCCGCTCCTCTACGGCACCGGCTACGACCCGCGGCTCGTCCGCCCCGCCGAGAAGTCGGGCGTGCTCGTGGGCATGGCGATGACGGAGCGTCAGGGCGGTTCCGACCTGCGCGCCAACACGACCAGGGCGGTCGACACGGGCGACGGGACAGCGCGAATCACCGGCCAGAAATGGTTCTGCTCGGCCCCGATGAGCGATGCGTTCCTGGTGCTCGCCCAGGAGCCGCCGGGTCTTTCGTGCTTCCTGGTCCCCCGTGTGCTCGACGACGGCACAAGGAATCCCTTCCGCCTCGTGCGGCTCAAGTCGAAGCTGGGCAATCGGTCCAACGCATCCGCCGAGGTGGAGTTCGAGGACACGCTCGGCTGGCGGATCGACGAGCCCGGGCGGGGCGTGCGGGCCATCCTCGAGATGGTCCATGAGACGAGGATCGATTGCGTCCTCGGGAGCGCGGCCGGCATGCGACAGGCGGTGACCGAGGCCGTGTGGCACGCTCGTCACCGCCGGGCCTTCGGGCAGCTGCTGATCGACCAGCCCGCCATGGCCGCGGTCCTCGCCGACCTCGCGATCGAAGCCGAGGCCGCAACCGCGCTCGGCCTGCGGCTCGCGGCGACGGACGACGGCGGCACCCACCAGGGTCGGGACGTCGCCTCCCGCGAGCGGAGCTTCGCGCGGCTCGCGACCGCCGTCGGAAAGTTCTGGGTCTGCAAGCGCGGGCCCGGACACGCCGCCGAGGCGCTCGAGTGCCTTGGCGGCAACGGCTACACGGAGGATTTTCCGCTCGCGATGCGGTACCGCGAGCAGCCTGTCATGGCCATCTGGGAGGGGTCGGGCAACGTCGTGGCCCTCGACGTCCTGCGGACCCTGGCTCGCGAGCCCGCGTCGGCCGAAGCCCTCGCGGACGAGCTCGAGAGCCAGCGGGGCGTCGATCCGGCACTCGACCGGCAGCTCGGCCGCGCCCTGTCGCTCCTCTCCGACGCCGTCCACGAGCCGGAGGAGGCCCAGCCGTGGGCCCGCCGGCTCGCCGAGGAACTCGCGCTGGCGCTGCAGGCCGTCCTCCTTGTGGGGCATGCGCCCTCGTCCGTCGCGGAGGCCTTCGTCGCGGCCCGACTCGGCGATCAGCGGGCACTCGGGTACGGGTGCCTCCCGGACAAGGCGGCCGTGAAGGGCGTCCTCGAGAGGGTCTAGGCCCCGCTTGACTTCTGCGGCGCCCTTCCCCGCACGAAGCGCCCTTCCCCGCACTTCCGCGCGGGGCCCGGCGCGGAAGTGCGGGGCCGGGCGCGGAAGTGCGGGCCCGGCGCTGAAGCTGCCGCCGTCAGGAGACGGTCAGGCCGCGGCCTCGAAGGCGGCTGCGAGACGCGCGGCGACCAGGTCGGGTCGCTCCAGGTCCGCCCAGGTGAGCCGGACGACGCGCCACCCGAGGTCCATGAGTGCAGTCTCGCGCCGCCGCTCCAGGAGGAGTGCCTCGGCCGTCGGGCGGTAGTCGTAGTACTTCCCGCGTCCGTCGAATTCGAGGATGACCTTGATCCGCGGCCACGCATAGTCAGCGCGGTATGTGCCCAAAGGCGTCTCGATGCAATGTTGGACCTCAGGCGGTTCGACGCGGAGCCGCGAGAGAAGGAATCGCGTACGCGTTTCCCCCGCGGATTCGGCGCGACCGTCCAGCAATCCCAGCAGTTGTGCCGCTCGCACGCTGCCCCGAACAATCGGCGAGGACTCAAGGGACGCAGTGAGATCGGCCAAACCTACCCCGGTATGGAGTGCACTGTCTCCGATCACGGCTGCTTCCTCCTGGCCGTAGGCACGAGCACAGTCGAGCACGGTTCGGACCGGGGACGTGGCAAAAACTACACGGCCTCCACGCGTCCGCACTTGGACAATCTCATCCGCTCCGAGTGCTGCCCTGTGCCCCACAGCATCTGCCCCGTGGCTGGCTCCGGAATCCGCACTTGTCAGGAGGTGTACTTGAGATCCAACGTTCCAGGTAGCAAATCCGTGAAGGCGAGCCGCCGATGCGTGGCTATAGCAGGGTTTGCCCTGTGAGCCGGCGGCGTGAGCGTCGATGCGATAGTCATCTTGGTCCCAAGGGCTCAGCTCCGTCCACGACGAGCCCAGGGCATACGCCCCTCGGCGAATCCTCAGGAGCACGCCGGCACGCACGCAAGCGGTGAGCACGCGATCATCGAGACCCGCAGCCTTCAGCTCCGCTGTCGAGGCGATGAGTTGCCCAGGCCACCGACTGGCAACGATTGCGCGCGCTACTCGAGGTTCCATAGCGCTCATCGTGGTGGATCCCGTTGGGCCTTGCACTCGTGGAATGGCCTATGTGGAAAACTCCGACTGGATGACCACGAGAGGGTGAGGAACGCCGTGAGAGGCCCTTCCCCGCATACAGCGCCCGACCCCGCACATCCGCGCGGGGCCCGGCGCGGAAGTGCGGGTGCGGCGCGGAAGTGCGGGGGCGGCGCCGCGGCCCGGAGTGACGGATGCCTCTCCCCCCGCCCGGGATGCCCGGCTCGCCGGAGAGCGCCCCTGCCCTAGACTGGGCACGTTCTGTACGGATGCTGCCGGCCTGGCCGGAGCCTGAGCTCCAGAAGCGGGGGCGGACATGGAGATCGACTTCGCTGCTTCCAGGCAGTCCACGATCGGCATGGAGTGGGAGCTCGCCCTCGTCGACCGGCACGACGGGGAGCTCGTCTCGGCGGCCCCGGAAGTCATGCGGCGCGTCGCGGAGGAGCACCCCGAGCTGAATGCCGACTGCCCCCGTGTCCATCAGGAACTCCTGCTCAACACGGTCGAGATCGTCACCGACGTCCATGAGACCGTCGGAGATGCGAAGGCGGATCTCGCGAGGACCATGAGCGCCGTCCGGGGCATCACGGACCACATCGGAGTGGAGCTGTTCTCGGCCGGCAGCCACCCGTTCAGCCAGCCTCGGCTCCAGCCGGTCACCGACAAGGAGCGATACGCCAAGCTCATCGACCGGACCCAATGGTGGGGCCGTCAAATGGTGATCTACGGTGTCCACGTGCATGTTGGCCTCGACCGCCGGGACAAGGCCATGCCGGTCCTCGACGCCCTCGTCAACTACTTCCCCCACTTCCAGGCGCTGTCAGCCTCAAGCCCTTACTGGGGCGGCGAGGACACGGGGTACGCGTCCCAGCGGGCCCTCATGTTCCAGCAGCTCCCAACCGCCGGGCTGCCGTTCCAGTTTCCCGACTGGAAGGGCTTCGAGCGGTATGTGGACGACATGCTGACAACTGGCGTCATCGACGTCATCAGCGAGATCCGCTGGGACATCCGGCCCGTGCCACGCCTCGGCACGATCGAGATGCGGGTGTGCGACGGACTCTCCACGCTCGAGGAGGTCGGCGCCATAGGGGCGCTGACGCAGTGCCTCGTTGAGGAGGCCTCCAGGATTCTCGACGACGGCGGAATGATCCCGACGATGCCGCCGTGGCACATCCAGGAGAACAAATGGCGCGCAGCCCGCTACGGGCTCGACGCGATCATCATCCTCGACGCCGCCGGGAACGAGAAGCTCGTCACCGAGCATCTCTCCGAGACCCTCGAGCGGCTCGAGCCCATCGCGCGAGACCTCGGCTGCCAACGGGAGCTGCGCGACATCGAGGGCATTCTCCGCCGGGGCGCCGGGTACCAGAGGCAGCGTCGGACGGCGGAGGCCCACGGGGGCAACCTGCGCCAGGTCGTCCTCGAGGAGGCGCGGCTCATGCGGGAGGGCCACGGCGCGTGAGCGAGCGCCCCGCACGACGACGCCGATCACCCGGGCGTCTCGTGTTCGTCCTCGCTGTGGTCGCTGTCATCCTGGCGGTGACGTCGCACGCGCAGGCGGCGCTGGCCGTCGTCGTGCTCGCGGTTCTCTACGCCGGCGTTGAAGCTGTCATCGCGTGGCGGCGCAGGCGCGCTACCGACTCCTGATCCCGCTCCTCATCACGTTGCGCCGTCAGGTCTACACGGTAAACGTGACGGCGCAACGGGGGGCGGAAGGGTCAGGCGGAGACCGTCGTCACGGGCAGCGACGAATCCGGCGCGAACGCGAGGTCGCTCGGCGACCGGCCGTCCATGATGACCCGCGAGGCGAGCGCCGCGACCATCGCCCCGTTGTCCGTGCACAGCGAGAACGGCGGCACGGCGAGCGAGATGCCGGCCTCGGCGCAGCGCTCCGCCGTCAGTTCGCGGAGGCGCGAGTTCGCGGCCACTCCCCCGCCGAGCAGGAGATTCCGGAGGCCGTGCTCCCGGCACGCGAGCACAGCCTTGGACGTCACCACGTCCACGACAGCCTCCTGGAAGGACGCCGCGATGTCCGCGACGGGCACGGGCTTCCCGGCCGCCTCGTGCTGCTCGACGCATCGGGCGACGGCCGTCTTGAGGCCCGAGAACGACCAGTCGTAGCGGTGCGGCCCGGGCGCCTCGGCGCTCCCCATGTACTTGGGCTGGGTGAGGCCGCGGGGAAAGCGGAAGGCGCGGGGGTCGCCGGTGCGCGCGATCCGGTCGATGGCGGGACCGCCGGGGTAGCCGAGCCCGAGGAGGCGTGCGACTTTGTCATAGGCCTCGCCTGCGGCGTCGTCGATCGTCGAGCCGAGCAGCTCGACGTCGGCGGCGATGTTCCGCACCCGGAGGATCTCGGTGTGACCACCGGAGACGAGCAGGGCGCCGAGGTCGCCGGGCAGGGAACCGCCGTAGACGCCGTCGTCGAGCAGGCCCACGCCGACGTGGGCGACGAGGTGGTTGATGGCGTACAGCGGCTTGCCCGTCGCGACCGCCAGGGCCTTCGCGGCGCAGACGCCCACCATGAGGGCGCCGGCGAGGCCGGGTCCCGAGGTGACAGCCAGCGCATCGACCTGGTCCAGCGTGACTCCGGCGGTGTCGAGGGCCTCCCGCAGGGTCGGCACGATCGCGTCGAGGTGGGCGCGCGAGGCGATCTCGGGAATCACTCCGCCGAACCGCACATGCTCGTCCATCGAGGACGACACCGTGTTCGCGAGCAGCGTTGTGCCGCGCACGATGCCGACCCCGGTCTCGTCGCAGGAGGATTCGATGCCCAGAACGAGGGGCTCCTTCACTTGCCTCCCTCCCCGGTCGGAGTGAGCGGCAGCTGCATGATGAGCGCGTTCACTCCGTCGCGGTAGTAGCGCCGTCGTGTGTGGATGTGCACGAAGCCGAAGCGACGGTACAGGGCTTGGGCCCGCGGGTTGTCTTCCCTCACCTCGAGGAGCACGTCCCGCGCCCCGCGCCGGGCGGCTTCCGCGATGAGTTCCGTGAGAACGGCCGAGCCGATCCCGCGCCCCTCCCGCTCGGGCACGACGGCGATCGTCTGGACGTCCGCAATCGGGGGGACGCACATGACCCCTGCGTATCCGATAATCCGGGCCGGGGCGTCGCCCTGGCGGTCGCCAAGGTCCCCGATCGCCTCTTCGACGACGTAGTAGCGCCGTGTCTGCGGCTGCGAGAGCTCGTCCCGGAACATCTGGGCTGGCCAGGCATCGAACGGAAAGAGGGATTGCTCGAGCGCGTGCACGGCGGGGACGTCGCGCTCAGTCATGTCGCGGAGCCGCACTCCTTGGGGCATCTGAGCGTTCACAGCGCCCGCTTCCGCGGCCCGGGCACCTGCGCGTCCGATTCCCGCAGATATCGGGGCGCCGTGTCGAGGAGCTCCTCGCCGCGCGCGAGTCGTTCGACGGCGGCGAGGCCGAGCGAGGCGGCGGTCGGCTGGGCGCGGTCGAACGAGGGCATGACGACGGCGCCGGCCTCCGCGAGCTTGTCCCGGTAGATCCCGGCCCCCGCCCCGTAGACCGGGAGCGGCGGCAGCGCGTGGGGGTACGCGACATGCGGACCATCCAGGAGGAGGCCCGACGGGGAATACCGCGCCCAGTAGACCTCGCGGCGCCGCGCGTCGGTTGCCACGAGGAAGTCGGACGATGGCGCGGCCGCGGCAAGGACGTCCCAGGCCATTGCGTCCAGGCTCATGAGTCCCGACAGTGGCGTTCCCCATGCGAAGGCGAGGGCGCGGGCGGTCGCGATACCCGAGCGGAGGCCAGTGAACGGACCAGGGCCGACGCCCACCACAATGTGGTCCACATCGGCCCCGCCGAGCTCCTGCTCCTCAAGGAGAGCCCGCACGCCGGGGGCCAGAACCTCCGCGTGCGACTTGGTGTCCTCCGTGGCGAACTGGGCGAGGACCGCCGCGTCCGAGCCGTCCTCATGCCATCGGATGATCGCGGCCGAGGCGATGGCCGAGGTGTCGATGACGAGCAGGATCATCGACCGTCTCCCGTCGGCAGCTGGGCGGTTTCAGCCCCGGGCAGGGCCGGAGCCGCGGCCCATCGCGGTCCGTAGCCGCGGACGACGACGAAGCGCGGCTCGTCGTCGTCGTACTCTTCGTCGACGCTCGCCTCGCTGCCTTCGGGATCGAAGTCCACCTGCGGGTCGGCGCTCACGGAACCGCCGGACACGGGAAGGGGTCCCCGCTCGAGCTCGATGTCGAGCCAGGACTCCGCCAGGTGCTCAACCCGTCCGCGCCCCCATTCCACGACCGTGACGGACGTGTCGGTCCAGTTCTCGAGGTCCAGGTCATCGATCTCGCCGTCGCCCTCGAGACGGTAGGCGTCCACGTGGACGAGGTCCGGGCCGCCCGGCCGCGCGCCGTCGGGCAGGTTTGGGTGGATCCGCACGAGCACGAAGGTCGGCGAGATGACGCCGGCGCGAACGCCGAGCCCCGCACCGAGGCCTTGGGTGAAGGTCGTCTTCCCGGCACCGAGGCTTCCCGTGAGCACCACAAGGTCCCCGGCTTCGAGGATCCTGCCGAGGGCAGCACCGAGTTCCTGGGTCTCGGCGGCCGTCGTGGGCCGCGCACGGAGCTCCCACAGGGGCTCCGGCGCGGAAGCATTCCCACCTCCGCTCACGCGACCCCTCCGGCACGCGTCGCCACAGCGTGCTCCGCCGACTCGGTCAGGGGAGCTGGACGCGAGTCGACATGGATGCGGGGAACCCGCTGGCTGATGCGCGTGACGATCTCGTAGTTGATCGTGTTCGCGGCCCGTGCCCAGTCGTCAGCGGTCGGACCGCCGTCGTCGCCCGTGCCGAAGAGGACCGCTTCGCTGCCCGCGATGGCTTCGACGTCTGCATCTGGCCCGAGGTCTACGACCATCTGGTCCATCGCCACCCGGCCCACCACACGATAGGTGGTTCCGGCGATCCGGACGGGACCGCCGTTGGACGTCCGCGGGATGCCGTCGGCGTAGCCAAGCGGAATGAGCCCGAGGGCGCTCTCCCCCGGCGTCCTGTACGTGAGGCCGTAGCTCACGCCCTGACCGGCGGGCACGCGCTTGGACTGGGAGACGAGCGTCCGGAGCGTCATGGCGGGGCGCAGCCCGAGATCGTGGGCAGACTGATCCGGGAACGGCGAGAGACCGTAGATCGAGATCCCGGCGCGGACCAGGTCGAAGTGGGTGTCCGGGCGGGAGAAGATGGCGGGCGAGTTCGCGATGTGCCGCACCTCGAGATCGCACCCGGCGTCCTCGGCCAGCGCGACGGCGTCGCGGAACACCTCGAGCTGGACATCCGTTTCGGGCCGGTCCGGCTCGTCGGCTACCGCGAGATGGCTGAAGACGCCCACGACGCGCAGCAGGCCCGCGTCCTGATACTCGGTGGCCTCGTCGAGCACCTGCTCCCAGCGGTCCGGCGTAACGCCGTTGCGGCCGAGGCCGGTGTCGATCTTGAGGTGGACTCTGGCCGGGCGCTGCTGCTCGCGGGCCGCGTCGACGATGCGGCTCAACTCCCAGCCGGAGCAGCCGAGGTCGACGCCGGCGCCCACCGCGGCGGAGAAGTTGCTGTCCGCCGTGTGGAGCCAGGCGAGCGTTGGGGCCTCGATGCCAGCGGCACGCAGCGTGAGCGCCTCGCTGATGTGGGCCACTCCGAGCCACGCCGCTCCCGCTTCCAGAGCCGCGCGCGCAACGGGCACGGCACCGTGACCGTAGGCATCCGCCTTCACCACTGCCATCACGCGGGCTGGCTCCGCTACCGTCCGCACAACCCGGACGTTGTGGCGGATGGCCTCGAGGTCGACGACGGCGGCGCGCTCAGGGAGGCGCGCTGATGACGGGTCGGGGGTGGAAGTCACGCCCGACAGTCTACCGGCGGCCCCGAACGTCTACCGGCGGCCCCGAACGTCTACCGGCGGCCCCGAACATGCCCCCCGCCCGGAAACCGTAGCCTTGTATGCGTGCAGCACCCCGAGCAGAACAGTGTGGCGATGATCAGCCTCCACACGTCGCCCCTCGAACAGCCCGGTGCGGGCGATGCCGGGGGCATGAACGTGTACATCAGCCACCTCGCCCGTGCTTTGGCCGCCGACGGGCTCACGGTCGAGATCTTCACCCGGGCCACCGATCCGTCGCAGCCCGACACCGTGCTGCTCGTTCCCGGCGTCACTGTTCACCACATCGAGGCCGGGCCTCGCCGCCGCCTCGCCAAGGAGCAGATGCCGCCGATCGCGGAGGAGTTCGCCGACCGGCTGCTGCAGCGGATGGAGGCCGCACCCCTGCCGCGCGTGGTTCACAGCCACTACTGGGTCTCTGGCCTTGCCGGGCTCCGGGCCGCGGTCGAGTGGGACGTCCCCCTCGTCCACACCATGCACACGATGGCGCGGGTGAAGAACCGCCACCTCGCGATCGGTGACGTCCCCGAGCCCACGTGGCGGGAAAGAGGCGAGCAGCTGATCGCGGACAACGCGGCCCGTTTCACCGCCAACACCGCCGCCGAGCGGGACGAACTCGTGAAGCACTACGGCGCCGATGAGGACAGGATCGACGTGGTGAGCCCGGGTGTGGACCTGGACATCTTCCGGCCTGCGTTCCGGTCCCGGTCCCGGGTCGCCTCGGGAGTCCCCGCGTCCACCTTCCACGTCCTCTTCGCGGGCCGCCTCCAGCGGCTCAAGGGCCCGCAGGTTCTCGTTGCGGCGGTGGGCGAGCTGCGCCGTCGTCGTCCGGACATCCCGCTCGAAGTGACCATCATCGGGGCGCCGAGCGGCTCTCTGGGCCTCGATCTCGACGCGCTCGCGCAGGAGGAGGGCCTCGGGGGCGTGGTGCATCGCCTCCCGCCTGTGCCGGCCGGAGTGCTGGCCGAATGGTTTCGTTCGGCCGACGTCGTCGCGATGCCGAGCTTCTCCGAGTCGTTCGGGCTCGTGGCCCTTGAGGCCCAGGCCTGCGGGACTCCCGTGGTCGCCGCCCGTGTCGGGGGTTTGCCGCGGGCCGTCTCGGACGGGCGGACCGGCTTCCTCGTGGACGGTCACGACCCAGCCGAATGGGCGGACGTCCTCGAGCAGCTCTACGACGACCCCTCCACCCGCGTGGACCTCGGGCGTGCCGCCTCGATCTACGCGCAGCGGTTCGGCTGGGAGCAGACCGCCGAGGGCACGCGGGCGGCCTACCGTCGCGCCGTTCGGACTCACGCGGTGGTGCATCCGGCGGTAGGGTGAGGCGCATGAGCGCAACGGCAGCGACGCCCAGCGATCTCGATATCGCGCGGGCCGCCACCCTCCGCCCCATCGAGGAGATCGCCGCATGCGCCGGCATCCCGGCCGAAGCGCTCGAGCTGTACGGCCGCTACAAGGCCAAGGTCGACGTCGGCCGCCTCCCTTCGGCGGCCGGGCAAGGCAAGGTGGTGCTCGTCTCCGCGATGTCGCCGACGGCGGCCGGGGAGGGAAAGTCAACCCTCACCGTGGGCCTCGCCGATTCCCTGGCCCGGGCGGGCAAGCGCACTATGGTGGCGATCCGGGAGCCGAGCTTGGGTCCTGTGCTCGGCATGAAGGGAGGCGCGACGGGCGGGGGCCGCTCGCAGGTCCTCCCGATGGACGACATCAACCTCCATTTCACCGGGGACTTCCACGCGATCACGAGCGCCAACAACGCCCTCTGCGCGCTCATCGACAATCACATCTTCCAAGGCAACGAGCTGGGCATCGACCCTCGGAGGATCACGTTCCGGCGGGTCATGGACATGAACGACCGGAGCCTGAGGGAGATCGTGGTGGGCCTCGGCGGTCCGGCGCAGGGAATCCCGCGGCAGGACGGCTTCGACATCACTGTCGCATCCGAGGTCATGGCCGTGTTCTGCCTCGCGTCCTCGGCCTCGGACCTGACCGAGCGGCTCGGGCGCATCACCTTCGGCTACACCTACGACCGGAAGCCTCTGACCGTCGCCGACCTCGGGGCGCAGGGCGTCATGGCGATGCTCCTGAAGGACGCGATCAAGCCCAACCTCGTCCAGACGCTCGCCGGGACGCCCGCCCTCGTCCACGGTGGCCCCTTCGCGAATATCGCGCACGGCTGCAATTCCGTGATCGCCACGACGACAGCCCGCCGCCTCTCCGACATCGTCGTGACGGAGGCCGGGTTCGGGGCAGACTTGGGCGCCGAGAAGTTCGTGGACATCAAGGCGAGGTGCGCGGATGTGGCGCCCTCCGCCGTCGTCCTCGTGGCGACCGTGCGCGCCCTCAAGCTCCACGGGGGCGTGCCGGCCGACCGCCTGGGCGAGCGCGACGTGGCCGCCCTCGAGCGCGGCACGGCGAACCTCGCCCGTCACATTGCAACCGTCCGCAAGCTCGGGTTGGACCCTGTGATCGCCGTGAACCGGTTCGCGACCGACACCGCTGACGAGCTCGATGCCCTCCTCGCGTGGTGCGCGACAACTGGGGTGCGGGCAGCGGTCGCCGACGTCTGGGCGCGTGGCGGAGGGGGCGACGGCGGTGACGACCTCGCGCGGAATGTCCTCGCAGCGCTCGACGAGCCCGCGACCTGCGCCCCGCTCTACTCGCTCGAGCTTCCGCTCGAAGACAAGATTCGGACGATCGTCCGCGAGGTCTACGGCGGGACGGACGTGGAATTCTCGGACAGCGCCCGCAAGCAGCTAGCCCAGATCCGCGAGAACGGGTGGGAGATGCTGCCGGTCTGCATGGCCAAGACCCAGTATTCGTTCTCTGACGACGCCACGCTCCTCGGCGCGCCTCAGGGCTTCACCGTGCATGTGCGCGAATTGCGGCCTCGCACGGGGGCGGGCTTCATCGTGGCCGTCACGGGCTCGCTCATGACGATGCCCGGGCTGCCGAAGCATCCGGGTGCCCTCAGGATGGGGCTGGACGAGGATGGGCGCCCTGTAGGCCTCTTCTGATCCGACGGCCTCTTCTGATCAGGCGTGAGCCGAGGGAACGCCCCCCATCTGCAGCGCTCCCTCGGTCAAGGCTTGACCCCCCGTCCGGGATGAAGATACACGGGCTATCCTTGCGTCGCCATACGGATAAATTTGGCTCATTCTGCTATCCAGTGCCTGCAGATCATGATGGGGGAAGGCATGAGGCTCCGGGAGCTCAGCGACGTCACGGGAATGCCGATCGCGAGCATCAAGTACTACCTGCGCGAGGGGATCGTTCCAGCGGGACGGCTCGTCACCGCGACACGCGCTCACTACCACGAGGGCCATGTGCGCCGGATCCGCACGATCCAGACGCTGCGCAATGTCAACGGCCTCAGTGTCGAGCAGATCCGGGTCATCGTGGGGCTCGTTGACAGGGGCGCGAGTCGGGTCGAGATCATGAAGGCCCTCCAGCGCGAAGTGCAGGCACTCGGCGAGCCTGTTCCTGGGCGCACAGAGGCGGGGAACGCCGTCGTACGAATGCGGGGGTGGCCCGATGTCCCCACCGCGGCGCGCGGCGCCCTCGATGACCATCTGGAGGAGATGGCCCGGCTCGGCGTCCCGGTGCCCGAGAAGGCACTTGACGTGTACAGCCGCGCCGTCGACCTCATCGCCCACGTAGACGTGGGCGACGCCGCGGCCGCCGAGGATCTCGATACCCTCGTCACGAAGGCGGCCGCAGGCATGCACATGCACTCGCAGCTGGTGCTGCGCCTCTTGGCCCTCGCGCAGGCCAGCCGCTCCATTGCCCTCTACGGACCCGCGCCGGGACCGCACAACGCCCAGGGACCGGCGAGCGCAGTCCCGGCTGGCGGGAACTGAGGGCGATCAGTGACTCATGCAGTAGCGGCGCCCTCAGGCGGAACCGGCTTCGGAGCCGCCGCGGTTCCCTCGGGCGGGGTGACGACGGTGGTCGCCGGTGCGGGCGTCACGGCCGGCTTGATGTTCTGGTTGACGTGGAAGAAGTTGTCCGGATCGTACTTCGCCTTGACCTCGGCCAGCCGCGCGTAATTGGCCGCGTAGTTGACCTCGATTCTCGACTGGTCGTCGGCGTCCTGGAAGTTGATGTAACCGCCAGGTTCGGAGTACTCGTGCAGCGCGGCCCAGTAGTCGCGCACCCATTGGATGTTGGCCGCATTGTCGGCCGGGTTCTCCCATTGCCCCGCGATCACCGGGGCGAACTTGGCGTTGCGGTACGGGAAGGCCGTCGCGTCCGCCGCCACGCGGTTCACGGCGCCATCGATCGGGTAGAAGTGGTTCGCCGTCTGCACGCTCGGTACGAGCTTCCCGAACTCGTTCGCGACCCGCAGGACATCGTCGGAAAGCTCCTTGGCGAAGTCGGCCTTCCAGTATCCCTGCAGTCCGGGGGCGTTGAGCGCATCGAAGGCGACGTTGAGAGCCGGGTACGGCATGGGGCCGACCATGGATCCCACCACCGGTGCGGCCTTGAGGACCGGCTGCCACCGCTTCTCTCCGGCCTCGAGATCGCCGGTCCACATGCCGGCGATGATCGTCACGGGCTTCCCGTGCCATTCCTCAGGCACGAACGGCACTGGCGGCCCTTGGTGGTAGGCGTAGAAGGCGCCGAACTCCTCGGGCTGTTCCGCGAGCCACTCGCGGTAGAACTCGCCGACTCTCACGCCCTCGGACGCCGGGAAGACGACCGCGCCCCCGTACACCATGTCCACCGGATGGAGCCTGAACTCGAGGGAGGTCACGACACCGAAATTGCCTCCTCCGCCTCGCAGGGCCCAGAAGAGCTCGACATTCTGCGCCTCGCTCGCCGTCACGAACGTCCCGTCCGCGAGGACCACGTCCGCCGAGATGAGGTTGTCGCAGGCAAGCCCGTATTTCCGGGCGAGATAGCCGATCCCGCCGCCGAGGGTCAGGCCGGCGACCCCGGTGGTGCCGACGATCCCGCCCGTGCTCGCGAGGCCGAAGGCGTGCGTCGCGTGGTTGTAGTCCGCCCACGTCGCTCCCGCCTCGGCCCGTGCCGTCCTCGTCGCGGGATCGACGCGCACGCCACGGAGGGCCGAGAAGTCCACGACGAGGCCGTCGTCGAGCGTCCCGAAGCCCGGCGCGCTGTGTCCGCCGCCGCGGATCGCCAGATCGATGCCGAGGCCGCGCGCGAAGCGAACCGCCGCCAAGACGTCCGCGACCTGCGAGACCCGCAGGATCGCCGCGGGCCGCCGGTCGATCATGCCATTGAACACGCGGCGAGCCGCGTCGTACTCGGCGTCTCCTTCCTCGATGACCTGCCCGCGGACTTGCTCGCGGAGCACATCGAATCTGTCGGTACCCATGACCGCTCCAAGGGGGATATTCCGAGACCAGATTGGGGGCCGCCCCGATACAGTGCCCAGCCAGGGCAGGCCCGATGACCCCTTCGGTCTACGCCTGGGCCGTGCCGACGTCAAGGGCGCAGGACCGCAACCTGCGCCCTCGACGTGTGCCCTTGGGCAAGGTCACGCGAGGAGCTTGCCCCAGCGCGAATCCACAAGGGGTGCACCGGCGAGCTGCAGGCACCGCCACAGCGTCACGGCGACTGAATCAAGGGCGGGAATGCCGGTGCGCGCCTCGATCTCCTCGACGATGGGGGCCCCGTAGAGGTTCGTGCAGAGATACACGAGCGCGTCCGGACGGCCTGCCGCGAGTTCGAGCGAACCGGGGACGAGCTCTTCTGGGGCCACGCGGCCGAACGACTCGTTGTCGCTCAGTCCGAGGGCGCGGTGCCCAGTGACTCGGATCCCTTCGGCCGCGTACCGCTCAACAACTTCCTGATTGACGTCGGCGGTGTAGGGCGTCAGGAGGCCGACCGACTTGGTGCCGAACTCCTGAAACGCGTCGAAGTAGGCGAGCGTCGAGGTCGTCGCCGGGATTCCGGTCGTCGCAGTGACCTCGTCCACGATCTCGCGGTCGTGGTCCAAGCCCAGCCAGGAGCCCGAGGTGCCGTTCCAGGCGATGACGTCCACATCCGCCGTTGCCAGGAGCTCGGCGGCGCGACGCATCCCCTCCACGTCGAATTGGCGGTCTGAACCCGCGTCGAGCGCGATGCGGGTGACGGCGATCCGCGTCGAGTGGATGGTGACGTCTTCGCGGTCCGCCAGAATCCGGTAGCTCATCGGCTCAACGCACGTATTGGAAGAGGGGACGATCATCCCGAGGCGCGCGGGGCGTGTCGAAGGCGCCATGGTCATGCTCCCTTCCCTGTTGTTACCAGCGAACCTGGCGCGACAAGCGAGGCGACGGCGGGAGGCAGGGCAGCAGCGGCCTCCCGATAGCCAGTTCGTGGGATGAAGCGGCCCACGGGACCGGGGTCATGGAATCCGTCGTCGTCGAGGACCACCCGTCCTCCGGAAATCACCACGTGGGGCCACCCACGCAGCTCCCGGCCGTCGAACGGCGAGAAGTCCGTGCCCATGTGGAGCCGGACCCCGCTGACCGTCCGAAGCTCGGACGGGTCGAACACCACCAAGTCGGCGTCGTAGCCCGGCGCTATGACGCCCTTGCCCGCGAGCCCGTTGATCCGCGACGGTGCTGTGGAGAACAGCTCTACGAAGCGCTCGAGCAGCCCCTCGTCCTCCCTTGTCCACGCAGCAGCCAGCGCTGTGAACGTCACCGGCATGCGTGTCTCCACCCCCGGCAGGCCGTGCGGCATCTCGCGGAGGTCATCCATCCGCTCGCGCTTCTGGGACAGGTCATAGCACGAGTGGTCGCTCGCGACCGTGTGGATCGCACCGTCCGAGACGCGCTCGCGCAAGGCCGCGACGGTCTCCGGCGAGCGCATCGGCGGGCAGCACGCGTACCACTCAGGGAAGCGCGAGGCGTAGACGCCGTCATCAAGCACGAGGTAGTGCGGGCAGGTCTCGGAGTGGATCGCAAGTCCCCGGCGGCGCGCGCGAGTCACGAGGTCGACGGCGCCGGGTGTGGACTGGTGGACGAAGTACACAGGCGCCCCCGTGTACTCGGCCATGGCGATGACCTCCCGCACCGATGCCTCCTCCGCAAGCTCGGGGCGACTCTCGTGGAGGTGCTCGATCCCGATCTCCCCTGCCTCGGCGTGCGCCTGAGTGCAGTCGACAATCATCGCGTCGTGCTCGGCGTGCACGTAGGTGAGCCCGTCGAGCCGCACCATCTCGTGCATCACCTTGAGCACTGTGTCGTTGTCCGCCATGGTCGAGCCGCGGTTCGTCATATAGAGCTTGACCGAACAGATGCCAAGCTCGGCAAGCTCCTCGAGCTGCGCTGGGACTGTCTCGTCCCACGTGATCACCGAACCGTGGAGGGCGACGTCGCAGCGTGCCTCCCGAGCGAGGGCCAGCTTGTTCATGGCGGCTTCGAGCGGGGTCTCGGTCCGATCGCGGGGGATGCCGAAGTCGAGAATCGTCGTGGTGCCGCCCCACAGGGCGGCCTTCGACGTCACTTCGTAGTCGTCGAGGGTCCGGTAGCGTCCGGTCACCTGCGCCACATGGCAATGGGCGTCAACCCCGCCGGGTATCACCGCCCGGCCCGCCGCGTCGATGATCCGTGAGGCTGCTGGGACCGCCTCAGTGGCATCGACAACCTCGGCGACGCGGCCGCCGTCGACCACAACGTGCGCGAACCGGGTCCCCGAGGCGTTGACCACGCGGCCGTTCGCGATGACGAGATCGGCCATCAGAGCGCACCTCCTTCCCTGGCAAGCACCGCGTTCTGGCGGTCAGCGAGCTGGGCCGCATCGAGCGCGGAATCGAGAGCGGGCGACAGGCCCGCGCGGCGCTTGGGAGGCGGTGCGGCGAAGGACCCCGCGCGGTGCACGCCGCTGCCGAGGGCGACGACGGCTTCGGCCAGCCGGACGCCTGCGGCGATCCCGTCGACGACCGGCACCGGGATTTCGGAGGCAACGTCTCGCGCTAGGCCGGCGAGCGGCGCCCCGGCCAGGATGACGACGTCGGCCCCGTCTTCGGCGACGGCGAGCCGCGCTAGCTCGATCAGGGTCGGCCGGAAGTCTTCCTGGACAGTGCCGATCCCACGGAGTGCTTCTTTGATGGAACGGATCGAGGCGAGGCGGGAGCCGAAGCCGAAGCGCTCGACGCATTCGCGGTACCAAGCCGTGATCCGATCGGAGATCGCGATGATCGAGAACCGGTGACCTTGAAGCGCCGCGGCGCACAGCGCGGCTTCCGTGATGCCGAGGACTGGGACGTCAACGAGTTCCTTGAGCGCTGGCATGCCGGGGTCGCCGAAGGCAGCGACAACGACGCCATCGACGCGACCGGCTCCGTTGCCGTGCGTGCAGTGCTCGGCGATGACCTCTGCCAAGGCCCCGGCAGCGACGAGGGATTCGAAACGCGTCTCGATGTATTCGACGCCGAAGGGGGCCGTGCGTACGACCAGTTCGGTGCTGGGCGCCGCCGACCGCTCCACTTCGGCGCGGATCAGTTCGGTGACGTCATCACTGATGTTCGGATTGACGACGAGAAGTCTCATGGGTGATTCCTTTGCGTCCAGCCAGAGGCGCTAGACGGTGTCCGGGTATTGCTGTCTGTACTTGCCAATGTGATGGGCCGACTGCTCGGCAGCCCGCTCTGGATCCCCGCTCGCGATCGCCGCCAACAGGTCGCGATGCTCCTGGACCAGTTCCGGGAGATCTGTGACATGCCGGAAGAGCCAATGCATGCGGCCTTGAAGCGGCTCGAGCGCGGTGCGCAGGAAGCCGTTGTCGGCGATCCGGGTGACCTCATCGTGGAACTCGCTGTTCTCGCGGTGCGCCTCGTTGATGCTTCCGCGCGCCAGGGCGTCCGTGGCCCGATCGAGGAGTGCCTCGAGTCGTTCGATGTCCTCGGGCGTGGCTCGCTGCGCGGCGAGGCGGCATGCGAGGACTTCGAGGGAGAGCCGGACGTCGAACAGATCCTCAACGTCCTTTTCGCTGAGGCCGGCCACGACCGATCCGCGGGAAGCACGCTCCGCGAGGAGCCCTTCCTGGGCGAGCATCCGCAGCGCCTCCCGCACCGGAAGCCGCGAGACGTTGAACTCGGAAGCGAGATCGCGTTCGATGAGCCGGGTTCCGGGCGCGTAGTGGCCCTCGAAGATGCGGGAGCGCAGCGTGTCCCGGATGACCTCGCGCAGCGGTCGTTCGCGCTGCGACTCCTCGGCAGGCTGTGCCATGATTCCCTCTCGGGTTGGGCTGCGATGGTGTGCAGCGATGCGGTCCTGGTCCATTCGACCATGCAGGTGGGGGCGGGCGCCGAGCAGGCTCGGCGCCCGCCGATGAACATCAAAACGCGTAGACCCGTGGGGGGCGCGTGGGTCCCCTTCTCTCTCTGCGTTGGGGGGGGGGGGGCGGCGCCGCGCGGGCGCGCCCCCCGCCGATGAAGTGCTACACGGGTAGCCGCTTGCTGTAGTCGAGGGTCAGAACGGAGAGGCCCATGACGATCGCCGACGCGACGAAGTACAGCAGCGCCCACGTGTATCCGCCGGTGGCGCCCACGATGAAGCCGACGACGATCGGGGTCACGAAGCCCGCAATGTTCCCGCTCAGGTTCATGGCTCCCCCGAGTACACCGGCATTGGTCCGCCCGCCGAGCGTTGCTGGCACCGCCCAGAAGAGGCCGACCCACCTGAGGAAGAACAGCACCACCGAGAGAAGCACGACGGCGGTGATCGGGTCCCCGACGATGGTCACCCCGATGAGGCCCCCTGTCACGATCAGGCTCGACGCGCCGAGGAGCGTCCGCATGACGAGGTTCGCCGCGTAGCCCTTGGCCCGGAGGCGGTCGGCGAGCGTGCCCCCAAGGATCTCGCCGACGAAGCCGGCGCCGAAGATCACGAAGGTCGACCAGCCGATGGTGTTCAGATTGAAGCCCTTGGCCTGAGCGAGGTACAGCGGTCCCCATGTGAGCAGTCCGTAGAACACCCCGTTGAAGCCGAGCCAGCCGAAGCACATGGCCCAGAACGAACGGAACCTGAGGTAGGGCAGGAGTCCGCGGCGGGACGTGCTTCCCGTGGCGTGTGCGGCCTCGTCCTCGGCACGGTGGGAGGCCTCGATGTAGTCTGCCTCGGCCTCGTTGACCGCGCGGTGCCGGCGCGGATTGTCACGCACGTACCACCAGACGAGCGCGCCGAGCATGACGGTCGCGATGCCCGCGACGATGAACGCGACGCGCCATCCGCCCGCGGCGGCGATCAGCCAGGTGATGAGGATGCCGCCGACGCCCGCGCCGAGCGGTGCGCCGGCATCGAGGATCGTGGCACCGCGTCCGCGCTCCTTCGAGTGCATCCAGAGGGCATTGAGCTTGCCGCCCGCGGGCATGACACCGGCTTCCGTGATGCCGATGCCCATGCGGGCGATGAACATGCTGAGGAAGCTGCCTGCCAGTCCCGAGGCGGCGGTTGCCGCACCCCAGCCGATGCAGGATGCCGTCACGACTTTGCGGGGGCCGAAGCGGTCGATGAGCCAGCCCACTGGAACCTGCATGAGGGCGTAGGTCCAGAAGAAGGCCGAGAGCAGGAGCCCCACGAGCTCGGGAGTGAGGTTGAACTCCTTCTGGATGATCGGCAGGGCCACAGAGATGGACCCACGGTCGACGTAATTCACCGTGACCAGCACGAGCAGCAGGACGAAGAGCTTCCAGCGGACGTTGGTCCGTTTGGCCGACGGTGCCTCTGCGGTTGTTTCGGCAGCTCCCGCAGAGCCATGGGGCGAGGTTTCCTCTTGAAGGGACACGTGTCCTCCTTCACGTCATCGGGAAGGGCTCGTCCGCAGAAGACGGACTAGCCCGAGGGAGGTGCGCAACGTTTCTGGGATCCCGGGTTGGGATCCCAAGAACGATGGTAGGCGGTGGCGTCCATCACAGTCAAGAGTTTGGGATCCCGATTTGGGATCCCACTCCTCCTCTCATCGCCGAAAGCACGAAACAAGGCCCCCGCGCCTCCAAGGACGCGAGGGCCTTCCCGTGGGTGTGACGAGTTGAAGGCTTAGCGCTCGACCTCGCCGCGGATGAACGCCTCCACCTGGGCACGTGCGACGTCGTCGGCGCGCTGCTCCGGCGGGGACTTCATGAAGTATGCGCTCGGGGACGTCAGCGGGCCCCCGACGCCACGGTCCAGGCCAATCTTGGCCGCGCGGACGGCGTCGATGATGACACCAGCCGAGTTCGGCGAGTCCCACACTTCGAGCTTGTACTCCAGCGAGACGGGAGCGTCGCCGAAGTTGCGGCCCTCTAGGCGAACGAAGGCCCACTTGCGGTCGTCGAGCCACTCGACGTAGTCGCTCGGGCCGATGTGGACGTCGCGCTCGGCGAGCTCGGCCTCGACGTTCGAGGTCACGGCCTGCGTCTTGGAGATCTTCTTGGACTGGAGCCGCTCGCGCTCGAGCATGTTCTTGAAGTCCATGTTGCCGCCGACGTTGAGCTGGTACGTCCGGTCCACGGTCACGCCGCGGTCCTCGAACAGCTTGGCGAGCACGCGGTGCGTGATCGTCGCGCCGATCTGGCTCTTGATGTCGTCGCCCACGATCGGGACGCCGGCATCGGTGAACTTCTGAGCCCATTCGGGGGTCCCGGCAATGAACACCGGCAGCGCGTTCACGAACGCCACGTGCGCGTCGATGGCGCACTGCGCGTAGAACTTGGCGGCCTTCTCGGAGCCAACCGGGAGGTAGCACACGAGGACATCGACCTTGGCGTCTTTGAGGGCGGCCACGATGTCGACGGGCTCGGCGTCCGACTCCTCGATCGTCTCGCGGTAGTACTTGCCGAGTCCGTCGAGGGTGTGCCCACGCTGGACCGTCACGCCAGTCGGGGGCACGTCCGCGATCTTGATCGTGTTGTTCTCGCTGGCCGTGATGGCCTCGGCGAGATCGACCCCGACCTTCTTCCCATCGACGTCGAACGCAGCAACGAACTCGAGGTCGCTGACGTGGTACGGGCCGAACTTCACGTGCATGAGGCCGGGGACGGTGTCCTCGGGGTTGGCGTCACGGTAGTAGTGCACGCCCTGCACAAGGGAGGCGGCGCAGTTGCCCACGCCGACGATGGCCACGCGGATCGGATTCTCAGACACAGTTCTCCTTGCACTTGCAGTTCTCGTTACCGGCCCGGTGAAGGCCGGCGACGCCTAAACTCGTCTCACAGCATGTCACAGGAGGCCAAGGCTATGGCACGTCGCCCGAACAAGAAGAAGTGGGAAGACCTGAGCCCGCGCACCCGCGCGACCGTGATCGCCGTCGGCGCGGTTCAACTGGCGCTCAAGGTGGTTGCGTGGCGCGACCTCGTCAGGCGGCCCCGGGAGCAGGTGGTGGGCCCCAAGGCCGCCTGGTTCGCCGCGATCCTCGCGAACCCAGGCGGCCCTGTCCTCTATTACGTGTTCGGGCGGCGCAGGACGACGAACGTCTCCCCCACCCATCGCTGATGATCCCGAAGGCCTAATGGGCCGCGAGGATCGAATCGATCTGCACCAATTCGTCGTCCAGGAACTCCGGGCCCCCGAGCGCACCGAGGGAGTCTTCCAACTGCCCGACAGACGAGGCGCCGATCAGCGCAGACGTTACGGGCGAGGCACCCGACGGCTGTGGGCGGAGTACCCACGAGATGGCCATCTGGGCCAGAGTCTGGCCGCGCCCCTGCGCGATCGCGTCGAGGTCCCTGACCATGGAGACCTTGTCCTCGGTGATCGATGACGATTTGAGGAACTGCTCCTTGGCCGCCCGCGAGTCCTCCGGAATTCCCTTGAGGTACCGATTGGTCAGGAGGCCCTGTGCTAGCGGCGAGTAGACGATGGAGCCGGCTCCCACCTCATCGAGCGCCTCGTAGAGGTTGGGGCTTCCCTGCTCGGTCCACCGGTCGGCCATCGAATAGCGGGGCTGGTGGATCAGCAGAGGGGTGCCAAGGTCGCGGAGGATCTGCGCGGCCTCCAGGGTCTGCTGGGGCGAGTAGGACGAGATGCCGGCGTACAGAGCGCGCCCCGAGCGCACCGCGTAGTCGAGCGCGCCCATCGTCTCCTCGAGCGGCGTGTCAGGGTCGGGGCGGTGGCTGTAGAAGATGTCCACGTACTCGAGCCCCATCCGCTTGAGGGACTGGTCGAGGCTCGAAATGAGGTATTTCCGCGAGCCCCATTCGCCGTAGGGCCCGTCCCACATGAAATAGCCCGCCTTCGTCGAGATGATCAGCTCGTCTCGGTAGGGCCGGAAGTCCTCCCTCAGGTGCCGTTCGAAGTTCGACTCCGCGCTGCCGGGCGGGGGTCCGTAATTGTTGGCAAGGTCGAAATGTGTGACGCCGAGGTCAAAAGCGCGTCGCAGGATTGCGCGTTGCTCCTCGAAATTCTTGTCGTCGCCGAAGTTGTGCCAGAGGCCGAGGGAGATAGCCGGAAGCTTGAGTCCGCTCCGGCCTACTCGGTTGTACTGCATGGAGCCGTAGCGGCTAGCGTCTGCGATGTAGGTCACGCACGCCATCGTATCGGCCGCGGCTGGGCATAAAGATTCGGCATCAGCCCGCCCCAATGCGTGACTGCGCCGGCTCGGCGTGCTAGAAAAAGCGGGTCAGCCGGCATACGTAGTTCTCTACCGGAAGCGCACCAGCAGAAGGAGAATAACGTGGGTTTCATCGGATTCCTGATCCTCGGCCTCATCGCCGGGGCCATTGCGAAGGCCATCCTCCCTGGCGAGCAGGGCGGTGGCTGGATCGCTACCCTCATCCTTGGCGTCGTCGGAGCGTGGCTCGGCGGCCTCATCGGTGGCCTTATTTTCGGATTCAACACCCTCGGATCGTTCTTCGAGATCCGCACCTGGATCACGGCCATTGTCGGATCCATCATCGTCCTGCTCATCTGGGGAGCAATTACGCGACGCAGGGCCTAATACTCACTGACCAAGGGCGCCGCCCGGCACTGCCGGACGGCGCCCTTCACTGTGCCCGAGGGGGCACGCCTCACTGGTCGGCGGATTCCTCATGAGCGAGGACGACGGCGCCGCGGCCGGGGAACACACAACGCCCGCCTTCCACACGGATCGCCTCGCGCGTCGACACGATCACTCGCCCGCCGCGAGGGAGCTCGACGTCGGCGGGTCCCGAGCCGAGGTTGACTGCCACGGTTACCCCCGGGCGGCTCCAGGCGATCCAACGCCCCTCGCCGTCGCCGCCCGCGACCACCTCGGTCTCGTCCAAGCGCGCCGCCCACAGGCCAGGATGCTCTCCACGAGCCGCAATGAGGCGACGGTATAGCGACAGCAGGCGACCGCCGTCGTCCGTTTCTGCCTCGTTCCAGTTCAGGACCGAACGCGCACGCGTCTCCGGATCCTGCGGATCCGGCACGAGCGCTGGGTCCCAGCCCATCTTCTCGAACTCGCGCAGACGCCCCTCCGCGGTCGCCTTGGCCAGCTCAGGCTCGGGGTGGGACGTGAAGAACTGCCACGGGGTGTGCGCCCCGTATTCCTCGCCCATGAAGAGCATCGGCGTGAAGGGGGAGGCGATCGTCAGCACGGCCGCGACCGCAAGCCCGTCGTAGTCCAGCTTCGCGCTCGGCCGGTCTCCTGCTGCCCGGTTGCCCACCTGGTCATGGTTCTGGCTGCAGACCACGAGCTGCGTCGGCTTGATCACGGCGGGATCGAGGGGCCGCCCATGGCAGCGGGCGCGGAAGCTCGAATACGTTCCGTCATGGAAGAAACCGCCGCGGAGGACCTTTGCGAGGGCCGTGGGGTCCGCGAAGTCCGCGTAATAGCCCTCGTCCTCTCCGGTGAGCGCCACGTGCACCGCGTGGTGGTAGTCGTCGCTCCACTGGCCGTGGATCCCGTCGCCTCCGCGTTCACGGGGTGAGATGATCCGCGGGTCATTGAGGTCGGACTCGGCGATGAGGACCTTGGTCCGGCCCGTCACGTGTTCGATCCCCTCCGCAACCGTCGCGATCTCCTCGAGGAGCGGGATGGCGCGACGGTCGACGAACGCATGGACTGCGTCGAGCCGGAGGCCGTCCACGTGATAGTCCGAAAGCCAGAGACGCACGTTCTCGAGGATGTACGCGCGCACCTCATCCGAGTCCGGCCCGTCCAAGTTGACGGAATCGCCCCACCCGGTCCCGCTGCCCTCGAGGAGGTACGGTCCGAAGCGGGGAAGGTAGTTGCCGCTCGGGCCGAGGTGGTTGTACACCACGTCTTGGATGACGCCGATCCCATGCGCGTGCGCCGCGTCCACGAACCGCTGGTAGGCGGCAGGGCCTCCGTAGCCCTCGTGGACGGTGTGCCACAGGACTCCGTCGTAGCCCCAGTTGTAGGCCCCGTTGAACCCGTTGACCGGGAGGAGCTCCACGAAGTCGACGCCGAGGTCCGCAAGGTACGGCAATCGGGCGGCAGCGGAATCAAGAGTGCCCTCGGGAGTGAACGTGCCCACGTGGAGTTCGTAGACGACTCCGCCGGCGAGCGCGCGTCCCGTCCAGGCCTTGTCAGCCCACTCATGGGCCGAAGGATCGAACCCCGCGGAGAGGGCGTGAACACCGTCGGGCTGGCGGAGCGAGCGTGGATCGGGCAGGGCGTCCTTCTCGCCGTCCAGCGCGAACCCATAGCGTTCCCCCGCTGCGAGCTGGGCCCGCACCTTCTCCCGGTCGGCCACCGGGACCACCCGCCACCCGCCGTCCGAGTCCTCGAGCGGGACGCGCTCGCCGCCGAGGACGAGTTCGACTCGCTCCGCGCGCGGAGCCCACACCGATGCGGGGCCGTGTACTGCGTCGTCGAGCGTCGTCACGATGTTTCCTCCTCCGGGATGAGCAGTGCGACCGGGAGCGCGTCCAGGACCGCGGCGACCTGAAGACGCCCCGGTTCGTGGACCACACCGGTGAGCACGTCGCGCGACGGCCAGGGGAGGACGATGCTCGTCTCGCCCCAGCCACCGCGGCGTTCCAGGCCCACCGGCAGACGGGTGGCAAGGACGACGGCGCCGCGCGCCCCGCGCCTGAATCCCACCACGTGCTCTGCGGCTGGCCCCGTGGCATCGAGCGGTACGTAACCCTCGAAGAGCTCGGGGTGCTCCCGCCGCAGCCGGAGCGTCCGGGACACCACGAGGAGTTTCGCCTCGGCGGACGTGGGGCCGGGCGTCGAAACGCCCTCGTCCAGGGCGGCGAGGGCCTTCTCCCGAGCCTCGAAGTCCACGGGGCGCCGATTGTCGGGGTCGGCGAGGGAGCAATCCCAGAACTCGGTGCCCTGGTAGACGTCGGGGACGCCTGGTGCGGCGAGCTGGATGAGCTTGGCTGAGAGCCCATTCGAGGCACCGTATGGCTCCACTTTGGCCGCGAAGTCGACGATGAGCCGGTTCGCTGGCGAGTCCGACGTCGCTGCTCCCACAACGCCCCGCAGCTGAGCCTCGAACTGCTCGTCCGGGTCCGTCCAGGTTGTTCGCAGAGCCGCCTCCCGGGCGGCCTTCAGGGCGTAGTCCGTGAGACGTTCGCCACTCGCTGGCCACGCCCCGAGGATCGCCTGCCAGACGAGGTTTGCGAGCCCGCCGTCCGGGAGCGGTGCCTGCTCGAGGAGCTTCGGCAGCAGCTCGGCCCACTCGTCGGCGAGCTCGGACAGTACGGTGATCCGGGCACGGGCGTCCTCGCTGCGCTTCGTATCGTGGGTTGTGAGCGCGGTGAGGGAATGGGGGCTGTCACGCTCCCGGTCCCCCATCTTGGCATGGAATTCGTCGAGGCCAACAGCGAACTCTGCCGGGTCTGTGCCGACCTCGGTCAGGGTGCCCAATCGCGTGTACCGGTAGAACGCGGTGTCCTCGACCCCCTTCGCCATGACCATGCCCGTGGTCTGCTGGAAACGGCGGCACAGTTCGGTCCCGGGATCCGCCAGGAGTGGCTCGAGGGCTTCGATTGTATCCGCAAGGTCCGGACGCGCAGCTGCCGCGTCTTCGCAGGCCCCGTGCAAGACCTGCACGCCGTTGGGCACATCGGGAAGATACGTTCGGTAGACAGGGAACGATGCGGCGATCTCTGCCAGTGCGGCCTCGGTCGTCTCCGGCCCGGCCGCCACGAGCGCCTGTGCCTCGGGCCTCTCGCCCGCCTTGGGGACCAAGCGCGTCAGGCGAAGGATCTCGGCTCGGAGCGCGGCGGACGCGATCTCCCGCTTCCCCTCGAGCGCCAGCTCCTCGAAGTCGACGGGCCCATCGTCATCCCCCTCAGCCTGACCGGCGGACGCACGCAGCTTCTGGTCCAGCCGATCGAGCGGCTCTTGACCAGCCGGGTCGACGAGGAGCCGGTCGATGAGCCCGAGGGCGTCGTAGCCGGTGGTGCCCTCGCACGCGAAGGCCGAGGGGAGCGATTCCCCCGGTTCGAGGATCTTCTCCACCACCGTGTAAGCCCCGCCCGACAGATCCCTGAGCCACCGCAGATATCCCGTGGGATCGGCGAGGCCATCAGGATGATCGATGCGAAGCCCATCCACGAGGCCCTCGGTGAACCATCTTCGAACCTCTGCGTGGGCCTCGTCGAAGACCCATGGCACCTCTACGCGTACCCCGGCGAGGCTTGTGATGGTGAAGAACCGGCGATAGTTGAGCCGCTTGTCCCCCTCGCGCCACGGGATGAGTCGGTAGTGCTGGCGCTCGGCGACCGCCCTCGGCTCATCTGTCCCCTCCGTGCCCGGGGCAACCGGAAGGGCCAGCTCTCCCAGGAAGAGCCGATCGCCGTCGACCTTGAGACCGTCGAGATCGTCGTCGGACCCCAGCAGCGGCAGCAGGATCTTCCCGCCTCCTGCGTCCCAGTCGACGTCGAACGCCTCGGCGTACGGCGAATCGCGACCCTCCCTCAGGAGCGACCACCACCATGGGTTCTGCTCCGGCACGTCCACGCCGAGATGGTTCGGGACGATGTCCACGAGCACCCCCATGCCGCGGTCGTGCGCCGCCGCCGACAGGTGGGTCAACCCTTCCGCGCCGCCACGGTCGGGGTCCACCTTCGTCGGATCCGCTACGTCGTATCCGTGCTCCGACCCCCTGACAGGTGTCAGGATCGGCGAGAGGTAGACCCAGTCGACGCCCAGCCGATGCAGGTACGGCACGAGGCGGGCAGCGTCATCGAGGGTGAAGCTCGGGCGGATCTGAAGTCGATACGTCGAGGAGGGGTAACGCATGTCAGGCCTTGCCCCTCCTCGTCGGCCCCTGGCGCTTCGTCCTGTGCGGGGTCTCGCGCGGGCTGTCCTCAGCCGGGGCCTCCTCAGCAGGCGCCTCCTCGGCCACAGCCTCCTCAGCCGGCGCCTCCTCGGCCACAGCCCCCTCAGCAGGCGCCTCTTCGGCAGGAGCCTCCTCGGCCACAGCCCCCTCAGCAGGCGCCTCCTCGGGCGCAGCCTCCTCAGCCGGCGCCTCCTCGAGCTCCTCCTGCCCACGGCCTTCGCTCTCGGCCAGCGCCGCGAGGGATGCCGCGACCGAGTGGTCCGCCTCGAGCGGAGCGGTCTCGTGGGCCCTGAGGACCGCAAGGCTCTTCGAAGCGATCCCAAGTTCGGATCCGGCGAGGACTTGCTTCCCATGCGGCAGATCACCGGAAGTGTCGATCAGCACGTCCCAGCCTGGCGCGTATTCCTCGGACGGAAGGCGGAACGTCACCTCGCCGTCGTGCGCGTTGAAGTACAGCAGGAAGTGGGCATCCGTGATCGCCTGACCGCGCCGGTCCACCCCATTGATCGCGTTGCCGTTGAGGAACACGGCGACCGAACGGCCAAAGGCCGTGTCCCAGTCCTCCGGCACCATGGTCTCGCCGTCTGGCCGAAGCCACACGATGTCCGGGAGCCGATCCCCCTCTTCCCGCCGCACCGGCTTGCCGAGGAAGAACTTGCTCCGTCGGAACGTCGGGTGCTCGGCCCTCAACCGCGCGACCGCCGCCGTGAACTCGACGAGCGGCCGGTCCACTGCATCCCAGTTGATCCAGGTGAGCTCGGAGTCCTGGCAATAGGCGTTGTTGTTGCCGTGCTGCGTGCGGCCGAGCTCGTCGCCATGGCAGATCATCGGAACGCCTTGTGACAGGAGGAGCGTCGCGATGAAGTTGCGCTGCTGGCGGGCGCGCAGTTCGAGGACCTTCTCATCCTTCGTCGGGCCCTCAGCACCGCAATTCCATGAGCGGTTGTGGGACTCGCCATCGTTGTTGTCCTCGCCGTTGGCCTCGTTGTGCTTCTCGTTGTAGGAGACGAGGTCCCTCAGCGTGAAACCGTCATGGGCCGTGACGAAGTTGATGGACGCGACGGGCCGGCGCCCATCCCGCTCGTAGAGGTCGGCAGATCCGGTGAGCCTAGAGGCGAACTCACCGAGCGTGGCAGGCTCGCCGCGCCAGAAGTCCCGGACGGTATCGCGGTACTTCCCATTCCATTCCGTCCACTGCGGCGGGAAGTTGCCCACCTGATAGCCGCCCGGGCCGACGTCCCACGGTTCCGCGATGAGCTTGACCTGCGAGACGACGGGGTCCTGCTGGATGAGTTCGAAGAAGCTCGAGAGTCGGTCCACGTCGTAGAACTCGCGGGCCAGCGTGGAGGCCAAGTCGAAGCGGAAGCCGTCGACGTGCATCTCGGTGACCCAGTAGCGCAGCGAGTCCATGAGGAGCTGGAGCGAATGGGGCTGCCGCGCGTTGAGCGAGTTCCCCGTGCCGGTGTAGTCCATGTAGTACTGCGGGTCGTCCTCGACGAGTCGGTAGTACCGAGCATTGTCGATGCCCTTGAAGGACAGCGTGGGCCCCAGATGGTTGCCCTCCGCGGTGTGGTTGTAGACGACGTCGAGGATCACTTCAATGTCGGCCTCGTGAAGCGCCCGGACCATCGCCTTGAACTCCTGGACCTGCGATCCAAGGTCGCCGGCCGAGCTGTAGCCGGCATGCGGGGCGAAGAAGCCGATGGTGTTGTAGCCCCAGTAGTTGTGCAGGCCTTTGTCCTGAAGTGTGCTGTCGTCCACGAACTGGTGGACGGGCATGAGCTCGAGCGCCGTCACACCAAGCTTCTTCAGATGGGCGATGACAGCGGGGTTGGCCACCCCGGCGTAGGTTCCCCTCTGATTCTCGGGTATCTCCGGGTGGAGGTTGGTCAGGCCCTTGACGTGGGCCTCGTAGATCACTGTGTCGTGATACGGGATGCCCAGCTGCGAGTCGTTGCCCCAGTCGAAGAAGGGGTTCGTCACGACGCCGAGCATCATGTGCGCCGCCGAATCGTCGTCGTTGCGGCTCGAGGGATCCCCGAAGTTGTACGAGAACAGTGGCTGGGCCCAATCGAGCTGACCGTGGACGGCCTTCGCGTACGGGTCGAGCAGCAGCTTCGAGGGGTTGCAGCGGAGTCCTTGGCTCGGGTCATACGTTCCGTGAACCCTGTAGCCGTACAGCTGGCCGGGCTGGATTTCAGGAAGGTAGCAGTGCCAGACGAAGCCGTCGACCTCGGTCATCTCGACCTTGGTCTCGCGCCGGTCGGCGTCGAAAAGACACAGCTCCACCTTCTCTGCGGCTTCGCTGAAAAGGGCGAAATTGGTCCCGGTTCCGTCGAACGTCGCGCCCAACGGATAGGGGGTGCCGGGCCAGATCTCCATGTAGCTCCTCAGGTGTGGTGGGTCTCGGGGACCCGGGTGCCTCGCATCATAGCGACGGGTGATGAACCTCGCGTTACCGTCTCAATCGTCGACCGCCTCCAGGACGACCGCGCTTCGAGCCGGAACCACAAACTCCTCCCCCGCCCCTGTACGTTCCCCCACCAGCGCCGAACTACACGTAGTCAGCACAGTTGCCCATTTACGCGGGAAATAGCCGGCTGGGATCGTGTAGGAGACGTCGTTGTCGGCCGCGTTGAGGATGACGAGCATGTCGGAGTCAGCGCTTGCCCCACCGGGTCCCGGGACGGCGCCGCCATTGAGGAAGAAGGCGAGCGACTTCGCCCAGTCCTCGTCCCAATCGCCCGCCCCCATGGGTGATCCGTCCGCGTCCAGCCAGACCACGTCGGGCAGGGGGTCGCCCTCGGCTGGTGCCACGGGAGTGCCGTCGAAGAAGCGCCGACGGCGGAACACTGGGTGTTCCGAGCGGAGCCGGACGAGCCGCCGCACGAACTCCAAGAGCTCGTGGTCGCCGTGCGGCCAATCGATCCACGTGGTGGGATTGTCCTGGCAGTAGGCATTGTTGTTGCCGCCCTGCGTGCGACCGAGTTCGTCGCCGTGGGAGAGCATCGGAACTCCCTGGGCCAGCATGAGCGTCAGGAGGAGGTTGCGCTGCTGCCGCGCGCGGAGTTCGAGGACGGCCGGATCGTCGCTCGGTCCCTCGAACCCGCAGTTCCACGATCTGTTGTCGTCGGTGCCGTCGCGATTGTCCTCGCCGTTGGCCTCGTTGTGCTTCTGGTTGTAGGAGACGAGGTCACGCAGGGTGAAGCCGTCGTGGACGGTCACGAAGTTCACGGACGCCGAAGGACGCCTACCCTCCTCTTCGTACAGGTCGGCCGATCCGGCGAGGCGCGTCGCGAGCTCGCGGAGCTTTCCCGGCTCACCGCGCCAATAGTCCCTCACGCAATCGCGGAATTTGCCGTTCCATTCGACCCACTGGGGCGGGAAGTTGCCCACTTGGTATCCGCCTGGTCCTACATCCCAGGGCTCGGCGATGAGCTTGACCCTGGACAGGACCGGGTCCCGGGCCACGAGCTCGAAGAATGGCGAGACCATATCCACGTTCCCGTCTTCCCTGGCAAGGGCAGACGCCAGATCGAACCGGAATCCATCCACGTGCATTTCGGTGACCCAATAGCGCAGCGAATCGACGACGAGCCGCAGGGAGAGGGGATGCCCGAGGTTGAGCGTGTTTCCCGTTCCCGTGTAGTCCATGTAGTAGAACTCGTCGCCCGGGACGAGGTGGTAGTACGCCGCATTGTCCAGCCCTCTGTACGAGAGGGTGGGCCCCAGATGATTTCCTTCGGCGGTGTGGTTGTAGACGACGTCGAGGATCACTTCGATCCCCGCCTGGTGGTAGGCCTTGACCAGGTCCTTGAATTCCGCGATTTGCTGGCCCCGGTCGCCGCTCGACGAATATTCGTTGTGCGGGGCGAAGAAGCCGATGGAGTTGTAGCCCCAGTAGTTCGACAATCCCTTGCCGGTGAGGATGGGATCCTCGAGGAATTGGTGGACGGGCATGAGTTCGATCGCGCTCACCCCGAGGCTCGCGAGATGGTCGACGACGGCGGGATGGGCCGCGCCGCGATACGTCCCCCGGAGTTGGGCCGGCACAGCGGGATGAAGCTGTGTAAGCCCTTTGACGTGGGCCTCGTAGATGACCGTCTCGTTGTAGGGATGCCGTGGAGGGGCATCCTGTTCCCAGTCGTACTCGCCGTGATCGCACACGATCGACAGGAGGGCGCAGGGGAGCGAATCGGTCGGATCGAGGGTAGCTGGTTCCCCGAACACGAACGCGTGAACTGCCTGCTCGCCCCCGTAGCGTCCTGCAACGGCGAGCGAATAGGGGTCGAGCAGCAGTTTGGCGGGATTGAATCGGAGGCCGCGTTCGGGCTGCCACGGGCCATGGACGCGATAGCCGTAGAGCTGCCCTTCGCGGACGCGGGCGACTTCTGCCTCCCAGCGGACTGCACCGTCCGCCTCCCCTGCCTTGGTGAGGTCCGAGCAGGACTCGGCTCCGTCGTCGTCAATGAGGCAGACCTCGACCCGCTCGGCCTCCACGCCGGTCGCCACCGCGAAGGCGACGCCGATTTCAGTCAGACGGGCGCCGTATGGCTTGTCCTCCATGGGCCGACACTATCCCACTGCCCCGACACTGGACGGAAGCCGCACATCGACATAGCTTGTGTGACTGGCGTCATGATGTGATGCCTCCGTAACATCCATGACAAGTGTTTGCGTAACCGCTTACACTGTCACTGGCATCGAAGATTACTTGGGGGGTCGCCATGAGCTTCCGCAGCCTGGCGCTCGGGGATAAGGTCACATTCCTCGATACTGGCCCGACTCCCTTCAATGTGCGCGCCATTTCCCCTGACCAACGCGTCGTCATCCTGAGCCGCCCCGTGGAGGGCACGGATGCGGTCGAGTACACGATGATCGATTGGGACCGGGACGCCCGTGGCCTCGACGGGACCTTCGGCAAGGGGCATCTCGTGGGCTCGGGCGTCCATCGGAATCTGTGGCGCTTCTTCCGCGGAGTCTCGGCGGATGCTCCGGCAACTCAGTCGGTGATGGATTTCACCCGCTGGGTCAGCCTCTCGATCACTGCGGTGAACGGACGCCCCTGACGTGATGGCCCACGTCGATCTGCCGCAGGCCGACCGCATCCAGCTGGCCCATGCCCTCATCGAGCACCTCGCCATAGAGTCCGGCGTCGACCTTCTGCACATGAAGGGATACGCCGCTCACGGCAGCCTCTACGAGGAGGGCCGCGTCAGCAGTGACGTGGATGTGCTCGTCCGGCCACCCGATGCCGCGCGGCTCGCCGAAGTCCTCCTCGCGGACGGGTGGGAAGCCGTCACGTCGTTTCGGACGGGCTCCGTCTTCCAGCACGCGATGACGCTCTGGAACGAGCAGTGGGGGCACGTCGACATTCACCGGAGCTTTCCCGGGGTCGGGCTCGAACCTGAGGCCTTCTTCGAGCTCCTCTGGGCCCGCCGCGACTCCACTCAGATAGCAGGCCGGCCCTGCCGGGTACCCGTGCTCCAGCACCAGGCGCTTCTCATCGTCCTCCATGCGGCCCGAGACCCGCACCGCGGAGCATCCGATGTGGATTTCGTCAGGAAGGCTCTCGGACGGGAAGAGTGGGAGCGTCTCGAGCTGCTCGCCGAACAGGTCGGCGCCTCGATCACGTTGGCCGCCGCCACGGGTCGGCTCGCTGAGTGGCAGGGGCACCCCGACCATGACATCTGGCACGTGGCGTCCCGAGGAGGGACCCGCGTCGAGTTTTTCCGGGCCAGATGGCGGGCGTCCCGGTCCGGCCGGGAACGGTGGGCTCTGCTCCGAGGGCTCCTGGTGGTCAACCGGGACCACCTCCGGATGAAACTCCTGCGGGAGCCCCGCCCCGCGGACTACGCCACCGAGCTGCGGGAACGAGTGCGCGAAGCTGTTCGGTCCCTGACGGCGGGACGATCCACGACCTGACCGCCGCTCTCACCGCGTGGTCTTGGCGAGGTAGGCCACCTCTGCCCGCAACCAGGTGCGGAAGCGTTCCTCCGAGAAGTCCTCAACGCGAGCTTGGATGATTTCTGCGTCCCACTCCCCCGCGTCGAAGGCGAGGACGGCCGCACGGATGGCGTCCGCCGTCGGCCGTTCAATGAAGCGGCCCGTGACCCCCTCAATGATGGTGTCGAGATACCCACCCGCCCGCAGGGCGATGGTCGGCTTGCCCCAGGCGCCCGCCTCGAGCGGCGTGATGCCGAAGTCCTCATGCGACGGCGCCACGAGGGCCTTCGACCGAGCATAGGCCCACCGCATCTGGCCGTCGCTAAGCCCTGACACAAGTCGGACGTTGTCGGGCAGCCGCCCGTACAAGGCGGTTCGGAGGGGGCCATCACCGATGACGAGGAGCCGCTCGCTCAGGCCACGGAAAGCCTCGACTGCCTGGTCCACGTTCTTGTACGGCAGGAGCCTCGACACGACGAGGAAATGACCGCCCTCTCCCACGAAATCCTCGAGACCCTCGACTGTCTCCACAGGTCCCGCGACGTCTACGCTGTGCGGTGGATGGAAGAGGGCTGCCTCGAAGCCATAGACCTCTCCGATGCGATCTCTCACCACGGTCGAGTTGGCCACGTAGCGGTGCGCCCTCGCCGCCGCCCATCGATCCCATGGGACAAGCAAGGGCTTCAAGGAAGCGAGGGCGAGCGCCGCCGGATTCCGTTTCCCTCCAGGGCCGAGGTACTGGTCCGAAAGGTAGAGCCAGCGCGCCGGCGAATGACAGTAGACCAACCTCCGTCCCGCAGTCCGGAACCCGTGCGCCCACCCGCTCGAGGAGGTGATGACGACGTCGGCCGGAACCTTGAGCGCGTGCGCCGCGGGGGCGAGGAGGGGCAGCGCGGAGCGATGGTTCCGACGGAAGACCCGGAGGCTGTTCAGCGGTGAGGTCACGACGTCGGCCGTGCGGAATTCGGGGTAGGTGCCGTCAGGGTCGTAGAGCGTGGTGTAGATCTTGGCCTCGGGGAAGGCCCGGAGCATGGCGAGCACCACTCGCTCCGCGCCTCCGCGCTGTGTCAGGTAATCGTGTGCGATCGCGACGACCGGCTGCTTCTCCCCCATCATTCCCCTCGTGAAACGAGTCCCCTTCAGAACGCGGCCCGTGCCCGGGACGGGTAACGGATCCCGGCAAGTCCCGCCGATTCGACGCCGAGGGCGATGAGTTTCTCCGCCACCCCCGACGGCAGGAGCCGAGCGAGCCCATCGACCGCGCGGCCATACGCGGCAAGGGTTCGCTCCGTGGCGATTGCGCTGCCTGCGCCGACCATCCGGTTCCACAGGCCGCCCCCGGACTCCCGGTCACCGAGAGCCTCGCGTCCGTGGATGTCCTCGAATGCCTCGCGGGCGGCGCCCGAATGCAGTGCACGAAGAGCGCGGACAGCGGTGGTGGTGGATGCGCCGTGGTGGCGGGCGATGAGCTCCGGCGCGACGATGACGGGGATGCCTGCGGCGTGAAGCCGGTAGCCGAAGTCCACGTCCTCCCACCCGTAGCGTCGATAGCGGCGATCGTAGCCGCCGAGCTCGCGATGCACGCTCGCGCTGACGGAGACGTTGGCTGCCCAGAGCCGCCAGGTTCTCTCGGGCGGAAGGGCGAGCGCCTCGGCGAGCGCCCGCTTGTCGGCCTTCCTTCCATAGGCCCGGGCGTAGGGCGTCTCGGGCAACACGTTGGTGGTGAGTCCGACGACGCCGCAAGGGCCCTCCGCATGGCGGGTCACGTGCCCCGACACGAACCCCGGCAGGGGTTCGAGGTCATCGTCGGAACGGATGAGGATCCCGCCAGCCGCTGCCTCTGCCCCGGCGTTGAGGGCGGCCGACCGCCCCCTGTTCTCAGGGAAGACGATCGTCCGCACATCGAGCAGATCGCGCCAACGGTTCACCTCCTCCTCGCTCCCGTCGACGTCGCCGTCTACGACGACAAGCACTTCGAAGTCCATGGAGTCCTGCGCGGCCAGTGCAGCGAGGAGGACTGGGAGGCGCCGGACGCCGCCACGCGTGGGCACAATGACGGACGCCGCCGGACCGATCACGTGGCTGCCTCAGCCTTCGGTGCAGCCGTACCCTCCGGCAGCAGCCCCAGCGATGTGAGCAGGTCGCGGAGGGCCTCCCTTCCGACCTCCGGCGAGAAACGTTCGGCCCATCGCATATGGGCGCGTTCGACGACGTCGCTCGCCGGCAGCGCGGAGGCCGCCGCGGCAATGGCATCAGCGAGCGAGCGCGGGTCGCCTGCCCGGGCAATCCAGGGATGGTCCGGGCCGACGACCTCCGGAAGAGCTCCGGCGTCCGAGACGACGACCGGCACCCGCGCCGACATTGCCTCGGTCACCACCAGCCCAAACGGCTCCTCCCACAGCGAGGGCACCACGAGGATGTCGATCGTTCCGAAGAACTCGTCCGGGAGCATCCAGCCGAGCTGCTGGACGGAACCCGACAGCCTGCGCAGGCGGTTCTCGATAACCACCCGCTCCCGTGCGTCCACAAAGCGCGGCTCTCCTGCCACCCGGAGGAAGTATTTTTCCTGCCCCCTCCGGCGGAGCAGGCTGACGGCGTCGGCCAGGATGTGGACTCCCTTCGCCTCTGACGGGCGCCCCAGGAATCCTAGACGGAGCGGACCCTTGCCCCGGGGAACGACGACCCGCTCGAGGGCGGGGGACCAATTATGGAGGACTTTGGCCCCCGAGATCCTGCTGGCCATGAATTCGGACGGCACCACTGTGGCCATTGCCCCGAGGCGAGCGACCGTCACCGCGGCACGCTGCGGTCCTGCTGGAAGCTGGTGCAGGTGAACGATTCGGCGGGCCATTCCGGACGTTGCCGCCGCTGGGACCAGCCCGTTGCACCACAGCACCCCCTCGGGGTGCTCTTTGCGCCAGCGGCGCAGCACGTGCATGTACTCGGCGCGGCCTCGCACGCGCAGCGCCTCGACCGTGAAGCCGCGGTTCCGCGCCGTTTCGACGAGGCCTGCGGGAGTGTCCATGCCGACGACGAGCGGTTCTTTCCCGAGTTCACGGAGCGCTTCGGCAAGCGCAAGGAGCATGACCTCGCCGCCGGCGATATCGCCATTGTTGGCGGCGAGGACAACCGGAAAATCAGAAGGAGGATTTGTCATGTTCACTGTCCCCATGTCACTCGACTACCAAATCTCACGCCCGTACACCGCTCACGCGTTCATCGAATTGGCGGCAACCACCGAATGACCGCGTGCCCGGGGATGGAATGCACCACTCACGAGAATAGCCGGTCCGATCGGCCCGCACGCGGGCGCCGCATCCAACACGCCGGTGCCGTTCGTCCGGCCCGAGGACGAGAGCCGGGGAGGCCAGCTACGACGGCATCCGAGGCCCACTCTTGTCCCAACGAATAGTTTCATTCTTCCACCGCCGCTGCTGCTTTTTCGCATTTCGGCGGCGCCAATCCGCGTTGCAGTCCTATTGCCATAACGCAGCCCAGAAGGAGGAATACCGGAAGCGCAAGGAGAACTTCACCGAGCCTTGAAGCGCAAAATAACAGCGCAATGGCGGCGGCTTCCAACGCAATCGGAGGCCGCATATGCGTCGCCCTCAGAAGTGGGAGCGCGACGGCGATGAGAACACCGGTGACGGCGACGAGAAGGATCCAGCCTCCTTCTACATACAGCCCCAGGAAGGAGTTGTGGAAGAACCATGACCTCCCATCGAGGTAGACGGTGGCCTCACCGAGTCCAAGTCCATACGGCGGGGCGCCCTCGGCCTTCTGCCATGACGCTTCGTCAATGCGCGATCGGAGAAGATCGGTGCCCTTTCGGTCACTGAAGATCCATGCGTGGGCAAAATTGGCCTCGAGATACTGAATTCCGGCGTAGAGCGCCGCGAACATCGGGAGATGAAACGGGAGCGGAAGCCGTCGCCGCACCAACACCCACAGAGAAGCGGCGGCGAGCGCAGCTATTGACGTCCGCGACCCCGTGAGGAAGACCGTCACCCCAGCAAAGACGAGCAGAGCAACGCGCCATCGCGCACGGCTCACGCAGGGCAGCGCGAGAAGGGGCACTGTCGCATAGAACAGGCCCGCGACGTTCTTGTCGCCCAGGAACCCCGTGAGAAGGCCCCCGTAGCTGTCCGGGGCGAGCCGCAAGTAGAAGAGCAGCACGTTGACGGCGAGCCCGGCGAGAAGACCCCGCAGCCCGGACCACACGTCCAGCCTCCCGGTTGCGATCTGGAGCGACAGCACGACCATCGCCACAAGGCGGACCGTACGCCTGAACCAATCCACCTCATTGACCCAGGACTCGATGACGCAATAGGCAAGCAGGATCGCCCAGAAGGGGATGTACCAGCCGTATCGAGTGAGCGGTCGGGCGGGCGAGCGGAAGATGCCGACTGCAACGAGAGCAACGGCCGCCAGTTCCGAAAGGGGAACCGAGACCGGCAGTACGGGTACGCCGAGGCCGTCAAAGATCAGAAGGAAGAACAGGCTGAATTCAACGCCCCGCACGCGGTCCCGTCTTGGCGGTGCCTTCTCGTGCACCGCTACCGTCGCTGCGGTCATAGCAGGGTTCCGTACGCCGCGGCTATTCGCGCCGTCATCTCTTTCCTCGAGGGCCAGCCCTCAGGCAACGCCGGTCGCGCCTCGTTGCCAACCTGGCGGACGATGGCCGCCGCCACGGCCCGGGAATCAGTGGCGCGCGCCAGACAGACCTCGGGCAGGATTTCGGGGTTGCCTCCCACTGGGGTCGCCACCACACCGAGGCCAGCTGCAACAGCGTCGAGCAGCGTATAGGAACAGTTCTCCCAGGCCGAGAGCTGGATGACGACGTCCGCTGCGGACATCGCCTGGGACGCGTCGAGGAACCCGGGGAACGAGACCACATGCTCGAGGCCTAACGCCTTGGTCATCGCCTCAGCTGCCTCCCGCTCTGGTCCTTCCCCCGCCACCGTGAGACGCGCGCCTGGATCGCGCCTCTGGAGTTCGGCGAAGGCATGCAGGAGCTCCGGGAGCTGCTTCTCGGGCGAAAGACGGGAGAGCGAAAGAACTCGAGGCGAGGAACGGGGTGGCCGCGGCTGCGGGCGTCTGGTTGCCTCCACGCCGTTGGGAATGATCACTGGATCCACAGGCGGACGCCACTTCTCCAGCATGGCCTGTCGGGTCGCCCGGGAAACAGCGATCGTGAGGTCGGTCCTCCGGAGGCGCCATGAATGCACTAGCGCTCTGACTCGTGCCCTCCGCCGCGTTCGGTGGTAGAGCTTTTCGTCCCCCGCGATGCCGTGCTCTGTCGTGGCCAGAGAAATTCCGGTCAGAACCCTCGCAACGGCAGCGACAACGTCGGCATAGGCAAGGTGCGAATGGAGGACATTGGGTCGAATAGCCGCGACGTGTTTCAGCAGGGTCCGTACTGATCGGACCAAGCCGGCCTCGGGACCGAACGGGCCGGTGACCACCGCCGCCCCCGCTGCTCGGAGCCGATGGGCGAGATCGCCCTCCGGGCACAGGACAATCAGACGCCAGCCTGGGATCCCGACCGTTGCCACATCGAGGACGTGTCGCGCGACGCCGCCGAGCCCACCGACTGGCACTGCCCAGAGAGTGGTGGGGTGGGCGCTGAGGCCCGGAGACCGCCGTCGTCCACTCAGAACCACTGCTCAAGCCTTTCGAGCGCGGTCCAAAAGCCCTCGCCGCTGTTCACGTGCCCTTGCCAGATCTCCGGAATGAAGCCCACCCCCGGGGCCAACCGGTCGAGCTGCTGCGCCAGCGCGCCCCAGTCAACTTCCCCTTCGCCCACTTGGATCCCTTCGCCGTCTACCCCTTTGGCGTCCACAAGGTGCAGGTGAACCGCGTGCGGGGCGAGCAGCTCGACGGCCTCCGAGAAAGGCATTCCGAGATGGTTGGCGGCCAGTTTGGAATGCGAGATGTCAAGGCAGAGTCCAACTCCGGTGGAACGCGCGAATTCAGCAGTGTCAGCCGGATCGAGGAACAAGTTGTGGAACTGCTGGCCGCCCATGAGCCAGGGGTAGGGCGGCAGTGTCTGAGCTGCGAGCCGGATGCCACCTCTATCGAGCCGGGCGAGCGCGCTGGCGATCCGCTCGTACATTGCCGGCCGGCGTTCGGCGGCAACGTGAGCGTCGGTCGTGAAGCCGCCCATGGTCACGACCATGATCGGCTCGTCAGCGCGGCGGAACCACCGCGTGAGCGATCGGGTGACGTCGATGGTTCTCTGGACCTCGGCGATCGAACGCTCCCACACCACGTCATCGGGGGAGGCGAGGTCCACGATGAAATCACCCGAGAAGAGATCCGGGAGGTGGGTGGTGAAGCCCATGTCGAGCGGCTCGGTGAACACGGAGCCGACATCGATCTCGAGGTCCTTGTAGGAGAAATGGAACTCGAGGAAGTTCGGCGTGCAGTCGCGAACAAGGGCGGCATGGTCGTGATATCGGACGGGCAATCCCCACGGTCGGCGGAACGCGAAGTCACGACCCGACGGCACGACGTCGGCGAGATCACCGGCGAAGAAGAAGTCGCCTCTCGCGAGGTCCCGCCCGAGCGTCCGGCCCAGCAGCTGCGGCAGCGCGTTGGGCTGCAGCCCCCGCCCTGGACTCCTGACGTCGACATCGGCCTCGCGCACGATTTGTCCCTTTGAGAGGGGGCGCGCGGCCACCAGCGACTTCGCCAGATTGACGCGATTCATGAGCTCGCCCGTCGAGACTTCCCGCGGCGCGCTCTCCCCGATTGATTCCTCGGTCTCCCGAATCCAGCGGACCATCTCGGCGAACTCGTCTGGCAGGAGGGAGACCTTGTGATCATTCCCCTCCATCGACACGTCAACAGTGAAGTGCTTCTCGATGATCTTCGCTCCACGGGCCACTGCCGCCACCGGCACGTGGTATCCGCGCTCGTGCCCGGAGTACCCCACAACGCATTGCCCGATCTCAGCAAGCCGGTCCATGTAAGCCAGGTTGACGTCCTTGTAGGGCGCCGGATAGGCCGACTGGCAATGGAGCATCGCAAACGACGTGCCGAGGCCGCGAAGAAGGGCGGCAGTCTCGCGAATCTCGTCCTCGCGAGACATCCCCGTGCTGAGGACAAGCGGAAGTCCCCGTGAACCCGCGTCGCGCAGGAGCGAGTGATGGGTGAGATCGGCCGAGGCGATCTTGAGCGCTGGAATGCCGTAGTCGGCCAGCGCAGCCACGCTCGGCGTGTCCCACGGGGTGCACATCACGTCGATTCCTCGCTCCCGGCAGTGGTCGAAGACCGTGAAGAGGGCTTCGGCCGGGAGGGAGAACCGCGAGAGGAGATCGAGCGTGTACTGGGCGCCCAGGTCTTCGCCTTCGCTCGAAGCGCTCCCCTGCCGATAGAGGGCATCCAGGTCGCGGAGCTGGAACTTCACGGCGTCTGCGCCCGCGTCGGCCGCGAGGTCCACGAGATGCCGCGCAAGGTCGACCGACCCGTTGTGATTGTTGCCGATCTCAGCGATGACGAACGCGGGAAGACCTTCCCCGACATCGTGCGAGCCGAGCCGCAGAACGTCCGCGCGGTCGACAGCGACGGCGATGAGGCGCCCGCGATCATCGACGAGCGGGACGTGAGTGACTCCCGAGGACATCTGGGAACGCAGCTTCGTCAATGGACTCTTGTGATGTGCGCTGCGAACCGCACGGTTCGCCACGGCAAGTGCGAACGCGCCAAGATCCGCGCCGGGATTCTCTACGATCCAGCGCCGGAAGTCGCCGTCGGAGAGCGAACCCCTCAGAACACCGTGCTCGTCGACGCAGAACACGATGCGCTCCTGATTGGAGGTGATCTTGTGGAGCGCGGAAAGGACGGGATCCTCGGCGAAGACCACGTAGCGCGCAATGTCGCGTTCAATGATCATGACGCCCGCTCTCCCCCATCGAGTTCGGAGCGGAACCAGTCCAGATGCTGTTCCGCGATCAGCAGGTCCAGCTCCGTGTCGACGTCGACTCCCTCACGTTCGTCCATGACGAAGAGGCCGATCCTGCCGCCAAGCCGGCTTCCGCACTCCGAGTAGAGCGACGTCTTCGTGAGATACAGCGAGCCCGTCTCGCGGTACGCGTAGTCTTCGGCCGATAGATCCTGCCGCCGAGGACGCCGAGAAGGTTCGTAGGCGGCAATGGGATCCGTTCCCATCATCCAGAGGAAAGGCGTCTGGGGAACGACCCCGACGAGGGAATCGACGCCGCTCGCGTGGAATTGCTCGACTGCGCGGTCGAGCGTTCCCGCAAAACGGACCGGAGACGTGGCCTGCAGGAGCATGACGGCCTCAGGACGGCGCCCTTGCTCCACTCGGACCCCGATGGCATGGCGGACCACTGGTTCGGTCGGCGTCTCGTCACGAGCGAGGGTGGACGGGCGGAGGAACGGTACGTCGGCGCCGGCGTCCTTGGCCACCCCCGCGATCTCGGGATCGTCGGTCGAAACGAGGACGTCAAGGTCGGCGCGTGCGGCGAGCGCCTGCTCGATGGTCCACACAACGAGAGGCTTGCCCGCGACGACGCGGAGATTCTTCCGCGGAACCCCCTTGGACCCGCCCCGGACGGGTATCACACACAGAATGCTCATCTTCTCCCTCTGGAAGGTCTCGAGGTGTCCTCGACGCGCTGAAGCCCGGCCGCCCGGGCCACGTGATCGGCCACCGCCGCGGCGGGTTCCCTCTCCGGCCTCGGAGGCGCCGACGTCGGCCTTCTGCCCCAACGGCTCATGGAATACCGGTCCCAGAACTCCTCAAGCCACCGAGGTGGGCGTGGGTACGAGACCCAGGCCGGAACGCCCAGGGACGCGGCTTCTAGAACCCCTGTGGAGAACACGGACACCACCGGTCGCCCGTGCTCCCCGAGAGGCTTCGGCTCGCGGTCGATCCCGATCCCTGCCCTCTCCCAGAGGCGGTGCTGGAGCCGCGAGGCAACATCTCCCTCGGCGGGATGCGGTCGGTACTCGGCGCCATGGGCGCGGCAGAACGCCTCGGCAGCGCTGGCCTTGGCCCTGCGCGGAAGCTCCGCCCCATGGAGCTGGCCGAGATAGAGCAGGCGAGCGCAGGCATCGTCCGTGAGGGCGACCCCCTTTGAACCCGCCGCCCACAGAAGCTGCGACCCCACGGTGACACTCAGGATGTCGTCACGCCCAGACGCCGCGAACGCCGCATCGGCATCGCTGAACGCGAGCAGGCGCGCGTTGGCCGGCAAAGGCGGTGCGTGCGGGGTGAGCAGGCCATGCTGCACGACGACGCGCTCAGCCTCGAGCTTCTCCGCCCAGGCCTCTGCGAGCGCACCGTTCGGAAGGTGATGGCCAACCGACAGCACGGCACGGACACCGACGAGCGCCTCCGGGACAACGTCGTGTCCGGCTGGCTGATGCCAGTGCCAGTCGCCGGAGGGAAGCACCCCTGAGAGCCGACCTGGAGCCAAGACCGCGACGTCGAGGTCGGCGAGCAGCGCAAGCGGCCGCACCAGCGAAGAAAGCTGGGTGGGCGTCAGGGCATCGACGGCGACGAGGATCGCGGGCGAGGTGCCTCGAACGGCGAGCCACGGCACGGATTGAGGCCGACGGCGGAGGGCGGCACGGATCCGTCGTAGAGGAGCCTGCCTGCCCTGCCATCGCCTCCACGCCTCGACATCCCGCGGATGGATGAGCCCACTGCGCGTCATGCCCAGAGCCCATCCACTCGAGCGACCCGATGGGCAAACGTGTGCTCTGCCAGGCTTCGGCGCCTTCCAGCAGCCCGGATCCGCTCGGACCATGCGCGGTCTCGCTGCGCCCGCCCCGCGAGCTCGACCAGTTGCTCCTCGCTCTCGAAGACCAAGGTCTCCGTTCCGATGTCATAGAACTCGGCCACGTCTGCGCGATCGACGAGCTGTAGGCCGCCCATTCCAGGAACTTCGAAGGACCGCATCGAAAGCCCTGCCTGCGGGCCATGGATGTTGACGGCGGCAGCGGCTTCCCCTTGGACCGCATAGGCGGCTTGGAGCGCAATATCGCGCTCGGCGGGGATGTCGGGCCGACCGATCTCCCACGTCCGCAGCCGGTCCAAGGGGTGATGTGACCATTGGCGGCCATACGCGCGCACAGGCAGCCCGGCTTGGCGGAGCCGGGTGAGCACGGCGACCCGATTGGCGTATCGGGCGCCGACGAAGACGATCTCGCCGGTACGCCTAGCGGAGGGTTCCGCAAGGTCTGGATCGAAAGCGTTCGGAACGAAGGTCGCATTGATCCCACAGCCGACAAGGTGCTCCGCCTCGCTCCGGGCGTAGCTCACCACCGGGCCGATCTCGCGGAGGAAATGCAGGGTGTAGCGATGTCGCGCCAGGTCGTCGTAAAGCCACAGGATCCGTGGCAGTCTCCTGCGGACGACCTCGTCCCAGAAGGCGCTACCGAGGGTATCCCCCTTGACAACGATGAGCCGGTCCGGGCCAGTGGACCGCAGCGCGGTGAGGGCGCGATGCGTCGCCCAGGCGGCGGCGTGCGCGTGGCTGTCGGCTCCGAGACGGCGTGGCAGCTCCACCGCCACTTTGTTGCGCACCTTGTCGCGGAGCGTCTCAAAAGCGTCGTACGAATGCGTCACAACCTCGTAGCCACGCCGCTCGAGGGCACGCGCGATGGAGCGGTGGTAGCCGTGGAAGGCGGGGGTCACGAGGAGCACACGGGGCTGACGACTCATGAAGGCCGCCTTCGCAGATAGCCGACTTCTTGCCGGAAGGTGGCCACCGCCCGGACATCTCGCCCAGCCGCTTGACGAATCGCGTTGGCGGCCAAGTTGAAGGCAGAGGCAGCAAGGAGCGCTGATCGAAGCCGAACCTCCCCGCCCCACTTGCTCGCATAGGCCAGGCGCGACTCCACCAGCCACTGCCGTCGCGCTGCGGGGTCCGAGGAACCGCCTCCGTCGTGGATCACCTCGACGCCTCCGGCGAAGACGGATAGTACGCCGAGTGCCCTCAACCGCCGCTGGAGATCGACCTCCTCGCAGTTCATGAAGAACCTCTCGTCGAAGCCTCCTACGGCTCGGAACTCCTTCACCGGGATGAGGAGCGCCGCCCCCACCAGCCAATCCACTGGAATCGAGACACCGTCCGAACATCTGGTGTCGTGCCCCACCGCTTCATGGAGGAGCGGGCGATGGCGATGGCGGGCCAAAGGCGTAAGCCACTCGACCGCCTGATGTCCAACTGTGGGGAAGTGCCTCCCAACCCACTGCGGCTCACCGCTGCGCCCTCGAACCTGCGGACTGACCACGGCGGGCTGCCAGGGGAGGGCAGCGGCGAGGAGGTCGGCGACGAACGTCGGGCCGATCTCGAGATCGCTGTTGAGGACCAGCGCGAATTCGGTCTCCACGTTCTTGAGGCCGCTGTTGACCGCCGAGCCGAAGCCTCCGTTGCTGCATCGACGGACGACGAGGACATCCTCGGTGTCTGGAAAAGGCACCGGCGAGGCGTCGTCGCTCACAATGATGCGTGCGGGGCGCACCGATTCCTGCGTCTGGAGGGACCTGACCAGAGCGAGTGTCTGTGCTGGCGCGCCGTAGTGCGGAATGACGGCAGAGACCCGAAGGGACCTCTTGTCTGGAGCGTCTTCCGCAGCCACTAGACCCGCCCCAGCGAGACGAGCTCCGAGAACTGCGGACTTTGCGCCTCGACCTCCGAGAAGGTCCCCTCGGCGGCAACGGATCCATCGGCCATGAAGACCACGGTCCCGGCCTTGCGGACCGTGGAGAGCCGGTGCGCCACGATGACGACGGTCACCAAACCGCTCAGCCTTTCGATCGTTTCGGTGATCCGCTGTTCGGTGGCATTGTCGAGCGCAGAGGTGGCCTCATCGAGGACCAGCAGACGGGGTCGCCGATACAGAGCCCGCGCTATTCCCACTCTCTGACGCTGGCCCCCGGAGAGGCGGACGCCGCGCTCCCCTAGGCGCGTGCCGAGGCCAAGTGGAAGATCATCGAGGACGGGCTCGAGTTGAGCAAGGCGGACCGCCTCGCTGAGCCGCTCAGGGTCGGCGGTGCCATTCTCACCGAGCGTGATGTTGGCTTCCAGGGTGTCGTCGAGGAGGAAGACGTCCTGTGGCACAACGGCAATCCCCGAATACCAGCCGTTGAGATCTTCCTGGATGTCGCGTCCCCCGCACGTGATCCTGCCGGCCGTGGGCGTCAGGAGCCCGAGCACAAGGTCGAGGAGTGTGCTCTTCCCAGCGCCGCTCGAACCGACGAAAGCCGTGGTTGTCCCGTGTTTGATCACCGTGGACACGTTGCGGAGGACGGGTTGCCGTGAGTCTGGGAAGGAGTAGGTGAGCTGATCCACGACGAGGTCGCCGTCGTAGAGGACGGACGGCGGGCCCGCAGAATGCTGGCCCTGCTGCTCGAGCTCGTTCAGCTCTGCGCAGAGGACCGAAAGCCCATGCTGCCCCGAGCGGATCAGTCCTGTGGTGGCGACCAAGCGATTGACGGTCGGCAGGATTCTGGTCGACCCCGCCGCGAAGACCCCGATGACCGCCACGGCCTCACCGGGCGCCTGGGTGGCGAACAGGACGCCCGCGATGAGCCCGATTCCAACCACGAAGGAAACCTCGAGCACATACTTCGGCAGCTCCGAAGCCAGCGATTGCTCGCGGCGAGCTCTTGCCCGCTCCGTCTTCGCGCGGCTGAACCGAGCGATGAGCATGGCTGCGGCCCCCGCGAGCCTGACCTCTCGGAACCCGCTGATACCCGGCATGAGTGCAGCCCATGCTTCGAGTTCTGTCTGGGCGACGACCTTCCCGATCCGACGAAATCTCGGACGCAGCACGCGTTGGACGGCCCAGCCGGAGCCTGCAATCACGAGCACGGCGAGTGCCGTCGCGATCGGAGAGACGAAGACCAGGATCACGGCAATCGCCGCCAGGGTCAGGGCGTCGGTCAGCCAGTTCAGAAGCCCTTGCACGACGTGCGAGAAGGTCTGTGGCACGAAGGACTCGATGCTTCGGTGAACTTCGCCGAGTTTCCGCTGGCGATGAGCCCAGTACGGTGCCTGGAGATAGCGGCGCATGAGCTCGGTCGATGCCTCGGTCTCCAACTGGGCGGTGAAGCCCAGCTGCCACCAGCGGAAGACGATGGTTACCAGGCTCTTGAGGACGAACGCACCTGCCACCACCGCGGCGATGGCTGGAACGAGGACCTGGGGTTCCGACGAGCCCACGGTGTTCGCAGCCACCTGCACGAGGGGCGACGCAGAGGCGCCGGTGACAACCTGCATGAGCGGGAGCATCGCCGCGACACCCAGCATGTCGAGTCCGGCCACGACGAAGGAACCCACAACTGAGAACACCGTCCCACCCGCCACGGGACGACGAACGAGTCGACGGACGGCCTTCAACTGGTTGATCACAATTCCCCCATACACACCTAAAACCGACAATGCCGTGCAAATTTTCCTGCACGACGAACGGCCGGTCCCATTCAAACGCATTCCCGAACCACGGAGATCGCCATGCTCGCCTCATCTCAGTGGTGGCATTCCGCTTTAGGCTCAAACGGGGCTGCCGGGCTGCCCCGCAACAGAAGCGTGGGCGTATTCAGGGGAACAATGAGCGAGAATGCGGTGGTGGCCAATCTCCCGCCACAGGCACGGGACAAAAGCGAACTATTCAATAGCACGAATGTGACCAATCCCTTCGCAGGGAATCCAACTGGCAGTCTGGCACTGCGCCCCGCAGCATGGCTCATGGCCTTCGATCTCGCATCCGTCACGTGGGCCGTCGCGGGCGCGCAGCTCCTCAGATTCGGTGTCGAGGACACGAGTGTGGGAGTCGGTTCGCGCCAGATCCCCTATGCGCTCGTGAGCGCGGTCCTGATCGCGCTCTGGTGGACCGTCCTTGGCCTTGCCGGCAGCCGCGACAAGCGCGTCCTCGGTTACGGCCCGGAAGAGTACAAGCGGCTCACCTCCGCCTCCCTGTGGCTGTTCGGCGCCATAGCCGTCCTCTCCTACGTCCTGCAGCTCGAGACCGCCCGCGGCTACGTCGCAGTCGCGCTTCCACTCGGGCTCGCGAGCCTTCTGTTCGGACGCTGGATCCTGCGGAGTATGCTCATCGACGCCCGGCACCACGGCGCCGACCTGCGACGCGTCCTGATCGTCGGTTCTGCCGAGAGCGTCCTCCACTTGGAGCAGCAACTGGGCAGACATCCCGAGGCGGGCTACGAGCCCGTGGCGGCCTACGTCACGAATCTCCCGTGCGAGGCGAACATGCTGGGGAACCTCCCCGTTCCCGTGCCCCGCAGAAGCCCTGACCTCGACGGCGTGCTTGCCGCTACCGACCTTGCCCGCGCAGACGCCGTCGTGATTTCCGGCGGGGCGCCGCTCGATCCCACTGCACTTCGGCATCTCGGATGGGCCCTCTCGACCCGGGATATCGGGTTGGTCATGGCACCCGCCCTCACCGACGTCGCGGGTCCCCGCATCCACACTCAGCCCGTTGCCGGTCTGCCCCTCATCCACGTGACCACTCCACGCCTAGAAGGAGCGAAGGGAATCGCCAAGCGAGGGTTCGATCTGACCGCGGCGACGGCCCTCCTTGTCCTCCTCGCTCTACCGATGGCGCTCATCGCGGTCCTCGTGAAGATCGATAGTGCAGGACCAGTGTTCTTCCGCCAGACCCGCATCGGGCGGGCAGGCGAGCCCTTCCGGATGCTCAAGTTCCGCTCGATGGTGGTGGACGCCGAAATGAAGCTCGACAGTCTCAGAAGCCGCAACCAGGGAAGCGGTCCGCTGTTCAAGTTGAAACAAGATCCCCGGGTCACTCGACTCGGGAGATTCCTGCGCCGATATTCGCTGGATGAATTGCCGCAGCTGCTGAATGTCATGAGCGGCAGCATGAGTCTCGTCGGTCCTCGCCCTCCCCTGCCCCAGGAAGTTGAGCAATACGACAAGTCCGCCCATCGACGCCTCCTGATCAAACCCGGCATTACCGGGTTATGGCAGGTCAGCGGCCGCAGTGACCTTTCGTGGGACGACTCCATCAAACTGGACCTCTATTACGTAGAGAATTGGTCGATGATCCAGGATCTGATGATCCTTCTTCGCACGGCGGGCGCGGTGACTGGCAAAAACGGGGCGTACTGATATGCGGATCCTGGTGACGGGCGGGGCCGGGTACATCGGCTCCCACACCGCCCTGGCTCTGCTCAACTCCGGACATGACGTCACAGTTCTGGACAACTTCTCGAATTCGGTCCCAGAGGCGATCTGCCGCGTGAGCGAGTTGGCAGGCAGAAGGCTCCAGGTCATCGAGGCCGATCTCGGGGACCCGCAGACCATCAAAAGAGCCCTCGCCAGAACCCGCCCTGCCGCGGTGATCCACTTCGCTGGGCTGAAATCCGTCGGCGAATCACATTCGCAGCCTCTGCGATACTTCTCCAACAATCTGAGCGGCACCCTGAATCTCCTCAATGCGATGCAGGAGACGGACCTCGGGCGCCTGATCTTCTCGTCGTCGGCCACCGTCTACGGGGTGCCAGACGAAGTTCCGGTGAAGGAGGATCATTCGCTGAGCACCACCAATCCCTACGGCCGAACGAAGCTCGTCGGCGAGCAACTACTCGCTGACCTAGCGGCCTCGGATGTTCGCTGGTCATTCGCCGTCCTCCGCTACTTCAATCCGGTCGGCAGCCATCCGTCGGGCCGCATTGGCGAAGACCCTCGAGGCACGCCCAGCAACCTCGTCCCCTACGTGGGCCGGGTGGCAGTCGGGCGCGAACCTCTGGTGAACATCTTCGGCGGCGACTATCCCACACCGGACGGAACGGGCGTGCGCGACTACATCCACGTCGAGGACCTTGCTGCCGGCCATCTCGCGGCCCTCGAGTGGGTACTGCAGCATTCCGGCATCGGTGTGTGGAACCTCGGCACGGGCCAGGGCCATTCGGTGCTCGAGGTCATCCGGATGTACGAGCAGGTCTCAGGGCAGCGGATCCCGCGACGCATCGTCGCGAGGCGGCAGGGCGACGTGAGCAGCAGCTACGCGGACCCGGCCAAAGCCGAACGCGAACTGGGCTGGACCGCACGACAGGGGTTGCGCGAGATGATCGAGGACCACTGGCGATGGCAGAGCCGCAATCCGATGGGATACGGGGGTTAGGACGGGCACCTGAGCACAACTCAGTGAGGGGCCGGCAGGAAACCCTCGACGGCGTCCACGAATTTCTCGATGCTCGCCAGGCCCTCCACGAGTTCGCTCGCCACCGTGCCGTCATGTGAGAGCAGCACTGCGGCGGGCATAGGCCCCACACCGAACGCCTCGCGCGCTGCCCCCGCTCCCAGCATGTGCAGCGCGAGGCCTTCAGGCACCGTGAGCTGAGACGTGTCTGCCGACGTAGCCACCATCACCGTCACGCCCTGTAGCCGGTCCGCCCAGGCCGCGGCGCGCACTGCGGCCTCCTCGCAGGCACCGCACCCCGCCTTCGTGAAGACCATCAGAGCTGGCCGGCCACCGACAAGTTGCGGCAGTGTTCGGACGTGCCCGGTCACGGCAACGAGCTCGACATCGGGCACGGGGCGACCGGTAAGCCGTGGCGAGCCTCTCGCCCACTCGGTTCTCCTCGACCGCGCCGCCGGACCCAGGATCGCGACCGCAAGGCAGAACATCCAGACTCCGTCCGATAGCGTCGCCGACCCGAGAGATGCCAGAAGTCCATGCCCGCCTAGACCCGCGAAGCCAGCGCCCACGGATACCACCACGAGCGCGGCGTTGCGCGCCACGTCCCTCAGGGACATAACAGATCCTCCCGAGCCGAAGCAGGGGCAGGGGGTCTGGATGCCGTGGTGAACGGCGCGCGCGAGGAGCCACACGAAACCAGAGAGGACGACGGCGGAGACCGCACCGAGTGCCGTCAGGACTGGACCCCGCGCTAGGAGGAACCCCGCCGACAGCACCAGCTCGAAGCAGGCGAGCGTCCGGATCAAGCGAACGCTCGCGAATCGTGGTGCGACGCCCAACTCGCGGGCGTTCCTCGCCGAGGAATCCGCCGAGCGCAGCTTGAGAGTTCCGGAGACTCCGTACAGGGCAGAGAGGCATCCGGCCGCGAGGAAGGCGAGAAGCTCCTCAAAGCCCATGGCACACCAGCACGCAAGGCTCAGTCAGAGGCACACAAGTGACCTGAGGCCGATGTTGAGCTGAACGAGCGCAGAAAGCGCGGCAGAGTCCGGCGCCTCGACTGCCGGATTCGCCGGGTGATCGTTGCCGTTGAGCTGGAGCGTGTACGTGTAGATCAGTCCTATGGTGATGAGCTGGCCCATGAGGTCGAGCGTCACGTTGCTTCCCTGCACGAGCGGCGCGTTCAGCGTGAGCAAGGCGGAGGAGCCGCTCAGCAGCGAGATCGCGAGGAGAGAGCCCGGGCTGGCGCCGAGTGCGCTGATCGTCAGCAACGAGTTCGATGTCAACGTGAAGCTCGTGCCGGCGGGAACAGTGCCCTGCACAGCAGTGATGGTGAACTTCAGCTGCGGCTGCCCCAGTATTCCGAGCAGTCCGGTCGTGCACGTTCCGGTTACCCCCACGTCCCAGAATCCCTGGGAGGCTGCTGCCCTGGGAGCGGCGACTGCCGCGGCGATGACCGGTGCGGCCCATGCTGCGCTTTTCACGACTCGACGACGTTCGACCGCGGGCGGTTGTAGCTCAACAGTTCTTTCCATGATGGTCCCCCGACCTTCCTCAGTCCGTGGGCACGTCCCCGCGTGCCTGTCCCCCAGTTCTACAAGGACGGCTGAGGTTGATTGGGCGCCTCAGGCGAGAACTGTCGCAACTCGTCCTGAGGCATGTCGCGTCCTGTCTCTCCTGACGAAACATCCGGCGTTGAAACGTCGTGCGACGGAGCATCACGCGACGGAGCATCAGACATCGAGTCCACCAGGGCCCTGTGCAGTGACTTCGCGGACCCGAAGCCGGCGAGCTCCGCGATCCCGGAGCTGGTCACCGCCGCGAAGCGGGGGTCGCGGAGGAGTTCGCGGGCGTACTCGGTGCGGAGGCGGCGAATCGCCGTCGCAACGGCGTCGCCGCGCTGGCTGAACTCGCGTTGGAGGTGACGCAGGGAGACATTGAGGCTGACAGCGATGCTGGCGGGAGTCAGGCGTCGGTCGCCCTTGCGCGTCTCGATCAGGGCCACCGCGGCAGCGTAGAGGTCGCGCCCCCCATGGGGACACGGCAGCGCAGCCTTGTGCTCCAAGGCCAGCCCCGCCGTCATCTCCTCGAGCAGTCGCTCGATCCGGCGCCCCGCGCTGGGCTCGGGTGCCTCGGTCTCGGACACGGCCCCGACGAAGTCCTTGACGGGTCCCACGATGGATCGTTGCGCCAAGAGCCTCCCGCATTCGAGCGGAAGAACAGCCCCATGGTCGGCCAGGACGCTGAGCGGCACTTTGACGACCGTCAGGAGGGTCTGGAGCGGCCATTGGACTACGAGGTCGGCACGCGGTTGAAGAAAGAAGGCCTGGCCAGGGCCGAGCCTTTCGGTGCCTCCGCCGCAGTGGAGGCTCACCATCCCTCGCTCCACGAAGCCGAACAGCACCCCTACTCCCAGACTCCCGGCGCCCACTCGGACTTCACCAGGATGCGCAGCGAGCCTGAACGCAGACGAGCGCTCAAACCGCACCCCTTCCGCCCTGATCGCCCAGCCGTCCGAGCCGTCCAGGACCAAGCCCTTCGCTGCAAGGTCGTCCGCGGTCCAAATGCGCCCTCCGCCAGCCGCGCCCGCGGCTCCGGCAATGACCCTGAAGCGGTCAGGGGCGCGGCGGCTGGATGTCACCGGCTGAGCCTGGCAACCGATTCCCGAACCGCAGCCGCGAGGGCACCGGCACCGAAGGGACCTCCTTCGGCCGCGATGCGGCCAGCGCGACCGTGGATCAGGGCGGCGGCAGCGGCAATCTGGACCGGTCGCTCGTGGGGGATGGTGGCCAGCAGGGCGCCGAGAATTCCCGTCAGGGTGTCGCCCGACCCGGCCGTAGCGAGATAGGGGTGTCCGGAGGCCTGGACGTAGGTCGTACCGTCGGGAGCCGCGCAGACCGTGACGGGCCCCTTGAGGAGCACCGTGGCCCCAACATGTTCGGCGGCGAAGCGTGCCCAGCGAAGGGGCTGCTCCTCGATCGCCGCGCGCTCGGCCTCGATCCCCATGCGCGAGAGAAGATGCGAGAGCTCCCCTGCGTGGGGCGTCAGCACGGCGCGGCCGTTAAGGTGCGCTCCGGGAATCCCGTTGAGTGCCGAGGCATCGATCACCAGGGGCAGCCCCGACCCTGCGGCCTCGTCGACCGCTCGGTGCTGATCGGCGTCGTCCGCGATCCCGGGACCCACAGCCCACGCTTGAACACGCCCCTGAGGGGCGCCCGATGCCACCACTTCAGGGTGAGCGGCGAGGACGGCACGCCGCACGCTTTCGGGGCCGATGAAGCGGACCATGCCCACTCCGACTGCGAGCGCCGCGGACGTCGCCAGCACCGCTGCCCCCGGATACTGGTCCGACCCTGCGACGATGCCCAAGACCCCCCGACTGTATTTCTGCCAGTCTTCCCGCGGCTCCGGAAGGAGCGCGCGAACATCCTCAGGCTCGAGGACGAGGACGTCAGGACGAGGCAGCTCGGGTGTGAGGCCGATGTCGACCACCTCGACCCGGCCGGCGAGGACCCTCCCCCGTCCGACCAGGAGCCCCGTCTTGAGCGCTCCGAAGGTCACCGTGACGTCCGCCTCCCAGACGTCCTCGGATGCCATCCCCGTGTCGGCGTCAACGCCGGAAGGGAGATCGCAGGCCACGACAAGGCCCTCGGGGCGGGGAAACGGGGCGCGGTACTCCCCCGACGCGCCTGTTCCGAGCACGGCGTCCACCACCAGCTCGGCGGGCTCGAGGGCCTTCTCGATGCGTCCGCCTGCCGCCAAGAACGCCGCAAGGCCATCGGAATGGGCCGTGCTCGAGGCGAGCACCGCCGTCGTCCGCACCCCGCGCCTTGCGAGCTCGGCGAGGGCGAAGAGGGCGTCGCCGCCGTTGTTGCCTTTGCCGACGACGGCGGAAACGCGCGCTCCGTAGAGCGAGCCCCGGGCGCGGAGCAGCTCGGCGACGAGGACGCGGTACAGCCCGTGCGCGGCCCTTGCCATGAGCTCAGGGCCCAGCCGCGCCAGAAGCGGGCGTTCGGCCTCGCGGACCTCCGTACCGGTAAAGGCCGTGATCATAGGGCGAGTCTAGACTTTGTCCCGGACCACGGAAGTTGGGGGTACCTCGTGAAGAATCCGGTCGGAATTGCCGTCGTCGTCGCCGTTGCGTCGTATATCGCGGCGCATCTTGTCACCAACGGATCCTCAGATCCAGCGCTCCTCGCGTGGGGGGCGTGCGGGGTCTTCGGGGTGGTGTTCGGACTCGCGACCGTCGGGCGTCTGAAGCTCAGCTCTCGGCGACGACCATAGCGGTGGCGATGCCGCCGTCGTGCGACATGCTCAGGTGCCACGTCCGCACGCCGCGATCCTGGGCGACGGCGAGCACCGTGCCCTTGATCTGGATCGTTGGCCCCGAGGCGTCCAAGCCGATCCAGCAGTCTTGCCAGTTCATTCCTGCCGGAGCGCCGAGGACCTTCGCCACCGCTTCCTTCGCGGCGAATCGGGCTGCCAGCGAGCGAGTGTTGAGCTCGCGCTCAGCCGGAACGAACAAGCGGTCCCTGAGTCCCGGGGTGCGCTCGAGCTGACGCTCGAACCGATCGACGTCCACGACGTCCACTCCGATGCCGACGATAGCCATGGGCCCCACTGTATCGGTCGGCGAGGGCTAGGGTGGGCCTCATGGAACAGCAGAACTGGGCCATCAGCATCCTCGAGGACGGCTTTGGTCGCGTGCGGGAGAGCGTCGAGCATGTGCTGCTGGGCCTCTCACCGGAACGGGCTGCGGCGCAACCCTCGCCGACGGCCAACTCAGTCGGGTGGCTCGTGTGGCATCTCTCACGGATCACCGACGACCATTTCGCGGCCCTCGCGCAGGTGCTCGACGGCGGCGACGCGCCACGGGGGCGCGAGCGGACCATGCCGCTAGGGCAAGTGTGGATCGACTGGCGGAACCGCCTTGGCACGCCCTACCCGGAGGCCAGCACCGGCTATGGTCACACGCCCGAACAGGTGGCCGCGTTTCCGCATCTCGAACCGTCGCTTCTCGGCGAGTACCACGCCGCCGTCCACGAAAGGGCGCTCGAGATCCTTCGGGGTCTCAGGCCCGAGGACTTCGGAACGGTCGTCGACTACCGCTGGGACCCGCCGGTGACTGCCGCGGTGCGGCTCATGAGCATCCTGAACGACGCTACGCAGCACGTCGGTCAGGCCGCCTACGTCAAGGGGCTGCTCTCGCCCCACCCCTGACGTTTCGGGTACACCAACTCCCCTCCCCAACCGTCTCAGGTACAGATACCGACGCCACAGCTTCATGGCTCAAGCAGTATCTGCACCCGAGACGCGTCTGGGCGTCCTTATCTGTACCCGAAAGGAATGAGGAGGGTTACTCGACCGTGACGGACTTGGCCAGGTTTCGCGGCTGGTCCACGTCGAAGCCCTTCGCCTGCGCGAGCTCGGCGGCGAAGATCTGCAGCGGAACCGTGGTGAGCAGGGGCATGAGCAGCGGCGGGGTCTCAGGCACGTAGAAGACGTACTCGGCGTACTCGCGCACGGCTTCGTCGCCCTCCTCCGCGATCACGAGCGTGCGGGCCCCGCGGGCGCGCACCTCCTGGATGTTGGAGACGACCTTCGAGTGCAGTGAGTCGCGTCCCCGCGGGGACGGCACCACCACAAAGACGGGCTGGCCCTCGTCGATGAGCGCGATGGGGCCGTGCTTGAGCTCGCCGGCCGCGAAGCCCTCGGCGTGCAGGTACGCGATCTCCTTGAGCTTGAGGGCTCCCTCGAGCGCGACCGGGTAGCCGACGTTGCGGCCCAGGAACAGCACGGACTTCTCGTCCTTCATGCTGCGGGCGAGCTCGCGGAGGGGCTCTGCGTTGTCGAGGACCTGCTGGATCTTCTCGGGGATCTTGCCCAGATCCGCGAGGACATCCTTGATCTGGCCGGAGAAGATGTTCCCGCGCAGCTGTGCCAGGTAGAGGCCCAGCAGATACGCGGCAGTGATCTGGGCCAGGAACGCCTTCGTGGAGGCGACGGCGATCTCCGGGCCTGCGTGCGTGTAGAGCACGGCGTCCGACTCACGCGGAATCGTGGAGCCGTTGGTGTTGCAGATCGAGACCGTCTTCGCCCCCTGCTCGCGGGCGTAGCGGACGGCCATGAGCGTGTCCATGGTCTCGCCGGACTGGCTGATGGAGACCACGAGCGTGTTCTTGTCCACGATCGGATCGCGGTAGCGGAACTCGTGCGCGAGCTCGACCTCGGTGGGGATCCGGCACCAGTTCTCGATCGCGTACTTCGCCACGAGACCCGCGTACGCGGCGGTGCCGCACGCGAGCACGATGATCTTGTTGACCTGCTTGAGCTCGGCCGGGTCGATGCGCAGCTCGTCCAGGATGAGGCGACCCTGTGCGTCCGAGCGCCCCAGCAGGGTGTCGTGCACGGCGGCCGGCTGGTCGTGGATCTCCTTCTCCATGAAGGACGGGAAGCCGCCCTTCTCCGCGGAGGCGGCGTCCCAGGACACCTCGAACTCCTTGCCCTGGGCGGGGCGGCCGTAGAAGTCGGTGATCACGAAGGAATCAGGGGTGATCGTCACGATCTGGTCCTGGCCCAGCTCAACCGCGCGGCGGGTGTGGTCGATGAACCCGGAGACGTCCGAGCCCAGGAAGTTCTCCCCGTCGCCGAGGCCGACGACGAGCGGCGAGTTGCGCCGGGCGGCGACGACCACGCCGGGCTGATCCGCGTGGACTGCCAGGAGGGTGAACGCCCCGTCGAGCCGCTGGGCGGCGAGCTGCATGGCCTTGGTGATGTCGCCGCCGGCGGCGCCGCGGTACATGTCGCCGATGAGCGCGGCCGCGACCTCGGTGTCCGTCTCGGATGCGAAGGTGACGCCCTTGGCGCGCAGCTCCTGCTTGAGCTCGGCGTAGTTCTCGATGATGCCGTTGTGGATCACGGCGAGACGGCCGTTGTCGGCGAGATGCGGATGGGCATTCGCGTCGGTGGGCCCACCATGGGTCGCCCAGCGGGTGTGCCCGATCCCGGTCAGGCTCTCGGGCAGCGGGCGCTGCTCGAGTTCGGCCACCAGGTTGCCGAGCTTGCCGGCCTTCTTCCGAGTTTCCACGGCCCCATCGGCCACGACGGCGACACCCGCCGAATCGTAGCCGCGGTACTCGAGGCGCCGCAGACCCTCGATGACGACATCTAGGGCATCATGAGCGCCATTCCCGCCCGCTGCACTACGCTCTTGGGCCCTGCCGACATAACCGACGATTCCACACATGCCCAACATCCTACCGGGGGCGTTTCGCCCGCCCATTTCACTCTGGGCGACCGTGTTGGCAGAATCACGTGAGTGAGTCTGCCCAGGAGCGAGTTCGACGGCGATGGCGCCACCCCTTTTGTCGAACTCGACCGTGCCCGCTGGTCACAGCTCGCGAACCGCATGGAACAGCCGCTCAACGAGGAGGACATCCTCCGTCTGCGCGGCCTCGGCGACCCGCTGGACATGCGCGAAGTCCGCGAGGTGTACCTTCCGCTCAGCCGCCTGCTGTCGCTCTACGTCGAGGCCTCGGGCGAGCTGCACAGCGCCACTCAGACGTTCCTGGGCGAGAAGACCCAGCGCACCCCCTTTGTCATCGGGGTGGCTGGCTCGGTCGCAGCCGGCAAGTCGACCATCGCGCGTGTGCTCCGCGAGATGCTGCGCCGTTGGCCGTCCACGCCGGACGTTCAGCTCGTCACGACCGACGGCTTCCTCTACCCCCTGTCCGAGCTCAAGCGGCGCGGGCTCCTCGAGCGCAAGGGCTTCCCGGAGTCGTACGACCGGCGGGCGCTCCTCCGTTTCGTCGCGGAGATCAAGTCGGGTGCCGAAGAGGTGCGGGCGCCGTGGTATTCGCACCTCACCTACGACATCGTTCCCGGCAAGGAAGTCGTGGTGCGGCGGCCGGACGTTCTCATTGTCGAGGGCCTCAACGTCCTTCAGCCTGCCCGGTCGCGCAGCGATGGGACGACCGGCCTCGCACTGAGCGACTTCTTCGACTTCTCGGTCTATGTGGACGCGCGGACCGCGGACATCGAAGAATGGTATGTGCAGCGTTTCCTCAAGCTTCGCTCGGGCGCGTTCGCCCAGCCGGAGAGCTACTTCCACCGCTATGCGTCGCTTTCCGACGGCGAGGCCATCAAGACGGCCCAGGGCATCTGGAAGAGCATCAACGAGCCGAACCTCATTCAGAATGTCCTGCCCACCCGGGGCCGGGCGCAGCTGGTGCTCACCAAGGACGCCGATCATTCCATCAGGCGGATGCTCCTCAGAAAGGTGTGAGCGGGCGTGGGCGACGACGGTCATCCTCCCGAGCGCGGGCTTCCCACCCGCCGGACCGTCGCGCTCGCCGCGATGGCGCTGGGCCTCGCCGCCTGTACTCCGGTGAGTCCGGCGGCCCCTGAGCGGACGACGACGGCGGCCGCCCCGCCGTCGTCCCTTCCCCCGACGCCGTGGTCGCCATCGCCGAACACCCCGTCGTCACCACCTACCGCAACCCCGACAGCCTCGGGCTTCTCCCTGTCCGACCCGAGGAGCCCGTGGGTGGTGGTCAACAAGCGTCGGCCACTCCAGCCAGCCGACTTCACGCCCGACCTCGTACGGCCTTCTGTTCCCCTCGCGACGTCGGGCGAGGGATCCCTGCTCAATCCGACCACGGCCCGTGCGGCGGAGGCGATGTTCGCTGCGGCCACGGCGGCCGGCGTCGACATGACTCTCGCGAGCGGGTATCGCTCGTACGCAACGCAAGCCGCCGCACATGCCCAGCTCGTGGCGGTCCAGGGCCAGGACGCGGCAGAGGTAACTTCGGCCCGCCCCGGCTACTCGGAGCATCAGACCGGCTGGGCGCTCGACGTCGGCGCAGCGGACGATGCCTGCACCTTCCAGCCGTGCTTCATGGACACCCCCGCCGCTCACTGGGCGGCGGCGCATGCCCACGCGTATGGGTTCATCGTCCGCTATCCGTGGATGCAGCAAGGGACGACCGGCTACTACTACGAATCGTGGCACCTGCGGTTCATCGGCATCGAGGCGGCAACGGACATGGTCCGCAGGGGCGTCCCCACTCTCGAGGAGTACCTCGGGCTGCCCGCGGCGCCTACGTATTGAAGCAGGCACGCTAGTCTGGGCCGCATGCTGAGCGGATTCAAGCGATTCATCATGAAGGGCAACGTCGTAGACCTTGCCGTCGCCGTGATCATGGGGGCCGCGTTCAGCGCGGTCATCGATGCGCTCGTGAAGAGCGTCCTCATGCCTTTCATCTCGTTGCTCGTGGGCGAACCGAACTTCGACAACTTCCTCGCGTTCGGGGACATCAAGATCGGGGTGTTCCTCACGGCTCTGGTGAACTTCCTGCTGGTCGCCTCGGCCATCTACTTCGTCATCGTCATGCCGATGAACGTCCTGATCGAGCGCCGCAACCGGAAGCTCGACATCAAGGAGAAGACGGAGAAGGAAGCCGTGGATCCCCAGATCGCGCTCCTGACGGAAATCCGCGACGCGCTGAAGGCAACCAGCCGAGACTGATCCCCTGGCAGGGTTCCTTCGCGAACCCTTGCCCCCGCCCGCGAGCGGGAACATGCTTCGAAGGTCATGAAGAAGCTCCTCGGCGTGGCTTTGGGCATCCTGAGCGCGATCGGCGGCTTCGTCGACATCGGTGACTTTGTGGTCAACGGCGTCGTCGGGTCCCGCTTCGGGCTCAGCCTCGTGTGGGTCGTGCTGCTGGGGGTCGTGGTGATCTGCCTGTTCGCCCAGATGTCCGGGCGCGTCGCTGCGGTCAGCGGAATGGCCGCGTTCCAGATCATCCGGGAGCGGCTCGGGCCACGGGCGGCGGTGGCAAACCTTGCCGCATCATTCGTCATCAACCTTCTGACTCTGGCTGCGGAAGTCGGCGGCATCGCCCTCGCCCTCCAGTTGGCGAGCAGCGTGAACTACCTGCTCTGGGTTCCGCTCGCGGCCTTCGCGGTCTGGCTCGTGGTCTGGCGGGTGAAGTTCAAGATCATGGAGAACGTCACGAGTCTGCTGGGCCTGTGCCTCATCGTCTTCGCCGTAGCGCTCTTCATGCTCCACCCTCAGTGGCCCGACCTCGGCCGGCAAGCGCTCCTGCAGGTGCCGCCTTCGGGCGACGAAACGGCGAGCTACTGGTACTACGCGGTCGGGCTGTTCGGATCCTCGGTGAGCCCCTACGAGGTGTTCTTCTTCTCGTCCGGCGCCGTCGAGGAGCACTGGGGCACGAAGGACCTGTCCGAGTCTCGGCTCAACGTCCTGGTCGGCTTCCCGCTCGGCGGGGTGCTCTCCATCTCGATCGCGGCGTGCACCGCCGTCGTGCTCCTGCCAGCGGGAATCCACGTCGAGGCGCTGTCTCAGGTGGTCCTCCCGCTCGCGGAAGCGGGCGGGAAAATTGCTCTGGCGTTCGGGATCGTGGGCGTGGTGGCCGCCGTCTTCGGCGCCGGGCTGGAGACGATGCTCTCGAGCGGCTACATGATCGCCCAGTTCTTCGGATGGTCCTGGGGCAAGTTCAGGGCGCCCGCCCGAGCAGCGCAGTTCCACGTGGTGATGATCCTGGCAATCCTCCTCGCTGGGGCCATCCTGCTGACCGGGGTTGACCCGATCCAGCTCACGGAGGTGTCGGTCGTCTTCTCGGCCGTCGCCCTTCCCCTGACCTACGTGCCGATCCTCATCATCGCCAACGACCCCGAGTACCTCGGCGAGCACGTCAATGGGAAGCTGCTCAACGCCATCGCCATCGTCTTCCTCGTGATCATCTTCGCCGCGGCCATCGCCGCGATCCCGCTCATGATCCTCTCCGGCGCCGGCAGCTAATCGCTGCGCCGTCACGTCTGCGCGGTGAGCGCCTTAAGCGCATTTAGGCGGCGACGAGCTCGACGATTCCGTAGGCGCCGGTGTCGATCACGCGTCCGGGCTCGAATCCCGAGGCGGCTCCCAGCGCGAAGAATTCCGAGGCCGAACGCTGCCGGCCCTCCGTCTGGGCGAGCATCATGACGTCGGAGACGGACACCGGGAACTCCGCACGGTTCGGCTCCTGCAGCCATTCGAGCACGAGCACCCGAGTCCCCACGCGGGCCGCAGCCCGCACCGTGCGCAGGATCTGCTGGCACTGCGCATCGTTCCAGTCGTGCAGGACGTCCTTGAGCAGGTAGATATCCGCGTCGGCACGGAAACCGGTGAAGAGGTCGCCTTCTACAGCGGTAACGCGGTGAGCCACCCCGCGCGAGGCGAGGTACTCCCGGGAGCCTGCGAGGGGCCCGGCTTGGTCGACGAGAAGCCCCCGCAGCCCGGATCGTTCCCTCAGGACTTCAGCGAGCATGGAGCCGACACCGCCTCCCACGTCGCACACCGTGCCCGTCTCGGGCCACGGATACGCCGCGACGATGAGCGGCGCGGCCATGAGCGTGAGTTCGCGCATGGTGCGGGCGAAGCCGTCCTCTTCCTCCGGGTTCTCGGCGAGGTGCTCCCAGATCGTCTTCCCGGTGGCCGCATTGAAGGCGGGCAGGCCATCCCGGAGCGACTCCGGGATGCGGAACCACCCCTGAATCACCAGAGGCGACGTGAGGTAGCGGATCCAGCCGGACATCGAATGCGGGCTCTCGTCGAGGAGAAGGCGCCCCGTGGACGTGAGCGAGAAGCGTCCCCGCGAATCCAGGCGCGTCAGCCCGTAGACGGCGAGGCCGCGCAGCACACGATGGACCGTATCGGCATGCAGGCCCAGACGATCCGCGAGTGCTTGGGCGGTCAGCGGACCGTCCGCGAGCGGCTCCACGAGCTTCGTCTCGAGCGCCGCCCGCATGAGCATGATGGAGGCGACTCCGCCCGTGAGCTGGAGGAACCTCGCCTGCGGGGGCTGGAGAGCCAGCCCCACCCGCCCCAGCGCGCCGCTGAGTCGCTGGACCAGACGGACGACGGCGGGTGGCGGCGGACGCATGCGGTTAGCCTATGCGGGGCTCACCTGTTCTGCCTCGCCTGCAAGGGAAAGCCTGCTCTGCACCACGCCGGCGAGGCGCTCGGCGATTCGCTGGGCGGTCTCCTCGTCCGCGGCCTCGACCATGACGCGGACGACCGGCTCGGTGCCCGACGGGCGGAGCAGGACGCGCCCGGTCTCACCGAGCTCTGCCTCCGCCTCGGCCACGGCGAGGGACACGCCGTCGTCCTCTCGAACGCGCGACTTGTCCACGCCCTTGACGTTGATGAGCACCTGCGGAAGCCGCGTCATCACGGAGGCCAGCTCTTTGAGGCTCTTGCCCGTCTTGGCGACTTGCGCCGCGAGCTGGAGGCCGGTCAGGACGCCGTCGCCTGTGGTCGCGTAGTCCAGGAAGATGACGTGGCCGCTCTGCTCGCCGCCGATCGAGTAGTTGTGGGCACGCATCTCCTCGAGGACGTAGCGGTCGCCGACCGCGGTCTCCCGAATGGTGATGCCGGCCTCGCGGAGCGCGATCTTGAGCCCGAGGTTGCTCATCACCGTCGCGACGAGGACGTCGTCCCGCAGGCGCCCGTCGGCCTTGAGGGCCAAGCCGAGCACCGCCATGATCTGATCGCCGTCCACGACGTTGCCCTCGTGGTCCACGGCGAGGCAGCGGTCGGCGTCGCCGTCGTGCGCAATCCCGAGGTCGGCCCCGTTGGCGACCACGGCCGCCTGGAGCGCCTCGAGGTGGGTGGACCCAACGCCTTCGTTGATGTTGATGCCGTCCGGCTCCGCGCCGATCACGATGACGTTTGCGCCCGCGTCCTTGAACACCTGGGGCGAGCAGCCCGAGGCCGCGCCGTGGGCGCAGTCGAGCACGACCGTGAGGCCGTCGAGCCGGTGCGGAAGGGTGGTGAGCAGGTGGAGGACGTAGCGGTCCTCGGCGTCGGCGAACCGGCGAACGCGGCCCACGCCGTCGCCCGTCGGACGGACCGGCTCGTTCGCGAGCTCGGCCTCGATCGCGTCCTCGACCTCGTCGGGGAGCTTGTGGCCGCCGCGGGCGAAGAACTTGATGCCGTTGTCCGGCGCGGGGTTGTGCGACGCGGAGATCATGACGCCGAAATCTGCGTTCAGATCGGCCACGAGGTACGCGGCGGCCGGCGTCGGCAGCACGCCCGCGTTGTACACGTCCACGCCCGCGCTTGCGAGTCCCGCCTCCACTGCGGCACTCAGGAATTCGCCGCTTGCGCGGGGGTCGCGGGCCACAACGGCGCGCGGTCGTGTACCGTCAGGGACCTCGCGGTGCCCGAGCACGACCGCAGCCGCTTGAGAGAGCCTGAGTGCCAGCTGCGCGTCCAGCAGGCCGTTGGCCAACCCGCGGACACCGTCCGTTCCGAAGAGCCTAGTCATCGGGACCAGTCTACGGGTCGCGGACAGAGGAGCGGTTCCGGCGTCACTGCACGGAGCGGACCGCCGGAACCGCGAACCCTCCTCTGAGGCGTCAGTGGGCGCGGTGGGCGCGCGTGCCGCGCCGCGAACGGTGCGGGCTGAACAGCGACCACAGCAGCAGGATGAAACCGGAGGCGAAGAGCGACGTTGCGAGGGTGGCGTCCGGACCCGGAGCGCCGGCGCCGGTCTGGGCCGTCATGCTCACTTCACCCTGCCCGGCAGCCCCGGCTCCTGCACCCTGCTGGACGGTGGAACCGCCAACGGCCGAACCTCCTACCGCCGAACCGCCGGCCGCTTGGGCCACGGCGACCGTGCCCGACGTCGACGTCGTGGTGGTGCCGCCCGCCGCGGCGCCGCTCGGCGACGCGCTGGAGGTGGTGGACGACGGCGTTGGGGTGACCGTGTGCGTCCCCGTGGGAGTCGGAGTCGGCGTGCCCGTCTGGGTCTCACTGGGAGTTGGGCTGGGGCTCGGGTGGTGGCATCCGCAGTCAGTGGGCGTTTCCGTGGGGACAGGGACGCCGGGAACCGGAATGCTGGGGATAGGAACGCCTGTTCCCGGCAGAGAGGGGCTCGACGTGGGCCCGCCCTGGCACCCACAGTCTCCGGATGCACCGCCGGGCAGACCGGTTGGCAGCCCTCCACCGAGGATGTCCCCCACTCCGGGAACGCTTCCCCCGAGGATGTCCCCGGTCCCTGTCGACGGGACGGTGACTCCGCTCCCGGGGAGACCGTTCACGCCGCCGAGGTTTCCTTGGCCCGCCCACGCGGGATTCGTTGCGACGCCCGCGCTCATGAGGGCACAGGCACTCAGCGTGAAGATCATCCTCACGCTCTTGCGACGCGGCTTTGAGATCAGCGGCATGCTTGCCGCCTCCTTTCAGAAGGGCGCAATGCCCTCGACAAAGTGACAAGGAGAACTGGCTGGCATTCTCAGGTGCACTGTCCGCATCGGAATGTCAGGAGGACCACCTGGCTGTCCGGGTTCTCAAAATTGCAGGAGAACACCACGACGGTGCAGGGTTCGTTGGCGAACGAGAAAGCGCGCGACTTGTCCGCGAGCCTTCTGTCCGCGAGGGTGCACGGCACCGCGAGCCCGTCGGCGCCGGTCACGGTGGCCGATTGCCCGAGCGCCCAACCCGCGTAGCTGAGTCGGTTGAACGGGAAGGTCGAGTCGTTGCAGAGGGCAACGCCTTCGTGGCATGAGTGAGCGGCAAGGACAACCGGGCGAATTGCGCCTGCTGTGCCCGTTCCTACGAGCCAGTGGGCCACTGGGTCGAAACCATTGGCGTCAAGGGGTGGGTCGACGGTCTCACCCTGGGACCACGCGAGCGGTGCCACGTTGACCGAGATGCCTGCCGCCGGCCACGCGAATTTGGTGGGCGGGAGGGCAAGAGCGGCATGCGCTGGGACAGGTGTGCTCTCAGGAGGAGTGGCCGCAGGAGGAGTGGGCGCAGGAGGAGTGGGCCCGACAGAACTGGGCGCGGCTGATGCTGTCGGACCAGGGGACCTCGTCTCGGCTGCCAAGCGGTCAGCCGCGGCGGCCCGATCCTGCTCATGTGCAGCATCTGCGAGCTGAAGGCCTCCGCCCCCCACGGCGAAGGCGACGGCAAGCGCGAGGACCACGTGGCGCATGAGCAGCCACCGCCGTCGTGCTGTCCGCCGACCCATCTTTCCCCTCCCCGCCAGCCTTTCTTGGTGTCAGCCGAACCGTCCCGGTGCCCACCGTCAGTGCTGAGAGATGCTGATGCCCTGGAGAGCGGCGCTGTTGGCGCTCGAGAGGATCGTGGCTGCGTTGACCGCGTAGGAGACGTTGGTCGCCTGCACCAGGGCGCCATTGAAGTTGAAGAACAGCGTCTCGCGGCTCGGGAGCATCTCGACGGTCTCGGCGGTCAGATCTGCGATGGTCAGCTTGGTCATGAACTCAACTCCTTGTTTGTGGTGAATGACGAACCGGAGACGGCCGTTGAAGAGAGTCAAGCGACCCTGCGTTATGCCGGCGTTACTGCTGCGTTACTGCTGAAGGGCTCCGAGAAAGAGGACAGCGATAACGCGGCGGTAACGCGTGGGTTCAAGCATTGATTTCACGACACGACGACGGGGGTCAGCGTGAACCCAGAAGTTCCCACGGCAGGCAATGTGAAGACGTTCGAGGAGCTCCTCTCCACAGAAGAGATCGAGGCGTCCGTTAGGGCCGCGCTCACGGAGCTTGAGCCGAGCGCGCAGGAGATTGTGGCCTGCGAGAACGGCGTCAAGGAGCTCTTGGCTGCCCGCGTCAACACCTTGGTGGAGGATTCCCGCGCGGACGGGCAGGTCGTCGGATCCGTTACTCGCGCCTCGCGCAACAATCCGGGCTGCTTGGAGCTTTCACTCCGCATCTCCGGAGTCGGAGACCATTTTGAGCATCTCTTGGCGCGCGAGATGATATGCCCGGAGGTGCTCCGGCAGGCATTGCGGGGTTTCCAGATCGCGGAATTGGCGCAGTCTGCCCTGCGCGCGGCGCGGAAAGCCGAGTTCGAGGGAAGCTGTGAGTCCTCCGACGGGTCCTGGGAAGTCTCCCTCAGTCAGAGTTCCCTGAGCCGTCACATCGACAAGATTGTCCGGGAAGCAGCCCGCGGTGCCGGGCTCGAACGGGATCATGTTCGCCACGAATTCCTCAAGGCCTATGCGATTACGGCATCTCGGGCCTTCGCTGCCGTTTACGGCAAGATCCGGCCCGTCAGTATCCGCGTCGCTCATCAGGGCGAGTTGGCGGTGACTTTCTCCGAGGTGCCACGCGAGGAAGCCCAGTCGCTCTATTGCGAAGGCACGCCTTCTCGGGTCCGCTTGGAGCAGCTCGCGGACGAGGTCGATCTATCCGTCGTGTGTCATCAGGCGCTCGCCTGGGAGGCGCTCTCGTCGCTGCAGACTCGCCCCCTCAGCTACCGGGTGTGAGTGAGCGCAGGGAGTACTTGTCTTTGCCCCCTTGACTACTCGTCTTTGCTCTCGGCCCTCACCTTTCCCTTTGGCGGGTCCTACAGTCTCTCCATGAACGACCAGCCAGGGAAATCGGGCCTTCATCGTTTCCACTTTGCGCTTCTCCTCGTTGCGGCCGCTGTGGTGCTCGCACGGCTCATTCGATATCGCAGTGACATGGGCAAGACGGATGGCTGGCTCATCGGCGTCTGCGCCGTTTCCGCGATGGTGGCCTCGTTCCTGGTCCTGATCGTGGTCCCGGCTGTCCGTGCGCGACGGTCGGCGGCCGCGATTCGAGCCCAACGTCCCACTGCAGTCGTCTTGACCAGCTACTGGGCCGAGAACAGCACCGCCCCCTTCCTCAAGCCCGGGCGCCTCGCGGAGGAGGCAAAGGGCCGCGGATACTTCATCCAGGTCATCGCCGACGAGAACGGCCTCGAAGTGCGCCGGCCACTGCGGCACGCCTCGTTCGGAACGATTCCTTGGAGTGCCGTCAGAGACGTGCACCTGGAGGAGTTCGGTAGTGCTGGGACGCGGCCGAAGCTCGTCTTCGCGCTCGGAGCCAATGCGTCGCCTTACGCGGATTACTTCGAGGTGCTCCCCCAAGGCAGGAAGGGCCAGGTCTTCGCAGAGGCTTTTCTGGCCTCTCTACCGTCGATGCGAGAACATGCCACCCATTGGTCCAGCAGTCCCCATGTTCTTGAAGCACCAGTCATTTCGAGAGGTCGCATCTAAGCTCGCGCGTTCGGGAGCGGCGACACATTGCAGGCCCGCGCGAGAGGCCGTCCGATGATCCGTGGGGCCGGAATCACATGAAGAAGATGAGCCGATCGCTGACGCACCGAGCCTTTTGGCTATCCGTGTGTGTGCAGTTCGTTGTGGCGGGCCAACTCTGGGTCGCTTTTCAGGTCGCTTTTGCCCCCAGAACATCATTAGGGAGTCAAATCTGGGTCTCCGCGGGGGTCTTTGCTCTTGTCTTCACGGTGTTCGATTTCCTTTCCCTGGCTCTTATGCGGGGTCCCCTCAAGCACGATGAAAGGCTAAGCGACGAGCAGACAGCGTCGATGGACCGCGCAGTGCACACTGGCGTACTCTCTCTCGCCTGTCTCTTTGCCGACTGGGGACCGGCGCTCACCAAACGGAGGCGGGACTTGGTGCTTGCCCTCTGCCAAGCCCCGGCTTGGTTGGCTGGTGTTGTGGCTCTAAACGCCTATGACTCGTTCGTTGACCCTGAGGACGGCTGGTTCTTCTGCGCCAGTTCTGTTACGTACGCTTTGGTGGCCACGAGGAGTGTCGTCAACGTCCGGCGCGAAATTCGGCGAGTTCGAGATCTTGAGAGCCAGCTTCAGGAACTCCGTCGCGGATTCCTCGCTCCCGCCTAGTCTCGGCCCGATGGGCAATCAGGTCTCTGTCGCAGCTCGCGTGCTCGTGACCCGGCCGAACGCATCACGCTAACGAGTTCCGCGCTTGAGTGCACCACTTGGAAGCGAGTGATGAGTACTCGACTTTTCCGCCCCGACTCTAGGGCAAAAGCACACGTTTCGGGCGAGTACCTGACTTTATCCGAAGGGGTACTCGTCTTTCTCTGGGCCTCTGGTGAGCCTAGATCGGCGCGACCTACCTTTTCGGCATGACCAGTAGCAGCGGGGGCCTGGCGATCGAGCTCGTCATCCCGGTTTACAACGAAGAGGCGAGCCTCGCGGCGAGTGTGCGCCGTGTCGTCGCCTATCTCGACGACGCCTTTCAGGTTCCCTGGCAGGTCACCATCGCCGACAACGCGAGTACCGATGGCACTCGGGACATCGGCGAGGCGCTCGCTTCTGAGCTCAAGGGGGTGAAATATCGCCGCCTCGAGACGAAAGGCCGTGGCTATGCCCTTAGAACGGCATGGTCAGAATCTGAGGCAGAGGTTCTCGCCTATCTCGACGTCGATCTCTCAACCGATCTGGCAGCCCTGCCACCACTCCTCGCCCCACTGCTGTCTGGCCACTCCGACCTGTCGATCGGTACGAGGCTCAGGCGAGATTCACGGGTGATTCGCGGCCCGAAGCGTGAATTCATCTCCCGCACGTACAACGCAATGCTCCACGGTGCTCTCGGAGTGCGCTTCTCCGATGCGCAGTGCGGCTTCAAGGCGATTCGTGCGGACGCTGCAAAGGCGCTCCTGCCGCACGTTGAGGACAACGCTTGGTTCTTCGACACGGAGCTTCTGGTTCTCGCCGAGCGCGCAGGTCTCAGGATCCACGAGATTCCTGTGGACTGGACGGACGACCCCACGAGCAGCGTCAACATCAAGCAAACCGCGCTAGATGACATGCGAGGCATCATCCGCGTCGCGGGATCTCTTGCGAAAGGCAAAGTTCCGTTGCCTGCCATCTACGCCGAGCTCGGCCGACGCCCCCTCCTTCCCAGCGTCCCGCCGTCATTCTTCGGCCAGGTACTTCGTTTCGGAGCCGTCGGAGCTCTCTCCACCGCGGCGTTTGCCCTGCTGTATCTCCTGATTCAGCCAATGGCCGGCGCTCAGGCCGCGAACTTCGCAGCGCTGCTCATCACCGCGGTCCTCAATACTGCTGCCAACCGACGCTTTACCTTCGGAATTCGCGGGCCGGAGCATTACGGGCTGCAACAGTTCCAAGGCCTCATCGTGTTCGGTCTTGCCTGGGCGCTCACCTCGTCGTCGCTGCTGGGATTGCACGCCATGGTGACGCAGCCGGGCGCGGCTGCTGAGCTCATCACCCTTACGGCCGCAAATGTCGTCGCCACGATCCTACGATTCGCGCTCCTCAAGGCTTGGGTCTTCCGGTCGCGGACGGCTGCGCGAACTTCTAGCGACCAGATCACCGTGCCAAGCCACGCCTCCGCAGCATGAGCAGCTTAGCCGCTCCCCCCGTGGGATCTAGCCCTAATGACAGGCCGCGAACGCATCTCGCCAACAGATGGGTTCAAAGCGACCGGGTGCACCGTCTGGTTCTTGCCGCACTCTCAGCGGCACTCTATATGCCAGGACTCGACCAGAATGGTTGGGCGAACGCGTATTACTCGGCCGCTGTTCAGGCCGCTTCACGCAGCTGGACTTCCTTCTGGTTCGCAAGCGCTGATATGGGGGACTTCGTCTCCATCGACAAGCCGCCACTGAGCATCTGGGCTATGGCGCTCTCGGCGAGAATCTTCGGTTTCAACGCGTGGTCCATGCTCATCCCCGAGTCGCTCATGGGCGTTGGCACAGTGCTCCTCGTGTACGCAATCTGCCGATCTTTCCTTCCCTCGGTCTATGCGCTATTCGGCGGTGCGGCAGTAGCAGTGATGCCTGTAGCCACACTCATGTTTCGGTATAACAATCCGGACGCCCTGCTCGTGCTGCTCATGACAATCTGCGCGTGGTCGTCGCTCCGCATGCTGCGCAAACCGTCGTTCCGTTGGTCACTCTTAGTTGGCGCCTCAGTCGGTCTCGGTTTCATGACCAAGCAATTGCAGGTCTTCTTAATCGTGCCGGCCGCGGCCCTGTGCCTTCTCGGTTCAGTCCGTCTCTCCTGGCCCGCGAAGATCAAACATGCGGCAACAGCCGCCGCGGCGGCTCTCGTAACAGGCGTTACGTGGTTCGTTGCGGTGAGCTTGGTTCCGTCGGGATCTCGACCGTACATCGGTGGCTCGAGAACAAACAGCATCTGGGAGCTCACCCTTGGGTACAACGGGTTAGATCGACTCACTGGCCAGGATGCGGTTCGCACTACCGGATCGCCAACTGGAGAAGGCGCTCCAGCCACCGGATTCATCCGATTTATTTACCCCAACTATGCAGGCCAAGTATCGTGGCTGCTGCCGCTTGTGCTGGTAGCCACGGCCTGCATGCTCGTCATGGTGTTCCGTCGGAATGCGCGCTCGGTCCCTGCACCCGTCGTGTTCGCTGCCCTGTGGTGGTGGACCAGCGTGCCGATCCTTGCGTATATGGGCGGGATCGTGCACCCCTACTATTCCCTCGTTATCGTCCCGCCGACAGCGATTCTGGCCGCGTGGGCAATGAAAACCGGTATTTCACCAGGCACCAAACTTGGTACTCGCGGCCTAGTAGGTGCCGGATTGCTCGGGGCCCTGCTGGTCAACATCGTCATCATGGGCCTCTACACACCGGGTTATGGGCAACTCCTCAGCGCGATCATCATCGCAGGAGCCGTTGCGTGCGCCGGTGTGGTGATCAATACGCCACCGCCGACGATCTCCGGTGCCATGAGGGGGCTGGCCGTCGTTGCGCTACTCACAGGCCCGTCTGTGTGGTCTGTGGCAACAGCCCTGACGGGTCATGCTGGCTCTTCGCCCAGTGCCGGCCCATCGAGCATCATCGGCGTACTGGACTCACCAAATAGTGAAGGGCTGGCGCCATCGATGAGCCCGGCCAACGAATCGGTGGTGCTCGGGGTTCTCCCCGACCGTGATCTCACAAGTCATATTCAATCCGCATCAGAGTCGCGCAACTGGGGTGCGGCCACGGTCGGCGGGCAGAACGCTGCTCTCGCTGCCCTTGCAAGCGCTTCACCCGTTCTCCCTCTCGGCGGTTTCGATGGATCAGATCCGGCGCCGACGCTCGAAGTCTTCCAACATCTTGTTGCCGAGGGACGGATTGGGGGTCTGGTGCTCGGTGCACTCCCAAGCGGAGCAGGGGCCGGGACCGAAAGCCAACGCATCGTCGATTGGGTAGAGCGGCACTATTCCGGTGACACGTACGGCTCCCTTACCTACTATTCCTTCACGGAGACGCGATGACCACCCAGATCTCCCCACCGCGACCGCCTTCAGCGACTACGTCTCCCCATCGACATCGCACGTACGCGCCTAGTGTTCCAGAATGGGCTATCGTCAGCGCGCTCGTAGCGGCCACGCTGGCGCTATATCTCTACCGGTTGGACCTCAACGGGTGGGGAAACCCGTTCTATGCCGCAGCCGCGCAGGCTGGTGCTCATGACTGGAAAGCATTCTTCTTTGGTTCTCTCGACTGGGGAAATTCAGTCTCGGTTGACAAGCCTCCATTGGCAATTTGGCCCTCTGCAATAGTCGTTCGCGTTTTCGGCTTGTCTTCGTGGAGCATCCTCGCACCTCACGCGATCCTCGGCGCTGCCGCAGTGGCTATTTTCTACCTGGCCGTACGACGAGCATTCCCACGGTGGACTGCAGTTACCGCGGCGGTCCTCTACGGGACCACTCCAGTCATTCTCCTCATGGCTCGGTTCAATAATCCGGAGGCTACTACTGGCTTTCTGGTTTCCCTCGGGTTCTATTTCGCTGTCCGCGCTCGATCCAGCACGAAGTGGGGACCATATCTGCTGTGCGGAGCGGCATTTGGCCTAGGTTTCATGGCCAAACAGCTCCAAGCTTGGGTTGCTGTGCCTGCGATCGCGATTGGGCTCCTCGTTTTTGCAGAGGGAACGGCGGGCCAACGATGGCGAAGAGTTTTCGCTGCCGGGACGTGTATGGTCCTAATCGGCCTCGCGTGGATCCTTCTTGTTGACGCAGTCCCCGCTGAGAACCGGCCCTACATGGGCGGCTCAGTCGGAAACAGTGCGTTCGAGTTGACCTGGGACTACAACGGTTTGGCCCGTTTTCTGCAAGTAAACGGACCCGGCGTGCAATACGACGGGGGCCCTTGGCGGCTATTCAACGCCGATCTTGCCCCCGAGGCTGGCTGGCTCATACTCCCGGCGCTCATGGGTGCCGCGCTGGTCCTCATTTACGCGTGGAGCGGTTGGAGTCGGGGACAGCAGTTCCTCGCGGTCACATCCGCGGCTGCGTTCCTTACCGTGGCCATCACGCTGTCATTCATGGGTACGATGCTCCACGCGTATTACACTCACGCCCTTGCCCCTTGGGAAGCACTCACCGTGGCAGCGGCGCTGTACCACTTGAGAGAGGCATCCGCGCGATGGGCGCAACGAGCTCTGGCCTGTGTGATCGTCGGAGCCGGCGTTTACGGCCAATTGCGAATTATCGACTACGGGAGCGAGTGGGCAGCGTGGGTCCCGTGGGCACTGGGATGCCTCGGCACGCTGGCTGCAATCATCCAGTTCGCCGCCGCCCCTCCGCGACGAGCAACGCAAGCCGCAGCCGCCATGCTGACCGTAATTGCTCTCAGCGCCGCGCCAGCAGCAAGCAACGTCTTCACCATGTTGCAGCCGCAAGAGGGCACGAATCCAACGTCTGGACCGGCGAAGCGAGACCCAATGACGCTCAAGTCGATCCTCGACAGCGTTCATTCGTCTCCAGAGCTCTCTCTCGAAAAAGACGTTGGCTTTGGGGCTCCACCAGACCCGGGGCTCGTGACCCTAATGCGCGCGGCCTCTTCGTCGTCCACCTGGACATTAGCCACCTACAGTGCCCAAAACATGGCTCAATATCAGCTGGCTTCGGGCACTCCGGTGATGGCTATCGGTGGTTGGCTCGGCACAGATCCGGCGCCTACAAAGGATCAGTTTGAGACGCTTGTCCATGAGGGGCGTATCGCTTACTTCGCCGACTTCGCCGCAGTTCGCGATGGGAATGGCCAGTTGGGGCCTCAGGCCAAGGCCATAGCTGCTTGGGTCAGTTCCACTTTTCCGGTAGTCCTCCGTGGAGAACCTACGGTCTACGATCTCCGGCAGCGCTCCGAATAACTGCTCTCCGACATTGCGTACCGCCCACCTCTGAGAGGCTCGCCGCGTTCTTCTGCACGATAAAGGCGCGCCTCTGGCTGCCCCTGAAAATAGCCCTTATCGAATCGCGGCATCCGTGGAAGTCCATCCGCTGGCTGCCAAAACCCTTCTGATTGCGGGTGTAGCTAGATGCGATGATGGCCGGCAAAGTCTCGTTCCAGAATGCGAAGACGGTCGCTGCAGCTTCCACAGACCGTGGGAGCGACAACGACCGTCAAAACCGTCCTGAGTGTGACGGCCCCGCCTGACGCGGCGAAATCAGCGCTTAGAGTACTGCGGCGCGCGGCGGGCCTTCTTGAGACCGGCCTTCTTGCGCTCAACGACGCGGGCGTCGCGGGTCAGGAAGCCGGCCTTCTTCAGGGACGGACGGTTGTTCTCAACGTCGATTCCGTTGAGGGCGCGGGACACGCCAAGGCGGACCGCCCCGGCCTGGCCCGAGGGTCCACCGCCGTGAATGCGGACGATCACGTCGTAAGCACCCTCGAGATCGAGGAGCTTGAACGGATCGTTCACTTCCTGCTGGTGCAGCTTGTTCGGGAAGTAGTTTTCGAGCGAGCGGCCATTGATCGTCCACTGACCAGAGCCCGGCACAACGCGCACGCGCGCCACAGCAGCCTTGCGGCGCCCCACAGCCGCACCAGAGACAGTGAGGGCAGGGCGCTCGCGCCTAGCCGTCTCAGTGGCGGCAGGCGCGCTCTCCGAGGTGTAGCTGGTCAGGTTCTCCTCGGCCTCAGCGGCCGTGTTCAGCTCGTCGTTCTGAGCCACAGTTTTCTCCTTGCTAAATTCTTGGGTCGTGGCCAGGACTACTGGGCAACCTGGTTGATCTCGAAGGTCTTCGGCTGCTGCGCCTGGTGCGGGTGGTTCGGTCCCGCGTAGACCTTGAGCTTGGACAGCTGCTGGGCGGCCAGCTTGTTCTTGGGAAGCATCCCCTTGACGGCCTTCTCAACCGCACGAATCGGGTTCTTCTCAAGGAGCTCCGCGTAGCTGACGCTGGTCAGACCGCCCGGGAAGCCCGAGTGACGGTATGCACGCTTCTGCGTGAGCTTGGAGCCGGTCAGGGCCACCTTGTCGGCGTTGATGATGATGACGAAATCGCCCATGTCCATGTGGGGGGCGTAGGTCGGCTTGTGCTTCCCGCGCAGCAGTGTTGCGGTCTGGCTGGCAAGACGACCAAGGACGACGTCAGTAGCGTCGATGACGTGCCACTGACGGTCGGCGTCGCCGGGCTTCGGAGTGTACGTACGCACAGTTATTGCCTTCGTTCTCGGTCTTGGTAGGCGCCGTGAGGCGCACCTGTTTCTTCGTGCGCTACCGGAGAAGAGGTGAGGGCTCTACCGACCAGTCATCCCTGAGCCTCGAAAAACGTCGGTGGGCTGGTACGTCCTGCAACTGGACACCCACTCGGCGCGCGGCTATCGAGGTAGGACACGCACAACAGCTATCAAGAGTACCTGCCGGACCTTGGCCGGTCAAAAACTGACCCTCTCGAGCGGGTTTCCTGCAGGAGGTCAGGGGTGCCAGTACTGAGCGAGTACTACCTAGAGCCCCGCAAGTACCCCTCGCGTGTCACCTCGGGAAAAAGACGAGTACCAATACGGATGGCCATTCAGGATCCTTAGTGAGAGTTTTGATTTGTCAGCTCCCGACGCCGCTTGATATGGGGGGTCGTCGCAAAAGGGGCCGGCTAACACAAGCAATCACGAGCAAAGGACATCACCATGAACGCATTCCTGGTCTCAGTTCTGACCTTTTGGAACGACCTCAAGGACCGCGCGAGCGGCGAAAAGGGCGCAACGGCAACAGAATATGCGCTTCTGATCGCATTCGTAGCCCTGGCGATTATCGGCGGGGCGGTCGTCTTCGGGACCGCGCTCAGCGGCTGGTTCTCGGATCTGGGAACCAACATCAACAGCTGGGCCAAGGCTCCGGCCTGATCGAGATGGCGGCGGGCGGCGAATCTCGCCGCCCGCCATCGTCATTTTTTTCTGAAAGTCAAAGAAGAAGTGGACGGGGGCTAACGTGCGACACAGCAAACGACAAAGACAGCGCGGTGCGGTGGCTGTCGAATTTGCCATCATCGCACCCCTGCTCTTGGCGCTCCTGGTAGGGATCGTCGAATTCTCCCGCATCTACAACGCGCAGATCCTCATCACGAACGCTGCCCGAGAAGCCGCTAGGACGATGGCGATCACTAACGACTCTTCCGCTGCTACGACCGCCGCATCTCAGGTGGCTTCACCGTACTCGATAACGGTCACATTCGCTCCAACCACGTGCAGCGCTGGGAATCAAGTTTCTTCGAATGTCGCCTCCGACGTCAGCCTCTTGACAGGCAGCTGGCTCGGAATAGGGTCCTCCATTCATATCACAGGAGTAGGGGCGATGCGATGCGGTGGTTAGCCATTCGCCGAACCAGATCCGACGTCGAGCGGGGAGCGGTTGCTGTTATTGTCGCGATTCTCATGGTCGCCCTGATTGGAATGGGGGCAATGGCGGTCGACATCGGTCGTGTCGCAGCCGAAAAGGCACAACTTCAGAATGGGGCTGACGCCTCGGCTCTGGCCATAGCTAGCTACTGCTCCGCCAACACTGGTACTTGCCAGAGCAACGGTCCCGGCCTGGCCAATCAATATGCGACCGCAAACTCCAACGACGGGTCTGCCGTCGTTCCCTCTGTGACTTTTCCTAACGCGGGGACTGTTACGGTCCAAACCTCGACGCCGGCATCCGGCTTGATCCTCACTCTTGCGCAGGCCTTCAGCATGACCTCAACGCAGGTCCAAGCCTCGGCCACCGCCAGTTGGGGCGGCCCGGGCTCCGGGCCGGCGGCTCTCCCGCTGACCTTCGCACCGTGCCAGTTCGACCTTACCGGCAAAGAACAGGCAATCTTGACGCAAGGGACGGGCACACCCACTTGCGTTAGCGATAGCCCATCGGGCGCGGTGATACCCGGGGGCTTTTCGATTGTGCAGTCAGATCCTGGAACGTGCAGCGCGACTGTCCATCCCGACGACCCGTCCACGTCAGGAATCGACCCCTATCTGGACACTTCTACTGGCGCCAATCTTAACAGTTGCAAGAATGACGTTTCGTCTTACCTAGGCAAAGTTGTCCTTTTCCCCGTGTGGGATCACACGAACCTCCTACCCGGTGGCAACACGCGGTATTACATCAAGGGATTCGCGGCGTTCTTCCTCGACGGGTACATCTTCCCGGCAGTTTCGCCCAAGAGTGGCGGGTCGACCAACCTCATCGTCGATACCTCCGGCAAAGCGGCCAACGGCATCCAAGGACATTTCATCGAATACGTCGCCGACGCAACGAAATACGGAGGCGGCGGATACACCGGCGGGGGCGCAACATTGCCTCCGACCCTGATCAAATAGCACTACGAAGGGACCTACTGTGAGAACCCGCCTACTGGGAGGCGTGGCCGCACTGATTGTCGCAGTCGTCGGCACCGTACTTCTACTTACCTATGTCAACGGCGCCGACCGCCGTGCGTTCGCTAACGTCGAGACCGAAGACGTCTATGTCGTCCAGAAGGCGATTCCCGCCGGCACTGCTGCGGCAAGCCTGGGAGATTCCGTCGTCAAGAAGACCCTTCCCAAGGCGGCGATCGCTGCCAACACGATGGCCGACCTGTCATCCGTACAGGGGAAGGTAGCCTCTGTCGATCTTCAGCCTGGCGAGCAGCTTCTGGCCAATCGCTTTGTTGATCCGACCGCCGTCAAGAGCTCTGGGCGCGCCAACGTCCCAGCTGGCATGCAGGAAGTGTCGATCAAGCTGCCCATCGAACGCGTCGTTGGGGGCGCTCTCGCCCCGGGTGACACTGTCGGAATCCTCCTCTCCTTTGCCGCCCAGGACGCACAACCGGCTCAGACGCAGCTCACGTACAACAAAGTTCTCATCACGGCGGTGCAGCTGTCGTCAGGCGCGAATGCGCAGGATACGTCGACATCGCAGTCGGCAGCGAACAGCGGATCCGGGGGTATCGCCACGGGCAGCAACAACGCTGGCGCCGGTGAATATCTAGTCACCTTCGCCCTGCCTGCCGCGGATGCCCAGCGGATTGTCTATTCCGTTGAGTTCGGGAAGGTCTACCTGACCAAGGAGCCCGGAAACGCCTTGGAGAACGCCTCAGGCACAATCGACAGGACGAAGGTTTTCCGATGAGCCGCTTTGCTCTTATCACCGCCGATGCAGAATTCGATCACGACGTTCGCCTGGCCGCGGCCAGCCTTCCGGGCAGCATCCAGGTCTTTCGGGCCGACTACCTTCCGGCCTCGATCGATGACGTACTGAATCAACTGGTTGGTGAGCCGCTCGAGGTGCTGGTCTTTGGCCCGGATCTCCGGTCCGAGGACGTCCTTGGTTTTGCCGCCGCAGTGGATGCTCGCTTCCCGCACGTGAGCCTCGTCTACGCCGCAGAGCCCACGCCAGAACTGACCATCGCTGCCATGCGCTCCGGAGTTAGAGACATCCTTTCGCCGAAGACTTCCGTCGAAAGCCTCAGGTTGCGGCTCGAAGAGGCAGCAGCGTCCGCGGTGTTCCGCTTCTCCGCGTCCCCTCAAGGCGACGACGGCGGCGCACCCCATCAGGGGCGGGGTCGAGTAATTGCTGTCATGTCTCCCAAGGGCGGCGTGGGAAAGACGACGATCTCGACGAACATCGCCGTAGGACTCGCGAGAGTTGCACCTCTCTCCGTCGTAATCGTCGACTTGGACTTGCAGTTCGGTGACGTTGCGAGCGGGCTGATGTTGGATCCTGAGCGGACGGTGCTTGACGCCGTGAACGGACCCATGGACGCGCTCTCTCTTAAGACGTACTTGAGTCCGCATCCCACCAACCTCTATGCGCTGTGCGCTCCCCGGAACCCTGCCGACGCAGACCGGATATCCGCCCCGGCGGTCGGTGAGCTCGTTTCCCGTCTAGCCGCCGAGTTCCAGTATGTCGTCATTGATACGTCACCTGGCCTTGGCGAACATGTGCTTGCAGTTCTCGACCAAGCCACGGATGTCGTCTGGGTGTGCGGGATGGACATCCCGAGCGTAAGGGGGCTCAAGTCGGGCCTCGAAATCCTCTCGGAGCTGCAGATGCTCCCCGAACGTCGGCATGTCGTAGTGAACATGGCGGATCGAAAGTCGGGGATCACGGTGCAAGACGTGGAAGCGACAGTGGGCATTCCAGTGGACATTGTCCTTCCACGATCTCGGGCCCTCCCGATGTCGACCAACCGCGGCGTTCCAGCCCTCCAGGATGGCCTCCGAGATGCAACAGTCAAGGGCCTCCGCCAACTGGTCGAACGCTTCAAGCCCACATGGCAAGATCGCGACCGGAAGGCCGTGCACCGAAGGGTGGTGTTCCAGTGAGCCTCATCGAACGACTTCAGGCCGCAAAGGGAGGCGCAAGTCAGTCTGCCGGCACATCGCAATCCAGCGACTCTTCTGTCGTTGTACCCGCAATTTCCGCCCCAGCTGATAACACCTCCGGCGACTCGCCATCCGCAACACTAGGCGTCCGCCTGACAGCCCAAATAGCGGCAGAGGCGGAGGCCCGCCTCACGGAGAACGAACCGACTCACGGGAGCGTGCGGGCAAGCCAGGCGCTCCGAGAGCTCAAAGAGAAAGCCACTGAGGAACTCTTCGAGCGCGTCGGCAGCCGGATCACCGACTCCAGCCTGAGCGAAATTGACCTCGCTGACTTTGTCCGCGGTGAGCTTCGCACAGTGGTATCAGAGCAGCAGGTTCCGCTGACGTCGAGCGAACGTGATCGCCTTATCGACGAGATTATGGACGACGTGCTGGGCCTCGGTCCGATTCAGCGCTATATAGATGACCCGAGCGTCACTGAGGTCATGGTGAACCGGGCGGATCAGGTCTACGTTGAACGGCACGGTCAGCTCTTCGCTACGGAAACCACGTTCACATCGGAAGAGCAGTTGCGGCGAGTCATCGACCGCATCGTATCGCGGGTCGGCCGTCGTATCGACGAATCGTCGCCGCTGGTGGACGCTCGCCTAGCAGACGGATCGCGTGTCAACGCCATCATTCCCCCGCTCGCCGTCAACGGCGCCGCGCTCACAATCCGTAAGTTCTCGCGTGAAGCCCTGAGCGTCGAGAAACTCATCCAGCTCGGCACTCTCAATCCAGAGATGGCTGAACTCATGCAAGCTTGCGTCGAAGCGCGTATGAACGTTATCGTCTCGGGCGGCACGGGCACGGGCAAGACAACTCTCTTGAACGTGCTGTCCGGATACATTCCGAGATCCGAGCGCATCGTGACCATCGAGGACGCCGTGGAGCTTCAGCTCCAGCAGGATCACGTGATCCGACTGGAGAGCCGGCCGCCTAACATCGAGGGACGAGGCGCCATCACGATTCGCGATCTGGTGCGCAACTCCCTCCGCATGCGCCCTGATCGCATCGTTGTCGGTGAAGTTCGCGGCGGTGAGACGCTCGACATGCTTCAGGCGATGAATACCGGTCACGACGGCTCGCTCTCGACCGTGCACGCCAACTCACCGCGTGACGCCATCGCTCGCCTTGAGACCCTGGTTCTTATGGCCGGAATGGACCTTCCGCTGCGCGCCATCCGCGAGCAGGTTGCCTCCGCAGTCAATCTAATTGTGCAGCTCACCCGTCTTCGCGACGGCACTCGTCGGGTCACGCACGTCACGGAGGTGCAGGGGATGGAAGGCGACGTGGTGACGCTGCAGGATGCATTCGTATTCGATTTTGGGGCGGGAATCGACGCGAACGGCCGGTTCTTGGGGAAGCCCGTGCCGACGGGAGTTAGGCCCCGGTTCACCGAGCGCTTCGCGGATCTCGGAATCAAGATCAGCCCTTCGATATTCGGTCTCCAGGCCGGGAAGCGGTGAGGGTCGTGGACTCGCCCATCATCTTGGCTTTGGGCCTTGTGTGCGTCTATGCAGCTATTGGCGTTGCCGCACTCATCCTGTTAAAGTCCCGTCGCGTCGTACCCCTCAATCGACGACGGCCCGAGGCTACTGCTTCGGCGTCAGCGCTCACCAAGGTAACTGAGTCTGCCCTCGGCGCGATCAACAAGAGCCTTAGAGGGAGACAACTCCGGCTTATTAGGGCGGACAAGTTCGAGCAAGCTGGCCTGAAGATCCGTGCCGCGGACTTCGTCCTCATGTGTGGGGCGGGATTCCTCGTCTCGGGCATCGTCGGTTTCATTCTTGCGGGAGTCGGATTGGCACTTCTTTTTGGACTCCTGACGCCTGCGGGGATGGTGTTTTGGCTACACTTGAAGGCTTCGCGACGGCAGTCCAAGTTCGGTGAACAGCTTCCCGACACCCTTCAGATGCTGGCTGGAAGCATGCGTGCCGGACACAGCCTTATGCGGGCATTGGACGCAGCATCCGATGAAGCCGAGGCGCCCATGAGTGAAGAGCTACGAAGGGTTGTAAACGAAACTCGAATCGGCCGTGACCTCAATGATTCGCTGATCGATACCGCAGCCCGGATGAAGTCCCAAGACTTCTTGTGGACCGCCCAGGCGATCGAGACCCAGCGCGAGATCGGCGGAAATCTCGCCGAGGTCCTCGAAAACGTCAATGAGACGATTCGGGAACGAGCAGCACTCATCCGTCAAGTGCGATCGCTGAGTGCCGAAGGGCGCGTCTCCGCGTACGTTCTTGTCGGTTTGCCCATCATCATGCTCTTCATCCTGTGCCTGATCAATCCAACCTATGGTCCTACATTCTTCGGGACTATTCCAGGCTGGCTCATGCTGGCAGGCGCGGGAACAATGCTCGGGCTCGGATCATTCTGGCTCAGCCGGCTCATCAAGCCGAAGTTCTGAAGGAGCGCCACATGTCACTAATTCCGCTTGCCGCGATTGTCGCTATCATGGCTCCCATTAGCTATCTGACGTGGAGCTTAGTATCAACCGACCGCTCCTCTCGCAAACGCATCCATCTGAATCTCGGAATCGCCAAAGCTGCTGCCAAGAAGGCGCCCTCGTCTGTTCCTGAGATGTTTGTCGGGATCTCACGAAGGTTCCTCCCCGGCGGATACGTGGTTTGGCTAGACAAAAAGCTAGCGGGGGCCGGGCGCCCGAAGAGCTGGCCGATGGAACGAGTACTGGTTATCAAGCCAGCCATAGCTCTCTGCTTCGTTGCGCTGGAACTGCTCATCTTCGGAAGGATACTGAATCCCCAGCTCTTTCTGGTGATTCTGGCCCTGGGTGCGGCCGCGTATTTTCTGCCGGACCTCCTCCTGAATAACACAGCCCAGAAGCGGCGGAAGGCCATGCAACTCGCTCTCCCGAACATGCTTGATCAGATGCTGATTTCAGTTGAGGCGGGCGTCGGCTTCGAGGGTGCCATGGCCAAGGCAGCGGACAACGGGAGCGGTCCGCTGGCGGACGAGTTCGTGCGGACGCTCCAGGACATCCAAGTGGGCAGGTCTCGACACGAAGCCTATCTCGATCTCGCGGAACGTTCCGGTTTTCCTGAATTACGGTCCTTTATTCGTGCCGTCGTGCAAGCAGATCAGTATGGCATTGCGATCGCCAATGTTCTCAGGACTCAGGCAAAGGAGATGCGCCTCAAGCGGCGACAGAAGGCAGAAGAGCACGCTATGAAGATCCCTGTGAAGGTTCTTTTCCCGCTCGTTATGACGATTCTTCCAGCCATGTTCGTGATCATTCTTGGCCCTCCCGTCCTCAACGTGATTCGGATGTTCTCATGAAACTAACAGGCTCTGCTGATGATCCGAACCATACGGCTCCTGACGAAATAGGTGCAACAGCTACCGAGTATGTGATGCTTGTCGCGTTCGTCGCGCTCGCGCTCATTTCAACGGTCACCATTTTCGGGAGTGCGCTCAACAGCTACTATGTGTCGCTGGCTAGCAACATCACATCGGTTCTGCCCTAGATGAACCCCAATGACCGGAGTCCTCTCCTGGTACCCAGAGCCAGGAGAGGACTCCAATCCAACTTCTCGATCGCTGTCGCACTCGATCCCTCACGAAACTCCCTCAATGCTCTAAGGCTTCTTCTTGCGGCCGCTGTCATCGTGTCCCATGCGTGGGTGCTTGGAGGTTACGGCGCTGAACCAAGCCTTTTTGGCATCAATCTGGGGCGCGCCGGAGTGATGGGGTTCTTCGGCATCTCTGGCTACCTCATCACTATCAGCGCCCAGCGAGCGCGATTCGTCCAAGACTACCTGCTCGCTCGCTTTATTCGGGTGTACCCGGCACTGGCCATGGCGGCACTCCTCATATCCGTAGTAGCTGCTCCCATCGGGGCAATTATCACCGCCGGCCAATACGACGTTTGTGGGGCGCTCGCCTTCCTCGCCGCAGTACTAACACTTGCAGTTGGAGTCATCGGTACGCCTCCAATCGGCACGTCTCTGCAAGGAAATCCCAACGCGGGCGAGTGGGATTCGCCGTTGTGGACGCTTACCTGGGAAGCGCTTGGCTACCTGATCCTCGCAGTAGTCGTGATCGCTGCACGCCGCACCGACAACGCCAAAAGCGCTCCAGTTGCGGGCGCCTTCCTCTTCGTGGCAGTAAGCTCTCAGGTCGCAGCGCGGATCTTCCAAGGAGGGCCCGTTCTGAGCCTTGTTGATTTCGCGATGCCCCTCATGGCCTGCTTCCTTGCAGGCTCCGTCGTCGCGCATTTCCGCGGACACATCCCTGTAGGTTTCGTTCCCGTTGCCGCGGCGGCGGCCGCTACATGGGCCGCCCTCGCCTCGGGCTTCGGCCCTGCGCTGGCCCCTCTCCCCCTCACGTACCTCATCCTCTGCGCCGGCTCCCTCAAAACCTTCTCCCGAGTCGGCTCCAAGTACGACATCTCCTACGGCGTCTACATCTACGGCTGGCCGGTGCAACAGCTCCTCGAAGCAGTGCACCTGCCCTCAGTCCTCCCACCCCTCGGTTACGCGGCCGTAGCGCTCGTCGCCGTGGCGCCTCTGGGACTCCTGAGTTGCGTCTTCATTGAACAGCCAGCACAGCGGTGGCGGAAGCGGTGGGTTTCCCGACGCGAGAGCAAGATGCTGGAGTCCAGAGCGGCATAATCCCCATCAAACCCTCAAGAAACCCTCAAGAATTCCCCCATTCCCCAGACCTCAGTGAGCCTTCCCCAAGGCTTCCGCGAGATCGCCCCCGCGGCATTGTGCACGCCCGTAACTTCGATAGTGGAGCTGGCAGACGGGCCAGCGAACCGCCCACCCGAATACAGGAGTTAGACACAATGCTCTCTCTCATCGCCTCCCTCCACGTCCTCGGCATCAAGGCCAAGGAACGCTACCTGTCCGACGAGCGCGGCGCCACCGCTGTTGAGTACGGCATCATGGTGGCCCTCATCGCGGTCGTCATCATCGTCGCGGTGACCCTCCTCGGCGGCAACCTGAAGACGATGTTCAACAACGTCGCCACCCAGGTCCCCACCACCAACCCGTGAGCCGCGACATGATCCGCCGCCTCTTCTCGGGCGAGAAGGGTGCCACCGCCGTCGAGTACGGCATCATGGTTGCCCTCATCGCCGTCGTCATCATCGTCGCCGTCACCCTTCTTGGCGGCAATCTCCAAGCGATGTTCAACAACGTCGCCACCCAGGTCCCCACGACCAACCCGTGAGTCCGCGCCCGTGCCCGGGCCAGGCATTCTGCCGGCCCGGGCACAAATGCGCCGAAGACCTGATCTGATCAACCAGGAGTGTCCTATGTCCCGCCAGGACCGCGAACGCGGAGCCGCCGCAGTCGAGTTCGCCCTCGTGCTGCCGGTGCTCCTCGCTCTGGTGCTCGGGATCATCGATTTCGGCCGGGTGTTCAACGCCCAGCAGACCCTCACCTACGCAACCCGCGCCGGAGCCAGAGTCATGGCGATCCAGAACAATCAGACCGCGGCGATCAGCGCGGCTCAGACTGCGGCCGCGCCCCTCGGACAGATCGCATCGTCCGCCTTCACTGTCTCGCCTTCAACCTGCACGTCGGGGGTGCAGGTGACCGTCACGGTGACCTACACCGTGCCGACCACCGGCTTCTTCGGCACCTTTCCTCTGACGGCCAAGGGGGTCATGCTATGCGGCGGCTAAGGCGGTACCTCACTTTAGGGCACGACGGCGGGCAGCACCGCGAGCGCGGAGCCGTCGCCGTCGTCGTGGCCCTTCTCATGGTGGTGCTGCTTGCGGCGGGCGCGCTTGCCGTCGACGGCGGCATGCTCTACGCGAAGCGCGCCCAGCTGCAGAGCGGGGCCGACGCCGCAGCGTTGGCAGTAGCGCAGAAGTGCGCGGCGAGCCTCACGGACCCTCTGTGCTCGACTACCTCCACCCTGGCGAGCACCTTGGCCCAGGGCAACATGGCTGCGGCCCAAGCCGGCATCGCCTCCCTCGCGGTGGACACGACGGCTCGTACGGTCACGGCCACCACCCAACCGCTTCAGCCCGGGGTGCAGACCGGCTCGGTGTCCACGTTCCTCGCACAAACGCTCGGGATCTCGAGCGTGAGCCTCGGGGCAACGGCCCAAGCGGCGTGGGGCAGCCCGAGCACGGGCATCGCGCCTTTCCCGCTCGCCATCTCGGTGTGCCAGGTGCAGAACTTGATCGACGGGGCGTACCAGCTCCTCCAAGACCACGGCACGGGCTACAACCTCGGCTGCACATGGGGCACTTCGGGTCTGCTGGTCCCGGGAGGCTTCGGCTGGCTCAAGCAGGACACGGGCCAGTGCGGCGCCACGATCAACATCGCTCAGTCGGAGGGCGGCAGCGACCCGGGCAACAACCCGCCGTCGAACTGCGATTCGGTCTTCGCGCAGTGGTACACCTCGCTCCAGAGCGGCAAGTCGCCCACGGTCCTCCTCCCGGTGTTCACGGCAGTCAGCGGGACCGGCAGTTCAGCGATCTACACGCTCAAGGGCTTCGCGGCGTTCAGCGTCCTCGGCTGGAAGTTCAGCGGCGGCAACTCGACGACCACCCCGCCGTACTACGTCTATAACAACCAGCCCGTCGGGCAGCCGCTGGTCGCCTGCAGCACAGGATGCCGCGGCATCATCGGCAAGTTCATCACCTTCGTCACCCTCGACAGCACGTACCAAGTCGGGGCTCCCAACAACTTCGGCGCCACCATCGTGCGCATGACCCAGTAGATCCAGGAGAGCAATCGCATGAAGTCACGACTCGTGGCCGGCGCTGCCGCGCTCGTCGCGGCCATCATCGGCGTCGCCCTGGTCATCTCCTACGCCGGCGGCGCGGACGCCCGCGCCCAGGCCGGGATGAAGCCCACCGACGTCCTGGTCGTCGCCAAGCCGGTCCCCGCCGGCACGACGGCGGAACAGCTCGGGGACTTCGTCCAGCTCAAGACCCTCCCCGCGAGCGCTATCGCCTCGACCGCCCTGCACTCCCTCGACGGAACCTCGGGCAAGGTCGTCTCGACGGCGCTCCAGCCAGGCGAGCAGGTCCTCTCGGACCGCCTCGTGGCCCCGAACTCGCTCTCAGCGCCGGGCACGGTCCCCGTGCCGGCGGGCCTCCAGGAAGTCTCGTTCCAGCTCGGCCCTGACCGGGCGGTCGGCGGCCGGATCCAGGCCGGCGACGTCGTGGGAATCTTCCTCTCGTTCGACCACGGTGCCTTGCCCTCGGGCGGCCCGGAGAGCACCCAGCTCACGTACCACACCGTGCTCATCACGTCGGTCCAGGGCGGCCAAGCCCCCTCCTCCGACAATTCCGGCAAGCCGGCCACGGCACCGCTCCTGATCACTGCAGCCGTCACGGACGCGCAGGCCACCAAGATCGTCTTCGCCGCGCAGTTCGGGACGATCTGGCTGAGCAAGGAACAGCAGAACGCGCAGGGACCCACGACCACGATCGACCGAGGGAAGGTGTACCAGTGAGCCGGTTCGTCCTCATCACGCCGAACCAGGACTTCGCCGAACGCATGAAGGGCGCGGTCGACGGCGCCCTCCCGGGCGGCCTCCACACGGTCGCCACCGCGGAACTACCCGAGCAGCCCGAGCAGATCTTCGAGCACCTCGGCGGCACCCGGCCCGCCGTCGTCGTCCTCGGCCCCGACGTGCCGCTCGACGGCGCGCTGCGCCTCGCCACGGTCTTCGATGTCCGCTTCCCCGACGTTGCCGTGCTGCTGGCGGCCGACGCCGACGCGGAACTCATGCTCCAGGCGATGCGTGCCGGCGTGCGCGACGTCGTCTCCCCTGGCGTCGAGCCGGAGCAGCTGCGCATCGTGCTGCAGCGCTCGGTCCAGGCGACGGAGGGGCGGCGGCGCGAGGCGGAGCCGACCACGGCGGAGAGCCACCGCGGGCGCGTCATCGGCGTGTTCTCCCCCAAGGGCGGCGTGGGCAAGACCACCCTCGCGACGAACATCGCCGTCGGGCTGGGCAAGACCGCGCCGATGAAGGTCGTGATCGTGGACCTCGACCTCCAGTTCGGCGACGTGGCCTCGGGCCTCGACCTCTCCCCCGAGCACACGGTGACCGACGCTGTGTCCCGCGCCGCGGCCCAGGACGCGCTCGTCCTCAAGGCGTTCCTCACCCTCCACCCCGCGGGGATCTACGCGCTGTGCGCCCCTAGGGACCCCGTCGAGGCGGACATGATCACGCCCGAGCAGGTCAGCCGACTCATCCGCCAGCTCGCCGAGCAGTTCGACTACGTCGTGGTCGACACGGCGCCCGGGCTCGGCGAGTGCACGCTCTCGGCCCTCGAGGAGTGCACCGACGGCGTCTGGGTGACGGGCATGGACGTCCCCGGAGTCCGGGGCCTGCGCTCGAGCCTCGACGTGCTCGGCCGGCTCGGCCTGCTCCCGGAGACCCGGCACCTCGTCCTCAACATGGCGGATCCCAAGTCGGGCCTCAGCGTCCGCGATGTCGAGGCCACCGTTGGCGTTCCCGTCGACGTGAGCGTGCCCCGCTCGCGACTCGTCTCCTACTCGACCAACCGCGGCGTCCCGGTCCTCCAGGCACCGCGGCGCGGCGACAAGGCCGCGAACGCCCTCGGCGATGTGGTCGATCGGTTCACCCCCGACGGCGCGGCTCGCACCCGCCGCCGTGTCCACCGAAGGGTTGTGGTCTCATGAAGCTCTCCCAGCGCGTCGAACTCGCCGAAGGCCGCCCGATTGCCGCTCCCGCGGCGACCGCGAGCGCCGTCGACCTTGCCGAGCCCGCCCCGGCCGCAGCCGGGCTGCTGAGCACTCCCGCCGCCCCGGCCGCCCTGGCTTCGGACGCGCTCTCCGGCCTCAAGCAGCGCGCTGCCGAGGCCCTGTTCGAGCGCATGGGCGCCCGCTTCGGCGACTCGGGCGCCACGGAGGAGGAGCTCCGCGCCGCCGCGCGCGACGAGCTCACCCATGTCATCGACGGGGAGCGCGTTCCGCTGAGCGGCCCCGAGCGCTCGCGCCTGCTCCGCGAGATCGAGGACGACGTCCTCGGCTACGGGCCGCTCCAGCGCCTGCTCGACGACGACGACGTCACCGAGATCATGGTCAACCGCCACGACCAGATCTACATCGAGCGCAAGGGCCGGCTGCAGCTCTCGGGCCTGCGGTTCAGCTCGGAGGCCCAGCTCCGCACAGTCATCGAGCGGATCGTCTCCCGCGTTGGCCGCCGCATCGACGAGTCTTCCCCCCTCGTCGACGCGCGCCTCGCCGACGGCTCCCGTGTGAACGCCGTGATCCCACCGCTCGCCGTCGGCGGCTCCTCGCTCACCATCCGGAAGTTCGGCAAGGTGCCGCTCACGGTGCGCGACCTCATCGGCTTCGGAACGCTGACGCTGGAAATGGCCGAGCTCCTGCAGGCCTGCGTCAAGGCCAAGCTCAACATCATCGTCTCGGGCGGTACGGGCACCGGCAAGACGACGCTGCTCAACGTCCTCTCCGCGTTCATCCCGGACAACGAGCGCATCGTCACGATCGAGGACGCCGTGGAGCTCCAGATCCAGCAGGAGCACGTGGTCCGTCTCGAGAGCCGGCCGCCGAACACCGAGGGCAAGGGCGAAGTCACCATCCGCGACCTGGTCCGCAACTCGCTCCGTATGCGTCCGGACCGCATCGTGGTCGGCGAGGTCCGCTCGGGCGAATCGCTCGACATGCTCCAGGCCATGAACACCGGCCACGACGGCTCGCTCTCGACCGTGCACTCGAACTCGCCTCGCGACGCTATCGCGCGCCTCGAGACCCTCGTGCTCATGGCCGGGATGGACCTGCCGCTGCGCGCCATCCGCGAGCAGATCGCCTCCGCCGTGAACCTCATCGTGCAGATCTCGCGCCTCCGCGACGGCACCCGCCGCATCACGCACATCACCGAGGTGCAGGGCATGGAGGGCGACGTGGTCACGCTTCAGGACGCATTCGTCTTCGACTACGGCGCAGGCGTGGACGCGAACGGCCGCTTCCTCGGCAGCGCCGTGGCCACCGGCGTCCGCCCGCGCTTCCTCGAACGCTTCGAGGACCTCGGCATCCACGTCCGCCCCGGCATCTTCCAGACGCCGGCCTCCGCACACCAGGAGCATCCATGGAAGCAGTGATCCTCGGTTCCGCCCTCATCCTGGGCGCAGGCACCACGGGCGCCGTCCTCGCATTGCGGCCCGGTCACCCTTCGCTCCCGGCATCTCGGCGGCGACCGACGACGACGGACCGCGAGTCGGCTCTTGGCCGCGCCGCGACGGGCATGACGGACCGCCTGCAGGAATGGGTCACGAGCCACCGCATCCGCATCGTCTCGCAGGACTCGCTCGAACTCGCCGGGCTGCACATCCGCCAGGCGGACCTCCTGCTGCTCGTCCTCGGCGGCGCGGCCCTCGCGATCGTGCTCGGCCTCGTCGCCGGGAGCCTTGGCCTCGGCCTGCTCCTGGCGATCATCGCACCCCTGGTGCCGCACGTCGTCGTCCGCTTCCGGATCTCCTCACGGCGCAAGAAGTTCGACGCCCAGCTGGGCGACAGCCTGCACCTGCTCTCCGGCGGCCTCCGCGCGGGCCACAGCATCCTGCGCGCCATCGACGCCGCGGCCGCCGAGAGCCCCGAACCGACGGCGCAGCAGATGCGCCGGATCGTGCAGGAAACCTCGCTCGGTCGGGATCTGCTGGCCTCGCTCGAGGACACCGCCACCAAGATGGCGAGTCAGGACTTCGTCTGGGTGGCTCAGGCCATCCAGATCAACCGTGAAGTCGGCGGCAATCTCGCGGACGTGCTGGATCAGGTCAACGAGACCATCCGCGAGCGCAGCGAGATCAAGGGCCACATCTCGGCGCTCGCCGCGGAAGGCAAGATGTCCGCCTACATCCTCATGGCTCTGCCGGTCGGGATCGTCGTCATGCTCATGATGATCAACCCGGAGTACATGACCCCGATGTTCACCAATCCGCTGGGCTGGGCGATGATCGCGGCCTCAGCGATCCTCATGACCATTGGCGGCCTCTGGCTCCGCAAGATCATCGCCATCAAGTTCTAGGCCATCTCGTCCAGGCAGGAACCATGACCATTCCACTCCTCGCCGCAGCGCTCGTCGCCGCCGCCCTCGCGTTCCTCTGCTGGACGCTCCTCTCCGTTGACCGCCGCGAAGCCCGCGCGATCCGCGCCAACCTCGGCCGCGGCATTGCGACCGCCCAAGCACCTGGGGGGCCCTCCGGCCTGCTCCGCGCCCTCGAGGCAGTGGCGCGCCGCCTCACCCCCGAGTCGTACGTGCGCCGCCTCGACCGGCTCCTGGCCCTCGCGGGGCGCCCGTCCTCGATGCCCCTCGGCCGACTCCTCGCAGCCAAGCCCGCGCTCGGGCTCTTCGGCGCAGCACTCGGGGCACTCATGCTCTCCGCCGGAGCCGCGCCGACCCTGCGGCTCGTGGCGATCTTCCTCGTGGGACTCGGCTACATGGTTCCGGACCTCATGCTGCTCAGCAAGGGCATGGAACGGCAGAAGACCATCCAGCAGGACCTCCCCAACACGCTCGACCAGCTGCTCATCTCCGTCGAGGCCGGACTGGGGTTCGAGGCAGCCCTGGCGCGGGCCAGCACCACGGGCAAGGGCCCGCTCGCCGAGGAGATCGTCCGCACGCTGCAGGACATGCAGGTGGGCCGGTCTCGCCGCGAGGCCTACCTCGGCCTCGCCGAACGCACCACGACCCCCGAGGTCCGCAGCTTCGTCCAGTCCGTGGTGCAGGCGGACGCCTACGGCATCGCGATCGCCCGCGTCCTGCGGGTGCAGGCGAAGGCGATGCGCGTCAAGCGCCGTCAGCGCGCCGAGGAGCAGGCCATGAAGCTTCCCGTGAAGGTCTTGTTCCCCCTGCTGTTCTTCATCTTCCCCGTGTTGTTCATCGCGATTCTGGGGCCCGCCGTGATCAATACAATTGCTACATTGTCAGGACGGTAGGGGTCACATGAACCAGAAGGAGACGGTCATGACGGCACCCGATGTCCCCGAAGAAACCGGGAGACTCCTGCCGCTCGTCGACCCCACGGCCCTTCGCCTCCTCGCCGAGGATGTCGGGGCGCGCTCGGCGTCGTCGTTCGCCCGGGACTTCACCCGGATCTGGCCTCGCCGACGGGAGGCGCTCGCCGCCGCCCTCGCCGGCACGGACCTCACCGTCGCGCTCGACGCCGCTCTGAGCCTGCGAACGTCCTCGACGATGGTCGGGGCGGCGCGGCTCGCGGCCCTCACCGAAGAACTCGAACGGCGCCTGCGCGCCGACGGCCCGGTGGCCGCAGCGGCGCTCGTCCCCGCGGTGAACGCGTGCGGCGAGCTGACCATCGTCGAACTCGAAGAGTACGACGGCGGCGCCCCGCCGCACGCTGCCTAGGTGCCTCCAGGGGGCGGAGCCTAGGCGGCCGGCGCGAGCCGGTAGCCCACGCCCCGGACCGTGACGAGCCAGCGGGGCTGCCGCGGGTCATCGCCGAGCTTGCGGCGCAGGTTGCCCAGGTGGACCTCGACGGCGCGCTCGTCCGCCTCGCTCACGTAAGTGTCCTCGCGGTAGCGGTCCCCCCGCGCAATCCGGACGAGCTCGGCCCTCGGGATCACGGCGCCGCCCGCGCGGAGGAGGGCGTGCAGGAGGTCGAACTCGGTGCGGGTCAGGTCAAGCGTCCTGCCAGCGAGCGACGCCGTCCTGGTTCTCGGATCCAAGGTCAGGCCGCTGTGGCGCAGGAGCATCTCCGGATGCCTCTGCGGGGCTGGGGCCTCCTGAGGCGGAGGGGCGGCGGCTTGCACACGGGCTCCCGTCCGAGCGAGCGCAGGCTCGCCGCTTCCGGCCCGGGGACGGCGCATCATCGCCGCGATGCGCGCACGGAGCTCGCGCGGCCGGAACGGCTTGGTCAGGTAGTCGTCCGCGCCTGACTGCAGCGCGAGGATCGTGTCCGGCTCCTCGTCGCGGCCCGTGAGCATCACCACGTACGCGTCGCTGGACGCACGGATCCGCCGTAGTACCTCGAAGCCGTCGATGTCCGGCAGACCGAGGTCAAGGGTGACCACCGCGGGGTCCTCTCGCCGCGCGATTTCGGCGCCCTCGCGGCCGGTCGCGGCGCTCAGCACCTCGAATCCCGCCTGCCGCAGGACGTCCTCCACAAGGTGCCGAACGTCGTCGTCATCCTCGACAACCAGGGCAAGACCAAGCTCGTCCATCTCCGCCACCCCTAACGCACATGTCTATCGACAGTCTTGTCATTGAAGCTTTGACGTTGTCATATTCTCATTACGGGCACGAATATCACACTGTCGGCACTGTAATTGGGGGATACGGGGAAGGAGCTGCGCGTGTCATCCCAGGAACAGGCTGTCTTCGACCGTGCTCATCGGTACCTCAATCGCGCCGGACCACGGGCCAGAATAGCGCTCTGGCAGCTGCCGCTCGTCCTCGCCATCGTCCTCGCAGCGCTCGCTTCTCCCGCAGGATGGGAGACCGCGCCGGACCGACCACTCGTCCTCGCCGGCCTGGTGGTGCAGAGCGTCGCGTGCGTCGCATGCTTGGCGGTCCCGTGGGAGAAGTACTCCGATCAGGTCGCCTTGGCGATCCCGCTGCTCGACCTCGTCTCCATCGGCCTCTTCCGCAATGCCCCCGGCGGCCTGCTCCAAGGTCTCGGCACACTCAGCGTCTTCCCGGTCATCTGGATCGCGGCGTCGATGCGGTCCGGCGCGTGGGCGTTGGCGGTGTGCTTCGTGGCTCCGCTGATCATCGCCTCCCCCACTCTCATCGACTCGATCGCGCGTCGCGTACCTGCCGGAGCGAACGGCGCGCTCCTCCTGCCGATCCTGCTGCTCATCGTCGCCGTCGCGATCCGGGCCGCGACGGCCGGCCTCCGACTGCAGGAACGCCTGCTGCGCTCACAGCAGGCAGCGCTGCGGGACCTCCTCGTCGAGTCGCTCTCCACCGAGCGGCTGCTGACCGCCACGCTCGACGCCGTCCATGTGGGCATCGTCGCCGTCGGCCCGGACGCCGTGCCCAGTCGCTGGAACCGGCGATTCGGCGAACTGGTGGAACCCCTCGGCTGGAAACTGTCCTCGCGGGGGGACGCAGGCGAGGCCGCACTGCCCGTGTTCGCGGAGGACCGGCGGACCCCGATCCCTCCCGAGCAGCGACCGCTCCGGCGCGCCGCCGCGGGCGAGCGGATCGACGGCGAGGTCCTCTGGCTCGGCCAGGGCAAGGACGCCGTGGCCCTCTCGGTCGTGGCGCGCCCCCTCGCGGGTCCCGAAGGGGGAGCCGTCGTCGCGTTCGGCGACGTCACGGCCCTCGCGGGCGCCGTCGAGGACAAGGCCGAACTCGTGCGCACCGTGGCCCACGAATTCCGCTCGCCGCTCACCGCGGTTCTCGGCAATCTCGACCTCGTCCTCGAATCCGAGGCTATCCCGCAGAGCGATCGCCTCCGGCTCGAAGTCGCGCAGCGGAGCGCCGAACGCCTCCTCGACCTCGCGTCCGATCTCGTGGCCTCGTCCTCCAACGCGATCCCCGTGCGCCTCGAGGCCGCCGAGCTCGGCAGCATCCTCAGCGCCCGTGTCGACGCAGCCCGTCTGGCCGCCGTCGCCGCCGGCGTCCGCCTCAGCCTCGAGGTCGAAGGCCCGCTCTGGGTGCGCGTCGACCCGCTGCGCATCGGCCAAGCCGTAGACAACCTGCTCTCGAACGCCATCAAGTACTCGCCTGACGGGGGAACTGTGACCCTCCGCGCATGCCAGGACGATGGCTGGGTCCGCGTCGAGGTGCGGGACAGCGGCATGGGCATCGCACCGCACGAGCGCGAGCTCGTCTTCGAACGCTTCTTCCGGACCTCGCAGGCCCGGCGCTCCGACATCCCGGGCGTCGGCCTCGGCCTGGCCATCAGCAGCTGGATCGCCGAGCGACACGGAGGGCGCCTCGAATGCGACAGCGAACCCGGCGAAGGCAGCGTCTTCACGCTCCTGCTGCCGGCGCCCGAGTCTGCCCCGGTCTAGCGGACGGTGCTCAGGCCGGGTCCCTCAGCGCCCGGGTCTGCTCCGCCCGAGCGGCGAGCTCCTCCGCCGTCGCCGGATAGCCGACCTCCTCGAGGACCAGCGGATGTGCCGGAGCCAGCCGCGTCTTCGCGTCCCGGACCCGCGCAAGCATCCGCTCGTGGAGCCACTCGGGCCGTTCGAGGCCCTCACCGACTCGCAGCGCAGAGCCGACGAGCGCACGCACCATGTTGTGACAGAACGCGTCCGCCTTCACGTGCACGACCACCACGCCCTCATGCGTGCGTTCGAGCGCGAACTCCTGCAGCTCCCTCACTGTGGTTGAGCCCTCGCGCGGCTTGCAGAACGCCAGGAAGTCCTGCAGCCCCAGGAGCTGGGCGGCGGCGCCGTTCATCCGGCCCACGTCGAGCGGCGCCTTGTGCCAGAGCGTGATGCCGCGGAGCGTGGGGTCCCAGTGCTCGGGGCGGTCCGCGATCCGGTACGAATAGCGGCGCCACAGAGCGGAGAACCGCGCATCGAAGCCCGCGGGAGGCACGACGACGCCCCGCACCTCGAGCGCGCCCGTCTCCTCTCCGAGTACCCGGCTGAGGGCGCCGCGGAGCCGACGGGCCAGGACATCTTCCGGACCCGCGTCCGAACGTCGCGGGAGAGCCTCCCACTCGTCCGTGCTCAGGTCCACATGCACGACCTGCCCGCGCGCATGCACGCCGGCGTCCGTCCGTCCCGCCACCACCACGCGGATCTGACGGCGCAAGATCAGGGCGAGCGCCCCCTCGAGCGCGCCCTGCACCGTCCGCAGTCCCGGTTGGACCGCCCACCCGCTGAAGGGACCGCCGTCGTACGCGACATCCAACCGCACCCGAACTGTCTCGGGCACAGAAAGACCCCCGTTCCCAGAAGCGGGAACGGGGGTCTTCTCAGCTGTCATAAGCCCAACTTTACCGGCGCCGAATTCTACTGGCGCCGGCAGCGCGACTTACTTGGCGTCGTCGTCCTTGGCCTCGGCCTCAGGGGCCTCCTCGGTCTCCTCAACCGCGGGAGCCTCGGTCTCAGCGGCCTCGGCCTCAGGAGCCTCGGCAACCTCAGCCTCAGTCTCCTCGACCTCAGTCTCGGGGGCCTCCGCCTCAACGACCGGCTCAGCCTTCGGAGCGGCAGCGCGCTCCGCGGCGCCCTCGGCCTCGCGGACGACAGCCTGCTTCGCCGAGATCGGCTCGAGCACGAGCTCGATGACCGCCATGGGGGCGTTGTCGCCCTTGCGGTTGCCGATCTTGGTGATGCGGGTGTAGCCGCCCTCGCGGTCGGACAGCTGCGGCGCGATCTCCGTGAAGAGCTCGTGGATGATGCCCTTGTTGGTGTTGGTGCGGGCCGAGATGGCGGCCTGGACACGGCGGCGCGAGGCGAGGTCGCCGCGCTTCGCGAACGTGATGAGGCGCTCGGCGACCGGGCGGAGGCGCTTGGCCTTCGTCACGGTCGTCGTGATCCGCTTGTGCTCGAAGAGCGCGGCGGCAAGGTTGTTGAGCATGAGGCGCTCGTGCGCCGGGCCTCCGCCCAGACGCGGACCCTTGGCGGGTGCAGGCATAGTAGTTTCTCCTCGGGTGAGCCGCTTCCGGGGTTGGCCCGGAAGCGGTCAATTCATGGTGGCTTAGAGGTCGTCGTCGCCGTACGGGGCCTCGTCCTCGTCGATCGCGGCAGCGCGAGCGGCGAGATCGAAGCCTGGAGGCGAGTCCTTGAGGGAGAGGCCGAGCTCGGTGAGCTTGGCCTTGACCTCGTCGATGGACTTGGCACCGAAGTTCCGGATGTCCATCAGGTCGGCCTCGGAGCGCGCCACGAGCTCACCCACGGTGTGGATGCCCTCGCGCTTGAGGCAGTTGTACGAGCGCACGGTGAGGTCCAGGTCCTCGATCGGAAGGGCCATGTCCGCGGCGAGCGCAGCGTCCGTCGGGGACGGGCCGATCTCGATGCCCTCGGCAGCCGTGTTGAGCTCGCGGGCCAGGCCGAAGAGCTCAACGAGCGTGGTGCCGGCAGACGCGACGGCGTCGCGCGGCTTGATGGCCGGCTTCGTCTCCACGTCCACGATCAGGCGGTCGAAGTCGGTGCGCTGCTCGACACGCGTCGCCTCGACCCGGAAGGTGACCTTCAGGACCGGCGAGTAGATCGAGTCGACCGGGATGCGGCCGATCTCCGCGTCGGCGGACTTGTTCTGCGCCGCGGAAACGTAGCCGCGGCCGCGCTCGATGGTGAGCTCGAGCTCGAACTTGCCCTTCGAGTTCAGGGTGGCGATGTGCAGATCCGGGTTGTGGATCTCCACGCCCGCCGGCGGAGCGATGTCCGCGGCGGTCACGACACCCGGGCCCTGCTTGCGCAGGTAGGCGACGACCGGCTCGTCCTGATCGGAGGAGATGGACAGGCTCTTGAGGTTCAGGATGATCTCAGTGACATCTTCCTTGACCCCAGGAACCGTGGTGAATTCGTGCAGCACGCCGTCGATTCGGATGCTGGTGACTGCAGCCCCAGGGATCGAGGACAGCAGAGTGCGGCGCAGCGAGTTGCCGAGCGTGTATCCGAAACCGGGCTCCAGCGGCTCGATGACGAATCGGCTGCGGTTGTCGGACACCACTTCTTCAGACAGTGTGGGGCGCTGTGCAATAAGCACGTAGTTTCCTTTCAGCGAGCATCCGCTATATGACGCAACACAGATGGATGGAAAACGGTCTGACTAAGTACGGGCCAGAGGCCGGCAAGGGTCTCCCCCGGCCGGCCCGGCCCTTCGACAACCAGTTAGACGCGGCGACGCTTCGGCGGGCGGCAGCCGTTGTGCGCGCTCGGGGTGACGTCCTGGATGGAGCCAACCTCGAGGCCGGCGGCCTGCAGAGCGCGGATTGCGGTCTCGCGGCCCGAGCCCGGGCCCTTGACGAACACGTCGACCTTGCGGAGGCCGTGCTCCTGCGCGCGCTTCGCGGCAGCCTCGGCGGCCTGCTGCGCGGCGTAGGGGGTCGACTTGCGCGAGCCCTTGAAGCCGACCTCGCCGGCCGAGGCCCACGAGATCACAGCGCCCGAGGGATCCGTGATCGAAACGATCGTGTTGTTGAACGTGCTCTTGATGTGCGCCTGACCGAGCGCGATGTTCTTCTTGTCCTTGCGACGCGGCTTGCGGACCGAGGTCGCACGAGTCTTCGGGGGCATGAGTACTCCTACTTCTTGGTGACGCTAGCCGCGATCAGCGGCCGGCCTTCTTCTTGCCGGCGACGGTCCGCTTCGGACCCTTGCGGGTACGGGCGTTGGTCTTGGTGCGCTGGCCGCGGACCGGGAGGCCCTTGCGGTGGCGCAGGCCCTCGTAGCTGCCGATCTCGACCTTGCGGCGGATGTCGGCGGCCACCTCGCGGCGAAGGTCACCTTCAACCTTGTAGTTGCCCTCGATGTAGTCACGCAGCTGGACGAGCTCAGCGTCCGAGAGGTCCTTCACGCGGACGTCCGGGCTGATGCCAGTGGCAGCGAGCGTCTCCTTCGCACGGGTGCGACCCACGCCGTAGATGTAAGTGAGCGCGATTTCCAGCCGCTTTTCGCGGGGAATGTCAACGCCAGCGAGACGAGCCATAGTGGCGGTTCTCCTTGTGTTGTCCGGAGGTCGTAGGCAGTACACCCGCACTGTCCGTGCGGCCCCAGCCTCCGGGCCGGGGGTTAGCTGTCCGGGCCCTGTTCGTCCCAGCGCAGCTTGTGCTGCCTTCTCTAGTTATTGCGTGGGCGCCGCCCGGGTTGGTTCCTCGGAAGGAGGAATCAGCCCTGGCGCTGCTTGTGGCGTGGGTTCTCGCAGATCACCATGACCCGGCCGTTACGGCGGATCACCTTGCACTTGTCGCAGATCTGCTTGACGCTCGGCTTGACCTTCATGGCATTCCTTTGCGTGTTCTGCAGGTGGTCAGCATGTCCGGCCGGGTGCCCCCGGCCGCGCTGCTTACTTGTAGCGGTAGACGATCCGGCCGCGGGTCAGGTCGTAAGGGCTGAGCTCCACCACCACGCGATCCTCCGGGAGGATACGGATGTAGTGCTGACGCATCTTCCCGGAGATGTGTGCGAGCACGACGTGCTTGTTCGTCAGCTCAACGCGGAACATCGCGTTGGGCAGCGCTTCAGTCACGACGCCCTCGATCTCGATGACACCGTCCTTCTTGGCCATAGCCTCCGCTATCTGTTGTGCCGCCGGGCACGGTTGCGCCCGGTGGTCGTCTATGGTTGATTCGACCGGCGACAGCCGCCCCGAAATGGGCACGGCGGGGCCGACAGCCAACAGATAACTGTACGCCGATTCGGTCCGGAAGTTAAATCGGCCTATCGTACACGGCCTTGGCCCATACAGGTCCCGGACGTCGGAGTTTCACCATCATCTGCCGCTCCGCTGCGGCGGGTTCCCCCGCCGCGCCGACGAGTGCCGCCGTCGTCCGCTCAAGAGCTGGTGAAAGTCCGGCGCGAAACCCTAGAGCAAATCGAGCTGTGGGAGGCCGCCGAGCGCGAGTCGCGCCTCGACCATGGCCCGGACTTGCCTCACCATCTCCTCCGGCCGATGCACGATGTCCGCGTAGCCGAAACGCGCCACGGCAAAGCCGAGTGTCTGGGCAGCATTGTCGCGTCGATAGTCCTTGAGGCGGCGCTTCGGCGCCTCGTGCTCCCTGCCATCGGTCTCGACGTCGACGCAGTCCTCCACGAGCAAGTCCATCGAGCCGACCCCACGGATATCGACCTGGGGCTGCACGCGAAGGCCCGCACGGCGAAGGTGTGTGCGCGCGAGCGTCTCCAGGAGGGACTCGGCCCCGACATCGACGAGATCGAGGATGCGCCGGGCGGGGGCGTTGCGACGGCCCGACAGGCGATCGCGGAGGAATTCCATCGAGAATCCCTGCTGCGAAGCCGATTCGACCATGACCAGGGCTTCGAGCTCGGGAAGGCACTGCAGCGCGTGGAGCAGGACGTCCGCCTTTGACGCGATCCATCCGTCCGGCTCCCCCGGGAGCCAGCTCCGGCGATGGATGACGGCACGCTCGGAGGAGAAGGTGCCGTCCGCTCGCAGTAGGTGCACTTCTTTCGGGCGGCGCAGCACCCATAACCCGTGGTGCTCCGCCGCGGAGGCGCAGGTGAGGCGCGAGTTGGTGGCGGCGCAGCGGAGGCGGAGCGGGTCCGTTCCCGGGAGCGCGTAGATGCCGGGCCTCGGGCGTTCAACGACGCCGGCCTTCACCGCCCGCGACAGCTCGCGCTCCGAGGCACCTGCCGCGAGCAGCTGCCGCGTGCGCGCGACGCCGCCGAGGCGATGCAGGCGCTGAACAGAGTCCACTGGGTCATCGTGCCGGGACGAGAGCCGTTGATTCCGGCCCGTGGCGAGCTATGTGGACAACTTGCGGTCGGAGACTCACCGACTTTCGGGAGGACGACGGCGCGAATCGCCGGCGCGTTCGAGGGCACGCCGTGACGGGCCCGCTGAAGATGGTGAAAGTCCGACGGCGGGATGACCCGGAGCGTCAGCCCGCCGGCGGCGCCGGATAGGGCTCCCAGCTCCCGGCCGGGGTGGTGACGGCCGTCGCCGAGCGGACGGCGTCCAGGATCGCCAGCCGCACCGCCTCCGCCCCGGCTGTCTGCACCACGAACAGCCCCAACTGCCGTGCGAAGTCAGGCTCCCGCTCGAACTCGACGGCGCGCGTCGAGAGCGCGAAGACCGTGTCGCCGTCCACGAGGGTGTGACTCGGGTCAAGGGCACGCGCAAGCCCGGCCTGAGCGGCCGTTGCCATGCGCTTGCACTCCGCGGGCGTGAGCGCGGCGTTGGTGGCGACGACGGCGAGCGTCGTGTTGGCGGACGACGGCGCCGCCCCACCGACGACGGTCGGGCTGAGGCCGGTCGGGGGCTCGCCGGGGAACACCGGGGTCCCCGCCGCGTTGACGACGGCGAGGGCACCGACCACGAGCCCTTCCGGAAGAACGACTTCGGGAGCGCCGGGGGGACCCTGCATCGGACCGGCAGGGATGGAAACCGAGGACATCCCCACACCGCCCTTGTACCTTCCGCGCGAGAAGACCGCCCCGGTGCCGGCGCCGACGCAGCCGCGGAGGGCGCCGTCGTCGGCCTCCCCCGCGGGCACGGCAGCGGCCGCCGCTTCGAAACCCATCGCGGTGTCGGGGCGCTTCGCGAAGTCTCCGCCGCGGCCAAGGTCGAAGATCACGGCCGCGGGCACGATCGGCACCACGCCCCCCAAGACGGCAAAGCCCTGCCCCTCCGACTCGAGGAACTGCTGCACGCCGGCCGCTGCGGCGAGGCCGTACGCGCTCCCGCCGCAGAGGGCCACGCCGTCCACGTTCTGGGCGAGCGTGGAGGGGTCGAGGGCGTCGGTCTCGCTTGTCCCCGGGCCCCCGCCCCGCACGTCGACCCCGCCGGCGGAGCCCGGAGGCGCGAGCACGGCCGTCACGCCCGTGAGCCAGCCATCGCCGACGCGCTGGGCATGGCCCACGCGTATCCCTGGGACGTCGAGGAGGGAACCCATGGGGACATTGTGCCGTACCTCTCAGCGAGGATGGCCGCTCTTCCAACAGAGAGTTAACTCTTGGGCAACCAATCGGGAACTCTCTCTCAGAACGCCCTTTCCCGCCTCCGGGCGACGGTACGGCGTGGTCGACTAATGCCGCTATGACCAAACTCGATCTGGACAGACCGCAGCCCGCGGTCGTTGCCCGTGCGCCCCGGACGCGCCCCCGCTGGTCGCTCAGGAGCCGCCGCGACTTCCTTGTGTTCCTCGCGATGGCACTCCCCAATCTGGCCCTCATCGCCGTGTTCACCCACCGGCCACTCCTCGCGAACCTCCAGTACTCGACGCTCGACTGGACGCTCGGCGCGTCGACGGCCCGGGTCGTCGGCCTCGCCAACTACGTCGACTTCTTCACGAGCGACGACGCACCCCGGGTCCTGGGCACGACGGCCGCCTTCACCCTGTTCACCGTGGGCCTCTCCATGGTGCTGGGCCTTCTCGTGGCCCTGGCCCTCAATTCGAAGGTGCGGGGCACGACGTTCGCCCGTTCCGCCGTCTTCGCGCCGTACGTGCTCTCGGGAGTGGGCGTCGGACTCGTGTGGATGTTCATCTTCGACCCCGGCTACGGCGTACTCGCCTGGGTGCTGCGGGGCCTCGGCCAGAGCAGCCCTCAGTGGTTCAACGATCCACAGCTTGCGCTCACGATGGTCACGATCGTCTACGTCTGGAAGAACCTCGGGTACTGCGCGGTCGTCTATCTCGCCGGGCTGCAGTCGCTTCCGGGTGACGTCATGGAGGCGGCGGAACTCGACGGCGCGGGATCCGCTCGGAGGTTCTGGAGCATCGCGCTCCCGCTCCTCTCCCCCACGACCTTCTTCCTCCTCATCACCACGATCCTCTCGAGCCTCCAGGCCTTCGACCTCATCCGCATCATGACGCCGCTGGGCACCGGGACCAGCACCCTCATCTACGAGGCCTACCTCCAGGCGTTCGGCGCCTACAACCGCGCAGGCTACTCCGCAGCGATCTCGGTGATCCTGTTCGCAATCCTGCTCATCGTCACGGTGGTCCAGATCCGGTTCGTCGAGCGGAAGGTCCACTACTCATGAGAAGCGCCTTCTCGCGATCCAATCTGGTCAAGACCTTGGCCGGCGGCTATGTGCCGCTCGTCCTCGCAACGCTCATCGTGTTCCTCCCGCTCGCCTGGATGGCACTGAGCTCGTTCAAGACGCCGGGCGAGATCGTCACGACCGATCTGAGGATCCTGCCCCAGCAGCTCTACACCCAGAACTACGCCGAGGCGACCACCACCGTGCCGTTCGGCAGGTTCTTCCTCAATTCCGCGATCGTGACCTTCGTGGGCTCGGCCATCAAGGTGGCGCTCGCGATCCTCACGGCGTACGCCCTCGTGTTCGTGCGGTTCCCCTTCAAGAACGCCATCTTCGTCCTCATCCTCGTGGCACTGATGGTGCCCCCACAGGTCGCGATCCTCCCGAACTACGTGCTCATCGCCGGAATGGGCGGAAAGAACACGCTGTGGGGCATCATCCTCCCCGGCCTCGGGACGGCGTTCGGCACGTTCCTCCTGCGCCAGCACTTCAAGACGCTTCCCGCCTCGATCCTCGAGGCCGCGGAACTCGACGGCGCCGGCCACTGGCGGCGCCTCTGGCGGATCGTAGCCCCGGTCTCGCTCCCGTCCATCGCGACCGTAGCGCTCGTAACCATCGTCAACGAGTGGAACGACTACATCTGGCCGCTCATCATCACCGACCGGCCCGAGACGATGACCCTCCCCGTGGGCCTCACGCTCCTCCAGAACTCCGAGGGCAACACGGGCTCCGGCTGGGGAATCCTCATGGCCGGCGCCGTCCTCGTCATCCTCCCCGTCCTCGTGGTCTTCGCGATGCTCCAGCGCTACATCGTCGCGGGCCTCACGCAGGGCAGCGTCTCCAACTGAACCCACCCGCACCCACCGCACGAAAGGCCCCACCATGGCATTCCCCGTCAACCGTCGCGGCTTCCTCGCCCTCACCGGAGCTGGGGCCGGCGCCCTCGCCCTGGCCGCCTGCGCCGGCCCGGACACCTCCGGCGGTACGGCCGCCAAAGCGGGCGCCAGTCCCGACACCGACTTCTCCAACGTCAAGCCCGCTTCGAGCATCGAGTTCTGGACGAACCACCCCGGCCAGTCGCAGGCTGTCGAGCAGCAGATCATCGAAAAGTTCCAGAAGGCGAACCCGGGCATCACGGTCAACCTCGTCACCGCGGGCGCGAACTACGAGGAGATCGCCCAGAAATTCCAGACGGCGCAGGCCGCGAAGTCGGGTCTGCCGGGCGTCGTGGTCCTCTCCGACGTCTGGTGGTTCCGCTACTACGTCAACGGGAACATCATTCCGCTGGACTCGCTCGCCAAGCAGCTCGGCGTCCAGCTGAGCGACTACCGCGATTCGCTCGTCAAGGACTACCAGTACGGCGGCAAGCAGTGGGCCCTGCCGTACGGCCGTTCCACGCCGCTGTTCTACTACAACAAGGACCACTTCAAGGCCGCCGGCCTCCCCGACCGCGCGCCGAAGTCGTGGGACGAGTTCGACGACTGGGCCCCCAAGCTCAAGGCAGCCTCGGGCGCCCAGTACGCCTACATGTACCCGGCCCTCGCCGGCTATGCCGGCTGGACGCTCCAGAACAACCTGTGGGGCTGGGGCTCCGGCTGGTCCAACAGCTGGGACATCACCTGCGATTCCGCCGACGCCGTCGCTGCGATGCAGTGGGTCCAGGACTCGGTGTACAAGGACAAGTGGGCGGGCGTCTCCTCGAAGGAGTCGGCCGATGACTTCGCCGCGGGCATCGCCTCAGCGACCATTTCCTCGACCGGTTCGCTCGTCGGCATCCTGAAGAACGCCAAGTTCAACGTCGGGGTCGGCTTCCTCCCGGGCGGCCCGAAGGCGTCCACGAACGTCTGCCCCACCGGCGGCGCCGGCCTCGGCATCCCGTCTGGGATCACCAAGGAGCAGCAGCTTGCCGCGGCGATGTTCATCAAGTTCGTCGGAGAGCCGGAGAACACGGCCGCCTTCTCCGCCGCGACCGGCTACATGCCTGTGCGCAAGTCCGCGGATATGACCGCCGTCCTCGCGAAGACCCCGCAGATCCAGACCGCAATCGACCAGCTCGCCGTGACCAAGGTCCAGGACAACGCGCGCGTGTTCCTGCCGGGCGCCGACCAGGAGATGGCCAAGTCGGTCGCCAAGATCGTGACCCAGCAGGGTGACGTCAAGGCCATCATGGCGGACCTCAAGAAGACCCTCACGGGCATCTACGAGAAGGACGTCAGGCCGAAGCTGACCGCTTGAACCGAGTCTGCCCAAGCCCAGTCCGCCTGAGCCTAGCCCGCCTGGGTTAAGCACGACGGCGCCGCTCACCTCAGAGGCGAGCGGCGCCGTCGTCGTCTGTCGCTAGCTAGCTAGACCCGAACCACGAGCTTGCCGCGAACGTGCCCGCTCTCAAGCTTCCGATAGGCCTGGGCCGCGTCGGCGAGGTCGAAGATCTCGGCAATCTCGACCTTGAGCTTCCCCCGCGCGGCAAGGCCTGCGAGCTCGGCCAAGTTGGCGCGATCGGGACGGACCCAGATGTACTGGCCGCCGTAAACATCCCGAGCCCTGTGGTCTGTGATGGACGCGACGATGCCGCCGTCGCGAAGAAGAGCATGGACCGTGTCGAGTGCGGAGTGGCCCGCGAAGTCGAGGATGACGTCGAAGCCCTCCGGCGCGAGCGCCTTGGCCGCCTCGACCAGACCGTGTCCGTACGCCAGCGGCTCGGCCCCGAATGAGCGCAGGTACTCGTGGTTCCGCTCGGAGGCAGTGCCGATCACCCGCGCACCCGCGAGCACGGCGAGCTGGGTCGCGAACGAGCCCACTCCCCCCGCCGCGGCGTGGACGAGCACGGTCTGGCCAGCAGAGACGTCGGCGCGCCGCACCGCCTGAAGTGCGGTGAGGCCCGCAAGCGGCAGCGCGGCCGCCTCCTCGAAGCTCAACTCCTTCGGCTTGTGGGCTGCCGTCCGGACAGGGACCTCGACAAGTTCAGCGAGAGTGCCGCCTGAGACGACGTCCTTGCGGGCATAGGCAAGGATCTCGTCGCCCACTTCGAATTCCGGCGTGTCCAACCCGGTCTTCACCACGACCCCCGCCACATCCCATCCGGGAATCACCGGGAACACCGCATCCATGAGACCCCTGAGGTGACCTTGCCGGATCTTGTAGTCAACGGGATTGAGACTGGCGGCCTTGACCCGCACGAGCACGGAATCCGAGCCTGGATGGGCATCCCGGACTTCCCTCAGTTCAAGAACGTCTGCATCGCCGAAGCGTTCGTACGTTATCGCCTTCACATGTGTCCCGAACGTGCAGTCAACGGGCAGAATTCCCTGACGAGAATTCCCTAGGGGGTGGCGTTCGGATTGACCGCCCCGAGGGTCAGCACCTCCGAGCCGAAGTCAGTGATGGTGTACCGACCGCATGGCACGGTCTGGCGGGGCGCATCCGTGACTGCGGCGGGGAGAGCCGGGGCAGGGTACTGGGCGTCGCTCAGCACGAAAGAGACGTTCTGCGAGCGGTAGTCGGACCGATCGGTGAGCCAGGGATAGGCTCCGAACGAGTTGTCGACTTGGACGAGCTGCCGCGGATCCGCGAGATATGCCTTCGGCCCGCGAATCGTCCAGAATCGGCCGGCCCCTGTCCGGTGGCTCGCTGTGATCCACGTGTCCACGCAGCGGACGTCGGGATCCATCGCTTCGGCCGAGCTCCGCACGGCGAGGGCCGCCAAGGCCGATGCTCCGAGGGACGCCGCGGCGACCACCGCAACCAAGACCGTCAGCACCCGTCGCGGCAGCCTCCGAACAAGGCTCCCCTCGGAGAACAGCCCGGGCGCAAGGACCACGGCGCCGAGCGGTGCAAAGAACACCGGCTGGAAGTAGCGCGTTCCCACCCCGCCCAGTGCCACCATCCCCACGACGACGACGAGCGGCGCCACCCACGCCACCCCGGCAACGACTCCGGCCGGACCGTCCGCAACTGCCACCGAACGGCGGAAGACGAAGATCGCCACGAGGAGAAGCACCAGAACAGCAATCAGCTCGAGGGAGCCCAGGAGGTTCGACGTCCGGTCCAGAAGAAGCCGGGCATAGTAGATCAGGGTTCCCGAGGGATTGCCGGGATTCGCATAGGCCGGGCCGTCCTTCGTGATCATTGGCGCGAAGGGGATCCTCCCGAGAAGGCCCAAGGCCGCGCCCACTGCGAGGACCGTCGCGACCCGACCGAAGGAGCGCCACGGCACGGCCCGCCTCCACGCGAGAAGCCCGAAGACCAGCACGAGCGGAATCGCTTCCCACCCCAGATAGAGGGGGTTGGTCAGGGTCGAAACAGCAGCCACGCCCAGGAGCCCGAATTCGAGAAACGTACGGCGACGTCGCGTGGCCACCCGTGCAAGCGGAGCGGCGAGGGCCGTCGAGAGCACGGACGCGATGACGGTCATGCTGTAAAACGTGCTCGTGGCCAGCAGGGACGCCAGTTCGAACGAGTCCCACCGCGACGAGTCCTCGAACAGCGTCAGGAGGACGACGAGGCCGAACGCCGCGAGGGCCCCGGCGATGCGGCGGCCGCGCGCCCACTCGGGCCGAAGGAGGCCGCTCATGAGCCGAAGCGAACCGTACAGCAGGAGGAAGTTGGCCACCCCGACGGCGGCGAACGTACCCTTGATCCCGAGCCCCAGCGCCGCGATCGCGAAATACAGCCCCATCTCGGGAATGAAGAGGACCGCAGAGAGGGCCCAGTCCTGAGGCTGGCCCGCGACGACCGAGCTGCGGACGAGTGCGGGAAGGACAGTCTCGGAATCGTAGTAGAGCATCCACGAGCGGTCAGTTGCGGTGAGATGCACGACGACGACGAGCGCCAGCAGCACGGCGACCAACCATCCAGCCACCTCCGAGGCCCACCCAGCCACCGGCGTGGCCCCCTCGCGGACCTCCCCCACAGCGTCCAGCTCACGCCTCACGGTGCCCCCTCGTGCCCCTCGGCCTGCCTCCCGGACAGTCTAGGCCGTCAGGCGGGGATCGGTACCGGGGTCACGCCCAAGGGCTCGAGCTCAGAGGCCCCGCCGTCCTCGGAGGTGAGCACCCAGATGCCATCACTGTGGCGGGCGACCGAATGCTCCCATTGCGACGAACGCGCGCCGTCGGTCGTCACGACGGTCCACTCGTCATCGAGCACCTTCGTATCGATGGAACCGCGGACCAGCATCGGCTCAATGGCCAGGGCCAGGCCCGGCTTGATCTTCGCGCCGCGATGGCCCGTGCGGTAGTTGAGCACATCCGGCGCCATGTGCATCTGGGAGCCGATCCCGTGGCCCACGTAGTCCTCGAGGATCCCGAGCGGTGCGCCGGGCTGGGCGGTCACGAAATCGTCGATGGCGTCGCCGATGTCGCCCACGTGCGTGCCACGGCCGAACGCGGCGATGCCGTGCCACATCGCCTGACGGGTGACCTCGGAGAGCCGCACGTCCTCGGGGTCGCCCTCGCCGACGATCACCGTGCGGGCCGAGTCCGCGTTCCAGCCCCGGACGATGCAGCCGCCGTCGATCGAGAGGATGTCGCCGTCACGCAGCTTCCGCTGGCCGGGAATCCCATGCACCACCTCGTCATTGACGGAGACGCAGATGTGCTTCGGATAGCCGAAGTAGCCGAGGAAGTTGTACTGGGCGCCGGCCGCATCGACCACTTCGGCGAACGCCGCGTCCAGCTCGTCAGTGGAGACGCCCGGGGCCACAGCAGCCACGGCCGCGTCCAGAGCCCGGCTCAGCAGCACCCCGGCCTCCGCCATGATGCGCAGCTGTCCGTTGTTCTTGTACTCGATCTTGCGCTGTCCGATCACAGGATTCCTCTCCCCGCAGAACAACGGCGCCGCCCGCTCAAGGCGAGTGGCGCCGTCGTCGTCAATTGCTGCTGTGCAGATCTGGCTCAGGCGGGATCCGGCGCGCCGTTCTTGATGGCGGCCAGAACGCGCTCGGTGACCTCGTCGATGGCGCCGATGCCGTCGACCTTGGTGAGGATGCCGCGCTCCTCGTAGCGCGACACGACCGCCTCGGTCTGCGTGTGGTAAAGCTCGAGGCGGTGACGGATCACCGTCTCGTTGTCGTCGCTGCGGCCCGTCTCCCGGGCGCGGCCCAGGAGGCGCTTGACGAGTTCCTCGTCGTCCGCGGTGAGCTGCAGGACCACGTCGAGGCTCAGGCCCGACTCCGCCAGGATCTCGTCGAGGTACTCCACCTGCGCCACGGTGCGCGGGTAGCCGTCGAGGAGGAAGCCGTCGCGGACGTCGTCCTGCGCGAGGCGGTCGCGCACCATGCTGTTCGTCACGCTGTCCGGGACAAAGTCGCCTGCGTCTATGTACTTCTTGGCCTCGAGGCCGAGCGGAGTCTCCTCCTTGACGTTGAAGCGGAAGATGTCCCCGGTCGAGATGGCGACGATGCCGAGTCCGTGGGAGATCCGTTCGGCCTGAGTGCCCTTGCCGGAGCCAGGGGGGCCAATGAGCAGCATTCTCGTCATCGCAGTAGTCCTTCGTAGTGTCGCTGTTGGAGCTGTGCATCGATCTGCTTGACCGTCTCGAGGCCCACGCCCACCATGATGAGGATCGACGTGCCGCCGAACGGGAAGTTCGTGTTGGCCTGCACCAGCACGAGCGCGATCAGCGGAATGAGGGCCACGATGCCGAGGTACAGCGAGCCCGGCAGCGTGATGCGCGAAAGTACGTACTGCAGGTAATCCGCAGTCGGCTTCCCGGCCCGGATGCCCGGGATGAAGCCCCCGTACTTCTTCATGTTGTCGGCAACCTCTTCAGGGTTGAAGGTGATGGCGACGTAGAAGTATGTGAAGAAGAGGATCAGCACGAAGTAGATCACCATGTAGACCGGGTGATCGCCGCGCGTGAGGTTGTTGTTGATCCACTCGACCCACGGCTGGATGTTCGAGCCGTCCTTCGGAGTGTTGAACTGGGCCACGAGCGCCGGCAGGTACAGCATCGACGACGCGAAGATCACCGGGATGACGCCGGCCATGTTGACCTTCACCGGGATGTAGGTGGTGGTTCCGCCGACCGTGCGGCGGCCGATCATGCGCTTCGCGTACTGCACAGGGATGCGCCGCTGGGACTGCTCGACGAACACCACCAGAGCCATCGTGACGAGGCCGATCACCAGCACGATGAAGAACGTGCCCGGGCCCTTCGAGGACCAGATCGCGCCGAGCGACGCCGGGAAGTTCGCGGCGATCGACGTGAAGATGAGCAGCGACATGCCATTGCCGATGCCCTTCTCCGTCACCAGCTCGCCCATCCACATGATGAGCCCGGTGCCCGCCGTGAGCGTGATGATGACGAGCAGGGTCGTGATGATGCTCTGATCGGGGATGATCGGCAGCTGGCAGTTCGGGAACAGCTGGCCCGAACGGACGAGCGAGACGAGGGTCGTCGCATTCAGGAGGCCCAGCGCGATGGTCAGATACCGCGTGTACTGCGTGAGCTTCGTCTGCCCCGCCTGGCCCTCCTCGTACAGCTCCTGGAACCGCGGAATCACCACACGGAGCAGCTGCACGATGATGCTGGCCGTGATGTAGGGCATGATCCCCAGCGCGAATACCGAGACCTGCAGCAGCGCGCCGCCGCTGAACAGGTTCATGAGCTGGTAGATGCCCTGCTGCTGGTCCTGGCCGCTCACGAGCGGCGACAGGCACGTCTTGACGTTGCTGTAGTTGACCCCTGGTGAGGGGATGAACGCGCCCAGACGGAAGATCGCGATGATGCCCAGCGTGAACAGCAGCTTGCGCCGCAGGTCCGGCGTTCGGAATGCCCGGCCAATGGCAGAGAGCACGCTTCTCCTCCCCGATCACGAGGAACGTAGGGTCAGGGCTCGCGCGCAGACTGCTGCGCGAGCGAGTACAGCTACCGAGTCTACCGGCTGGCCGTCCCCGGAGGATAATTCCGGGGTTGCACGCCCGTTGCCGGCGCACGCGAAAGGCCCCCGCCGCGCGTCATGTGCGCTAGAGCACACGACGGCGGCAGGGGCCTTCAGCTCACAGCCTCGGCTGGGCTCCGGGGATCGTCAGAGGACGGTCGTGGAGCCGCCCGCTGCGGCGATCTTCTCAGCCGCGGACGCGGAGAACGCGTGCGCGGTGATGTCGAACTTCACAGCCAGGTCGCCGTTGCCGAGCACCTTGACGGGCTGGTTCTTGCGAACGGCGCCCATCGCGATGAGCTCCTCGACACCCACTGTGCCACCCTCGGGGAACAGCTCGACGAGCCGCTCGAGGTTGACCACGGAGTACTCGACCCGGAAGGGGTTCTTGAAGCCGCGGAGCTTCGGGAGACGCATGTGCAGCGGAAGCTGCCCGCCCTCGAACCCTGCGCGGACCTGGTAGCGGGCCTTCGTACCCTTGGTACCGCGACCAGCGGACTTGCCCTTGGAGCCCTCACCGCGACCGACACGGGTCTTCGCGGTCTTGGCGCCGGCGGCCGGACGCAGGTGGTGAACCTTGAGGGCGTGAGCCTTCTGCTCGGTTTCCTTCTCAGCCATTACTTCGCCTCCTCAACCTTCACGAGGTGCGGAACCGTGTTGATCATGCCCACGGTCACAGCGTCGGCCTTGCGGACGACAGTGTGGCCAATGCGCTTGAGGCCCAGGGAGCGCAGCGTCTCGCGCTGGTTCTGCTTGGCGCCGATGACGCCCTTGATCTGGGTGATCTCCAACGTGGCGTCGGAGGGAGCCAGGTTCTTCGCCATGACTCAAACACCTGCCTTCTGGTTCTCGATGTTGCGCACCAGGGCAGCCGGGGCGACCTCCTCGAGCGGGAGACCACGGCGGGCAGCCACAGCCTGCGGCTCCTCGAGACCCTTGAGCGCCTCGATCGTCGCGTGGACGATGTTGATCGCGTTCGAGGAACCGAGGGACTTCGAGAGCACGTCGTGGATGCCAGCGCACTCGAGGACGGCGCGCACCGGACCGCCGGCGATAACGCCGGTACCCGGGGCAGCCGGACGCAGCATGACGACGCCTGCAGCGGCCTCACCCTGCACACGGTGCGGGACAGTCGTGCCGACGCGGGGGACGCGGAAGAACGACTTCTTGGCCTCTTCGACGCCCTTCGCGATGGCCGCGGGAACTTCCTTGGCCTTGCCGTAGCCGACGCCCACGGTGCCGTTGCCGTCGCCGACCACCACGAGAGCCGTGAAGCTGAAGCGGCGGCCGCCCTTGACGACCTTGGCGACGCGGTTGATGGTCACGACGCGCTCGACGAACTGGTTCTTCTCGGCGTCACGGCCACCGTCACGGCCACCGCGGCCGCCACGGTCGCCGCGACCGCGGCCCTCGCCACGACGACCGCCGCGGCGGTCCTCGGTGGCGGGAGCGGCAGCCTCAGCGGCGCCCTCGGTCACATTCTCAGACACGTTGTCCTTCTCGTTGTTCTCAGCGGTCACAGTGCCAGCCCGCCTTCCCGGGCGCCGTCTGCAATCGCAGCAACGCGGCCGTGGTACTTGTTGCCGCCGCGGTCGAACACGACGGACTCGATGCCGGCAGCCTTGGCACGCTCGGCGACGAGCTCGCCGACCCGGCGGGCCTTCGCCGTCTTGTCGCCCTCGAACGCGCGGAGGTCAGCCTCGAGCGTGGAGGCCGAGACGAGCGTGATGCCCTTGCTGTCGTCGACAACCTGGACGAACACGTGGCGCGAAGACCGCGTGACGACGAGACGCGGACGCTCGGCAGAGCCGACGATGCGCTTGCGCAGGCGGATGTGCCGGCGCGAGCGGGACGCGGTGCGCGACTTCGCGGGCTGCTTCTTGTTGATGCTCAGACCCATGGTTACTTACCAGCCTTCCCGACCTTGCGGCGGACAACTTCGCCGGCGTAACGGATGCCCTTGCCCTTGTAGGGATCAGGCTTGCGCAGCTTGCGGATGTTGGCAGCCACCTCGCCGACACGCTGCTTGTCGATGCCGGACACGGTGAACTTGGTGGGGTTCTCCACCGTGAACGCGATGCCCTCCGGAGCGGTGACGGTCACCGGGTGGGAGAAGCCGAGCGCGAACTCGAGGTCCGAGCCCTTGGCCTGCACGCGGTAACCCGTGCCGACGATCTCGAGCTTCTTCTCGTAGCCCTTGGTGACGCCCTCGATCATGTTGGCGAGGAGCGTGCGGGTGAGACCGTGCAGCGAACGCGCGATGCGCTCGTCGTTCGGGCGGGTCACCGAGAGGGTGCTGTCCTCGAGGTTGACCTCGATCGGGCTCGCCACGGTGTGTGTGAGCTCGCCCTTGCCACCCTTGACGGTGACGACAGAGCCGTCGATCGTGATCTCGACGCCGGACGGGACGGTGATGGGGAGACGTCCAATGCGGGACATATCTTCTTCCTTCCTTCCCTTACCAGACGTACGCGAGGACTTCGCCGCCCACGCCCTTCTTGGCAGCCTGACGGTCGGTCAGGAGCCCAGAAGAGGTGGACAGGATGGCGATGCCGAGGCCGCCCAGCACGTGCGGGAGGTTCGTGGACTTCGCGTACACGCGGAGACCCGGCTTGGAGATGCGGCGGACGCCCGCGATGGAGCGCTCACGGTTCGGACCGAACTTGAGCGTCAGGGTCAGCTTCTTGCCGACCTCGGCGTCCTCTTCCTTCCAGCCGGCGATGAAGCCCTCGGCCTTGAGGATGTCGGCAACTCGGACCTTGAGCTTCGACGAAGGCATAGCAACCTCGTCGTGGTAGGCCGAGTTGGCGTTGCGCAGACGGGTAAGCATGTCTGCGACGGGATCAGTCATAGTCATGTGGGCTCGTGCCCTTCCTCATGACGGTTTCCACTCGAACCCCGAAGGACCCGAGCGGACCTGTCATGTAGTGATTCAGTCTTCGTTCTTGAACGGGAAGCCAAGCGCCTTGAGCAGCGCGCGACCCTCGTCGTCGGTCTTGGCGGTCGTGACGACCGTGATGTCCATGCCGCGGAGGCGATCGATCTTGTCCTGGTCGATCTCGTGGAACATCACCTGCTCGGTGAGGCCGAACGTGTAGTTGCCGTTGCCGTCGAACTGCTTGCCGCTGAGGCCGCGGAAGTCGCGGATACGCGGAAGAGCAAGGGTCACGAGGCGGTCCACGAACTCCCACATGCGGTCGCCGCGAAGCGTCGCGAAGGCGCCGATCGGCATGCCCTCACGGAGCTTGAACTGGGCGATCGACTTGCGGGCCTTGGTGACCTGCGGCTTCTGGCCCGTAATGAGGGTCAGGTCGCGCACAGCGCCCTCGATCAGCTTCGAGTCCTTCGCGGCGTCGCCGACGCCCATGTTCACGACAACCTTGACCAGGCGCGGGACCTGGTTCACGTTGACGTACTTGAACTCGTCCTGGAGGGCACCCTTGATGGTGTCCGCGTACTTCGCCTTGAGACGGGGCACGATCTTGACCGGAGTCTCGACAGTCTCAGTCATCAGATGTCCTTCCCAGTGGCCTTGGAGTAGCGGATGCGGACCGTCTTCTGGCGGCCGTCCTTCTCCACGGTCTCGACGCGGAAGCCGACCTTCGTGGGCTTCTTGGTCTCGGGGTCAACGAGGGCCACGTTCGAGACGTGGATCGGAGCCTCGACCTGCTCGATGCCGCCGGTCTTCGTGCCGCGCTGCGACTGGCCGACCTTGGTGTGCTTGGTGACGCGGTTGATGCCCTCGACGAGCACGCGGCTCGTTGCGGGGAACACCTTCAGGACCTTGCCCTGCTTGCCCTTGTCACCGCCCTTTTCCTGCTTGGTGCCGGTGATGACCTGGACCAGGTCGCCCTTCTTGATCTTTGCGCCCATGAGTCAGAGCACCTCCGGAGCCAGCGAGACGATCTTCATGAACTTCTTGTCGCGCAGCTCGCGGCCGACCGGGCCGAAGATACGCGTACCACGGGGGTCGCCGTCGTTCTTGAGGATGACTGCAGCGTTCTCGTCGAACTTGATGTAGGAGCCGTCCGCGCGGCGGCGCTCCTTCTTGGTGCGGACGATGACGGCCTTGACCACGTCGCCCTTCTTGACGTTCCCGCCAGGGATCGCGTCCTTGACGGTGGCGACGATAACGTCGCCGATACCTGCGTAGCGGCGGCCAGATCCACCGAGAACGCGGATGGTGAGGATTTCCTTCGCACCCGTGTTGTCGGCGACCTTGAGCCGCGACTCCTGCTGAATCACTTCTACTCCTTACGTCACGCTGGTTCTCAGATCGCGGTCTTGCTGCGCCGAGCCTTGCGGAACGGATTGTCGGGGTGTCTCTCGATCCGCCTGGATGTGGCCAGAACGGACCTGAACCGCCGTGCCAGAGGCAATTGACCCCTTCCCGGCAAGGCCCGCGCGCGGGCGCGCAGAAGGGCATTATGCGGTGGCACGATTGTTCACGAGGTACTGCACGCCTGCTTGACGCCCCCTCGGGAGGGCACGCCGAATGCAGTCGTACAAGCTCAATATCGTAGCACGAAAGGCGAACCCTCTTGACATCGGGGGTTCCGCTGTCGTCCCCTCCCCCACCAACTCGGGTACGCCAACTCTCCCCCTCCGGCGTCTCGGGTGCACCAACTGATCCTGGAGCGGCACTAGCCGCACCCGAAACGGAGGAGGAGAGCGTTAGCCGCACCCGAAACGCCGAAGCGGCCCGCCCCTCACATGAGGGACGGGCCGCCTTCGAATCGGGTGGAACCCGAAGGGCCTACTTGGCCTTCTCGAGGATCTCCACGAGGCGCCACCGCTTGGTGGCGGACAGCGGGCGGGTCTCGGCGATGAGAACGAGGTCGCCGATGCCGGCGGTGTTGTTCTCGTCGTGAGCCTTGCGCTTCTCGGTGCGGCGGATGACCTTGCCGTAGAGCGAGTGCTTCACGCGGTCCTCGACCTCGACGACGATCGTCTTGTCCATCTTGTCGGACACGACGTAGCCACGGGCCGTCTTCCGGTGGCCGCGCTTCTCGGCAGCCGCGGCGGCGTTCTCCGTCACGTTGTTCTCCTGCTCGCTCACTTGGCGTCCTCCTCGGTCTCAGCCGGCGCCTCGGGGGCCTCCGACTCAGCCTTGGCGGCCTTCTTGGACTTCTTGGCGTCCTTCGTCTCCGCGACAGCAGCGACGGGCTCGACACGGATGCCGAGCTCGCGCTCACGGAGGACCGTGTAGATGCGGGCGATGTCCTTCTTCACGGACCGAAGCCGGCCGTGGTTCTCAAGCTGGCCCGTTGCCGACTGGAAGCGGAGGTTGAACAGCTCTTCCTTCGCCTTCTTGAGCTCCTCGAGGAGGCGCTCGCTATCCAGCTCGTCGAGCTTCTCAGCGGTCAGGTCCTTCGAACCGACTGCCATTCTCATTCACCACCTTCGCGACGCACGATGCGCGCCTTCAACGGGAGCTTGTGCATCGCGAGGCGAAGAGCCTCACGCGCCACTTCTTCGTTCACACCGGCGAGCTCGAAGAGAACCCGGCCCGGCTTCACGTTGGCGACCCACCACTCCGGCGAACCCTTACCGGAACCCATGCGAGTTTCGGCCGGCTTCTTCGTGAGCGGGCGGTCCGGATAGATGTTGATCCAGACCTTGCCGCCACGCTTGATGTAGCGGGTCATGGCGATACGGGCCGCCTCGATCTGGCGGTTGGTCACGTACGCCGGCGAGAGGGCCTGGATGCCGTACTCGCCGAAGCTGACCTTCGTGCCGCCGGTTGCAGCGCCGGAACGACCCGGGTGGTGCTGCTTGCGGTGCTTCACACGACGGGGAATAAGCATTTAAGCCTCTCCTCCTTCCGCTGCCGGAGCAGCCTCGGCGGCCGGGGCCTCAGTTGCCTCGGGAGCGGCACCCTGCGGCTGGCGGTCGCCAGACGGACGACGACGGCGCTCGCCACCGGGGCGACCCGGACGGTCACCGCGGCCGCGGCCCGACGGAGCAGCGGCAGCCTGGGCGGCCAGCTCCTTGGACGTCACGTCGCCCTTGTAGATCCAGACCTTCACGCCGATGCGGCCGAAGGTCGTCTTGGCCTCGTAGAAGCCGTAGTCGATGTTCGCGCGGAGGGTGTGCAGCGGCACGCGGCCCTCACGGTAGAACTCCGAGCGGGACATCTCGGCGCCGCCGAGACGGCCCGAGCAGGCCACGCGGATACCCTTGGCACCGGCGCGCTGCGCCGACTGCATGGCCTTCTTCATGGCACGGCGGAACGCGACGCGGCTCGAAAGCTGCTCCGCGATGCCCTGGGCCACGAGCTGAGCCTCGATCTCGGGGTTCTTGACCTCGAGGATGTTCAGCTGGACCTGCTTCCCGGTGAGCTTCTCGAGCTCGCCGCGGATGCGGTCGGCCTCGGCACCACGGCGGCCGATCACGATGCCCGGGCGGGCCGTGTGGATGTCCACGCGGACGCGGTCACGGGTGCGCTCGATCTCGACGCGGGCGATGCCTGCGCGCTCCATGCCGTTGGTCATGAGCTTGCGGATCTGGACGTCCTCGCGGACGAAGTCCTTGTAGCGCTGACCCGGCTTGTTGCTGTCGGCAAACCAGTGCGAGACGTGGTCGGTGGTGATGCCGAGTCGGAACCCGTGCGGGTTGACCTTCTGTCCCATTTAGCGGGCCTCCTCGTTCTCCGGGGTCGCCACGACCACAGTGATGTGGCTGGTGCGCTTCTTGATGCGGTACGCGCGGCCCTGGGCACGCGGCTGGAACCGCTTCATGGTCGGACCCTCGTCGACGAACGCCTCGCTGATGTAGAGGTCGCTCTCGTCGAACGGCAGACCATCGCGGTCGGCCAGGACGCGGGCGTTCGCCATCGCGGAGGCGACCACCTTGTAGACCGGCTCCGAAGCCGCCTGCTGGGCGAACTTCAGGATCGCCAGAGCCTCATTCGCCTGCTTGCCACGAACAAGGTTGACGACGCGCCGGGCCTTCATCGGCGTTACGCGGATATGACGCGCAATTGCCTTGGCTTCCATTGCTTTCCTTCTCTTTCTCGAAGTTCAAGCACTGCTTCCTCTGCCATGCGGCAGGGTCAGCGGCGCTTGCCCTTCTTGTCGTCCTTCACGTGGCCGCGGAAAGTCCGCGTCGGGGCGAATTCGCCGAGCTTGTGCCCGACCATCGACTCGGTGATGAAGACCGGTACGTGCTTCCGGCCGTCGTGCACGGCGATCGTGTGCCCGAGCATGTCGGGGATGATCATCGAGCGGCGGGACCAGGTCTTGATGACGTTCTTGGTGCCCTTATCGTTTTCCCGGGCGACCTTCACGAAGAGGTGCTGGTCAACGAAAGGACCCTTCTTCAGGCTGCGTGGCATGTGTCCAGGCTCCTATCGCTTGTTCTTGCCAGTACGACGACGGCGCACAATGAGCTTGTCGCTCGCCTTGTTCGGGCGGCGGGTGCGGCCCTCGGGCTTGCCGTTCGGGTTGACGGGGTGACGGCCACCAGAGGTCTTGCCCTCACCACCACCGTGCGGGTGGTCGACCGGGTTCATCGCGACACCGCGGACGGTCGGGCGGACGCCCTTCCAGCGGAGGCGGCCGGCCTTGCCCCAGTTGATGTTCGACTGCTCGGCGTTGCCGACCTCGCCGACGGTCGCGCGGCAGCGGACGTCGACGTTGCGGACCTCGCCCGACGGCAGGCGGAGCTGGGCGTACTTGCCCTCCTTCGCGACGAGCTGCACCGAGGCACCCGCGGAGCGGGCGAGCTTGGCGCCGCCACCCGGGCGGAGCTCGACGGCGTGGATGACCGTACCGACCGGGATGTTCCGGAGCGGCAGGTTGTTGCCGGGCTTGATGTCGGCGTCCGGACCGGACTCGACGAAGTCGCCCTGCGAGAGCTTGTTCGGCGCGATGATGTACCGCTTGGTACCGTCCACGAAGTGGAGGAGCGCGATGCGAGCCGTACGGTTCGGGTCGTACTCGATCTCCGCGACGCGGGCGTTCACGCCGTCCTTGTCGTGACGGCGGAAGTCGATCAGACGGTACTGGCGCTTGTGCCCACCACCCTTGTGGCGAGTGGTGATACGACCCGTGTTGTTGCGACCGCCCTTCTTGGGGAGCGGACGAACCAGGGACTTCTCCGGCGTCGAGCGCGTGATTTCTGCGAAGTCGGCCACGCTCGAGCCACGGCGGCCCGGGGTAGTCGGCTTGTAGTTACGGATTCCCATTTACCTATTCCTCGTTAAAGTGGTCTCCGCTCAGGCGAGCGGACCGCCGAAGATGTCGATCGTGGCGCCGTCCTTGAGAGTGACGATCGCACGCTTGGTTGCCTTGCGCTGGCCCCAGCCGAAACGGGTCCGCTTGCGCTTGCCCTCGCGGTTGGCCGTGTTCACGGACGCAACCTTGACGGCGAAGATCTGCTCGACCGCGTTCTTGATCTCGGACTTGTTGGAGCGCGGGTCCACCAGGAAGGTGTACTGCCCCTCGTCGATCAGGCCGTAGCTCTTCTCGGAGACGACCGGAGCGATGATGACGTCGCGCGGATCCTTGTAGCTCGATGCAGTCACTTGGAGGTCTCCTCGTTCTTGGGCGCCCGATCGGCGACGAACGCGTCGAAGGCCGCCTTGGTGAACACCACGTCGTCGGAGACCAGCACGTCGTAGGTGTTGAGCTGGTCGGCGTAGAGCGCGTGCACCTCGGGGAGGTTGCGGACCGAGAGGGCTGCGTTCTCCTCGGCGCGCTCGAGGACAACAAGGATGTTCTTGCGGTCGGTGATGGACTTGAGGGTCGCGATCGCGTCCTTCGTGCTCGGCTTCTCGCCCGAGGCGAGGGACTCCACGACGTGGATGCGGCCGTTGCGGGCGCGGTCCGAGAGGGCGCCGCGGAGCGCAGCAGCCTTCATCTTCTTGGGGGTCCGCTGCGAGTAGTCACGCGGGGTCGGACCGTGGACGACGCCACCGCCGGTCATGTGCGGGGCGCGGATCGAGCCCTGGCGTGCGCGGCCGGTGCCCTTCTGCTTGAACGGCTTGCGACCGGCACCGGAAACCTCGCCGCGGTTCTTCACCTTGTGCGTGCCCTGACGGGCAGCGGCCAGCTGGGCGACGACAACCTGGTGCAGCAGCGGCACGTTGGTCTGGACGTCGAAGATCTCGGCAGGGAGATCCACGTTCACAGTTGCGTTAGCCATGAGTTCAGGCTCCCTTCACAGCGGAACGGACCAGGACGACCGAGCCGCGGGCACCCGGGAGGGCGCCCTTGATGAGGAGCAGCGACTTCTCGGCGTCGACAGCGTGGACCGTGAGGTTGAGCGTCGTCTGACGCTCGTTGCCCATGCGGCCAGCCATGCGGAGGCCCTTGAAGACGCGGCCCGGGGTGGCGCAAGCACCGATGGAACCGGGCTTGCGGTGGTTCTTGTGGGCACCGTGCGAGGCAGAGACGCCAGCGAAGCCGTGACGCTTCATGACACCGGCGAAGCCCTTGCCCTTGGTCGTGCCGACGACGTCGATCTTCTGGCCGGCGTCGAACTGCTCGACGGAGAGCTCCTGGCCGAGCGAGTAGGTCTCGGCGTCCGCGGTGCGGACCTCGACGAGGTGACGGCGCGGCGTGACGCCGGCCTTCTCGAAGTGGCCGGCCATCGGCTTCGTGACCTTGCGGGGGTCGATCTGGCCGTAGCCGATCTGGACGGCGGTGTAGCCGTCGGTCTCAGCGTTGCGCAGCTGGGTCACGACGTTCGTGTCAGCCTTGACGACAGTGACGGGGATGACGTTGTTGTTCTCGTCCCAGACCTGGGTCATGCCGAGCTTCGTGCCCAGCAGCCCCTTGACGTTGCGGGTTGCGGTCATAGTTCTCTCAGCACCTCCCTACTAGAGCTTGATCTCGATGTTGACGTCCGCCGGCAGGTCGAGGCGCATGAGCGAGTCGACAGCCTTGGGGGTCGGATCGATGATGTCGATCAGCCGCTTGTGCGTGCGCATCTCGAAGTGCTCGCGGCTGTCCTTGTACTTGTGAGGAGAACGGATAACGCAGTACACGTTCTTCTCCGTGGGCAGCGGCACGGGGCCAACCACCGTTGCGCCTGCGCGCGTGACCGTCTCAACGATCTTCCGCGCCGAAGTATCGATGACCTCGTGGTCATACGACTTCAGCCGGATGCGGATCTTCTGTCCCGCCATATCCTCAACTCGCATTCAGTCATTCGCACTGTTCGGTTTCAGCTATCCGTGGCTGCCGAAGCATTCAAGGTCAAGCCACCACAGGCCGCACGGGCTGAATCCGGGAGCCCCCGGGTTCCTCAGCCAGCCGACCATCCGACCCCCGCGGTCGGGCGTGTCGTGATTTGCACACGCACGTACCCGTAGCTTCTTTGCGGAGGTGGGTCATATTTGGGCCCCAGCTTGGACCCTGCACCCGGCATTATCCGGATCGGGACGCGAAGGAGCGCTTGAACAACTCATCTAGTGTGCCAGAGAACGCGGGCGATAGCCAATCGGCCTGTAGCCAAGCCCCGGCGGGCGGGGCGATGATAGGCCCATGCCGCGCCTCGCCGTCGACCGTTTGGCAGCCATGCTGCCCGCGGACTTCATGCTGGGCGTCGCTACCGCGGCCTTCCAGATCGAAGGGGCCGTGGACGACGACGGCCGGGGCCCCTCAGGCTGGGACGTCTTCGCCGAGCTCGACGGCGCCATCGAGGACGGCGCCTCGCCCGCCGTCGCCGTCGACCATTATCACCGACTCGAGGAGGATGTCGCCCTCCTCGGGGACCTCGGCGTCGACGCGTACCGGCTCTCGATCTCGTGGCCCCGCGTGCAGCCCGAGGGGCGCGGCCGGTGGAACGAGAAGGGCTGGGCGTTCTACGACAGGCTCATCGATCTGCTGCTCGAAGCAGGGGTCAGCCCGATGGTGACCCTCTACCACTGGGACACGCCCCTTGCACTCGAGCGCGAAGGAGGGTGGCTGTCCCGCTCGACCTCCGAAAGGTTCGCCGACTATGCGGCGGAGGCAGGGCGGCGGCTCGGTGACCGTGTGCCGCAGTGGATCACGCTCAACGAACCCGTCACCGTCACGCTCAACGGGTATGCGCTCGGGCTGCACGCGCCCGGTCGCAAGCTCTTCTATCGGGCACTTCCCGCGGTGCACCACCAGCTCCTCGCCCACGGGCTTGCCACTCAGGCGCTCAGGGCATCAGGCGCTCGAGGCCAGGTGGGGATCACCAATCTGCACGCGCCCGTCTATCCGAAGTCCTCACGGCTGCTGGACAGGCTCCACGCCCGCGTCTTCGACACCCTGTTCAACGGCATCTACGCCGACCCCATCCTGCTGGGCCGCTACCCGAAGCTTCCCTGGCTTGGCCGTGGAAACTTCAAGCCCCTGCGCGCAGTGATCCGCAAAGGCGACCTCGAGGTGATCCACCAGCCGCTCGACTTCTACGGGCTCAACTACTACTACCCGGTCAGGATCGGGGCTGGAACGGATCCCGAGAATGAGCTCGCCGGCGAGATCGAGGCCCTCAAGGAGCTCCCCTTCCACCTGGCGGAGTTCCCCGAGTTCCCCCGGACCGGATTCGGATGGCCCATCGCCCCAGAGCACATCGGCATGCAGCTCGCCGAACTGCACCGCCGCTACGGCGACGCGTTGCCGCCGATCTTCGTCACCGAGAACGGCGCGAGCTTCCCGGAGCCCTCCAGCGCGGACGAGCCGATTGACGACCAGGAGCGGATCGACTATCTCGCCTCGCACCTGGAATCCGCGCTGCTCGCGGTACGGCCAGACGGCCCGGCCAGCGGTGTGAGGCTCGCCGGCTGGTTCGTGTGGACCCTGCTCGACAACTTCGAATGGGCTGCCGGGCACTCACAGCGCTTCGGGCTCGTCCACGTTGACTTCGACACGCTCGAGCGCACTCCCAAGGCTTCGTTCGAGTGGCTGCGAAGCCTGAACCAGGCCCGGCGCCGGCAGACCGCAGCGTGAGGCCGGTGCCCTACTCGCCGCGGTTCGCGCGCCGGATGCGCTTGGCGCGCTCGATCTCGTTCTTGAAGTTCTTCCGTACGTAGAAGTAGCCGGCCACAAGCACGACCACGAGCGCTATCACGATGATCCAGCCCATGCCCGGGTCCTTTCTGAAGGAACGCCGGCCACCGGCTCGGCTCCTCCTACGGTAGCAGTGTGCCCCGCGGCGAGCGGACGAGCCACCACACCGCGCACCCGATGAGGGCAAGTCCGAGCGCACCGAGAAGCAGGTACGGGTAGGCCCGGACGGCCCAGAGGACACACGCGAGCACACCGAGTGCCCCCCACACGCTAAAGCGGCGCTCCCCCACCACCACGCCAGTGCCTACCAGCCCTGCGAAGACGACGAGGAGCCAAACCTGTTGAGGGCCATCAGCCGAGAACGCCACCGCGAGTCCGGCCACCGTCGCCATCGACGCCGCCGCTGCGAGCCAAATCGCCCCCGCGCGGACTTGGCTCGAGAAGTAGCGCACGCCTGCTACGACCGCGGCGACCACCACGTACCACTGTGCAAGCCAGAACGGGCTCTCCCCCGTCCTCCCGGCGAACAGCGCCCTCTGGATCGCAGCGACCACGAGCACCGTCCCGAGCTCTGCGGCGATCCGCCGCCACCGAGGCGCGAGTTCGGGGACAGTCAGGGCGACGAGGGCCAACGCGAGGAAGGGCAGGACTGGGGAGGCTGGGGGCGCCCACGCGGCACGGGCCGCAAGCCCGAGAGCGACGACGGCGCTCCCCACGAGCGACCAGCGTCGCACCGGATCTGCGCCGAGCCGCGCGAGGCCGACTAGCCGTTCATCCGCTGCAGCCCACACGGTGGCCCACCGGAGCGCCAGTCCGATTCCGGCCGGGAGCACCCCGCCCACAAGCGTCACGAGCACGCCGTCCCAAGGCGGCACCTCGCGCGCGAAGATGCTCTGCGCGACGGCGATCGTCGCCGCTGGCGCGGCCAGGGTACCGAGCGGGAACGACACCGCCGAAGCCACCGGGACGTGGCCCCACACGCTGCTGGCCGCGAACAGGACGGCCGCGCAGCTGGCGAGCGCGAGACCGACGACCCAGGCTGGCTCTCGGGCACTCGCCGTTGCCGCGACGAAGGCGAAGCTCGCCGCTCCCGCCGTCCAGGGCCACAAGGACCCCAGGTTTCCGCTGGTGCGACGGGTCCCGTCCCACAGAACCATGCCGACCGTGTGAGCGAGGGCGATGACGCACGCCGTCAGTGCCATGCCGACCCCCGTCACGAGTGGCTGAGCGAGGAACTGGCCGCGGGGGAACGGGATCGCCGGGCCTGCCCAGACCAAGGTCATGAGCAATCCCACGATTCCGGCATACCCCGCTGCTCGCTGGCGGCGCAGGGTCAGCAGAACGCTCGCGACAAGGAGCAGCGATTCCACGAGGAGCACCCAGCGTCCGCCGACCTGTTCCCCGCGGCCCGTGGCGGCATAGACAACGGGCAGGGCAAACTGGGCGGCGATACTGCTCCAGTACGTCGCGGCCTGGAACGGAAGGTCCGCAGCACGGCCGCGGAGCAGCAGTCGCGCCACGTGCTGCGCGGCGAGGCCGGCCGCGAGTGCGACGCTCACCACGGTGCCCGACGCCGTGGCATCGTGGGCCACCATGGCAACGAGGACCAGAGGCAGCAGGCGTGCGGCCACCAGATGAACCCCGCCCACCGTGCGGTCCCGACTGAGGAAGACAACGATCGCCGCGTAGACCGCAAAGATGGCCGTGACGATCTCCAAGACCCGCAGATCCCCCGCGGCGAGGAGCGAGGTAAGGATGTATGCACTCGGCGCCACCGCGACCGCGGCCTTCCGGCGGAGAAATGCGAGTCCGGCCAGCGCGGCGCCAACCGCCACCCCTACGATGAGCGCCGACGTGACGGGGCCGGAAGCGGTGGCGCACGCCGCCGTCGCAACAGCGAGAATCACCGAGGCGTCTTCGAGGCCCCAGCGGAAGGCCACGCCGCGGCGCCTTGTGCCGCGGACCTCGGCGACAAGGGGAATCGCCAGCTGGGCGAGCGCAACGACCCCAAGAACGTGAGCCGCCGTGACGGTCTGCCCCACGACGGTGAGGACCCAACCTTCGCGGGCCGCCATGTGGAACACTGCCAGCGCGAGGGCGGTCACCACGACCCTAGTCGCCCACCCGTACATCCACCGACGCGCCGAGTTCGACGACTGCCAGAAGCCCCCAGCGCAGACGACACAGAGCGTGGCCAGAACGCTGGTCCCCCCGCCCCACCGGTCGGCAGCGAACAGGCCGAGCCCCGCGGCGGACAGCATCGCCGCGGGCAGCCATTCCTCGAAGCGAACCGTTAGGACCGTCTTGCTCTCGCCATGAGGCTTGCCGATCGACATCGTCATCAGCGTCAGGGCCGCGATCGAACAGCCCAGCGCGGCGATGACGTGCAGTGTCGCGGCATGCGGCGGCTCGACCAGCGCTGCGGCAACGGTTCCGCCAACCGCTGCCGCCGCCATGAAGCCGGTCACGTGAGGGCCTGCGAATGGAGCTGGTCGGAGTGCGTCCGCTTGGCGCAAGGCAGGGACGACGAGCTGCAGGGAGGCCATCAGCGCTGCCGCTGTGGCCACTGCCGCCGCGCGTACGCCGGACCCTACCGAGCCGGGCAGGACGGCGTTGAGGACAGCCGAAGCGGCAAACACGGAGGCGATCCGTGCGGCAACGACGCAGCGGCCCCTGTCCCAACCGGCCTGAGCCACATCACCGGGCAGGACCAGGCTCGGGGACCAGATAGCGCGGGCGAGCCAGTAAAGCGTCGCCACGAGCGAGAGCACCGCGACGGAATCACGGCCGAGAGGACCGCCCACGACGGCGATGAGGGCGAGTGCCACGACCGGCAGCGCTTCCGTAGCACGGCCGTGCCGCCACGCGCAGAACTGGGCCCCTAAGACCGTCAGGGCAGCCAACACGAAGAGGACGGGCCGCGCCCCACCTAGATCCAGCGCTCGGGCGATCACGGCAAGAAGGAGAAGCGCGGCCAGGATCACTGTCCCGGTGCCCTGCTCAATCCGGATGCCACGCGGAGACAGCCCGACGGCTGTTGAGATGGGCCGCTCGAAGATGCCGACAGCGAGTACCTGGAGGGCAGTCATGACGCCCGCAGCGACGGCTGCAGCGTCGAAAGCGATGAGGCGATCACCGAAGACGCCCAAATCCGCCGCCTGGCTGAAGGCAGTCGCGACGGCGATGACCGCCGTCGTACGCGCCGACCACCACGAGAAGCGCCGCAACGCAAGGGGCCCGCGAATCAGAACTGTCAGCGAGAAGTGGAGGCAGAGGGCGCCGACGAGTGCGGGATACTGCCCGCGCTCCAGCCCCGGCGCAGCAAACGTCGCGGCGGCGAACGTGGCAGGAGCGACATAGGGGTGCAGCCGAATGACCGAACGCAGGATGATCGGCGGGACCCATCGTGGCCGGACGACCGCGATGATCCCCAGGGTTACGGAAAGCATGATGATCGCGGCGAAGTCCATCGCCAAGGCTCCCCCGAGGGCGGACGCGCCGGACCACGCGGCACTGAAGGCAAAGGTCAACGACAGATATACGAGGATACGACTCTGAAGCCGGACCGCCGCTGCCCCGAAAGCCACCAGGCCCACAAGACTCGTGACGAGCCAGGTCACCCCTGGGCGATGAACCAAGATCAGATCCACCGCAAGACCCGAGACTGGAAGAAGCGCCAGCCCCGTGCCTGTGAAGGCCACAGCTGCGGGCCGGAGTCGCGGCACCCGCGCATGAACCACGAGCCCCGCTGAGTAGAAGAGGGCGGTGGCGCAGATCAGGGCCATGATCCTCGCGATGTCTGCGACCCCGCTCGCCAAGAACAACGATCCCGCGGCCACGATCAGCAGCGAGGCCGCGTACAGGGCGATGTTCGCGTTCTGGACTCCGCGGCGCGCACGGCGCCGTCTGGCAGCGGCGGCGTCTGCATCCTCCTCTGGCCGCCGAAGCACGGGCGGACCTGACATGACAGGCGCGTGCCGTGAGGGGCCAGGCCGTGCGGGGACAATCAAGGGGGCCTGAGCAGGCGAAGGGGCCCGAGCCGGCTGCGGTCCCGGAGCAGGGACCGGCGGCGGCAGTGAACCTCCGGCACCAGCATCCCGCAGCCCTTGTTCCCACCCAGCACGGTGGCCTTCGAAGAAGCCGGAGCGGTGGCCCTCCGCGAAGCCCTCACGCCGACCGGCGTCGAAGCCAGCTTGATACCACGCGTCGAACTCAGGACCGCTCATGACTCCCCCGCTCCGCGCTCAAGGCGCGCATTTAATCCAGTTGCTGGAATAATACGGGACGAAAAAGCCCCGCCGCAATGGTGCGGCGGGGCTTCTCAGTGGCGGCTAGCAGGCCGCCGAATCCTCGTGAAGACTACTTGAGGATCTTGGTAACGCGGCCCGAGCCAACCGTGCGGCCACCCTCACGGATAGCGAAGCCGAGGCCCTCTTCCATGGCGATGGGCTGGATGAGCTGAACGGTCATCTCAGTGTTGTCGCCAGGCATGACCATCTCAGTGCCCTCGGGGAGGGTGATGACGCCGGTCACGTCCGTGGTACGGAAGTAGAACTGCGGGCGGTAGTTCGAGTAGAACGGGTTGTGACGCCCACCCTCGTCCTTGGAGAGGATGTAGACGTTCGCCTCGAAGTCGGTGTGCGGGGTGATCGAACCCGGCTTGACGACAACCTGGCCACGCTCGACATCTTCGCGCTTGATACCGCGGAGAAGGAGGCCACAGTTCTCGCCGGCCCACGCCTCGTCGAGCTGCTTGTGGAACATCTCGATACCCGTGACCGTGGTCTTCTGGATCGGGCGGATGCCGACGATCTCGACCTCGGAGTTCAGGGCGAGGGTGCCACGCTCGGCGCGGCCGGTGACGACGGTGCCACGACCGGTGATCGTGAAGACGTCCTCGATCGGCATGAGGAACGGCTTGTCACGGTCACGGACCGGGTCCGGGATGCTCTCGTCGACAGCGTCCATGAGCTCCTCGACGGACTTGACCCACTTGGGATCACCCTCGAGGGCCTTGAGGCCCGACACGCGGATGACCGGAGCGTTGTCGCCATCGAAGCCCTGCGACGACAGGAGCTCGCGGACCTCCATCTCGACGAGGTCAAGAAGCTCCTCGTCGTCCACCATGTCCGCCTTGTTCAGCGCGACGAGCAGGTAGGGAACGCCAACCTGGCGGGCGAGCAGAACGTGCTCGCGCGTCTGGGCCATCGGACCATCCGTGGCGGCGACCACGAGGATGGCGCCGTCCATCTGAGCCGCACCGGTGATCATGTTCTTGATGTAGTCGGCGTGACCCGGAGCATCGACGTGAGCGTAGTGACGCTTCTCCGTCTGGTACTCGATGTGGGAGATGTTGATCGTGATACCGCGCTGGCGCTCCTCGGGAGCGGAGTCGATCGACGCGAAATCGCGGCTCTCGTTCAGGTCCGGGTACTTGTCGTGAAGCACCTTGGAAATGGCAGCAGTCAACGTGGTCTTACCGTGGTCGACGTGACCGATCGTACCGATGTTGACGTGCGGCTTAGTCCGCTCGAACTTGGCCTTCGCCACTGGTTCCTCCTAGAAGGGTTTTTTAGAAGACTGCCTCCAGCCGCGACGGTCGCAACTGAAACTCTGGCAAGTCTACTTTGGAGCTGATTCTTTCGTAAAATTCGCGGGGCAACCGGCCCCGCGGGGGTGGCGGCCGCCCTCAGGCGACCGCCTCCAGAACTACTCGCCGCGCGACTTCTGGATGATCTCGTCGGCCACAGCCTTCGGGACCTCGGCGTAGCTGTCGAACTGCATCGAGTAGACTGCGCGGCCCTGGGTGCGGGAGCGCAGGTCGCCGATGTAGCCGAACATCTCCGACAGCGGGACGAGCGCACGGATGACCTTGACGCCGACCGCATCCTCCATGGCCTGGATCTGGCCACGGCGGGAGTTGAGGTCGCCGATCACGTCGCCCATGTAGTCCTCAGGCGTGCGGACCTCGACGGCCATGAGCGGCTCGAGGAGGACCGGGTTGGCGCGGCGCGCGCCTTCCTTGAACACCTGCGAACCGGCGATCTTGAACGCCATTTCGGAGGAGTCGACGTCGTGGTAGGCACCATCGATGAGGGACGCCTTGACGCCCACCATCGGGTAGCCCGCCAGGATGCCGAACTGCATGGCGTCCTGGATGCCCGCATCGACCGACGGGATGTACTCGCGCGGCACGCGCCCACCCGTGACAGCGTTCACGAACTCGTAGAACGTGCCCTCGGACGTGTCGAGCGGCTCGAACGTGACCTGCACCTTCGCGAACTGGCCGGAACCGCCAGTCTGCTTCTTGTGCGTGAAGTCGACCTTCTCGACCTTCTTCTTGATGGTCTCGCGGTAGGCGACCTGCGGCTTGCCGACGTTGGCCTCGACCTTGAACTCGCGGCGCATGCGGTCCACGAGGATGTCGAGGTGGAGCTCGCCCATGCCGCCGATCTCGGTCTGACCGGTCTCCTCGTTGAGGGAGACGGTGAACGTCGGGTCCTCAGCGGAGAGCTTCTGGATGGCCGTCGAGAGCTTCTCCTGGTCGCCCTTGGTCTTCGGCTCGATGGCCACGAAGATCACGGGCTCCGGGAAGGTCATCGACTCGAGGACGATCGGGTTGTTGATATCGCAGAGCGTATCGCCCGTCGTCGTGTCCTTGAGGCCGATCACGGCGTAGATGTGGCCAGCGTGGAGCTCCTCGACCGGGTTCTCCTTGTTGGCGTGCATCTGGAAGAGCTTGCCGAGGCGCTCCTTCTTGCCCTTGGTCGAGTTGAGCACCTGCATGCCCGACGTCGCCTTGCCGGAGTACACGCGGATGAAGTTCAGCTGACCGAAGAACGGGTGCGCAGCAATCTTGAAGGCGAGAGCCGAGAACGGCTCTTCCTCGCTCGGCTTGCGGGACAGCTCGACCGACTCGTCCTTCGGGTCGTGGCCGATCATCGCGGGCACGTCGAGGGGCGAGGGCAGGTAGTCGATGACCGCGTCGAGCATCGGCTGGACGCCGCGGTTCTTGAACGCGGAGCCACAGAACACCGGGTAGATCTCGGAGTTGACCGTGAGGTGGCGGATGCCGGCCTTGAGCTCCTCGATGGTGAGCTCTTCGCCCTCGAGGTACTTCTCCATGAGCTCCTCGGTGGCCTCGGCGACCGTCTCGACGAGCTGGTGGCGGTACTCCTCAGCGCGCTCCTTGAGGTCGGCCGGGATTTCCTGGGTCTCATAGGCAGCACCCATGGTCACGTCGCCCTTGGCGTCGCCAGGCCAGACGAGGGCCTTCATGGTGAGCAGGTCGATGACGCCGACGAAGTCGTTCTCAGCACCGATCGGAAGCTGCATGACGAGCGGCTTCGCGCCGAGGCGCTTGATGATCGTGTCGACCGTGAAGTAGAAGTCCGCGCCGAGCTTGTCCATCTTGTTGACGAAGCAGATGCGGGGAACGTTGTACTTGTCGGCCTGACGCCACACCGTCTCGGACTGCGGCTCGACGCCCTCCTTGCCGTCGAAGACGGCAACGGCGCCGTCGAGCACACGCAGGGAGCGCTCGACCTCGACCGTGAAGTCCACGTGGCCGGGGGTGTCGATGATGTTGATCTGGTTCTGGTTCCAGAAGCAGGTCACCGCGGCGGACGTGATGGTGATGCCGCGCTCCTTCTCCTGCTCCATCCAGTCGGTCGTCGAAGCACCGTCGTGCGTCTCGCCGATCTTGTGGTTCACGCCCGTGTAGAAGAGGATCCGCTCGGTCGTGGTGGTCTTGCCGGCATCGATGTGGGCCATGATGCCGATATTGCGGACCCTGCTGAGGTCGGTAAGCACGTCGAGTGCCACGGTGTCTCCCTATGTTTCCCTTGTAGGCTGCGCATTCGCCGCTGGCCCTCGTGGGGCCAGCGGCGAATCAGGCATTTACCAGCGGTAGTGGGCGAAGGCCTTGTTCGACTCCGCCATCTTGTGCGTGTCCTCGCGGCGCTTGACCGCGGCACCGAGACCGTTCGAGGCGTCCAGGAGCTCGTTCTGGAGGCGCTCGGTCATGGTCTTCTCACGGCGCGCCTTCGAGTAGCCGACGAGCCAGCGGAGAGCGAGCGCCGTCGCGCGGCCCGGCTTGACCTCGACGGGAACCTGGTAGGTCGCACCACCAACGCGGCGGGACTTGACCTCGAGGGTCGGACGGACGTTGTCCATCGCCTTCTTGAGCGTGGCCACGGGATCGCCGCCGGTCTTCTGGCGGGCGCCCTCGAGAGCACCGTAGACGATGCGCTCAGCCGTGGACTTCTTGCCGTCCACGAGGACCTTGTTGATGAGCTGCGTGACGAGCGGCGAGCCGTAGACCGGGTCGACGACGAGCGGGCGCTTGGGGGCAGGACCCTTGCGAGGCATTACTTCTTCTCCTTCTTCGCGCCGTAGCGGCTGCGGGCCTGCTGACGGTTCTTGACGCCCTGCGTGTCGAGCGCACCGCGGACGATCTTGTAGCGGACACCGGGAAGGTCCTTCACACGGCCACCGCGGACGAGCACGATCGAGTGCTCCTGCAGGTTGTGGCCGACGCCCGGGATGTAGGCCGTGACCTCGATGCCGCCGGTCAGGCGGACACGGGCGACCTTGCGGAGCGCGGAGTTCGGCTTCTTCGGCGTGGTCGTGTACACGCGGGTGCACACGCCGCGGCGCATCGGGTTGCCCTTGAGGGCGGGAGCCTTGGTCTTGGAGACCTTCGGCGCGCGGCCCTTGCGGACCAGCTGCTGAATGGTAGGCACTTTCGTGTTCTCCGTACTTTCGTTGACTGCGCTCGGGGCAGGCTCACCCGTACCACGGGCCTGCCTCAACGAGCATTGACGGTCGATTCACACTCGCTGCGGCGATCGACCGTAGGCGTGCGAAAGTGTGGCATTTGTTGCGCACCAACCCCGCAACCCGGAAACAGGCCCCGCCCGTGCTCTCGCACAGCGGCCATCATCCTCTGCCACACAGAAACAATCGTAGAAATCTTAGCACGCGCAGCCGGGTGCCCCCTAAACGACGGTTGCGCCGTCACGTCCGCCGGGTGTGAACCCAGCGGACGTGACGGCGCAACGGGAGAGGGCCGCGCGGTGGCGGCGGTCGCCGTCGTCGTCCGCTCGCAGTGGAGAGGGACGACGACGGCGGGCCGTCAGCGGTAGTCGCCGCCGCCCAGGTCGTAGTCGTCCAGCGGAATCGCGTGGAACTCCTGGACGCCGTCGCCGTTCAGCGGATCGTAGGCGAAGTCGCTGAAGGCGCTCGGACCGGTGAACAGCGTGGCCTTGGCCTCCTCGGTGGGCTCGACCGCGATATCCGTGTACCGCGGCAGACCGGTACCGGCCGGGATGAGCTTACCGATGATGACGTTCTCCTTGAGGCCCAGCAGCGGGTCGCTCTTCGCCTCCATGGCCGCCTGCGTGAGGACGCGGGTGGTCTCCTGGAAGGACGCGGCCGAGAGCCAGGACTCCGTGGCGAGCGACGCCTTGGTGATGCCCATGAGCTCGGGACGCCCGGAAGCCGGACGCTTGCCCTCGGACACCACGCGGCGGTTCTCGTCGCGGTAGCGGCGGGACTCGGCGAGCTCGCCGGGGAGCAGATCCGTGTCGCCGGACTCGATGACCGTGACGCGACGCAGCATCTGCCGGACGATGACCTCCACGTGCTTGTCGTGGATGCCGATGCCCTGCGAGCGGTACACGCCCTGGACCTCGTCGACGAGGAACTTCTGCGCCTCGCGCGGGCCCTGGATACGCAGGACCTGCTTCGGGTCGACCGGGCCGTTGACGAGCTTCTGCCCGACCTCGACGTGCTGGCCTTCCTCGACGAGCAGACGCGCACGGCGGGACACCGGATACGCGATCTCCTCACTGCCGTCATCCGGGGTCACGACGATCCGCAGCTGCTTCTCCGTGTCCTCGATCGAGACGCGGCCCGCCGACTCGGAGATCGGGGCAACACCCTTCGGGGTGCGGGCCTCGAAGAGCTCCTGGATACGGGGAAGACCCTGGGTGATGTCCTCGCTGCCGGACGCCGAGACGGCGCCGCCGGTGTGGAACGTACGCATGGTCAGCTGGGTGCCCGGCTCGCCGATCGACTGGGCGGCAATGATGCCGACCGCCTCGCCGATGTCCACGAGCTTGCCGCTCGCGAGCGACCGGCCGTAGCACTTGGCGCACGTCCCGACCGCGGACTCGCAGGTCAGGACGGAGCGGACGCGGAGCTCGGTGATGCCCGCCTCGACGAGGCGGTTGATGAGCACATCGCCCAGATCAGCGCCGGCCTCGGCCAGGACGTTGCCCTCGGAGTCGACGACGTCGACAGCGAGCGTGCGCGTGTAGACCGTGTTCTCCACGTTCTCATCGCGCACAAGCTCCCCGTTGTGGTCCGGGATCGCGATCGGGACGACGAGGCCGCGCTCGGTGCCGCAGTCCTCCTCGCGCACGATCACGTCCTGCGAGACGTCCACGAGACGACGCGTCAGGTAGCCCGAGTTGGCGGTACGGAGAGCCGTATCGGCAAGACCCTTGCGGGCGCCGTGCGTGGCGATGAAGTACTCGAGCACCGACAGGCCCTCGCGGTACGAGGACTTGATCGGGCGCGGGATGATCTCGCCCTTCGGGTTGGCCACGAGGCCACGGATGCCGGCGATCTGTCGGACCTGCATCCAGTTACCACGGGCACCGGAGGAGACCATGCGGTTGATGGTGTTCATCTTCGGCATGGACTCGCGCATCACCGAGGCGATCTCGTTGGTCGCCTTGTCCCAGATCTCGATGAGCTCGGAGCGGCGCTCCTCGTCGTCGATCAGGCCCTTGTCGTACTGGCTCTGGATCTTCGCCGCACGGTCCTCGTAGCCCGCCAGGATGGTCGGCTTCGCCTCGGGCACCGCAATGTCCGAGATCGCCACGGTGACGCCCGAACGGGTCGCCCAGTGGAAGCCTGCGTCCTTGAGGTTGTCGAGGGTCGCCGCGACGACGACCTTGGGGTAGCGCTCCGCGAGATCGTTGACGATCTTCGAGAGCTGCCCCTTGTCCGCCACGGACTCGACCCACGGGTAGTCCTCGGGCAGGGTCTCGTTGAAGATGACCTGGCCGAGCGACGTCTCGACGAGCGCCGGCTGGCCGGCCTCCCAGCCCTCGGGGGCCGGACGCTCCGCCGACGGCACGAAGCCCTCGAGACGGATCTTCACCTGCGCGTTGAGGTGCAGCTCGCGGTTGTCGTAGGCCATGATCGCCTCGGCGACGGACCCGAAGACACGACCCTCGCCCGCTGCGCCCTCACGCTTGGTGGTGAGGTGGTACAGGCCGATGATCATGTCCTGCGACGGCAGGGTCACCGGGCGGCCGTCGGACGGCTTCAGGATGTTGTTCGAGGACAGCATGAGGATGCGGGCCTCGGCCTGGGCCTCCGGGCTCAGCGGAAGGTGCACAGCCATCTGGTCGCCGTCGAAGTCGGCGTTGAACGCCGCGCACACGAGCGGGTGGAGCTGGATGGCCTTGCCCTCGACGAGCTGCGGCTCGAACGCCTGGATGCCGAGGCGGTGGAGGGTAGGTGCACGGTTGAGCAGCACCGGATGCTCGGTGATGATCTCCTCGAGCACGTCCCACACCTGCGGGCGGTAGCGCTCCACCATCCGCTTGGCGCTCTTGATGTTCTGCGCGTGGTTGAGGTCCACGAGCCGCTTCATGACGAACGGCTTGAACAGCTCGAGCGCCATCTGCTTGGGCAGGCCGCACTGGTGCAGCTTGAGCTGCGGGCCGACGACGATGACCGAACGGCCCGAGTAGTCGACGCGCTTGCCGAGCAGGTTCTGACGGAACCGGCCCTGCTTGCCCTTGAGCATGTCCGAGAGCGACTTGAGCGGACGGTTGCCGGGGCCCGTCACCGGGCGGCCGCGACGGCCGTTGTCGAAGAGCGAGTCAACCGCTTCCTGAAGCATGCGCTTCTCGTTGTTCACGATGATCTCGGGCGCGCCGAGGTCGAGAAGCCGCTTGAGGCGGTTGTTGCGGTTGATCACACGCCGGTACAGGTCGTTGAGGTCGGAGGTCGCGAAGCGGCCGCCGTCCAGCTGGACCATCGGGCGCAGTTCCGGGGGGATCACCGGGACCGCGTCGAGGACCATGCCCTGCGGCTTGTTGTCAGTGGTGAGGAACGCGCTGACGACCTTGAGCCGCTTGAGCGCGCGGGTCTTCCGCTGGCCCTTGCCGTTCTGGATGATCTCGCGAAGCACCTCGGCCTCGGCCTCGAGGTCAAAGGACTCGAGGCGACGCTGGATCGCCTCGGCTCCCATGGAACCCTCGAAGTACATGCCGTAGCGATCGCGGAGCTCGCGGTAGAGCGCCTCGTCGCCCTCGAGGTCGGCGACCTTGAGGTTCTTGAAGCGGTCCCACACGGCGTCGAGGCGCTCGATGTCGGCATCCGCGCGCTTGCGGATCGTCGCCATCGTCTTGTCGGCAGAGTCGCGCGCCTTCTTCTTGTCCGCAGCCTTGGCACCCTCGGCCTCGAGCTTGGCGAGCTCCTCCTCGAGGTCACGGGCGACGGCGGCGATGTCCGAGTCGCGCGCGTCGATGAGCTGCTTCTTCTCGAGGTCGTGCTCGGCCTGGAGGTTGGGGAGCTGCTCGTGGCGGCGGGCCTCGTCCACGCTGGTGATCATGTACGCGGCGAAGTAGATGACCTTCTCGAGGTCCTTCGGGGCGAGGTCGAGCAGGTAGCCCAGACGCGACGGGACGCCCTTGAAGTACCAGATGTGGGTCACGGGAGCGGCGAGCTCGATGTGGCCCATCCGCTCGCGGCGCACCTTGGCGCGCGTGACCTCGACGCCACAGCGCTCACAGATGATGCCCTTGAAGCGAACGCGCTTGTACTTGCCGCAGTAGCACTCCCAGTCCCGCGACGGGCCGAAGATCTTCTCGCAGAAGAGGCCGTCCTTCTCGGGCTTGAGCGTGCGGTAGTTGATGGTTTCCGGCTTCTTGACCTCGCCGTGCGACCAGTTGCGGATGTCATCCGCGGTGGCGAGGCCGATCTGCATGAGGCCGAAGGAGGATTCGCTGGACAATATGGTCCCTGTTCTCTCGTTCTCTAAGTCGTTCGTTGCGCCGATACGTGAAGGACTAGACCTCTTCGACCGAGCTGGGCTCGTCGCGCGAGAGGTCGATGCCCAGTTCCTCGGCGGCGGTGAAGACCGCGTCGTCGGAATCGCGCATCTCGATCGTCTGGCCGTCTGCGGAGAGGACCTCCACGTTCAGGCACAGGGACTGCATTTCCTTGATGAGGACCTTGAAGGACTCGGGGACGCCCGGCTCGGGGATGTTCTCGCCCTTGACGATGGCCTCGTAGACCTTCACGCGTCCGTGGATGTCGTCCGACTTGATCGTGAGGAGCTCCTGCAGCGTGTACGCCGCACCGTAGGCCTCGAGGGCCCACACTTCCATCTCGCCGAAGCGCTGGCCGCCGAACTGCGCCTTACCACCGAGCGGCTGCTGGGTGATCATCGAGTACGGACCGGTGGACCGAGCGTGGATCTTGTCATCCACGAGGTGGTGGAGCTTCAGGATGTACATGTAGCCCACGGAGATCGGATCCGGGAACGGCTCTCCGGAACGACCGTCGAACAGCTGCGCCTTGCCCGAGGAGTTGATGAGCCGGTCGCCGTCGCGGGTGACGTTCGTCGAGTCGAGAAGACCGGAGATCTCCTCCTCGCGCGCGCCGTCGAACACCGGGGTGGCGAGCTTCTGGTTCGGGCCCGTCTCACGCGGGAGGTTCGGGAGGTTGTTGACCCACTCCGGCTCGCCCTCGATCTTCCAGCCGGTCTTCGCGACCCATCCGAGGTGCGTCTCGAGGACCTGGCCCACGTTCATACGGCCCGGCACGCCGAGCGGATTGAGAACGACGTCGACGGGAGTTCCGTCGGCGAGGAACGGCATGTCCTCGACGGGCAGGATCTTGGAGATGACGCCCTTGTTGCCGTGGCGGCCAGCGAGCTTGTCGCCGTCCGTGATCTTGCGCTTGGCAGCGACGTAGACGCGCACGAGCTGGTTGACGCCCGGGGGCAGCTCGTCATCGTTGTCGCGGTCGAAGACGCGGACGCCGATGACGGTGCCGGACTCGCCGTGCGGGACCTTGAGGGACGTGTCACGGACCTCGCGGGACTTCTCGCCGAAGATCGCGCGCAGGAGCCGCTCCTCCGGGGTCAGCTCGGTCTCGCCCTTCGGGGTGACCTTGCCGACCAGGATGTCGCCCGCCTCGACCTCAGCGCCGATGTGGATGATGCCCCGCTCGTCGAGCTGAGACAGGACCTCCTCGGACACGTTGGGGATGTCACGGGTGATCTCTTCCGCGCCCAGCTTCGTGTCGCGCGCATCGATCTCGTGCTCCTCGATGTGGATCGAGGACAGGACGTCCTCGGACACCAGGCGCTGCGAGAGGATGATCGCGTCCTCGAAGTTGTGGCCCTCCCACGACATGAACGCGACGAGGAGGTTGCGGCCGAGCGCGAGTTCGCCCTGGTCCGTCGCCGGACCGTCGGCGATGATGCCGCCGAGCTCGAGGCGATCGCCCTCGTTCACGAGGACGCGGTGGTTGTAGCAGTTGCCCTGGTTCGAGCGGTCGAACTTGCCGATGCGGTAGTTCGTCTCCGTGCCGTCGTCGTTCAGGACGACGACGAGGTCCGCCGAGACCTCGGTGACGACGCCGGCCTTCGTAGCCACAACGACGTCGCCCGCGTCCACCGCGGCCGCGCGCTCCATGCCGGTGCCGACGAACGGCGCCTCGGAACGGACGAGCGGCACGGCCTGACGCTGCATGTTCGCACCCATGAGGGCTCGGTTCGCGTCGTCGTGCTCGAGGAAGGGGATGAGGGCGGTCGCGACCGACACCATCTGGCGCGGGGAGACGTCCATGAACTCGACCTCGTCGGCCGGGATGAGGACCGGCTCGCCGCCGCCGCCGCGCTGGCGGACGAGGACCATGTCCTCGGCGAAGCTGCCGTCCTCGTTCAGCGGCGAGTTGGCCTGGGCGATCTGGACCTCGGCCTCGTCGTCTGCCGTGAGGTACTCGACCTGGTCGGAGACCACGCCGTTGTTCACCTTGCGGTAGGGCGTCTCGATGAACCCGAAGGGGTTGATCCGCCCGTACGAGGCGAGAGAGCCGATGAGGCCGATGTTCGGGCCTTCAGGGGTCTCGATGGGGCACATGCGGCCGTAGTGCGACGGGTGGACGTCACGGACCTCCATGCCCGCGCGGTCGCGGGACAGGCCGCCGGGGCCGAGGGCCGAGAGACGGCGCTTGTGGGTGAGGCCCGAGAGCGGGTTGTTCTGGTCCATGAACTGCGAGAGCTGGGACGTTCCGAAGAACTCCTTGATCGCAGCCACCACCGGGCGGATGTTGATAAGGGTCTGCGGGGTGATCGCCTCGACGTCCTGAGTCGTCATGCGCTCGCGCACCACGCGCTCCATGCGGGACAGGCCGGTGCGGACCTGGTTCTCGATGAGCTCGCCAACGGCGCGGATGCGGCGGTTGCCGAAGTGGTCGATGTCATCGACCTCAACGCGGACCTCGATCGGCTGGCCGTCGCGGACACCCGAGATGGACTTCTGGCCGGCGTGCAGCGCGACGAGGAACTTGATCATCGCCACGATGTCCTCGATGTGGAGGACCGAGGCGTCGCGGTCGGAGAGCGGGCGGTCCACGCCGAGCTTCCGGTTGATCTTGTAGCGGCCAACCTTGGCGAGGTCATAGCGCTTCGGGTTGAAGTAGAGGTTGTCGAGCAGCGACTGGGCAGCGTCGACCGTGGGGGGCTCGCCCGGACGGAGCTTCCGGTAGATGTCCAGGAGCGCGTCCTCACGGGTCTCCGTGGTGTCCTTCTCGAGGGTGGCACGGATCGAGTCGTACTCGCCGAACTCCTCGAGGATCTGCCCCTCGCTCCAGCCGAGCGCCTTGAGGAGGACGGTCACCGACTGCTTGCGCTTGCGGTCGAGGCGCACGCCGACCTGGTCGCGCTTGTCGATCTCGAGCTCGAACCAGGCACCGCGCGACGGAATGATCTTCGCGGTGAAGATGTCCTTGTCACTCGTCTTGTCCGCGGCGCGCTCGAAGTAGGCGCCCGGGGAGCGGACGAGCTGGGAGACGACGACACGCTCGGTGCCGTTGACCACGAACGTGCCCTTTTCGGTCATGAGCGGGAAGTCGCCCATGAACACGGTCTGCTGCTTGATCTCGCCCGTGTTGTTGTTCATGAACTCGGCCTTGACGTACAGCGGGGCCGAGTAGGTGGCGTCGCGCTCCTTGCACTCCTCCATGGTGTACTTCGGATCCGCGAACTCAGGGTCCGAGAAGCTCAGGGACATGGTGCCCTGGAAGTCCTCGATCGGGGAGATCTCCTCGAAGATGTCGGCGAGGCCGGACGTGGTGGCGACGCTTGCGTCGCCTTCCTCCGCCGCCTTGGCCACGCGGGCCTGCCAGCGCTCGTTGCCGACGAGCCAGTCAAAGGACTCGGTCTGGAGGGCGAGGAGGTTGGGGACGTCGAGGGGCTCGTGAATCTTGGCGAAAGAGAGCCGGCTACGCGCGCCGTCCGTGTTAGCGGTTTGGGTATCAGAGGTGCTCGAGGCGACCAAGAGGGATCCTTCCACAGACCTTCAGGATTGTCCGCACCCTCCCCCAACCATGCGGCTGCCCAGCAACTGTTCTGTTAAATGGACGGCCGCCCACGAGCCCACCGCTATATGAAGGCTGGAGGTCAGAAAGGGAGAACGCAAAGATCTAGCATAGCCGCTTTAAGCGCACGTGTCTAGCGCACAAGTCGGATCCGGTCAAGTGCCTACGAGCGGAGGCCTCATCGCCACCGCGAGGCAGGTGCGGAGTGGTCCTGCAGCTGAAACTGTACACCCAGTTCCCAGCCCGCGCGCGGGCGGTTCAACGGCGGTAGCCTGAAACACACCAGCTAGTTAGGCCCACGACGACGTGACAGGAGACGCCATGAGCAGCGGCATCGACGATGTGGTCATCCTCTCGGCAGCGCGCACCCCCTTCGGCCGGCTCAACGGACAGCTCGTGAGCTTCTCCGCCGTCGACCTCGGGGCACACGCCATCACTGCGGCCCTCGGCAAGAGCGGGGTGGGGCCGGACGCCGTGGACACCGTCATCATGGGTCAGGTCCTCCAGGCCGGCGCCGGGCAGAACCCGGCACGCCAGAGCGCCATCGCTGCGGGCATCGGCTGGAACGTCCCCTGTGTCACCCTGAACAAGGTGTGCCTCTCGGGGCTTACCGCGGTGATCGACGCCGCCCGAATGATCCGCGCCGGTGACGCGACCGTCGTCGTCGCCGGCGGCCAGGAGTCGATGAGCCGCGCCCCGCACGTGCTGCCCGGCTCGCGGCAGGGCTGGATGTACGGAACGGTTGCCGCGCTCGACGTCGCGGCCCACGACGGGCTCACCGACGCTTTCGACGGGCAGTCGATGGGCCTCTCGACGGAGAGCCGCAATCTGACTCTCGGCATCGACCGGAAGTCGCAGGACGAGGTTGCAGCGGCCTCGCATCAGAGAGCCGCGCGGGCCCAGAAGGACGGCGTGTTCGACGACGAGATCTCGCCGATCGAGGTCAAGCAGCGCAAAGGCGATCCGATTCCGGTGACGACGGACGAGGGCGTGCGCCCGAACACGAGCCTCGAGACGCTCGCACCGCTCAAGCCCGCCTTCGCCTCGGACGGGACGATCACCGCGGGCAACTCGTCGCCGCTCTCGGACGGCGCCGCCGCCCTCGTCCTGACGAGCCGCGCCTACGCCGAAGAGCACGGGCTCTCCTGGCTGGCCGTCGTCGGCAAGCCCGGGCAGGTGGCGGGGCCTGACAACTCACTCCACTCGCAGCCGTCGAACGCGATCGCGAACGCGCTGTCGCGCGCGGGCTGGACCACCGAGGACCTCGACTTCATCGAGATCAACGAGGCGTTCGGCTCGGTCGCGGTCCAGTCGCTCAAGGACCTCAAGTACCCCTTGGAGAGGACGAACATCCACGGGGGCGCGATCGCCCTCGGCCATCCGATCGGGGCATCCGGGGCCCGTCTGGCAGGCCACGCCGCGCTCGAGCTCGCGCGCCGCGGGAGGGGACGCAGCGCCGTCGCCCTCTGCGGCGGCGGCGGGCAGGGCGAGGCGCTCCTGCTCTTCCGGGACTGAGCGGCCCGTGAGTGGACACACGCGTTTTCTCGACGACGCCGCGGCGCGCGGCCTACGCGTCGAAGTTGCCGACCGCGGGCGCGCCCGCAGTCTCGAGGAAGCGGCCGCCAATCTGGGGATCGAGCCTCGGGAGATCGTGAAGTCTCTCGTGGTCCGGCACCCGGACGGGAGCTTCCTGTTCGCGCTCATCCCCGGAGACCGGCAGATCTCCTGGCCCAAGCTCCGCAAGCTCGTCGGGGTGAACCGGCTCTCAATGCCGGCCGCCGACGTCGCGCTTGAAGCGACCGGCTACGAACGCGGAACCATCACCCCGCTCGGCTCGACCACGGCTTGGCCCGTGTATGCCGACGCGAGCATCAGCGGGCGCATCTCCCTCGGTGCAGGCGAACACGGCAGGAGCGCGTTCGTGGACGCCGAGGAGCTGTTCAGGACGCTGGACGCGACGGTAGCAGACATCAGCGACCCCCTCTGACCGGGGACCGCTCAACGGGAAGGGCCCCGGTTCCACAATGGAACCGGGGCCCTTCGGGCAAGCGTGAGAGCTTACTTGAGGGTGACAGTGGCGCCAGCGGCCTCGAGGACCTCCTTGGCCTTCTCCGCCGTCTCCTTGTTGGCGCCCTCGAGGACAGCCTTGGGGGCGGCGTCGACGAGGTCCTTGGCCTCCTTGAGGCCGAGCGACGTGAGGCCACGGACCTCCTTGATGACCGCGATCTTCTTGTCGCCAGCAGCCTCGAGGATGACGTCGAAGGAGTCCTTCTCCTCCTCAGCAGCAGCCTCAGCACCGCCACCGGCGGGGCCGGCAACGGCCACGGCAGCAGCGGTGACCTCGAAGACCTCCTCGAACTTCTTCACGAACTCGGAGAGCTCGATGATGGTGAGCTCCTTGAAGGCCTCGATCAGCTCGTCCTGGGTGAGCTTCGCCATGGTTGGCGTCCTTTCGTTTCAGTGGCGCGGCCGGGGTGTGCCCGCAGCGCGCCGAGTATGTGGGGGTGGTTGAGATCAGCTCTCGGCAGGGGCCTCGGCCGGAGCCTCGGAAGCAGCGGCCGGAGCGCCGCCCTCTTCCTCGAGCTTGATGCGCAGCGCGTCGACGACGCGCGCGACGGCGGACATGGGCGCCTTGAGGACGCCGGCAACCCGTGCGAGCTGCAGTTCGCGGGACTCCAGGGCGGCCAGAGCGGCCACCTCGTTCGCGTCGAGCGCCTTGCCCTCGAAGTAGCCGGTCTTGATGACCAGCTGCTTGTTCTCCTTGGCAAAGTCGGTCAGGCTCTTGGCGGCCGCAACGGCGTCACCCTTGATGAACGCGATCGCAGTCGGTCCGGCAAGCTGGCCGTCGAACGCCTCGACGCCGGCCTCCTTCGCGGCGATGGCGGTCAGGGAGTTCTTCACGACCGAGAACTTGTTGTCCTGGCCGAGCGCACGACGCAGCTTCTTGAGCTGGGCGACGGAGAGCCCACGGTATTCGGTCAGGACTGCTGCCGCCGAATCCTGGAAATCCTTGGTGATCTCCTCGACAGCTGCCACCTTGCTAGGCGTTGCCATAACCCTCCTTCCGGGGAATTTGGCCGATACTCGGTTCCCGGAAATACGAACGCCCCGCGCAGATGCACGGGGCGTGGAGGGCTGGCGCGTAAATGCGCACCAGAGCTTGGCGCTCGTTCACCTGCGCAGGCCGCCCCTTCCGGGGACCTTAGACTGTTTGCGCAGGCTCAGAGCACACGAAACAGCGACCGGCGGTCTTTGGTCTTCTCAGAGTACGCGATGCGTCGGCATCGGACCAAATCCGCGTCAGCTGCCGAGCAGATCGCTCAGCGCGCGCCTCCGCGCGTCCTCGAGCGCAGCGGCGACATTCCGGATGAGCAGCACCAGCCAGCCCAGCACAACTCCCGCCACGAACAGCTCCATGGCGGTCATGTTGTAGTACGCCAGCGGGTACCAGAGGAACACGGCCAGCACCGCTCCCCCGAGCATCACGAAGCCCGTGACCTGGAACGTCCGGCTCAACCCCGGAACCCATTTCGGGAGCCCCACGACAAGCGCGACATACGCCCCGGACATCGACGTGGCGAGGGCGTTGTGCGCTGGCATGAACACATCCACCGGGACGAGGCCCGTTCCGGCCAGGAGAATCCCCATGAGGACCAGGCATACGAGAACAGGCCGCGTCCGAACATCACTCCGGCCCGAGCTGTCGCCGCGATACGCCGCAAGGGCCTGGATGTCCCGAGTCACGTACTCGGCGAGCATCGTGATGACGATCCCGCCCGTCACGAGCGTTGCGTTGAAGGCCCACGCCACGCCGCTGTTCGCCGCCCCGAGCACGCTGAAGTTCACCTCCCACCATGTCGGGTTCGTTGTGGTGACCATCGACGTCAGCACGCCCGCACCGAGGTAGGTCGCGAGCAGGTTCGAGAGGAGGTAGCTGTTCATGCGCGCCCCGGACTGGTATGTCGCGTAGGCCGAGAGGCCTCCGACGATCGAGGTCGCGATCGCCCCCGCGAACGGGTCCATCGTGAGGCTTCCGAACGCCTGCTGGAAGATCCGGAACCCTGCCCAGGCCGCCATGAACGCGATCGCACCGTGCACGGCTGCCAGCGCGAGGAGGCCCAGATAGCGCCGCCACGCCGGGCGTTCCACGAGCCAGTGGTGCTGGGGATGGTCGTAGCTGTGCCGGTACGCGAGCGGCAGGACGATCGCCGCGACCACCCCGCCGATGAGGGCAGCCACGTCACCCACGCCGTTGCCCCCCGAGAGCCCCGGCCGGCGGCCGGCGAAGGCGATCAGGGCCGCGACAAAGCTGACGACGACGGCGATCCCCGCCACCTGCGCGGCCCTCGCCTCAGTGCGGACCGCCGACGTCGGCGGAACCGGGAGACGGAAGGCCGCCTCCGCTATCGCCTGCTCTTCGTCATCGAGGGGGTGGCTCATCCCAGCCTCCTGTACCACTCGCCGTCGTACCCCGCGGGCCTGAAGCCCAGGGCCTCGTTGATGGCGAGCATGTGCTGATTCTCCTCCGCGTTGAACGTGACGACCTTGCGTGCCGTGGGAAATCGTTCGCGGTACGCCCGAAGGTTCGCGAGCTTGATCAGCAGGCCCAGCGAGTGGCCGCGATGCTCCGGCACGACGAGCGTATCGTCCTGGTCCGCCACGTCCTCCTTGCCTGAGCGCACCCATAGGGAGGTATACCCGACCAGACGGCCAGTCGAACGGTGGCGGGCGACGGCGTACAGCGGCAGCGTGCTCGCATCGGAGAGCTGGGCCTCGAGTGAGGCGACGCGCTCGGCGTCCCACTCCGCGGCGTCCCACGCGTCAACGCCCGAAGGTGCGTCGGTCGACATGCGTGCGAGCAGGTGCGCCATCTCGGCCTGGAACTCGTCCGGGATGCCCTCCCACAGCAGCACGTCGTACTCGCCGGCCGCGGCGGTTGTCGCCGCGGCCTCAAGAGCCGGCCATCCGTCGTCGTACGCGTGGAGGACAAGCTCGCTGAAGCGCTCGATCTGGCTGAGCGCAAAGCCCGCCGCGCGGGCGAACGAGACCGAACGCTGGCCCGCCGGCAACGCGCCCGCGCCCGTCGAGGGCACGACGACGTCCTCCGCTTCAAATCCCACCGGGTGCTCTGTGAACGAGTTCAGCAGGGTCCGGCCGTAGCGCTCGGCTTCTTCTGTGGCCGCGTCGAGCAGGACGCGCCCGATGCCCTGGCCCGCGAACTCGTCGAGCACCTCCGCGCGGACTATCGCGCGATCGCGGTCCTCCTTGAGCGGCATCTGGCACCAGCCCCGCCCCACCATGCGCCCGCCAAGGCGGACGAAGAACAGCGAGGTGAGCTCGTAGCGGGTGTCCCGCCATACCCCGAGCCGGAAGGCCGGCGGCGAGCAGCGGTCGTCGTTGCCCCAGATCTGGCGTTCGACCGAATCGGTGAGCTCGGAGAATTCCCGGAACTCCGCAGCATCCTCACCGTGGATGGAAGCGGGCAGGCGAAGACGCTGCACCCGGTACTGGGAGCTCATGGGGCCAGTCTCACAAACGCGCCATACATGCACAACGCCCCTCCCCGCGGACTGCGGGAAGGGGCGTTGCGTGGGGAAAGCCGGATCAGCCCTCGAGGAGAACGCGGGTCACGTTCGGGTCCATCGGAACGCCGGGACCGAACGTCGTCGCCACGGTGGCCTTCTGGATGTAGCGGCCCTTCGAAGCCGACGGCTTGAGGCGGAGCACCTCATCGAGCGCGGCCGCGTAGTTCTCGGCCAGCTGGCGCGCGTCGAACGAGGTCTTGCCGATGATGAAGTGAAGGTTGGCGTGCTTGTCGACGCGGAAGTCGATCTTGCCGCCCTTGATGTCCGTCACGGCCTTCGCGACGTCCGGGGTCACCGTGCCGGTTTTCGGGTTCGGCATGAGGTTGCGGGGACCGAGGATGCGGCCCAGGCGACCGACCTTGCCCATGAGCTCCGGGGTGGCGACGGCGGCGTCGAAGTCCGTCCAGCCGCCCTGGATGCGCTCGATCAGGTCGTCCGAACCGACGAAGTCGGCGCCGGCGGCCTCGGCAGCCGCGGCCTTGTCGCCAGTGGCGAAGACGAGGACGCGAGCCGTCTTGCCGGTGCCGTGCGGAAGGTTGACCGTGCCACGGACCATCTGGTCCGCCTTGCGGGGGTCAACGCCGAGCCGGAAGGCAACCTCAACGGTCGCGTCCGTCTTCGACGGGTTGATCTCCTTGGCGAGGGCGATGCCCTCTGCCGGAGCGTACAGCTTGCCGGTCTCGATCTTCGCGGCCGCTGCCTCGTATGCTTTGCTGCGCTTTGCCATGCTGCTCTGATTCTCCTTGTGCAGTTGTGGTCTCAATGGGCCGCGCTCGGCCCTGCCACGGACGACGGCGGAGGTCGCCGTGCGTCGTTGTCTTCAGTTGTCGGTGCTTCCGGGACTTACTTCGGGCAGGTCCCTCATTCTTCGGGCCCTACCCTCCGTGCGTTCCTCAGCCCTCGACGGTGATACCCATCGAGCGAGCGGTGCCCGCGATGATCTTCTTCGCGGCCTCGACGTCGTTGGCGTTGAGGTCCTCGAGCTTGGTCTTGGCGATCTCCTCGACCTGAGCGTCCGTGAGCTTCGCCACCTTCACGGTGTGCGGAGTCGCGGAACCCTTGGGAACGCCCGCAGCCTTCTTGATGAGCTCAGCCGCCGGCGGGGTCTTGGTGATGAACGTGAAGGAGCGGTCTTCGTAGACCGTGATCTCCACGGGGATGACGTTGCCGCGCTGGGATTCCGTCGCAGCGTTGTACGCCTTGCAGAATTCCATGATGTTGACACCGTGCTGACCGAGCGCAGGACCGATCGGCGGGGCCGGGTTGGCGGCGCCTGCCTGGATCTGCAGCTTGATGAGGCCGGTGACCTTCTTCTTGGGAGCCATTGAGGATCCTTCTCTTCCATTGCTTCCTGGGCAGCAGGAGCGCCGACCAGGTGGTGACTGCCCTGGCTAGACAGTCGGCCGCCCCGGGGCCGGCAAAGCGACCGGACCCGGGGCGAAGTCTTCAGTTGGAGGTCTCAGATCTTCGAGACCTGGTTGAACGCAAGCGTCACAGGCGTCTCGCGTTCGAAGATCGAGACCAGCACCACGAGAGTCTGCGACTCGGGCTTGATCTCGGAGATCGTGGCCGGAAGCGTCTCGAAGGGGCCTTCCTTGACGATCACGGACTCGCCGACCTCGAAGTCGACGGTCACAGGCGCGCTCGGCTGGCGTCCGCCGCCCTTGCCTGCCGCCTTCGCCTCGGCCTGCTGCTCCTGCTCGAAGACCGGGGCGAGCATGCTGAACACCTCGTCGAGGCGAAGCGGAACCGGGTTGTGGGCATTGCCGACGAAACCGGTGACACCCGGCGTGTGGCGGACGGCGCCCCACGAAGCGTCGGTCAGATCCATGCGGACCAGGACGTAGCCGGGGATCCGGACGCGCTTGACGATCTTGCGCTGCGCGTTCTTGATCTCGACGACTTCTTCCATCGGGACCTGGATCTCGTAGATGTAGTCTTCCATGTCCAGCGTCTGGATACGGGTCTCGAGGTTCGCCTTCACGCGGTTCTCGTAGCCCGCGTAGGAGTGGATCACGAACCAGTCGCCCGGCTGGCGGCGGAGCTTGGCCTTGAAGTCCTCTGCGGCCTTCGCGGCCGCCTCGGCAGGATCCACCGGCGCTTCAGCAGGAGCCTCGCCCTCCGCGGGCTCTTCCTCGGAGGCCAGCTCCTCGTCCGAGGCGAGCTCCTCCTCGCCTCCGAACTCGTCCTCGGCCACTTCCTCCGTCGCGGAGGAATCCTCGACCGAGGAATCCTCATCGAACGAGGAATCCTCATCGAACGCAGCCGACGCTGAGTCCGGCACCGCGGCGGGCACCGGGGCAGCGTCGCTGAAGACGGCGGCCTCGGGTGCCGGGGCCTCGCGCTCGGTCTCGTGCTCAGACACTTAGTCTCCTGCTCTCCTCTTGCGACTTAAATGCGAATCCGCACACCACGCCGTCGGACCCAGTTTCCCGGTCCGGACGCGGTCTGCGGAGACTGGCCTTACTTGCCCTGCGACGACCCGTCGAAGACCCAGCCGACGCCGAGCCCGAAGAGGAAGTCGAGGACGAAGACGACGACCATCATGACCACCACAAATGCCAGCACCACGAACGTCATGTTCAGGAGCTCCTGCCGGGTCGGCGTGACGACCTTGCGCAGCTCCCCGATGACCTGGCGGAAGAAGAGCGCGAGCCGTCCGAAGAAGCCGAGCTTCTTCGCCTGCTTGGCCGGGCGTCCCTGCGAGCTGCTCGCAGTTGTTTCGGTCACCTGATCCTCGCTCATCCTGTATGGCCGCAGGCCAGTTTCCGCTGGACCCGTCGTGCGCGTGCTGACTCGCCCCTGCAATGCCGGGACATGCCGTGCGCAGGGCAGACAGGACTCGAACCTGCAACCTGCGGTTTTGGAGACCGCTGCGCTACCAATTGCGCCACTACCCTTCGGTCAGAACACCGAGTTCCCAGCCTATCAAGGATCCCGGCCCGGTTTCTCCGCAAGGAGGTGCTGGGCACGGGGCACTCAGTGGCAACTGACACCGATGGACTAGTTTACGCATATTCACGCCCTGCGTCGAACTGGCCCCGGGACACGCTCGGCGACGCCTCAAGCGCCTAGAGTTGGAAGGGCGGGCCGAGCCCGCCTCCGCGCCAGCATTCCGCCGACCGAAAGTCAGGAGAGCCCCATGACCTCCGCCCGTGTCTCCCAGCGCATCGGATCCATCGCCGAATCCGCCACTCTGGCCGTCGATGCGAAGGCGAAGGCGCTCAAGGCTGCAGGGCGCCCGGTCATCGGCTTCGGGGCGGGGGAACCGGACTTCCCGACCCCCGACTACATTGTCGACGCTGCGATCGAGGCGGCCCGGCAGCCCAGGTTCCACCGTTACTCCCCCGCCGGCGGCCTGCCCGAGCTGAAGCAGGCGATCGCCGAGAAGACCCTCCGCGATTCGGGCTACGAGACTCAGGCCTCGCAGGTCCTGGTGACGAATGGCGGCAAGCAGGCGGTCTACAACACGTTTGCGACGCTCCTCGATCCAGGCGACGAGGTGCTCCTCCCCACCCCGTACTGGACCACCTATCCCGAGGCGATCCGTCTTGCGGGCGGCGTGCCTGTCGAGGTGTTCGCCGGCCCGGAGCAGGGCTACCTCGTGACCGTCGACCAGCTCGATGCTGCCCTGACCGAGCGCACCAAGATCCTGCTCTTCGTCTCGCCGTCGAACCCGACGGGCGCAGTCTACGAACCCGAGCAGGTCAAGGAGATCGGCGAGTGGGCGGCCTCCAAGGGCCTCTGGGTCGTGACCGACGAGATCTACGAGCACCTCACGTACGACGGGGTTCCCTTCACGTCGATTGCGACGGCCGCACCCGCCCTCGGGGACAAGGTGGTCATCCTCAACGGCGTCGCCAAGACGTACGCGATGACGGGCTGGCGCGTGGGCTGGATGATCGGTCCTTCCGACGTGATCAAGGCGGCGACGAACCTGCAGTCGCATGCGACGTCCAACGTCTCCAACGTCTCGCAGATGGCGGCCCTCGCAGCTGTCTCGGGTCCGCTCGATGCCGTCGAGGAGATGAAGGTCGCGTTCGATCGGCGTCGGAAGGCTATGGTCGGGGGCCTCTCCGCCATCCCAGGAGTCGACTGCCCCACCCCGCATGGCGCCTTCTACGCCTACGCGGACGTGCGGGGACTCCTCGGCAAGGAGATCGGCGGCGTGCGCCCGGCGACCTCGGCCGAGCTGGCCGCACTGATCCTCGACAAGGTCGAGGTCGCGATCGTGCCCGGCGAGGCGTTCGGTCCGAGTGGCTTCGTTCGCCTCTCCTATGCCCTGGGTGACGACGACCTCGCCGAAGGCGTGGGCCGGATCCAGGAATTCCTCGGCACCGCGCGCTGACCGTGCCTCTCGACGACCGGCCGGCGGAGCATTCCGCCGGCCGGCGGTCGTTCACGGCGATCGTGAACCCGGTAGCCGGCGGCGGCCGAGGCGCGGCGGTCTGGGCGCCGATCGCGCAGCTCCTCCGCGAGGCGGGTGCTCCCGTGCGCACCGAGACCACCCGGTCTGCGGACGACGGCGGCAAACTGGCTTCAGCGGCCGCGGCCCGGGGCGATGTCGTGGTCGCCGTAGGAGGTGACGGGGTCGCGCGCGACGTCGCGGACGCCGTCGCCCGTTCCTCGGGCACGTTCGCGCTCGTGCCTGCCGGCAGGGGAAATGGACTGGCCGCCAAGCTGGGCCTCCCGCGGGAGGCCGCTGCGCTCGCCGACCTGCTCCTCGGTGGCGGAGAGCGCCGGATCGACCTGCTTGAGGTCGGTGGCAGGCTCGCGCCGGGGAACGCGTATGCGGGCCTCGATGCAGTGGCGAATCTCATGATGAACGATTCCCGAATCCCCGCGGGCATCGCGTATCGCGTGGCTCCCGTGCTGGCAGTCGTCCGGTGGAAGCCCGCGCGCTTCGAGATCGACGTTGACGGCGAGCGTCATAGTCTCGCGGCTCATCTGGTGGTCATGGCCAACTCCGGGCGGTACGGCCACGGGCTGGACATTGTTCCAGACGCTGTGCTCGACGACGGGCTCGTCCACGTTCTTGTGGCCGGTGCCGAAATCCCCAAGCGACGGATCGCGCGGTTCATGAAGCTGGCCGAGGCGGGCCTCCACGTCCGCGAGCCCGGAGTACGGCGCTTCAGCGGGAGAAGGATTGTGGTGTCCGCGGATCGTCCGCTCCCCCTGTGCGCAGATGGCGACCAAGTGGGCGAGCTCCCTGCAGACGTGACCTTGAGGCCTCGGGCCCTGAGAGTCATCGGGCCCTAGCCACCCCCGCCTGCCAGATACGCGCCGCCGGTTCGGGCTACCAGATACGGCGGTCCGCGGCCCACCGGCTCAGCTCATGCCGATTGGTGAGCTGAAGCTTGCGAAGCACGGCCGAAACGTGGGTCTCGACGGTCTTCACCGAGATGAACAGCTCCTTCGCGACCTCCTTGTAGGAGTAGCCGCGGGCGATGAACCGCATGACCTCGAGTTCCCGCGCGGAGAGCCGATCGAGCTCGTCGTCGGCAACGGCGGCAGTGCCGAAGGCGTCGAGGACAAAGCCGGCGAGCCGGGGCGAGAAGACGGCGTCGCCTCCCGCCACCCGCAGGATCGCGTCCGTGATCTCAGGGCCGGAAGCCGTCTTTGTGACGTAGCCGCGCGCGCCGGCACGGATCACGGAGACCACGTCCTCGGCGGCGTCGGAGACACTGAGTGCGAGGAAGCGCACGCGCGGGAGAAGTGCCGCGGAGCGCGTCAGGACTTCCCGCCCTCCCCCTCCGAGTCCACCCGGAAGGTGCACGTCCAGGAGCACCACCTGTGGCCGCAGCTCATCGATGACCGCGACTGCCTGCTCGACCGTCGCGGCCTCCCCCACCACGCGGACGCGCTCGTCGAGGTCCGCCTTGAGGCCTGAGCGGAAGATGGTGTGGTCGTCCACTACGACAACCGTTACTGGTTCGCTCATGATTCCTCCGCTCCCATCCCGGGCAGGTGCAGCCGCACTTCCGTGCCGTCAGGCCCCGAGGCAATCGTCGCCTCGCCGCCGTGGCGCCGCATCCGCCCGACGATCGATTCGCGCACTCCGAGCCGGTCTGCGGGGACAGCCTCCGGATCGAATCCGGGGCCGCGATCCTTGACGAACAAGTCGACGGCGTCGCTACCCGCCTCCACGTACACCGAGACGCTCCCGCCGCCGTGCCGCACGGCGTTGAGCATCGCCTCGCGTGCCGCTTGGAGCAGCGCTTCGAGCCGCTCGGCGTTCTTGCCATGCAGCGGGACATCGCCGACGGACACGACCTCCACGCTATGACCGTGGGCGTCCTCGACCTCGCCCGCGAGCGCCTTGAGCCGATCCACGAACGTGCCCTCGCCGCGCCGAGAATCCCGGTAGAGCCATTCGCGCAGCTCACGTTCCTGGGCCCGTGCGAGGCGTGTCACGTCGGCCTCGCTTCCCGCTCGCCGCTGGATGAGGGCGAGCGTCTGGAGCACTGAGTCGTGGAGGTGGGCCGCGATTTCCGCGCGCTCTTCCTCCCGGACCCGTGCCGATCGCTCGGCCGCCAGGTCTCGCCAGAACTTGAGGCCCCACGGAAGCAGGACAAGAGCGACGCCGGCGAGGACCGCGAGTGACGCCAAGAGTGCCAGACCGAGGACGTTCCACTGGCTCCCGGAAACCGCGAGCGCCACGCCCGCGATCACGAGCGCCAGGCCAGCCCCCAGACGGAGCCACCCGTTCCAGCGTCCCGGACCGGCTCCGCGCACGAGTTGTTCGCGGCGCGAGTCGTCGAGCTGCATCCACGCGAGAGCGGCGCCGCCGAGGATCGCCGCGATCGGCACGATCACGCCCAGAGGGATCTCGGCGCCGAGCAGCCTGCCCCCCAGCGCGACGGCGACGAGCACCAGAACGGCACCCAGCAGGATCTCGCGGGCGTGCCCCGCCAGCCGCCCCGCGCGGCGCGCTTCGGCCGCAGAGGCGAGGGCCGGCGTCGTCCTGTGCGAGTCCTCCACCACGTCGGCAGCGAGGCTCACAGCGGGCGCAATCGACGACGCCGGGCGGCGGGCCTGGCGGCGAGTGGCCTCCGCCGCTGTGGGCACCATGATCCACAGCCATGCGTAGAAGACGATCCCGGCGCCGCCGAGAAGCGACGAGAGGACCATGACCCAGCGCACCACCTCGACGCGCAGGCCAAGATGCCTAGCCAAGCCGGAGCACACGCCCGCGACGAAGCGGTCCTCGCCGCGCACGAGCGGCGGCCGGAGGCGAACGGTGTCCATGCCATCAATCCAAGCACGGTTCTGCTCTCTCAGGGCCGTCGTTCCGGGGATCCCGGGGGTGTTTCAGGGTCCGTTCAGGGTCTCACCCCATGGGTCGCGAGCGGGCCGCCCGGAAGGATAGAGCCATGAGCACGGAACAGAACCCCGGGGAACCAGCTTCCCCCTCACCGAGACCGGCCGGCAGGCCCGGTTCAGACTTCTTCGGCTGGATTCGCAGCCTCCGCATCGCTCGCGGCTCGGACCGCTGGGTCGGCGGCGTGGCGAGCGGTCTGGCTCACCGCTGGGGCGTCGACCCTGTCCTCGTCCGTGGACTCTTCATTGTCGCGGCGATCTTCCTCGGCGTCGGCGTCCTCGCCTACGGCGTCCTGTGGCTCTTTCTTCCGGAGCCCGACGGCCGCATCCACGTCCATGAGGCCCTGCGCGGCCGGTGGACCACGGGCATGACCGGGGGCCTCATCGCGACGATCATCGGGCTGGGAGGCGCTCGCGCCGGGTTCTGGTTCGGCGACACGCGCGGGGCTGGCCCCTTCTGGGCGATCTTCTGGGTCGGAGTCGCCGGACTGATCGTCTTCAGCATTGCCCGAGCACGCCGATCACGGCGCGGGTTCGGACCCCACGGCCATCCGGGATACGGACCCGCGGTGTATGGGCCCCAGGCTCAGCAGACTTCGGCTGAGCAGGGTTCGGCTGAACCGGGTTCGGCTGAAGAGCGTTCGACCGATCAGGATTCGGCCGAAAAAGATCCGGCTGGCGCCTCCCCGTACAGCGCGAGCACCTATATGTCAGCTCCCCCGCCTCTTTATGAAGGATCCGCCTATGAAGGATCCGCCTATGAAGGATCCGCGTATGAAGGATCCGCGTATTCGCAGCCCGGGGCGTACTCCCAGCCCGTTCCGGCGCCTGTCGCCACGGCCATGAAGCCCCGCCGCCGCGGGCCGGGCGGGCCGTTCACGGCGGTCGTCCTGGGCCTCGCGGTCCTCGTGGCCGGCGGGCTCCAGGCCCTCCAGCTTGCAGGCGCCTCGATCGTCGACCCGAGCACCGGCGCCCTGTGGGCCATCGGGGCGGGCATCGTCGGCCTCGGCATCCTGATCGCCGGCCTGCGGGGCCGGACGGCGGGCATCCTGACGCTCTTCGCCCTGGTGGCGCTCGTGGCCGCGGCAGTCACGCAGCCAGCCTTCCAGCTGAGCCGCACGCGGGGCACGGTGAATCTGGCTGCGACCTCTGTGCAGCAGGCCGTGAACGGCTATCACGTCACTGCGGCCAAGGGACTGGTGGACCTCAGCGCCCTCGACACCGCAGGCCCGCTGGCCACCGATTCGGTGGTGCCGGTCAATGTGACCATGAGCGACCTGCAGATCCGCATTCCGAAGGACGTTCCCGTCCGGGTGCAGGCAGACGCGACCATGGGCAACGTCGATTTCGGAGACAAATCCATCGCCGGCCTTGGCACAAACGGCTCCGAGACCTACAACTCTGGCCGCTCAGGCGCGACCCTAGTGGTGACGGTGCACGCAACCATGAGCAACGTCGAGATCGAACAGGAGCAGTGACATGAGCGCCAACGAGACGGGCTACGGAAAGACGGCTGGGGAGGGTCTGCACGGCCCCAGCGTGGGCACCATCGTCTGGGGAGCAATCGTGATCGCGATCGCAGGACTGCTCACCTCGAGCCGGCTCGGCTGGTTCACGATCGATCCCGGGATGGCCGCCGTCGCGCTCCTCCTCCTCGCGGGCGTCGGGCTTGTGATCGGCGGCAGTCTCGCCGCCGCACGCAGCCGCAAGCCCCTCGAGGAGGTCCGCGAGGAGCCGAAGTTCCGCAACCCGTACCAGCAGCCGGATCCCCCCGCCGGCGACCTCTGACCGACGACCTCTGACCGACGATCGTCACTGCTCATCCATCCATCACGCATCCGAGGAGTTTTCGCCATGGACTCGTTCTTCAACGCCATCCGCTCGACCGGCCTTCGCCGCAGCCAACGCCGCCTTCTCGCCGGCGTCCTCGGCGGCGTCGCGGAGAAGCTCGGCGTCGACGTCGCCTTCGTGCGGATCGTCTTCATCGTGCTCTGCTTCCTGCCCGGACCTGCGATTCTCGCGTACCTCGTTGCGTGGGCGCTCATCCCGGATCCCAACGGATCGATCATTCTTGAGAAGGCCTTGGGCGGGCCGCGCGGCGACGCCGGACACCAGGTTTCGGGCCCCGGGGGCGGACAGGGACCCTCAGGCGTCTGACGGCTTGATGACGGACGACGGCGGCACTGACCGCCGTCGTCCGTTGTGGTGTGCATCACGAACAAGCCCCGACTACAATCGGCGTGGGCTCAACGGGGCGCCTCCCAGCATCCATCGTCGGCCCCGCTCACACCTGCGGCTGGCCGCAGCAGCGGAAAGGCCCTGCATGAAGATCGGCATCCTCACCTCCGGCGGCGACTGCCCCGGCCTCAACGCAGTCATCCGGGGGGCCGTGCTCAAGGGCATCGCCGTGCACGGCCAGGAATTCGTGGGGTACAAGGACGGTTGGCGCGGTGTGGTCGAGGGCGAGGTTATCGAGCTCCCCCGCACCATGGTGCGCGGCATCTCCAAGCAGGGCGGAACGATCCTCGGCACATCCCGGACCAACCCCTTCGAGCACGGAGGCGGGCCCGAGGTCATCAAGGACAACATGGACCGCCTGGGGATCGATGCGATCATCGCCATCGGCGGGGAAGGCACCCTCGCTGCCGCCAAGCGCCTCACCGACGCCGGCATCAGGATCGTCGGTGTGCCGAAGACGATCGACAACGACCTCGACGCCACCGACTACACCTTCGGCTTCGACACCGCCGTCGAGATCGCGACCGAGGCCATTGACCGGCTCCGCACCACCGGCGAGTCGCACCATCGCTGCATGATCGCGGAGGTCATGGGCCGCCACGTCGGCTGGATCGCGCTGCACTCCGGCATGGCCTCTGGTGCCCATGCGATCCTCATCCCCGAGCAGCGCGTCAGCATCGACCAGATCGCCGCCTGGGTCAAGCTCGCCCACGACCGCGGCCGCGCGCCTCTTGTGGTCGTGGCCGAGGGCTTCGCGCTGGACACCATGGCCGAGGCCCACTCGGAGCGCGGACTCGACACCTTCGGGCGTCCGCGTCTTGGGGGAATCGCCGAACAGCTCGCTCCGGAGATCGAGGCCCGCACGGGGATCGAGACCCGAGCCACCATCCTCGGCCACATCCAGCGGGGTGGCGTGCCCACCGCGTTCGACCGGGTGCTCGCGACCCGGCTCGGCATGGCGGCGATCGACTCCGTGGTCGAGGGCCGATGGGGCACCATGGTCTCGCTCAACGGCACGGACATCGTCCACGTCGGCTTCGAGGCCGCCCTCGGCCGGCTCAAGACCGTCCCCCAGCACCGCTACGACGAGGCCCGCGTCCTGTTCGGGTGAGCGTGGCACACGAGGGAACCTTCCACGAGGGGAGCCGAGGCGTCGTCCGGCTCGCGTGGGCGCGCCGGCTCGGCCTCCCCGATCTTGCCTTCTCGGACGACGGCGGCCGTCTCCTCGGCTGTCGGGATGCCGCGCGCGAATTCATCGCCGTCGAGCTGTTCGGCCAGGTCGCGCTGTGTGGTCCGACACGGCTTGTCGAGGCCGCGGCGGATCTGCCCGACGACGAACTCTTGGGCGGCGGGGCGCTCCTCCGCCTCGCCGGCTCAGGGGCCCATGGGCTCCGCACCGCCGCCCTCGGCTTCGCGGACGATCTCCCCGTGTTCCAGCCGGACACCGAGCCGGAGGTCTCGCGCGGCAACCCGGAGGCGATTGAGCTTGAGACGCTCTGCCCGCCCGACGATGTGAGCTCGGCCGGCATCGAGGAGCGCGACTACCGCTTCACCTTGCTCCTCGATGACGAGCCCGCCGCCTGCGCCGCCTACGCCGTCCGCCAGGGCCTGCTCGCAGATCTCGGGGTGCTCGTCGCGCCCCACCGCCGTCGTCAGGGGCTGGGAACGTTCATGGGTCGCCTCGCCGCGCACGAAGCGTTGGCAGAGGGCTATCTGATCCAGATCGAGGCGCAGGCCCAGAACGTCGCAGGGCTCAAGCTGGCAGATGCGTTGGGAGTCGTGCCCGCGGGCAGGATCGCCTCTGTGGCGCTCCGGGCTCAGTGATCGATCCGTACTTCCAGAACCGGGTAGCTTTTGTTGGCGTCAGTGGAGGCGACCGGTGAGGGATGGTGGGGCGAGCCGTGCATCTCAGCGCGGTCAAGGCGTTCGTGGCGGTAGCGACGCTCGGAAGCACGACTGACGCTGCGGCCACTCTGGGCTTCAGCCAATCGGCCGTCAGCCGGCAAGTCGCCGACTTCGAGCGCTACGTGGGAACGACTCTCTTCGCGCGCCGGCACGGCGGCCTCAGGCTCAACTCTGCTGGCACCGAAGTTCTGCCCCTGGCCACCGAGATCCTGCGTCTCGCCCAGACCATGACTATCACGGCAGCCGCGGAACCACGGCCCCGCGCCCGCTCTCAGTGCAATAGTTAGGCATTTATGAGGGATGGGCATAAAGGCCCCATTTGAGTTGACCAAATGCTGGGCTGCGGGGAATATCGAAGACATCCGGCTCAAACCGCGGCAAGCAGAAAAAGGTGGGGAAATGACAGCGCAACTGGCCGATCGTTCAACGTGGTTCTTGGTGCTCCGCGCCTGCATCCCCACTTCGAGTGCCGTTGACACAGCTTGACGTCCACGATCTCGGCTTCACCTACCGCTCCGCGGCGACCGCTGCGCTATCCGCCGTCACCTTCGAGGTGGGCCCAGGGGAGATCGTAGGCCTCGTCGGGCCGAATGGCTCCGGCAAGTCGACACTCATCAAGCTGATCTTCAATCTCATGGAGCGCCAAAGAGGCGCAATTCTGGTCACTGGCTGCGATCATCGCAGCGAAAAGGCGCGCTCGAGTGCCATCTATCTTCCGAGCGACAACGAATTGCCAGAATTTCTCACAGGCCGCGAATATCTCCGGGTCCTCGCAGGACTTTATGGGCATGACACCCGCGCGGCCGGATGGGACGTTGAGGCGCGGTTCTCGAGATTCGGCATGCGTGGTCGGTGCGACCATCTCATCGAAGACTATTCCCATGGAATGCAGAAGAAGCTCCTTCTCAGTGGAGCTTTCCTGCTGCAGCGCCAGCTGACCGTGATCGACGAGACACTCAACGGCATCGATCTCGATGCCGTCGAGATGTGCAAGGCAGAGTTCCATGACATGAGGGGTCGGGGGCAGAGTGTCCTGCTCTGCTCGCACGACTTCAGCCTGCTCGAGGAGGTGGCCGATCGCGTTCTCGTCCTACGAGCAGGCAGGCTCGTTGCCAATCTCGAGGTGTGCACTGAGCTGGCAGGCGGCGGGCGGTTGAGCCACTCCGTCCGAGCCGCCCTGGGCCGCGGGTAGTTCGCGTGAGCACTGCCAGAATCCTGATCCTGGCGAGGCTGTTCTTCCGCTACTTTACGCGGAAGGCGCTTTCGGTCGGAGTCCTCAGATGCAGGCTCGCAAGGACCCTGCTCAGCCTCAGCGCTGTCGCAGGGGTCACGCTCCTGAGCGCGGTCGCAGCGTCGGTCTTCCACGACATGATTCCGGGAAAGCGCGAATTGTTCCTCGTCATGCAGGTCTCCACCGCCGGGGTCGTCTTCTGGACCTTCGTCGTCTTCATCTTCGTCAAGATCCTCTTCGTGAAGTCCGACCAGCTGATGCGCTACACGATGCTCCTTCCCGTGAGCCATCGCGAGCGGTCGGCGGCGCTCACGCTCTATGAGTTCTCCATGGTCGCCCTGAGTGTTGGCGTGCTCTTCCTGCCCCTTGCGATCGCATGTCTCACGAGACTGGGAGCCGAAGCGATCCCTGCCATGGTCACGGGCATCTTCATGACCGCGGTGAGCGCGTATCTGGTGCTCTCGGTCCTGCACAATCTTGTGGCGCTCGCCCTCGAGGCGTTCGGCGGATCGCGGCTCGTTCACATCGTGACCCTCTCCCTCATGGCCGCGCTGACGCTCTGGTACAACGGCGCGTCATTGACCCTCATCCGGGACATCACCGGGGACTATTTGCAAGGCAGCGTCGGGTTCCACCTGGTGAACCTGTTTCCCTTCCTGAGCGAGCAGGCGGGCTGGCCGATGGCGGCGGCGGCCTTTCTCACCCTGAGTGCAGTGCTGACGATCCTCGCCGCCTTCACCTCGCCCCGCATTTTCCCTCTTCCCCGTCGCTTCATCCGGGTCCCCGTACCGTTCGCCGGCCGGTCTCTCTGGCCGATGGTCGCTGCGCTCACCCGCCGCTCCGAGTGGTGGATCGCGGTCGGCGTGGCGTACGTCTGCAGCATCCTGCTCTGGCTGGAGGGGGACACGGCCTTCGCCTACTCGGCGCTCATCCTCCTCTCACAGGGCGTCTACGTTCACTCGGCCGCGAGCCGATTACGCCTCATGCCGGGCTACACGAGGTCAGCGGGCAAGGAGGTCGCATACATGCTGATCGGACAGGCGATCGTCGTGGCCATCCATGCCCTACCAATCTCACTGCTCGCAACCGTGCGCCCGGACGCGCTGGACGACCTCCGCACGGTGGGTCTCGCCCTGCTGAGCGGAGTCATCCTGACAACGCTCATCGCCATCGTGTTCGTCGCGGAGAACGACAGCCCGCTCGTTGTCTTCACCGGCTACGCCGTCTGCACCGGGACGCTTGTCTCGATCGGAGCGATGGTAGGCGTGCTCCAAGTGCCCGGACCGTGGCTCTGGTTCGCTGCCGCGTGCACACAAGTCCTCGCGGTCGTCTACTCCGTCGCGGGCATGAAACAGATCATGAGGTGGAAGCGTCATGAAGCGGCTGTTCCAGGTTCTTAATGCAGTGCTGGCCGGGTTCGTCGGAGCTCTTCTCCTCGCCACGGCGTCAATCCTCATGCTCATGTTCTCTACGCGGGCGCCCGGCACGCGTGCAGTCGGTCTCTTCGGCGGAGTGCTCTTTCAGGCCGCCGACCGCTCCGACGGCTCGATGACCCTCGAGCTCGGGGTCGAGAACTGGACTGGCTTCGTGGTGCTGTGGGTTGTGCTGTCGGTGCTGGCCTTCGTCTCGATGCTGATGTTCGGCTGGCTCCGCCGCTACCGGGAGGGTCTGGCCGCGAACAGGCCCGATCTGGAGTGAGCCCGCAGTGGTTCCAACGCTCCGCTTCGGCAAACATCCATCGACTGCTCCATAACTGTCGTTATGAGGCCCGAAAACGACAGTTATGGAGCAGTCGATCGGGGTCAGTGGCCGAAGCTCAGGGGATCGGCAGCGGCCGGGCCGGTCCCGTCGAGGCCGTCCAGGCTTTTGATCTCCTCGGGCGTCAGGTCGAAGTCGAATACCGCGAGGTTCGCGGCCAGTCGCTCGCGCGAGGCAGACTTCGGGATCGCCACGAGCCCTTGCTGAGTGTGCCACCGCAAGACCGCTTGCGCCGGCGTCACGCCGTGGGCCTCCGCCACGGCGACCACGGCGGGCTCCGACAGGAGATCCTGGCCCCGGCCGATCGGGCTGTAGGATTCGGTCACGATCGCGTGGCCGCCGTGGAAGGCTCGGGCCTCATGCTGCACCCAGTACGGGCTCAGCTGGATCTGGTTGACGTCGGGGCCCACGCCCGTCGACGAGATGAGCTCCTCCAGATGCTGAGGGGTGAAGTTGGAGACGCCGATCGAGCGGACTTTCCCCTCGTCGCGCAGCTCGAGGAGACCCTCCCACGCCTGGACGTAGGTGCCCTGATCGGGGTTCGGCCAGTGGATCAGGAACAGGTCGAGATACTCAAGACCGAGCCGACGCACGCTGTTCTCCCACGCCTCGCGCACGCCCTTGACGCTGTGCCATTCGCGGTTGAACTTCGTGGTGACGAAGACGTCCTCGCGGGGAATCCCCGAGCGCCGGATGCCGTCGCCGACGCCCTTCTCGTTCCGATAGTTCTCGGCCGTATCGACGTGCCGGTACCCCAGGTCGAACGCCGTCTCGACGACATCCGCAACCTCGGCATCATCAAGGGGCCACGTGCCGAGGCCGATCTGGGGAATGCTATGACCGGACGCGAGCGTGATCAGCGGAGCGGTGGAAGTCATGCCCCCACCTTAGGGGCGCTCCGCCTCCTGCCGCGAGACATTGTCAGCTGCTTCGCGTTCGGCGGGGGCCTGCGGTGCGCCAGCCGGCGCCTGCTTGATCTTCGCGAAGAAGAACGCGACGATGCAGCCCAACGCGATCACACAGGCGGGAAGCAGGACTGACTCGGCCATCGCCGTCGAGAACCCGCTCTGGAGGAACGATGGCAGCTGGCCCGCAGCGAGGGCGCTTCCGTTCGTTGCCCCTCCCCCGGGTCGCGCGGGGAGGTCGGCTGCGAGCCGGGCCTCGATCAGGGCGGCGATCGCGGAGCTGCCCAGCACGCCGCCGATCTGCCGCGTGGTGTTGTAGATGCCCGAGCCAGCCCCTGCCAGCTGGGGCGGCAGGTTGCGCGTGGCGAGCGTCGCGAGCGGGCCCCAGATGCCGGCGTTCGCCAGGCCGAGGACCGCTCCGGGGATGAGCAGCATCCAGATTGGCTGGTCCGGCGTGAGGAGCACGGAGTAGAGGAAGAGCGCAACGACGAAGAGGAACATGCCGCCGATGTTCATGACCTTGGCGTGACCGCGGTCCACGAACTTCCCGGCCACCGGGGCGAGGCCGCCGGACAGGACGGCCATCGGAATCATCATGAGGGCCGATTGGGTGGGCGTCATGCCGCGCACGAGCTGGTAGTAGAAGATGGTCGGCAGTCCGAACGACGTCACGGTGAAGCCGACGGTGGTGATGCCGAGGTTCGCGAGGGAGAAGTTCCGATCACGGAACAGGCCGAGCGGCACGAGCGGCTCGGCCTTGTTGAAGGCCTGCCAGACGACGAAGAGCGCCATGACGACGATGCCGGAAATGATCAGGCCCCACACGCTGATCGGCCCGGTGATGGTGCCCCAGGAGTAGGTCTGCCCCTCCTGGATGCCAAATACGATGAGGAACATCGCGATACCGCTCAGGGCAACCCCGAGCCAGTCGAAGCGGTGGGCGTGGGTCTTGAGCGTCGGCACGAGCCGCCAGGCGAGGATGAAGCCCACGATGCCGACCGGGACGTTGACGAAGAACACCCACTCCCAGCCGAAGCCGTCCACGAGGAGGCCGCCGAGAATCGGGCCGACAAGCATGGCGACACCCGCCGTCGAGCCCCAGATGCTCATGGCGGCACCGCGGCGGTCGGGCGGGAAGATGCGGGTGATGACCGCCATCGTCTGGGGAGTCATGAGGCCCGCCCCGAGTCCCTGCACCACACGGGCTGCGATGAGCGAGGCGATGCTTCCCGAGAGGCCGCACCACAGGGAGGCGAGGGTGAAGATCACGAGGCCCGTGAGGTACATGTTCTTCGGGCCGAAGCGGTCGCCGAGGCGCCCCGTGATGAGCAGGGGGACCACATACGCGAGGAGGTAGGCGCTGGTCACCCAGATGACCTCGTTGATGTCAGCACCGATGCCGCGCATGATAGCCGGATTCGCGACCGACACGATGGTCGTGTCGATGAGGATCATGAAGAACCCGATGACCAAGGACCAGAGGGCGGCCCACGGCCGTTCTATCTTTTCCACCGGACTAGAGTCTCACTTCCTGAGGACAGGCACAGTCCGCAGGAGTCCGTCACGAGGAATCCGAGACGAAGCTCACAGACTGAAGCGTTGGAGCAGCTCGTTCCGGCCGAACATCTGCGCGGCCTGACGGGCTGAGGGGGTGCCGGCGTCGGGATCAGCGCCGAGTTCGAGGAGCACGTCGACTACATCGGTGTACCCCTTGAAGACGGCACCCGCGAGCGGCGTCTGGCCGCGGTCGTTGGGTGCCTGGACGTCGGCGCCGTGCTCGCCGAGAAGGCGCACGACGCCCGCGTGGCCGTGGTAGGCCGCGAGCATGATGAGCGAATCGCCCGCCTGGTTGGCGAGCGACGACGGCGCGCCCGCCTCGAGGTAGGCCCGCAACGTGGGCTCGTCCCCGGCACGGGCGGCGTCGAACAGGCGGGACGCGAGCTCGACGACGTCGTCGTCCGGTCGGCCGGCTTCGGGCTGGGTCTCGGTCATGGCTTCTCCCTGATCGGTCACGGGTGGCGCAGGAGGCCTGAGGGCCGCTGGACGACCTGCCCCGCGTCTGGCGCGACGATGGTCTCCTGGGCGGCGGCGTACTCCTCGCCCTCTGCCTCGCCCTTCACCACGAGGGTCGTCGAAGGATCCGTGTTCCGCTTGACGACGGCGAGCGCCACGGGGCCCATTTCATAGTGCAGCGCCGCCGAGGTGACCCGCCCGACGGGCTTCATTGCGCCGTCGTCCGTTGTGAGGAACACAGGGCTGCCGATCGCGGGCAGGGTGTGCGCGGAACCGTCCAGCTGGAGCATGACAAGGCGCCGCGGAGGGTGGCCGAGGTTGTGCACGCGCGCGACCGTCTCCTGGCCCTTGTAGCAGCCCTTGGCGAGATGCACCGCGGTCCGGAGGAGGTCGAGCTCGTGGGGGATCACCTTGTCATCGGTCTCGAACCCGACGCGCGGCCGCCACGCGGCGATGCGCAGCGCGTCGGCGGCCATGGCCCCGGCGAGCCCGATCCCCTCGGCGTCGAGCAGCTCCGCGGCCTCCTCAAGCCGGTCCGCCGGCACCAGGTGCTCGAACCACGGGCGCTCAAGTCCGGGATGCCTGTCCTCGGGAATCACCGCGTAGCTGTACCCGCCGGGCACAACGTGCGGCCAGGGATCCTGCCACACAGGGCCAGCGCCGGGAATGTCCGTCAGGCCGTCGAGTCGCCGGGTCGCTCCCAGGACGCCCCATGCCTCGCTCACGTTCGCCACCTCGACGCGCAGCATGAAGCGCATCGAATCGAGCCACGCGGCCAGCCCTTCCGCCTCGGCAGCCTCGACGAGGAGCCAGGCCCGCTCGCCGTCGTCGACGATCCGTGCGTCGTACTCGATCCGCCCTTGGACGCTCAGCAGGAGCAGCTCAGCGGACTCCCCCGGCACGAGCCCCGCGACCTGCTGGGACGAGAGCGTGGTGAGCCAGGTGAGGCGGTCGGGGCCAGCGACCGTCACCACACCGCGGAACGAGAGGTCGACGGCGGCCCGGCCTTCCGCGAGGGCGCGCTGCTCGCGCACGGGGTCGCCGTAGTGCGCCGCCACGCCGGAATCGGCGCCGGACGCTGCGACCGCCCCGGGGCGAGAGAGGAGGGGTGAAACGAAGCTCATAGAAGCCATAACGTCGAACAGGTCCGATTCAGTCCGGAAGTCACTCAGTGGGCTGCTGATGGTTCTCCGGCGGCGCCACGCGACGCAGGATGGCCGAGGCATGAGGCGCAAGCGGGGTCCCGCCCGAGGCGACGTCCCAGCGCCAGAACAAGTCGCCGTTGACCAGCCCGAAGATCCTGGTGGCCGCCGAATAGTCGCGGCTGTGGGCGCCGCGGAGCACCGCATCCGTGCTCAAGTGGATCTGCGGCCCCTTGATCTGCCCGTAGTAGAGCTCCGCAATCCCGCCCGGATGCAGGACGCTCACCACGATGTCGAACCCGCCGTCGGTGTTCCTGAGGGCTTCGACCTCGTCTGCCGACTTGTAGGCGGGGACAATGTCCGCCGGCGCCAAGCCCGGGCCGCCGTCCGCGTCCTGAAGCGGCCGGTCCAGCTGCCAGAAGCCCGTCTCGACGGAGAGCGGCCTCAGGCGTGTGCCGTTCTCGTCGCAGAGCCAGCTCTCGGCGGTGTATTCGAGATACGGGAAGCCATGGTGGGCAAAGGTGACGTGCTGCCCGAAGTGCTCATCTCCGGCTTCCCCCGCGCCGAGACGCCCGCGCCCTTCCCACTCGCCGATCAGCCACGACAGTGGGACCAGTTCGGGAGTGAGTCCTGTGGGGATCTCAATGGGCACAGCGGGCTCCGCGTCAGCGCTGGCCGCGGAAGAGGCCGAGGATGGCGTAGACGGCGAACCACGCCATGGAGATGCCGGCGATGACAAGGAGGACGAGGAACAGGATTTCCCAGGCAAGAACAGACATAGCGCCCATCGTAGCTCCTAATAGATAAGGAGCTTGTCGATGAAGTAGGCGAGCGAACCGACGGCGAGCACGGGCCCGAGGGCAAGCGCGACAAGGCCCGTTCTGGGCATGGGCCGGGAGCGTGTCCGGTTCAGACGGCGCACCGCGGCGAGGACCGCTCCGATGAGGGCGCCTGTCGCTGTGGCGGGAATCACGGCGACGTCGGTGAGGACGAGGGCCGCAAGCGGTGCCGCGAGGCCTGCGAAGACGATGGCCAGAGGCGCAACGATCGTGTCCGGCCAGTTGATGGCGCCCACGAGGAGGGCGACGGCCGTGCTGATGCCCGCCACGAGCAGCATCGAACCCATGCCGGTGAACCGGGCCGTGGCGATCCAGCCTGCGCCCAGGCTGCACAGGAGCACTCCCGCGCTCGCGCCGAGGGTGGATTCGAGCCGGTGGCTCTGCCCGGTGCCGCGCAGGAGCTGCACCACGATGACCGCCATGATGCCCACCGCGACAACGGCGGGAGTCCACTCGAGGTACTCGGGTCCCTTGACGGCGGCTGCTGAGAGGCCGGCCGCCGCACCCGCGAGCGCGAGGATGATCCCGTTGGTCCGCTTCGCCGGGATTCCGAGGAACGTGGGCCAGCACAACCCGGCTGCAATCGAGAGGACGACAGCGACTGCGGCCTGCGCAAAAGGCCCACCGAGGCTGGACGCGACGAGGGCGGCGGTTCCCACAACGCCGATGCCTGCAGCCGCCGCGCCGCCGATCCACGTCTTCACGCTGCCATCCTTTCACAGGCGTCCCCGTATAATCGTCCGCATCAGTACGACCTGCCCGACGCTGTGCAGCCTGCTCTTCGGGAGGACCCATGTCGCACATCCTGCTGCTGACCAACAGCCGAGGCTCTTCGGTCGAGGTCCTTCCTGCCCTCGAACTTCTGAACCATCAGGTTCACATCCTGCCCGCCGAGCCCACCGCCCTGCTCGACGCCGACCCGGCCGACGTCATCTTCCTCGACGCCCGGAAGGATCTCGTGGGGGCGCGCTCCCTGACGCAGCTCCTCAAGGCCACCGGGCTCAGCTCCCCCCTTCTGCTCATCCTCACGGAGGGCGGGATGGCAGCGGTCTCCGCCGCCTGGGCGGTGGATGACATCGTGCTCGAATCCGCGGGGCCCGCGGAGATCGAGGCCCGCATCCGGCTGGCGATCTCGCGCACGGCCCACGTCGAGGAGCCCGAGACGGAGATCCGCGCCGCCGGCGTGGTGATCGACGAAGCGAGTTACACCGCTAGGGTCAACGGCGAAGCGCTCAACCTCACCTTCAAGGAATTCGAGCTCCTGAAGTACCTCGCGCAGCATCCTGGACGCGTCTTCACGCGCCAGCAGCTGCTCACCGAAGTGTGGGGCTACGACTATTACGGCGGCACGCGCACCGTGGACGTTCACGTCCGCCGACTGCGCGCCAAGCTGGGACCCGACCACGAGGGTCTCATCGGAACGGTGCGCAATGTGGGCTACCGGCTCACGCTCACCCGCCTCACCGAGGACGAACTCAGCGACGCCTGACGAGGAAGGGCCTCGCATCCGGTTGGATGCGAGGCCCTTCTCGTCTCTGTGGAGGACATACGGGTCGAACGTATCGCGGCCACCCCACTGGTGGATCCCCCTCGTGCGGCCTGCCCGGCCGCGGGTTCCCCACTCTACACAAGCGTGTCCCGGCGGGCAAAACCGCTAGCCTAGCTTCATGACGAGCGCATACCCCCAGGACTGGCCCGCCATGGTCGTCGAAGGCCGCGTTCCCCGCGCCCTGTGGTCCGAGATCGAGGGCCTCCTGACGGCCGCCGAGGAATCGGACGGCAACCCGTCCCTCTCCGAGCAGACCACGGTCCTGATGCGCTCGCCGGAGACACGATCGGAGGAGATCCTCACGGTCGCGGTCCACGCCTTGGACGACACCTCGGGATCGTCGGCTCCGGAAGACCTGGCCGGAGTGGCCGCGATTGCCTTCCAGCCGGACGGCTCGGGCGTCGTGGAGCTCGCGGTGCACCCGACCTATCGGAACCAGGGCGTGGGCGTCCGGCTCATCGAGGCGATCAGGGAGCTCCGCGGACCGGACGGCGACCTGGAGCTGACGGCGTGGTCGCACGGCAACCATGAGGCCGCCGCCGAGCTCGCGGCGATGTATGGCTACACGCCGCTCAGGGAGCTGTGGAAGATGGTGCTCGTGAGGCACGCCGAAGGGCCTGCGCCCACCCTGCCCGAAGGCGTCCGGATCCGGACGTTCGAGCCGGGCCTCGACGAGGAAGCATGGCTCGCGGCGAACCACGCGGCTTTCGCGCACCACCCCGAGCAGGGCGCCCTGCGGCGCAGTGACCTCGAGGCGCGGATGGCAGAGCCGTGGTTCGATCCGGAGGGGTTCTTCCTCGCTGTGGACGACGACGACAGCATCCTCGGCTTCCATTGGACGAAGGTGCACCCGGCCCACGGCGAGCACAGGGCGGTCGGCGAGGTCTACGTTGTCGGCGTCGTCCCGTCGGCGCAGGGCCGCGGGCTGGGTCTCGCCTTGACCCGGGTGGGGATCGACTACCTCCACGGCAAGGGGCTCAAGACCGTGATGCTGTACACCGACGCGGACAACGAGGCCGCCGTCGCGCTCTATCGGAAGCTCGGCTTCACCCTCTGGGACAAGGATGTGCTGTACGGTCCGGCCGCTCCGACGACTGTGTAGGCTGGATCCGGATGACCTGAGAGCTCCTGCGGAGGAACAGTGACCGAAGCCCAGAACCAGAGCCCTGCAGCACTGGCGCCGCAGAACGCAGACCTTGCGGTTGCCGTGTCCACGCGGCCGGCGCCGCGACCAGACGGTGCAACACCTGTCTTCGGCTCATCCGAGGTCCCCGCATCGCGGGCCACCGAGGATCGCATCGATATTCCGCAGTTCTTGCCGAGCCCTTCCCCCGAGGGCGAGATCGGCCCCGACCGCTTCCTCGACCGCGAGCTCAGCTGGCTCGCCTTCAACGCCCGGGTCCTCGAACTCGCGGAAGACCCCGATCTGTTCCTCCTCGAGCGAGTCAACTTCCTCTCGATCTTCGCCTCGAACCTCGACGAGTTCTTCATGGTGCGCGTGGCCGGGCTCAAGCGGCGCATCGCCACCGGCCTCGCGGTTCCCTCGGCCGCCGGGCTGAGCCCGCACGAGGTCCTCGACCGGATCTCGATTGCGGCGCACGAGCTCCAAGAGCGGCATTGCCGCGTGTTCAACGAGCAGATCCGGCCGGCGCTGGCGGAGGCCAACATTCAGCTCGTGGCGTGGGACGACCTCGGAGAGAACGAGCACGAGCGACTGAGCTCGCTGTTCGCCGAACAGGTCTTCCCGATCCTCACGCCGCTTGCCGTGGACCCGGCGCACCCCTTCCCGTACATCTCGGGCCTCTCCCTCAACCTCGCCGTGGTCGTGCGCAACCCTGTCAGCGACAAGGACCTGTTCGCACGCCTGAAGGTGCCCGACCAGCTTCCCAGGCTTATCTCCGTCGACGGCCCGCGCGCCGGGAACGTCCCCGGCCGGCTCGCCCGCTTCATCCCGCTCGAGGACCTCATCGCGGTGCACCTCGACCAGCTCTTCCCTGGGATGGAGGTCGTGGAGCACCACACGTTCCGCGTGACGCGCAATGAGGACCTCGAGGTCGAGGAAGACGACGCCGAGAACCTTCTGCAGGCTCTCGAGAAGGAACTCCTCCGGCGCCGGTTCGGCCCCCCCGTGCGCCTTGAGGTGACCACGGACATCAACCCGAATATCCGCGCGCTGCTCGTGCGGGAGCTCGGCGTCGACGAGCCCGAGGTGTACTCCCTTCCCGGGCCGCTCGACCTGCGCGGCCTCTCGGTGATCAGCAGCATCGATCGGCCGGAACTGCACTACCCGAAGCATCTCGCCCATACCTCGCGCTTCCTCAACGAGTCCGAGACCGCCAAGGCGGCCAACGTCTTCGCAGCGATGCGCCGGCGGGACATCCTCCTCCACCACCCCTACGACTCGTTCTCGACCTCGGTCCAGGCGTTCCTCGAGCAGGCTGCCGCGGACCCGAAGGTCCAGGCCATCAAGCAGACGCTGTACCGGACCTCAGGTGACTCTCCTATCGTCGACGCCCTCATCGACGCGGCCGAGGCGGGCAAGCAGGTCCTCGCGCTCGTGGAGATCAAGGCGCGATTCGATGAGCAGGCAAACATCTCGTGGGCACGCAAGCTCGAGGAGGCCGGCGTGCACGTGGTGTACGGCATCGTGGGGCTCAAGACGCACTGCAAGCTCTCCCTCGTGGTGCGCCAGGAGAACGACGGCCTGCGCCGCTACTGCCACATCGGAACGGGCAACTACCACCCCCGCACCGCCCGCTACTACGAGGACCTCGGCCTCCTCACGTGCGATGAGCAGGTCGGCGAGGACCTCTCCAAGCTCTTCAACCAGCTCTCGGGCTACGCCCCCAAGTCGACGTTCAAACGACTCCTCGTCGCCCCGCGCTCGGTGCGCTCGGGGCTCATCGACCGGATCGAGACGGAGATCAAGAACGCTCGCGCGGGGCTTCGGGCCCGCGTGGTCATCAAGGTCAACTCGATGGTGGACGAAGCCATCATCGATTCCCTCTACCGCGCCTCCCAGGCCGGGGTGAAGGTGGACATCATCGTGCGCGGCATCTGCTCGCTGCGGCCGGGTGTCCCGGGCCTGAGCGAGAACATCACGGTGCGCTCGATCCTCGGGCGGTTCCTCGAGCACTCCCGCGCGTTCGCATTCGCGAACGGCGGGAGCCCGGTGGTCTACATCGGATCGGCGGACATGATGCACCGGAATCTGGACCGGCGCGTCGAGGCCCTCGTCCAGCTTCGGAACCGCGAGGACATCAACGACCTCATCTCGCTGTTGGACCGCTACCTCGACGACGGCACCTCGAGCTGGCACCTCGACGAGACCGGCACGTGGACGCGGCACCATCAGGATGCCGAGGGGCGCCCTCTTCAGGACATCCAGTCCTGGCTCCTGGCCTCCCGGACGCGCCAGCGCACCGTGACCATGCGGTGACGATGGCGGATCAATCCCGTCTCGACGACAACCTCGCCGAACAGTCCGGGGAAGCTGTCGCGGTCTACGCGGCCGGTGCGATTCCGTGGAGGGTCCGGCAGGGGGTCCTGGAGGTGCTCCTGATCCACCGGCCGCGCTATGACGACTGGTCGTGGCCGAAGGGGAAGCTCGATCGAGGCGAGACGATGCCCGAATGCGCCGTGCGTGAGGTCCGCGAAGAGGTAGGTGTCGAAGGGCGGCTGGGCATCCCCCTCCCGGCCACCAGCTATCGGGTGACCGCTGGCCTCAAGCTCGTCCACTACTGGGCGCTCAAGGTGCCCAAGTCCGCCGTCGTCCGCCCTGATGGGTCCGAGGTCGACACCACGCATTGGTGCGACGTCGAAGAGGCGTCGACCCTGCTGTCCAACCCCACCGATGTCCTTCCACTCCGGTGGCTTGCCGAGGCGTACCGCCGGGGCGAACTCGACACGCGCCCGATCATCCTGCTGCGGCACGCGAAGGCCAAGCCCCGAGCCTCGTGGACCAAAGCGGAGGGCGACCGCACTCTCGCGGCGTCCGGTGTTCGCCAGGCGGCCGCCGTCGGACGCCTGCTCATGGTGTGGCGACCGGAGCGAGTGGTCACGAGCCCCTGGCGGCGATGCGTCGACACGGTCCGGCCCTACCTCTCCGCCGCCCGCGGCCAGGTCAAGGTGAGGGTCAATGACAAGCTCACCGAAGCCTCGCACTCGCGGCGGCCGGAGAAGGCGGCGGCGATCGTCCCGGCACTCTTCGACAAGCGCAAAAGCGCTGTAATCTGCACCCACCGGCCAGTGCTCCCGACACTTCTGGCGGAATTCGCGGCGCGCTGCGAGCCTGGTGTGGAGAGCGAACTTCCGGCCGAAGATCCCTACTTGGCGCCGGGCGAGATGCTCGTCTTCCACGTGGCGGTCGATGGCCCGGCACGGGTCATCGCGGCCGAGCAGCTGAAACCCTTCGACGACTAGCGAGGCGAGACGATGTCAATTCCGACCCCCTATGAGGATCTGCTGCGCGACGTCTTCGACAACGGCACGTACAAGGCGGACCGCACCGGCACTGGCACGCGAAGCGTGTTCGGCCGGCAGATTCGTTTCGACTTGGCGGATGGCTTTCCCCTGATCACCACCAAGCGGGTCCATTTCAAATCCGTGGCCGTCGAATTGCTGTGGTTTCTCCGCGGCGACTCGAATGTGAACTGGCTGCAGGACCAGGGCGTGAGCATCTGGGACGAATGGGCGGACCGCGACGGCGAACTCGGGCCGGTCTACGGGGTGCAGTGGCGCTCGTGGCCCACGCCGGACGGGAAGCATATCGACCAGATCTCACAGGTGATGGAATCCCTGCGGAGCAATCCTGATTCGCGTCGGCACATCGTCTCGGCGTGGAATGTCGCTGAGGTGTCGAAGATGGCGCTTCCCCCCTGCCACGCGTTCTTCCAGTTCTATGTGGAACCGGGACGCGACGGTGCGCCGGGAAAGCTCTCGTGCCAGCTGTACCAGCGGAGCGCCGACATGTTCCTCGGCGTCCCCTTCAACATTGCGTCCTATTCCCTCCTGACCTGCATGATGGCCGACCAGCTCGGCCTCGAGCCCGGCGAATTCATCTGGACGGGCGGTGATTGCCATATCTACAGCAATCATTTCGAGCAGGTCCGGGAGCAGCTGAGCCGGGAACCGCGGAGCTACCCGAGGCTGAAGATCAACCGCAAGCCTGAGAGCATTTTCGATTACGAATTCGGGGACTTCGAGATCCTCGACTACAACCCGCATCCCGCGATCAAGGCCCCGGTCGCCGTATGAGCAGCGTGGGGCTGATCTGGGCGCAGTCGAAAGAAGGCGTCATCGGGGATCACGGCGGAATGCCATGGCACGTTCCCGAGGACCTTGCCCATTTCGCGGCGGTGACGAAGGGCCACCCTGTGGTGATGGGGCGCAAGACGTGGGACTCCATCCCGTCCAGATACCGGCCGTTCTCCGAGCGGACCAATATCGTGGTGACCCGGCAGGCCGGCTGGGAGGCGGAGGGCGCCGTCGTCGTCCATTCCCTGGACCACGCGCTCAAGGAGGCCTCCGATGCTCCCGGCGGGGAGCTCACGTGGCTCATCGGCGGGGGCGAGCTGTTCGCCCAGGCGCTCGGCAGGCCGGAGGTTGCGCGCGCGGTGGTGACCTTTCTCGATCTCGCCGTGGGCGGCGACACGTTCGCGCCGGAATTGGGGCCCGAGTGGCGTGTCGAGTCCGCCGATCCCTCTGAGGCTGGCTGGCACGAGTCGCGGACGGCCACGCGTTACCGTTTCGTCGAGTTCACGCGCGCGTGAACGCTGCCCGTAAAATGGAAACCATGACTTCTTCGGTGGGCTTTGTCGGCTGGCGCGGCATGGTGGGCTCTGTGCTCATGGAGCGGATGCAGGACGAGGGCGACTTCGCCTCGATCAACCCTGTGTTCTTCTCGACGTCGAACGCCGGTGGCGCTGCGCCCGCGTTTGCTGATTCCGCCGGCGGTGACCCCGGAAGGCTGCAGGATGCCTACGACGTCGAGGCGCTCGCCAAGCTGCCGATCATTGTCACCGCCCAAGGCGGCGACTACACGAAGAAGGTCCATCCGCAGCTTCGCGCCGCCGGGTGGGACGGCCTGTGGATCGACGCCGCGTCGACGCTGCGCATGAACGACGACTCGATCATCGTGCTCGACCCCGTGAACCGAAGGGTCATCGACGAGGGCCTTGCCTCGGGCGTCAAGGACTTCATCGGCGGCAACTGCACGGTCTCCTGCATGCTCATGGGCCTCGGCGGACTGTTCCGCAACAACCTCGTGGAGTGGGGCACGTCCATGACGTACCAAGCCGCTTCCGGCGGCGGTGCGCGGCACATGCGCGAGCTCCTCACCCAGTTCGGCACGCTCAACGGCGCGGTCGCGGCAGAGCTCTCGGACCCGGCGTCGGCCATCCTCGAGATCGACCGCAAGGTGCTCGCGGCCCAGCGCGGCGGCGTCGACGCCACCCAGTTCGGGGTTCCGCTCGCAGGCTCGCTCATCCCGTGGATCGACGCCGACCTCGGCAACGGCCAGTCCAAGGAAGAGTGGAAGGCCGGGGTCGAGACGAACAAGATCCTCGGGACCCAGCAGGGCGGCGCGATCGATCCCGTCATCATGGACGGCCTCTGCGTCCGGATCGGCGCCATGCGCTCGCACTCCCAGGCCCTCACCCTCAAGCTTCGCGAGGACCTCAGCGTCGCCGAGATCGAGCGGATCATCGACGCCGACAACGAGTGGGCGCACGTGGTGCCCAATGAGAAGCAGGCTTCGATGGAGCAGCTGACCCCTGTCGCCGCGTCCGGCACGCTCGACATCCCCGTGGGCCGCATCCGGAAGCTCGAGATGGGGCCGGAGTACATCTCGGCCTTCACGGTCGGCGACCAGCTCCTCTGGGGCGCGGCCGAGCCCCTGCGCCGCATGCTGAAGATCGCGACGGGCACCCTCTAGCCCTCGCGGCGTCAGCCCCTCCAGTACGCCTCGACGCGGGCTGCCGCCTTCTCCACAGCCGCGGCGGTCGTGGGCGGCAGCTCCTCGAACAGCTCAGGCCGGATGCGCGGCGCGGAGGGCGTCCCGCCTTTGAGCCAAGTCCCGACGGCGCGGCCGCCCACCATGATCATCGCCTTGAACACCCCGTTGATGCCCGGAATGATCCGTTCGAGGTACTCGTCCGGGATCGCCACGCTGCGGTCGGGGTAGCCGATGGCCATCTCGTCGAAGCCCGGGAGCGCCACCACGGTTCGGGCGCCGACCCTGGTGTCCAGAAGGTCCCCAGCGGCCGGGCTGCAGAACATGGTGCGCCCGTCGACGTCGACCGCCACAGCGCGCTGGGCTGCGGACTGGAAGGGGCCTTTCACCACACCGAGCGGCTGACCGAGCCACCACGCGAAGTCGCGCTCGTCCACCGGGCCGTGGGAGGCGATGTACCGGGCCGCGAGGAACTCGAGGGCCTCGTCCCCGCTCAGTCCCGGGTCAGTCGGCAGCCATTCGTCGGCCAGACGGAACTCCTGCTGCTTCCCCCGCAGGGGCCCTTGGACGAGCACGAGCCGGTGGCTCAGGATCGAGAGCAGATGGATGCCGCGCTGGTTGCGCGTCGGCTGGCCCGCGGCCTCGAAGGCTTCGAACAGCTCGGCGCGCGTCAACCCGAGGTCGCCGCCCAAGCGCTCTTCCGCCACTTTGCGGACGACGGCGACATCCTCCTCAGCGATCCCCAGGCCCCGATGGCGGGACGCCGCGGAGCGCATGACGCGGTCGGCGGCGAGGCGGACGAAGGTCCGGACGTCCTCGGCGGGGACCAGGAAGAGCGTGCCGCGCATGGTCCACGTGCGCACGATGGCGCCGCCAGCGAGAGCTGATGCAAGGTCTGACGCGGTAGCGGAGGGAGTCCGAACGGCAGCCGCAAGCAGCCCGGAACCGAGGTCTTGGCTCTGCAGGGCTCCCATGCGTCGGACGGCGGCCACGGGATCATCGGCAGGTCTCAAGTCCACGGGGAGCCCGGCGCCGGGAACCAGCCCCTGTGCCGCGAGGCGGAGCCGGGCGAGGGCGTTCAGGGTGGCCTTCAGGCTCTGGTGGGCACGTCCGTCCATGGCTCCATCATGCCCTCAGCTGCGGACAGGATCAGTCCTGACGGTCAGGAGAAGGCCCCATCAGGAAAAGACTCCAAAGCCCGTCACGTCGCGCCCGATGAGCAGCGCTTGGACGCTCTCAGTCCCTTCGTACGTGTGGATCGACTCGATGTCCATCATGTGCCGGATCACGTGGTTCTCCAACAGGATGCCGTTGCCGCCGAGCAGGTCCCTCGCGGTGGACGCGATGAGGCGTGCCTTGCGCGTGTTGTGGTATTTGGCCATCGATGCCTGGGTCGGGCGCATCCTGCCCTGGGCCTCGAGCCGCGCGAGGTGGACGCAGTGGAGCTGCATGCTCGTGAGCTCGGCCAGCATCTGCGACAGCCGGTCCTGGACGAGCTGGAATCTCACCAGGGGCTTCCCGAACTGAACGCGCTCCTGAGCGTAGTTGAGTGCAGCCTCGTACGCGGCTGTGGCGTGGCCGAGCGCAGACCACGCCACGCCGAGGCGGGTGGCCACGAGCACCCGTGAGGTGTCCTTGAAGGTCCTCGCGCCGGGCAGGAGGTTCTCGAGCGGGATCCGCACACCGTTGAGGCGAATGCGCGCCTGATGGACCGCCCGCAGGGAGCCCTTTCCCTCGATGACCTCTGCTTCGTATCCCGGGGTGTCCTGCTCGACGAGGAAGCCGCGGACGTCGCCGTCCTCGTCCCTGGCCCAGACCACGGTGACGCCACCGGACGCGCCGTTGCCGATCCACTTCTTCTCGCCGTCGATGACCCATTCATCGCCATCGCGCCGCGCCCTGGTCTCGAGGCTCACCGAGTCGGACCCGTGATCTGGCTCCGTCAGGGCAAACGCCCCCAACTCCTCGCCACGGGCCAGGGGACCCAGCCAGCGTTCCTTCTGCTCCGGAGAGCCATGGAAGGCGATCGACCGCAGGGCCAGGCCCCCTTGGACGGCGACCACCGTGCCGAGGGACCCGTCTCCTCGCGAGATCTCCATGTTGACGAGCCCGGCAGCCAGAGGACTCATCGGCTCGAGCCCCGGCACCTCGATCCCGTCGGTGAGCAGGTTGAGCTCGCCCAGGCGCTTCACTAAGTGGACGGGGTATTCGGCCCGGTCCCAATAGTCGTTCATCTGGGGCAGGGCCTCATCGACGAACTGCCGGGCTCTCCCCCACACCTCGCGATCAGCGGGGTCGATCTCGGCGAAAACCGAGTAGTAGTCAGTGTCGAGGGCGGCGGAGACGTTGTAATCGGGCACAGGTCAGATTTATCTGAAACGGAGTGTCAGGTCAAGTGACACTAAGTTTCAGAAGATTCCAAGGTGTCCCGGATCCGTCTCGCGATCTCCACTGGGGCGGCCGAGCGCGGGAAGACGGCGACCACCACGTCCTCCCCCGCCTCGCCGGGGAGGACGCGGAAGAGACGGCGGACCACATCAAGCTCGCGCCGCAGGCGCTCGCCGTCCATGCCCGCTTCTCCCCGCATGAGCTCGCGCAGGCAGTAGTTGTGGGTAGCCACAACCGTCGCCGCGAACCGCACGGCATCGAGCGGGGCGAGACCCGGAATGGCCGAAAGGAGGTACCGCTCGAAGAGCCCCTCGTAGCGGAACGTGGTGACGAGCTCCTTCTCGCGCAGCCCGGGCTCCCGGTTCACGACCTGATAGCGCAGCTGTGCCAGATCCCGCTCCTCCCCGAAGTGCGCGAACACGAGCTCCGCGGCACGGCACACTGCTTCCCACGGATCCGGGTGATCGGCGTCGAGAAACGCCCCGGCCTCCTCGAGCAGCGCGTCATGGTCGGCGAAGACCACGTCTTCCTTCGAGCGGAACTGACGGAAGAAGGTGCTCCGCGAGAGCCCGGCTGCCGCCGCGATCTGCTCGGCGCTCGTCGCCTCGTAGCCTTGCTCCGCATAGAGCCGCACCGCCGCTGCGGCCACGTCGTGACGGAACTGCGGCTGGCTCACAGCTCGAGGCCGATGAGCAGGGGTTCGTTCGTGAGCTCGATGCCGAAGCGCTCGCGCACCCCGTCGCGTAGCTCACGGGCGAGCGCGAGGAGATCCTTCGCGGTGGCCGATCCCCTGTTCGTGATGGCAAGGGTGTGCTTCGTCGAGAGCGAGGCTCGGCCGCCGGTGACGCTGTCGGCCTCGAGCCCGTATCCCTTCGGGAACCCTGCGTGCTCGATGAGCCACGCCGCGGACGTCTTCACGAGTCCGTCGCCGGCAGGATAGCGGGGCGCCCCCTCGGGCAGCACCTCTGCGGTAGCAGCGGGAAGGATCGGATTGGTGAAGAACGATCCGGTGGAATAGGTATCCCGGTCCGAGGGATCGAGGACCATCCCCTTCGAGGCCCTCAGCCGCAGCACCTCGCGGCGCACCTCGAGGGCTGACGCCCGCTCCCCCACCTGGACGCCGAGCGCCCGCGCGAGCTCGGCGTAGCGCACCGGCGCGCTCATGCGTCCGAGCGCCAGCTGGAAGTCGACCCGGAGGACGACGTAGCGCGGCGAGCCCGCCGTCGTCGTCTGCTTCAGGAGGGAGTCCCGGTAGCCGAACTTGAGCTCGGAGGGGACAAACGTCTTAACCGCCTGGGCCTCGCGGTCCCACGTACGGACCTGCCAGATCGTCTGGGAGACGTCGGAACCATAGGCACCGACATTCTGCACCGGAGTAGCGCCGGTGGAGCCGGGAATGCCGGAGAGTGCCTCAACCCCGCTCCAAGCGTGATGCACGGCGTAGTCGACGAACTCGTCCCACGGGTGGCCCGCCTGGACGCCGACCGACACCCCGCCGCACGCGTCCGCCGAGTCCAGCTCGAGCCCCTCCGAGGCGATCCTCAGGACCGTCCCCGGGTAGCCGTCGTCGGACACAATGAGGTTCGAGCCGCCGGCGATGATGAGGAGGGGCTCGGCCGCCTGATCCGCGGTCCGGACGGCTTCGATGATCTCGGCTTCGGTGCGCGCTTCCTCGAAGCGCGCGGCCGGGCCGCCGACGGCGGAGGTGGTCAGGGTGGACAGCAGGGTCTGGCTCACCGGTCCAGCTTAGTCACGCGAGGCGGACGACGGCCTGGGCCTTCGTGAGCACGCGCTGGCCCGCGTTAGTGACCATGAGGTCGACGCGTGCGGTGCGGGCCTCGGCGTTGAGCGCGCCGATCGTCCCGACGACCTCGAGGAGTGCCCCCGGCTCGTCCGTCCCTGTTGTGTCGGACACCGGCACGGACTTCGTGAAGCGCGTCTGATAATCCACCACGGCGCCCGGATCTGCGACCCAATCGACCACGAGCTGGACCGCCGCGCCCATGGTGAACATCCCGTGGGCAATGACGCCGGGGAGTTCGACTGCGAGCGCAAAGTCGTTGTTCCAGTGGATCGGATTGAAGTCGCCCGACGCCCCCGCGTACCTGACAAGGTCGCTGCGTGTCACAGAAATCTCGCGGCGCCCGATCTCGGCGCCTGCCTCGAGTTCCTCGAAGGTCACAGATCCTCCCGTCATTGGCCCTCCCCTCGAACCAGGATGGACGACGTAGTCGTGGCCACCTTCTCCCCGGATTCCGCGGCGATCTCGGCGCGCGTCGTGATCATGGCGCCGCCGCCCATCGCCCGGACCTGATCCACGTGAAGCTCCGCGGTGAGCCGATCGCCGGCCACGATGGGTCGGTGGTGCGTGAAGCGCTGCTCCGCGTGGACGACGCGGGAGAAGTCGATCCCCGACTCCGGATCGGCGATGAGCTGGGCATCCGCGCGCTGGGCCACGATGATCGCGAACGACGGCGGCGCAACAAGGTCCGCGTAGCCCAGTGACTGGGCGGCGTCCACGTCGAAATGCGCGGGGTGGACGGCCTTCACCGCGTGGGCGAACTCGCGGATCTTCTCGCGGGCAACGTCGTACACCTCGGCGGGCGGGTAGACACGGCCCTGCAGGTCGGGGTTGATGGGCATGCCAGTAGCCTAGCGGTTGGGACCGCGCAGACGACGACGGGTGTCACGCGCGCGGATGCCGATCCCCACGAGATGGGTCACCAAGCCGAGGCCGATAATCGTGAGCGACGCATAGAGCAGCCACGCGACGCGTCCGAGGTTCGCCGAGATGTTGAGGATGATTCCCACGCCCAAGAGGGCCATGCCGGACAGCACGACCCTCCTGTAGAGCGGTGAGGCGTTCTCCCAGAAGTCGTTCAGCACGTTCGGGTCAGATCGGCTGGACGCCGAAGGCGGTGGCGAGCTTCATGATCTTCTCGGCGCGGCCGAGGCGCGGCAGGTCGGAGCCGTCCCGGATGACGCGGCCGTTGGCCTCGAAGTCGCGCATGAAGTCCGAGGCCCACGCGACATCGCTCGGGGTCGGGCTGATGACCTCATTGATGACCACGGTCTGGTCGATCGCGAGGCACAGCTTGCCCGTCATGCCCATCATGACCGTGATGGCGCTCTGCTCTCGCAGGATCGGGTGGTTCGTGCCGACGGTCGGCCCATCGATGGGGCCCGGCAGATTGCCGACCCGGCTCGCCACGACGAGCTTGGCGCGCGGGTAGGCCATGGCCTCAGGCGTCGCCGCCATGCCGGTATCGCGCCGGAAGTCGCCGGAGCCGAAGGCTAGGCGGAAGGCTCCCTGCGCCTTAGCGATGTGATTGGCTTCCTCGATGCCGACGGCGGACTCGACGAGCGGGATCACGGGGATCTTCCCGTCCATGCGGTGGTAGCTCTCCGTGACCTGGTCCGAGGACTCTGTCTTGGCGAGCATCACGCCGAGCAGCCCCGGCGTACCGCGCAGGCCAGCGAGGTCATCGGCCCAGAACGGGCTCGTCGCGTCATTGATGCGCACCCACGCCTCGCCCCCGGAACGCAGCCACTGGGTCACGTTCTCGCGCGCCTCGTCCTTGTGCGAGGGGTCCACGGCGTCCTCGATGTCGAGGATCACAGCATCGGCGCGCGAGGACGATGCCTCGGTGAAGGTCTCGGGCCGCATCGCGTTGACCAGGAGCCATGAGCGGGCGATCTCGGGATTCACGGCTCGGGCAGGACGGGACAGGTCAGCGCTGGTCGGGCGCGGCGATTCGGCGGCGGTCGTTGAGGTCATGGGTCAACGGTATCCCCCGGGCCCGTCCCGGGCATATTCCTAGATGCTGAGGGAGTACCTTGAACTCCACCCGCCGCACGCCTCCCACCACGTGATGCCGGAGCGCTGCGGCCCATGCATTCCGGGGGACCCGTAGGGCGCGGTGGGATGGACGGTGTGGGATGCGCCTCGCTCGGCGCTCGCAGCAACCTCTCCTGCGGTCTCTTCGCTAACCTGGGGCTCGACATCAGCCATCGCTGTGCTCCTGACTCTTCGAGACAGATGGTCGACGAATCGCTCCCCAGCGCGACGATCCAGTACCAGTGGACTACTGAGAGATTAATATGTCAAGCGATTTGATAAACCTCACGAGAGGAATACCTGGCGCCCCGTGAGCTCCTTCGGTTGGACCTTCACGAAGTGGTCGCGGACGCCTCCTGCCCACGGCTCTTCGGCTGCCACTCCGAAGAGTTCCGTGAGCAGGGACTCATCCTCGACGGAAGTAGCCGAGCCCGAGACGAGCACCGACCACCCCGCTTGCAGACTCGGCGTGACCGAGTCGATCTGAAGCGCTATGCCGTCCTGCGGCAGCGACGCCGCGATAACTCCCCCACGAGACGTGCGGAAGTAGACATCGCCCCGGAGGACGGCATAGTGAACTGGGAAGACCTGAATGCGGCCCTCGCCGGTGAACGCGAACCGCCCGATCCCCGACGATCCGAGGAGAGCCCAGCACTTCTCCTCGTCGAGCTCGACATCCTGATGGCGGGCCCCCGGCCCATAGCCGTAATCAGCCGTGGTCATGGCGTCCTCCTCAAGCGTCGGCCATCAGACTTTCACAGGAGGGCCTTTCGCGAAAGGGGCTTTCAGCACTCCCCCGCCGTCCACTCTCAGTGCTGCGCGCCTCAGTGCTGCGCGCGAATCCAGACGGTCGCCTCGCCCGGCAGCTTGCCGCCGTCGACCTCTGCGCTCGCGATGAGCACCTCGCCCTCCGGCAGCACCACCGGCGCCGTCCCGAAGTTGGCCACGACGTGCCAACCGCCGGGGCGGACGAAGTGGAGCACGTCGTCGTCCGAGGAATCCTGCCAGCCCAGCGATTCGGCCCCCTGAAGCTCGTGGCGCAGCGCGAGGGCGCGCCGGTAGAACGCGAGGGTCGAGCCTGGATCCTTCTCCTGGACGTTCTCCGCGTAGTCCGCGAACCACGCGGGCTGCGGGAGGTGCGAGCCGTTGGAGCCGAAGCCGAACGACGATCCTTCGGCCGGAGCAGCGTCCCACGGGAGCGGGACACGGCACCCGTCGCGGCCCACCTCGACGCCCCTGTTCCGGAAGAACGTCGGGTCCTGGCGGTCCTCGTCCGCAATCTGGCCGACCTCCTGGAGACCGAGCTCCTCGCCCTGGTAAAGGTAGGCCGAGCCTGGCAGCGCGAGCATGAGCAGCGTCGCGGCCTTCGCGCGGCGCAGCCCACGCTCCGCGTCGACCTGGGACGGGTCCCCGCCCTCGAGGAGCCAGTCGACCCCGTCCTGGCCGTGGCCGCGCCGGCCACCGCCCTTGGGGAGGCCATAGCGGGTCGCATGACGGACCACGTCGTGATTGGAGAAGACCCACGTCGACGACGCACCGGTAGCGGCCGCCTCGGCGAGGTTCTTCGCGATGATCTCGCGGAACTGCTCGGCGTCGAAATCAGCCTGGAGGAGGTCGAAGTTGAACGCCTGCCCGAGGCCTTCCGGCGAGGCATAGCGGGCCCTGCGGTCCGCGTGGACCCAGGCCTCGGCGACAGCGGTGCGCGGCGGGTTGTACTCGTTGAACACCTTGCGCCACTCGGAGTAGACGGTGTGCACCTCGTCCCGGTCCCAGAGCGGGTGCTCGCCGTTGCGGAACAGGTCCGCGCGGTGGAGGTGCTCGAGGTTCGGGAGCTCGGCGTCCATGTCCTTCTTGAGGGCATGCGCCACGTCCACGCGGAAGCCGTCGGCGCCGCGGTCGGACCAGAAGCGGAGGGTCTTGATGAAGTCCTCGTGGACCTCGGGGTTGTCCCAGTCGAGGTCCGGCTGCTCCTTCGCGAACAGGTGGAAGTACCACTGGCCCGGCGTGCCGTCGGGTTCGGTGATGCGCTCCCAAGCGGGTCCGCCGAAGATCGAGGTCCAGTCGTTCGGGGGAAGCTCGCCATTCTCGCCGAGTCCGTCCCGGAAGATGTAGCGGGCGCGCGCCGGCGAGCCCTTCGGCGAGGCGAGCGCCTCCTGGAACCAGACGTGCCGGTTCGACGTGTGGTTCGGCACGATGTCGACGATCACCTTGATGCCCGCCGCGTGGAGCGCGGCAGCCATCTCGTCGAAGTCCTCGAGGGTGCCGAGCCGCGGGTCGACGTTGCGGTAGTCGTCGACGTCGTAGCCGCCGTCGGCGAGCGCCGAGGGGTAGAACGGGCTCAGCCACACGGCGTCGATCCCGAGCTCCTTGAGGTAGGGAACCTTCGAGGTGATGCCCTTCAGGTCCCCGAGGCCGTCGCCGTTGGAGTCGGAGAAGCTGCGCGGGTAGATCTGGTAGACGGCCGCCTGACGCCACCACTCGGCGTCGTGCTCGGCGGTGACAGGGACGATGTCTGCACGGTTGGACACCGGTTCTCCTTGTGTGGGAATGAGGGAGCAGAATAATTTAGACTCTAAATATAGGTCGCGACTCCATTATTGTGACGTCGAGCGGAGGTGGTCAAGACGGCGCGTTCAGGCGCGGAAAATGGGCCGGTCGGACCCCATGTGGTGCGTCGTGTGACCGCGAGCGCCGTGCTCGACGAGCTGCGGAGCGGCGGTCCCTTCACGGTGTCAGAACTGGTGGACCTCACCGGGCTCACGCGGGCGACGGTCATTGCCGTGTGCGAGGATCTGGTCCGGCGCGGCTGGGCCGAGGAGCATGTGCTCGAGCGTTTGGGGCCGCAGCGCGGACGCCCCCCGCGGACGTTCGGTTTCCGCGCTGACGGGGGCGTCGTCGTCGGACTCGACATCGGCGCGCACAAGACCACGGCGCTGGTGGCGGACCTCCGGGGTGAGATCCTGGGCACCGCCTCCGGCGCGTTCCGGGACAGCGAGCCGGGGGCGCGGGAGAGGCTCGACGTGGTGAGCTCGACGGCGGTTGCTGCCCTTCGAGCCGCCAGCAGCGCGCCCGAGCGCGTCCTCGCCGTGGGGGCCGGCGTGGCCGCCCCCGTCGATCGGAGCGGACACGTCGCCGAAGGCTCGGACTTCTGGGAGATGTTCGACGTCGGCCTCGCCGCAGCACTGCGGGAACGGCACGGATGGCACGTCCTCCTCGAGAACGACGCGAACCTCGCAGCCCTCGCCGAACAGTGGCTCGGCGCAGCGCGCGGGCTCGACGACGTTGCCGTCGTTCTCGCCGGAGAGCGCCTCGGCGCGGGCCTCATCGAGTCTGGGAGGCTCCTCCGCGGCCGCAACGGCGCGGCGGGCGAGCTCGCGTTCCTCGGGCTTGTCGACGGCGCGGTGGGTCCTCATGGCATCGCCCAGCTCGCGAGGGAGTGGGGCGCGGAGGCCGCTGCCCAGTCGCGAGGCCTTGCCGGACTCGCCCCAGCCGACGTCACCGCCGAGGCAGTCTTCGCGGCGGCCGACGACGGCGACCCCGCGGCGGAGGGCGTCCTGCGTCGCCTCGAGGGGCGCATGGCTCGCGTCATTGCTGTGCTGAGCACGCTCTTGAATCCCGAGCTCGTGGTCCTCGGCGGGGCGATCGCTCCCGCGGCTGCCCGGCTGCTCCCCGGAATCCGCCTCGAACTGAAGGAGCTCACGGAGACGCCCGCGGAGGTCGAGGTCTCCGCCCTCGAAGGCGAGGCCGTGGCGCTCGGGGCGGTGCGACGGGCCCTCGATGACGTCGCGGAGCGGGCGCTGGAGATCGACTTGCCGGGGTCGCAGGCGGGTTAGCGCTTACGGGACCCGCTTCCCCCTCGCCGTCTGGAACAGGACGAACCACTCCTCACGGCTCATCGCCTCCGCAACAGGCCCGGCCTCCGCGCACGCCCGGATCCGCCGCGGGTTCGCCGAACCGACCACAGGCACGATGCCCGCCGGATGCCGCATGAGCCACCCGAGGACGATGGCCTCCGGCGTCGTTCCTCTGGCCTCCGCGAGTTGGGCGACCAAAGCAGAAGTCCTGCGATCCGCCTCGGTGGCCTCCGCCGTCGGCCGTCCTGTGTAGCGGCCACCTGCGAGCGGCGACCACGCCTGGATTTCGATCCCCCGGCGCCGGCAGTGCTCGAGCGTTCCGTGGGGGAAGCTCACGCCGGCGCCGTCCTCGTGGTTGACGAGCACGACACTGTCCGCGAAGCCGCGATGATGAAGGCTCAATTCCAGCTGATCGGCGGCCAGCGGCACGGGAAGGTGATCCTGCAGGGCCTCCATCTGCGCCGAGGACATGTTGGACACTCCGATGGCCCGGATCGCGCCGTCCTCGAGGAGGTGCCCGACGGCGTCTCCCACCTCCGCAGGGTCAAGCAGCGGATCGGGGCGGTGCAGGAGCAGCAGGTCGAGGTAGTCGGTCTGGAGGCGGCGCAAGGTGCCGGCGACGCCGTCGAGGATCGCCCGCCCGCTCAAGTCGTAGTGGCCGAGCCCGCCCGCCTCGCCCAGCCGGATGCCGACCTTGCTCTGGATCTGGATGCGGCCCCTCAGTCCAGAGTCCCTTGCGAGCAGTTCTCCGAACACCGCTTCCGACTTGCCGCGCCCGTAGATGTCGGCGTGATCGAAGCGGGTGATGCCGATCGACAGGGCGGCCTCGACCGCGGCCGAGGCCGCTTCGATCTCCTTGGGGCCGTACTCGGGCGCATCCCAGGCGCCCCCGAGGCCCATGCATCCATAGATCAGGCGGGAATCCACCTGGTCATCTTAGAGCGCAGGCGCGACGTGACCGGTCGCGTGGCCCAGTGCGCCGCCACGGCGAGCGCAAAAGAGAGCGGCAGCGCGAACCAGCCCACTTCGAGCCAGTCCGAGCGGTTCAGAACGCCGAACAGGCACAGCACCGGGTAGTGCCAGAGGTAGAGCTCGTAGCTGATGCGCCCCACATAGGCCATGGGCTCCATGGCCAGAATGCGGTGGAGGGCGCCCTGAGGTCCGCGCGTGATGGCAACGATCAGCAGGAGCGTGCCCCCGACGGAGATGACCACGTCCAAGGTCGAGAACGGCGCAACCGAGGAATGCAGCACCCCGAACGCCACCAGCGCGAGGCCCGCGGGACCAAACCAGCGGCCCGGCGTGAACGACGATCCGCGAAGGAACAGCGCGAGCGCGCAGCCCGCCATGAGGCCGCCTGCCCGCAGGATGAAGGAGACCTCGCCGGTCCTCGCCTCGGCGAGGAAGGCACCCGCGATGAGGACGACGGCGGCCGCGGACGCCGCGATGAGAGCCCGCCGACGGGCTCGCCTCAGCAGGAGCAGCAGGACGGGCGGCCAGACGAAGTAGAACCACTCCTCCACGCCCAGGGACCACGTGTGCTCGTAGGGCGAGAGCGACGTCAGCCCCGATTCCGCCCCGACGGGCATCAGATAGAACAGCGAGAGCCCCGACCCGGTCGTAGCGGTGTTGATCCCCATCGTGATGGCGATGGGGACGAAGACCACGGCGAGCATCAGCAGCAGAGGCGGGTACAGGCGGATGGCGCGGCGAAGGTAGAACCTGCGGAAGGATACCCTCCCTGACGCCTCGTGCTCCTCGAGGAGGAGGCTCGTGATGAGGAAGCCGGAGAGCACGAAGAAGACGTCCACGCCTCCGGCTCCGCCGAAGTGGGCTGGCATGACCCCGTGGTAGACGGCGACCAGGGCGATGGCCAGAGCACGGAGCCCGTCGAGGGCCGGAACGTAGCCGAGGCGGGCAGGGCGAATCTGCTGAGGTAACGCTTTAGTAACGGTCATCGGTGTGCCAGTGTAGCCGCCTCACGTGAGTGACCTTCCCAGAAAGGGGGCAGCCAAACGGGATCAGCGAATCAGGGCCGCCTGAAAAGCCTTCCCCAAAGCCTCCGCTCCCGCCTCGGTCGGATGCACGCCATCGATCGACATCCCGGGGGCATAGACAGCGCCCGCCCGCAGGCTCGACGGCGCGTCGATCCAGTCCCAGCCCCGCGAGAGGACGAAGGCATGCAGAGTCACGTTGAACGCGGCCGTCGCGGTGGGAGCGCTGTCCCGGGGAGGGATCGCTGAGACGACAACCCGCGGGGCGCCGATTCCGGCAACGATGCGGTTCAGGTCCGCGGCGGTCTCGGAGAAGGGCAAGCCCTGGGCCAGGTCGTTCGTTCCCGCAAGAATCACCAGCACGTCTGCCTTCACGGGACGGATGCTCTGCGCCATGCGCAGCGTCGTGGCCCCGCCGGCGGCCCACCCGCCCGCGAACAGGAGCTTCCGCGATCTGGCGTAGGTCACCCAGGACAGCGTCCCGGTGAACCCGTCACTGAAGGCCGGGCTGTTCCCCACCGTGATCGAATCGCCAACTGCCACAAAACGGGTGACGGAGAACATCGTGACTGCCGAGGAAGGCGCTCGCGCTTGAGATGCGGTCGCGCACGCTGAGAGGCACAGGACGACCACCAGCGCCAACAACAGGCCCGAATTCGTGCGCCGCACGCTGCGAGGATACGACAAAGGCCCCGGAAAAAACCGGGGCCTTAGGCCGTAGCGGTGCCGGGACTCGATCCCGGGACCTCACGATTATGAGTCGTGCGCTCTAACCAGCTGAGCTACACCGCCAGAGAGCCCCCCACGGGAATCGATCCCGTGACCTCCATCTTACCAAGATGGCGCTCTACCACTGAGCTAGGGGGGCAACAGACAGATACTTTACCGGACCCGGAACCCTTCGGCCAAATCGAAGAAAGGGTCCGGCTGCACCCCCCAGCAGGCTGCAGCCGGACCCATGCCCACCCCAAATCCATAGTCACACGACACGACGAAGATGTCACTAGCGTGTGACAAATTTGTCAATCTCGTCGGAGGGGCGGACCGAATCAGCCCCGGCTGCCGCCGAATCGACGCGCCCCGCCATCGGACGCAGTCCGACGCGAGCCGCCGAAGCCTCCCCGCGAACCGCGGTCGCCCCAGTCGCCGCGACGCTCGCGACCGCCGCCGAAGCCGCCACGGCCACCCCAGTCGCCGTCGCGAGGACCGCGGTCACGATCGCGTCCACCACGGGGCCCGCCCCGGAAGCCGCGGTCATCGCCGTCGCGGGCGGGCCGGCCGCCCTTGTCGAGCTCAAGCCGGATGAGCTCGCCGCCAATCCGCGTCTTCGACAGTGCCTTCCACTGCTCGCTCGAGAGCTCCGAGGGGAGCTCCACGAGGGAGAAGTCCGAACGGATGTCGATCCCGCCGATCTCGCTCGAGTTGAAGCCGCCCTCATTGGCGAGTGCACCGACGATTGAGCCGGGCTGCACCCGCTGGCGGCGGCCAACGGCGATGCGGTAGGTCGCGCTTCCCTCGGACGGGCCACGCGAGCCGCGGCCGCCCTGGCCGCGGTCGCCACGGCCTTCACGGCCGCCGTCGCGCCCGCCGCGCTTTGCGAAGTCGGGAACCGGGAGCTCCTCGACGAGGAACGGAGCGTCGCCCTGGACCATGACCGCGAGCGCGGCCGCGATCTCGGCGGCGGGCACGTTGTGCTCCGCCTCGTAGGACGCGATGAGATCGCGGAACAGCGAGACGTCCTCCGACTCGAGCGTCTCCGTGATCTGGTCCGCGAACTTGCTCATGCGCAGCGAGTTGACCGTCTCCGCCGTCGGCAGGGACATCTGCTCGACAGCCTGATGGGTCGCCTTCTCGATCGCGCGCAGGAGGTACTTCTCCCGCGGCGTCATGAAGAGGATGGCGTCACCCTTGCGCCCGGCGCGGCCCGTGCGGCCGATCCGGTGGACGTAGCTCTCCGTGTCGTGCGGGATGTCGTAGTTCACGACGTGGCTGATGCGCTCCACGTCGAGGCCACGCGCCGCGACGTCGGTGGCGACAAGGATGTCGATCTTGCCTTCGCGCAGCGCCTCAACAGTGCGCTCGCGCTGGGCCTGCGCGATGTCGCCGTTGATCGCCGCCGCCTGGAAGCCCCGGGCCTTGAGCTTGTCGGCGAGGTCCTCGGTGGCCATCTTGGTGCGCACGAAGGCGATGACGCCGTCGAAATCCTCGACCTCAAGGATGCGGGTCAGCGCATCGAGCTTGTGGGAGCCGACCACCTGCACGTACCGCTGGCGGATGTTGGTCCCGGTGGTGGTCTTCGACTTGACCGTGACCTCTTCGGGATCGTTGAGGTACTGCTTCGACATGCGGCGGATCTGCGACGGCATGGTGGCCGAGAAGAGCGCCACCTGACGACCCTCCGGGGTCTCCTGGAATATCTTCTCGACGTCGTCCGCGAAGCCCATCCGCAGCATCTCGTCGGCCTCGTCGAGCACGAGGTACTGGAGGTCCGAGAGGTCGAGCGAGCCCTTCTCGAGGTGGTCGATCACGCGGCCGGGGGTGCCGACCACGACCTGCGCCCCACGGCGAAGGCCCGCAAGCTGCGGACCGTAGGCGGAACCGCCGTAGACCGGGAGGACCGTGAAGTCCTCGAGGTGCTTCGCGTACGAGGTGAAGGCCTCGGCCACCTGAAGCGCGAGCTCACGGGTCGGGGCAAGCACGAGAGCCTGCGTGGAGCGCGAGGGCCCGTTCTGGTCGTGGAGCTCGGCGAGCCGGGACAGGGCGGGAACAGCGAACGCCGCGGTCTTGCCCGTTCCGGTCTGTGCAAGGCCGACGACGTCGCGGCCCTCGAGCAGGAGCGGGATCGTGGCCGCCTGGATGGGGGACGGCTTCTCGTAGCCGACCTCGCGGAGCGCCGCGAGCACACGATCGTCGATGCCGAGGTCGGTGAAGAGAACTTCGTTCTCGTCACGCTGCGGCTGCTCGGCTGCGGGCATAGGTGTTTCAAGGGTTTCAGACATAGAGAAGTCCTCCAGTCGGGGAGCCTCAGTGGCTCGTCGGTCAGGTACCGAAGCCCGGCGCTGTCTCAATCCCTGGCAGGACTTCTCGCTGTCTTCGGCGCCACACGCGCACCGTCAGCGTTTACTTCAGCCGGCTCCCCTATGAAACTGCCCGCCCCGCGGGCCCCAACACGCACTACTCCTGCCTCAAGAATTGGGCAGGAAGAGGGAATCCGGCGCAGTGGGGGATACATCTATACTACAGGACGCACGACGGCGACCTGCCGCCGTCGTCGGTCATCGCCCCGTGAGCTTGGGCACAGGAAGCTATTCGCCGGCGAGCGTCCGCTCGATATAGGGGCGGATCTCCGCCGCGAGCCGGATGGAGCCCTCGGCCTCGGCGTCAAGCAGGGCCTCGGCCCGCTCGCGCGTGGGGTCGGCCAGCCACTCCCCCACGCGGACGCCATGGTCGGGGACGTGCTCCACGCTGAACGGCTCGCCGGCCTCGAGGTCGCCTGGGGTGATGACGCGCAGGTAGGCGCCTGAGAGTCCCGAATCCCGGAAGCGCCTGACCCAGCCGTCCTCGCCGACGCGGCGGGCAAACGTCGCGCACGGCACGCGGGGCATGGTCACTTCGAGCACGGTCCCTCCCGGGAAGCGCCACCGCTCCCCGATCACGGCCTTGCTCGCGGTGTAGCCAGCCACTCGCAGATTCTCGCCGAAGTACCCCGGCGGGATCTCGCGGCCGAGCACCCCGGCCCAGAGCCCGGCGTCGTCCTCCGAGTAGGCATACACCGCCTTGTTCTCGCCGCCGTGGTTCGCACGGTCAGCCTGCACGTCGCCGTGGAGTCCCAACCTCCGCACCCGCACCGGCCCCTCGACCGGCCGCTTGTCGATCGCGGTGACGCCAACGGCGCCGGTGTCCGGAAGGAGCTGCTGGACGCGGCAGACGGCGAGAATGCTGGGGGTCTTCATGGCCCACAGCGTAGCCGAGGACTCCCATAGTGCGGGCTCACGGATCGAACCGGTAGCCGATGCCGGCCTCGGTCCTCAGATGCCGGGGATTCGACGGATCCCGTTCCAGCTTGCGCCTCAGCTGGGCCATGTAGACCCGCAGGTACTGCGCTTCCTTCGCGTAAGCCGGCCCCCAGACCTGGGTCAGAAGCTCGCGCTGCGTCACGAGCGTTCCGGGCTGGCGCACCAGTAGGGCCAGAATGCTCCACTCGGTGGGGGTGAGGCGGACGTTCTTGCCGTCGCGAACCACTCTGCGCGCGGCCAGGTCCACGCTGAACTCGGCGGTCTGGACGCGGGGCGGCTCGGGCCGGACCGTCCCCCGCCGCGCCGCGGCACGGAGCCGGGCCAGGAGCTCCTCGAGCCCGAACGGCTTGGTGACGTAGTCGTCGGCTCCTGCGTCGAGAGCCTCGACCTTGTCCTCCGCCGCGTGCCGCGCCGAGAGCACGATGATCGGGACGGTGGTCCATTCGCGCAGCCGTCGGATCACGGCCACGCCGTCCATGCCGGGGAGCCCGAGGTCCAGGACCACGATGTCCGGCGGAGTCGCCGCCGCAGACTCGAGCGCGCCCTCGCCGGAAGACACGGTGACGGCCTCGTAGCCGTGGACGCGCAGGTTGATCTGAAGAGCCCGCGCGATCTGGGCCTCGTCCTCGACCACGAGCACGCGGGTCATGCCGCCCCACCGTCCGCCGCGAGAGGCAGGATCACGCGCATCGTCAGGCCACCGCCAGGAGTCTCCTCGGCCACGATCTGTCCACCCATCGCCTCGGCGAAACCCTTCGCCACTGCCAACCCGAGGCCGATTCCCCCGCCATGGCCCCCCGCGTCGCCCGGGTGCTGGAACGGGCGGAAGGCCTCGGCGATCCGCTCGGCGGGAATCCCGCCTCCATGGTCGACGACGCGCAGCTCGCTGGTTTGATGCCCGTCGGTCCCCGCACTCTGGCGCACGTCGATTTCGACGGTCGATTGCGGTGCGTGCTTGAGCGCGTTCTCCACGAGGTTCGCGACCACCCGCTCGAGCAGCACGGGATCGGCCTCGACTGCCGGAGCTGCCTCCGGCACACGGACCTCGACCCGAGCACCGGCCGGCCACGGGGGCAACGCTTCGCCCCAGTGCACGGCGCGCAGGAGGGGCGTGACGCTGTCGGCCGAAATGCGCGACATGTCCAGCAGGTTCCCCACCAGAACGGAGAGGCGGTCCGTGTAGTCCTCGATCGTGGCGAGGAGCTCAGCCTGCTCCTCCGGAACGAAGTCCACGCCCGGCTGGCGGAGGCTGCTCACGCTCAGTTTGATGCCGGAGAGCGGGGTGCGCAGGTCGTGGGAGACCGCCCTGAGGATCGACGTGCGAATCGAGTTGCCCTCCTCGAGGCGGCGGTTGTCCTCGCGGCTCGACGCGAGCTGGCGCCCCTGGCGGATGGCCACGAGATAGGCGCCGAAGGCCTCCATCATGCGCCGCTCCGCTGGCTCAAGGGCCCGGCCTCCGGCGAGGAGGGTGTAGTGCTCATCGGCGACCACGACGTCGTCGGCCGCGGCCGGGGTGACGGGAGGCGCCTCGCCGGCGCTTGCGGCTACCTCCCACCCCGGACTGACCTCCCGCGGAGTCCCCGGTTCACGCCGGTCCAACAGCGTCACGGCGCGGAGGCCGAGCGCGGCGCGGACCCGCTCCAGGAACTCCCCTACGCTGCCGCCCGAGCCGAGGATTCCGCGGGCGAGTTCGGCCATGGCCCGGGCGTCCGCCTGCGCGCGGCTCGCCTGCTCGAAGCGCCGCGTCGCCGCACCGACCGCGAGGCCTACGGCGCACGCCACGGCAAGGAAGATCACGAGTTCGCCCACGACCTGGGGATCCGCAATCACGAAAGTCCCCACGGGCTCCACGGAGTAGTAATTCAGAAGCAGAGAGCCGACCACCGCCGCCACCGCTGCCGGCCAGAGCCCGCCGACCACCGCGACGACGACGGCGGCGGCGAGCTGGAGCAGCATCGTCATGGAGAAGTTGTGGTACCCGGTCAGGACCACGGCCGCCTCCACAGCGGCGGGCAACAGCAGCGCGAGGGCGAGCCCGAGGAATGTCCGACGGCGGTCCAGCACACCCAGCTCGGACAGCCCGAGCCGGTGCTCGCGGGCCGGGAGGAGGGGGGCGCGCTGGGCCATGGCACCATGCTGTCACACAGCGCCAGCGCAGACTTGAGCCGTGGCTCAGTTGCGCGTCACAGACCCCATGAGAGACGCGACGGGACGCAGGAACAGCGGGCGGGCGAGGAACCACGCCGCGACGATGACGACCACAGCGGCGGCGAAGAATGCGAACCCGAGCCAGCTTTCGCCGTCGTTCGCGGCGAACATGTGATTGAGGTTTCGCAGCGCGCCCGTGGTGAGCACCAGGAACACGTGCACGATCACGAACGCCACGAAGTAGATCGCAATCGGGAAGTGCATCCGGCGGGCCGCTTCGATCGGGTACGCCTTGTTGAGGCGCGGAGCCTTGGCCGGCCACGCGCCGGACATGCGCAGTCCGGTGAGGATCGCGAGCGGCGCGGCGATGAAGACGGTCACAAAGTAGGCCAGCAACTGGAGCGCGTTGTAGTTCACCCAGCCGTCCTCGAGCGGCCAATCCAGCGACGCATACTGGATGGCCACGGAGACCGCGTGCGGGAACACGTCCCAACTCGTCGGGACGACGCGCTTCCACTGCCCGGTGGAGAACAGCAGGATCACGTAGATGAGCCCGTTGAGCACCCAGAGGACATCGAGCGAGAGGTGAAACCAGAGGTCGAGGCTGATCTTCTTCGGCTGCCCCTTTGTCTTCACGAGGCCCTTGTTGTTGCGCTTCCAGTAGCCCTGGGGCCGGGTCGTGTACCTGACCTGCAGGCCAGACCGCACGATCAGCACGATGAAGAACATGTTGAAGAAGTGGGACCAGTTCAGCCACGCGGGCAGTCCCGTCGGCGTGTCACCAGGGAGCGTCGCATGGCCGGGGTAGGTCGCGATGAACTGCGAGACGCCCGTGGTGCTGCGCAGCCACTTGGCGAGCAGCACCACGATGGCGAGGACCACGATCGCAGCAACCGCGATCACAACGGGCTTGAACCAAGGCGCTTTGGTCCAAGCGGGGGCGGTCGACGGCGACGACGGCATCGTGGGGGTGGTCCTCTCGTTCGGGGGGATCAGAGCGCGCCGATGGCCTGGTCGAGGTCGGCGATGAGGTCGTCCGCGTCCTCGATGCCCACCGAGAGGCGCACGAGGTTCTCAGGAACCGCCAGCTCGGTGCCCTTCACGGACGCATGGGTCATCTCGGACGGGTAGTTCATGAGCGATTCGATGCCGCCGAGCGACTCGGCCAGCGTGAACAGGGTCGTGGACTCCGCGACCTTGCGCGCTGCCGCCTCCCCGCCCGAGAACTGCACCGAGATCATGCCGCCGAAGCGCCGCATCTGCCTCGCCGCGAGCTCGTGCCCCGGGTGGTCCGGGAGGCCCGGATACAGCACCTTCTCGACGCCCGGGCGGCCCACAAGCCACTCGGCGATCTTCTGCGCGTTGTCCGAGTGGCGTTCCATGCGCACACCGAGCGTCTTGAGACCGCGGGTGGTGAGGAAGGCGTCCATCGGACCCGATACCGCGCCCACCGCGAACTGCACGAAGCCGATCTTCTCGGCCAGCTCGTCATCATTGAGGACGACGGCGCCGCCCACCACATCCGAATGCCCGCCGATGTACTTGGTCGTCGAGTGGACGACGACGTCGGCGCCCAAGGCGAGCGGGTTCTGAAGGTAAGGCGACGCGAAGGTGTTGTCGACGACCAGGAGGGCACCGCCGTCGTGCGCGACCTCGGCGAGGGCGGCGATGTCGGTGATTTTCATCAACGGGTTGGAGGGGGTCTCCACCCACACGAGGCGGGCACCGTCGCTCACAGCCGAGCGAACGCCGTCGAGCACCGACATGTCGACGGGCTTATTCTGGATGCCCCAGCCGCCCAGCACCCGGTTGATCAGGCGGTAGGTTCCGCCGTAAGCGTCGTTGCCGAGGACGATGCGGTCGCCAGGGGTGCAGAGAGCACGAATGAGACCATCCTCGGCGGCGAGGCCCGAGCCGAACGAGAAGGCGTGCTTGCCGCCCTCAAGCGCGGCGAGCTGCTCCTGCAGCGCATCGCGGGTCGGGTTGCCGCCGCGGCCGTATTCGTAGCCCGAGCGCAGCCCGCCGATCCCGTCCTGGGCATAGGTCGAGCTGAAGTGCAGCGGCGGGACGACCGCGCCCGTGCGCGGCTCGAACTCCTGCCCAGCGTGGACGGCGCGGGTGTTGAAGCCTTGGTTGGTCTCGCTCACTTGCAGCTCTCCTTACTTGTTGAGGTTCGCGAGCAGGTCGTGCCGCGTGACGATGCCGATCGGCGCCCCGACGAACGTCACCATGAGGGCATCCGCCTCGGTGAGCATCTCTCGCGCCGTCGCCTGGCTCTCGAGCGAGCCGATGACCGGCAGGCGATCGCCCATGTGCTCCGAGATCTTGTCGGTGAGCTTCGCCTCGCCCTTGAACAGCTTGGCCGACAGCGCGCGCTCGTCGACCGCCCCCAGGACCTCCCCCATGACCACGGGCGGCTCGTTCGAAAGGACCGGAAGGTGGCTCACGCCGTACTCCGTCATGATGTCGATGACCTCGCGCACCGTCTCGTTCGGGTGCGTGTGCACCAGATCCGGGAGCTTGCCGTCCTTGCCCTTGAGGATGTCCCCGACAGTCGCCTCAGATTCGCCCGGCAGGAAGCCGAACGAACGCATCCAGTCATCGCTGAAGATCTTCGCGAGATAGCCGCGGCCGCTGTCCGGAAGGACGACGACGACGATCGCCGACTCGGGCAGGTCCTTCGCCGCGCGCAGGGCCGCCACGACCGCCATGCCGGACGAGCCTCCGACGAGGAGACCCTCCTCCCTCGCCAGACGGCGGGTCATCGCGAACGAGTCCGCGTCGCTGACCGCGAGGACTTCGTCCGGAATCGCCTTGTCGTAGTTCGCGGGCCACATGTCCTCGCCGACGCCCTCGACGAAATACGGCCTCCCCGAGCCGCCCGAATACACCGAGCCCTCGGGGTCCGCGCCGATGACCTTGACCTGGCCGCCCTCAGACTCGGGTCGGTCCTTCGAGACGTCCTTCAGGAAGCGACCGGTCCCGGTAATCGTGCCGCCAGTGCCTGCGCCGATGACGACGTGCGTGATCTTGCCGTCCGTATCCGCCCAGATCTCGGGGCCGGTGGTCTCGTAGTGGCTCGCGGGCGCGCCCGGGTTGGAGAACTGGTCGGGCTTGAACGCACCGGGGATCTCGCGGACCAACCGGTCCGAGACCCCGTAATAGGACTGAGGCGAGTCGGGCGGCACCGCCGTTGGCGTCACCACGACCTCGGCCCCGTAAGCCTCAAGGACGGCGCGCTTCTCCTCGCCCACCTTGTCCGGCACCACGAAGATGCACTTGTAGCCCTTCTGCTGCCCGACGAGGGCGAGGCCGACTCCCGTGTTGCCGCTCGTGGGCTCCACGATCGTCCCGCCCGGCTGGAGGCGCCCGCTGCGCTCGGCCTCCTCGATCATCTTGAGGGCGATCCGGTCCTTGATGGACCCACCCGGGTTGAGGTACTCGAGCTTCACCAAGACGGTTGCCTTGATGCCCTCGGTCACCTTGTGGAGCTTGACCAGGGGTGTATGGCCGATGAGCTCGACGACGGAGTTGGCGTATTTCACGCCCCCAACTCTAGCTGTTGGGTGCCGCGGGGCGGTGTTCGCGAGACTCCGCTTGACATGGATTCGCGTGGCCCCGAGGCAGGGGCCTCTCAGTGGTCGAGGGACGTTGCTACGCTCCGACGACACGCACTGACTCTTGGGGGATGTCAATGGCGCTTCGCCGCTGCCTTCGCTTGTTCCTGACCGTTCTTGTTCTGGTCCTTCTGCTGGCATTGAACGCCTGCGCGGTGGAGTCCCCGGCCTCATCAGCGGCCCCTTCGGCCACTGCTGCCGCCCCACCGACCACCGATCCACGCCCCACCCCAGCTAGTTCCAAAGGCCCCGCACGGAATCTCCCGCGCCCTGTTCTGCCCGAGTCCGCGAAGCAGAACACCAAGGAGGGCTTCGAAGCGTTCACGCAGTACTGGTTCGACACCATCAGGTATGCACGAGAGACCGGGGACGTAACGCCGCTCAAAGAAGCGTCGCAGAAATCATGCAAGATGTGCCAATTTCAAATCGACAAGGCATCTCAGATTCACGCAAACGGAGGCTGGTCCGTTGGCCCGGTGAGAGCGGTCAGAGACTTTCAGGCGGACATGATCCTTGATCCCAATAAGAACGTGATCGCCTACTTTGTTCTGGAGGAATCCGGCTCAATCAATTACTCCAAGGATGGATCTGTACTTACTCGGCATGCCGCCGGCACCGCCGAGGGAGCCCAGGTTGTCTACGCCCACTTCGACGGAACAAAGTGGACAATTGCCGAGGCTGGCCGAGCATGAGAGCGCTGGTCTTTTCGTTGGCGATTGTGCTCTCCGCCCTCTCGGACCGCGATCTCACCGAAATCGGCGGGGAGTGGAGCGGTGAGTCGGCGCAGGTGCATGCGAAATCCGACGGCAGGGTGAGGGCCGAGTTTCCGCCTTTGCCGGCGGGTGTGGTTGATCCTTATTCGTATTCGTATGGGCATGCGTGCCTGTCGGATGCGGTGGGCTTCGGGGATTCGCAGTCGTGCGGGGCGGCGAGGGCGGCGTGCCGGGAGCGGCCCGAGGGGATGCTGGTGAACTGGTACCGGCAGCTGGGCGGGTCCGAGCCGGAGCGGCTGGAGTCGGGGTGCCTGTATCCGGGGGTGGCGCCGGGGCGGCCGGGGGGCGGGGCGGTGGTGGCGGTGACGGAGGCGCAGCTGCGGCAGCTGCCGATCGCCCCGGCGGGCCTGGGCCTGCAGCCGGGCCGGCACACCCTGAGGGGGGCGGAGACGAACGTCTACGCCGAGTCCGGGCCGCAGTCCTTCCGCACCACGGTCCTGGGCCGGGCGGTGGAGGTGCGGGTCGCGCCCGTGGAGCACCGCTTCGACTAC
>NZ_SSCL01000030.1 GCF_005876955.1 Sinomonas gamaensis
GGGACTTCGTCACAGCGGGGCACGGCCACGTCCAGTGGGAGCCGATCTTCCGCACCCTCAACGCGATCGGGTACGAGGGGCCCACGAGCATCGAATGGGAGGACGCCGGGATGGACCGGCTCATCGGTGCGCCGCAGGCGCTCGCCCTCGTTCGCGGCCTCGCCGAGATCGCACCGCCCGCCGCGGCCTTCGACGCGGCCTTCAGCAGCAAAGGAAATCAGTGACGACGACGAAGAGCGCCCTCGTGGTGCGCGGCGGCTGGGATGGGCATCAGCCCGTCGAGGCCACCGACTTGTTCATCCCGCACCTCAAGGCGAACGGCTATGAGGTGCGGGTCGAGGAATCGCCGAAGGTCTATGCGGACGCCGAGTACATGGCAGGCGTGGACCTGGTGATGCAGTGCATGACGATGTCCACGATCGAGAAGGACGAATTCGCCGGCCTCCGGGCCGCCGTCGAGAACGGCACGGGTCTGGCCGGCTGGCACGGCGGGATCGCCGACTCGTACCGGAACACCTCGGACTACCTGCACCTCATCGGGGGGCAGTTCGCCTGCCATCCCGGCAAGCACCCCGACGAGCGGACGGGCGAGCAGTCGGACAACTACGTCCCGTACACCGTGAACATGCTCCCGGCAGCTGCGTCGCATCCGATCACCGAGGGGATCTCGGACTTTGACCTCGTGACCGAGCAGTACTGGGTGCTCTCGGATGACTACATCGACGTCCTTGCCACCACCACGCAGAAGGTCCGCGAGTGGGACCCGTGGCATCGCGAAGTCACCTCCCCCGCCATCTGGACGCGCGAATGGGGCAAAGGCCGGATCTTCGTCTGCACCCCGGGCCACCGGGTAGAGATCCTTCAGGACCCCAACGTCCGCACCATCATCGAAAGGGGCCTGCTGTGGGCGAGCCGATGAATTCGCCAATGCCGATAGATTCGGAAAAGCCAATAGATTCGGAAAAGCCGATGAACATCGGCATTGTCGGGTGCGGGAAGATCGTGAGCCAGTACCTGGAGAGCTTCCGCCGGCTCGAGGGGGTCCGTCTGGCTGCGGTCGCAGACTTGGACCCGGAGCGGGCTCAGGCCGTCGCAGAGGAGTACGGGAACGGCGTACGCGCCTTGAGCGTGGAGGAACTCCTCGCCGCCGACGACGTCGATCTCGTGCTGAACCTGACCATCCCGGCGGCCCACGCCGAGGTCGCCCTCGCCGCGATCGCCGCCGGCAAGGCCGTCTACGGGGAGAAGCCCCTTGCTGCCACGACCGGGGAAGCCCGGAAGGTCCTCGAGGCGGCTAGGGAGGCCGGCGTCGTCGTGGGCTGCGCCCCGGACACGGTGCTCGGGACTGGGATCCAGACCGCGCGGAAGGCGATCGACGACGGCGTCATCGGCGCCCCGGTGGCGGCCACGGCGACGATGGTCACCCCGGGGCACGAGCGCTGGCATCCGAACCCGGATTTCTACTACCAGCCGGGCGGCGGCCCGCTGCTGGATATGGGCCCGTACTACGTCTCCGCCCTGGTGACCCTGCTCGGACCGGTCGTCTCGGTGGTCGGAGCAGCGAGCCACACCCGGTCGGAGCGCACCATCGGCTCCGGGCCGAGGGCTGGGGAGAAGGTCCCCGTCACGGTCGATACGCACGTCACCGGGGTCCTGGTGCATGAGTCCGGGGTGCTCTCGACCCTCGTCATGAGTTTCGACGCGGTCGCGACGACCTCCTCCAACATCGAGGTCCACGGGCCGCTGGGCACGCTCGCAGTGCCGGACCCGAACCACTTCGACGGCGACACCCGCGTCTACCGCCTCGACGGCAGCGAGTGGGAGACCTTGCCCGTCTCGGCGGGGTACGCGGGCTCAGGGCGCGGGTACGGGATCGCGGACCTCGCCGCCACTCCCCAGGGGCAGGAGCCCCGCGCGTCGGGGACGCTGGCCTACCACGTTCTGGACGTCATGGAATCCCTTCTGGACTCCGCCCACACTGGCAAGGCCGTCGCCGTGGAAAGCCGCGCCGACCGCCCCGCGCCCGTCCCCCTGACCGCCAAGCAGAGCTGATCGAGATGTCCTCTGCACTTCAGTATGGTGACTTTTCATCTTTTGCTTGCGCACCGTCAAAAGTCCTTCTAGGCTCACATGTGAAGCGGGTCACGCCTTCGCAAACGGGTGAAAGGTGAATGCCGACGAGAACTTAGATCCGCAGGCCGACAGGATTGCTCCGCTGCAAGAAGGTCTGGTTATTCCACAAAGGTGTGCGCGGAGCGCATTTCTCATCTCAACGAAGAGGACGGATTGTGCGGCATTGGCCGCCGAATCCATTGGAAGGAGTCATCAATGAGCGCCAATTCGGTTACGGGCTCGAACTTCAGCCGCCGCGGCTTCCTTGGCCTGGCCGGCGCCGCAGCATCAATCCCGCTCTTGGCCGCGTGCAATGCAGGAAGCTCTGGCGGGGGCGGCAGCAGCAAGCCGATCAAGTTCTGGAACATGCCGTGGGGCAACACCTCGTTCAACCCGCTCGACAAGAAGATCACCGAGGCGTACAAGCCGGCGAACAACCTGCCGCCTGCGACCTACCAGGAGATCCAGTGGGCGAACTTCACCCAGACGTTCTCCTCCGCAGTCGCGTCCAACACCGGCCCGGCAGTGAGCTCGGGCGGCGGCACCCAGGCGTTCCAGTTCGAGTCGCAGGGCGCCATCGCGTACGCGGACAACCTGCTGAACAGCTGGAAGAACAATGGGCTGTACAACGACTTCCTGCCCGGCCTCCTCGACGCGATGAAGGTCCCGAAGGGCTACGCGGCGGTTCCGTACAACCTCGACATGCGCGTCCTCTGGTACAGCAAGCCACTGCTTGAGCAGGCCGGGGCGAAGGTGCCGACGGACTGGCAGTCCTACCTCGACACCTGCGCCGCGCTCAAGAAGATCGGCGTCTACGGATACGGCACGAGTGCCGGTGCCGGCAGCTTCACCGGCGGCCACATCCTCGTGAGCTGGATGATCAACAACGGCGGCGGCCTCTTCGATGAGAAGCAGCAGCCGAACTGCGTCACCCCGGAAAACATCGACGCGATGAACTTCGTGCTCGAGCTCGTATCGAAGGGCTACATCGATCCGGCGAGCCCCACGTACACGAGCGCAAACGCCCAGGCCCAGTGGAAGGCGAAGAAGTACGGCATGGGCTTCGACACGGCCGGCCTCGCGCAGAACGTGGGAGGGGATGCCCTCAACGATCTCGCCGTCGCCAGCCCGCTCACGAGCCCCAACGGGAAGAAGGGCGCTCTGTTCTTCCCGAACAACATCATGATGTACAAGAACACTCCCAGCCAGGAAGGCTCCGAGGCGTTCCTCACGTACTACTACCAGAACATGTCGCCGCTCTGGACCCAGGCCACCGGCATTGGGCTCCCGCCGCTGAAGTCGATCACGCAGACGAAGGAGTTCCAGGCGAACGCCAACAACGTCAAGGTGATCAACGAGTGGCAGCCGATCGCGAAGACCTGGGCGGCCCCGGGCGGCACAGCGCTGTTCCTCGGGGTCACGACGGTTGACGGCACGCCGGCGATGGACACCTTCACCCAGTCGATCCTGGGTGGGAAGACCGATGCCAAGTCGGCCCTGACGACTCTTCAGAACTCCATCAAGGCGAACCTGAAGTCGTAGCCACGACGAGTGGGTCCCCCGAGAAGCTTTGGGGGACCCGCTCGGCCTATCGTCGCCAGAGAAAGAGAAGTAATGTCGACAAGCTCCATCGCCGACCGCATGGGTCGGGCGAAGCGCGGCGTCGGTGTCTCCGGCACCGGCCGTCAGGGCGGCCCGAGAAAGAACAAGAGTCTTCGCGCCAAGACGTGGACCTACATCATCTTCACGGCCCCGGCGCTGATCCTGCTGCTGCTGATCAACCTCTACCCGGTGATTTATGCGGCATATCAGTCCCTCCGAAATGGCACACTGATCGACGCGGGGGATTTCGTCGGTTTCGCCAATTACGTCAACACCCTCGTAGCGGGCAACATGACCCCCGCCTTCTGGCAGGCGGCTCTGTTCACGCTGATCTTTACGTTGGTCGGTGTCTTCGGCAGCTGGGCGGTCGGCCTCGTGCTCGCGCTGCTGCTGCGGACCCGCATACCGGCTCGGGGCCTGTTCAAGGTCCTCCTGCTGCTGCCCTGGATTGTGCCCGTCGTCGTGTCGGCGTTCTCGTGGAACTGGCTTGTGGCAACTCCCCAGAGCCCGTTCCCGATGCTTGCCCAGGCCCTCGGGCTCGGCAACGTGCTCTTCCTCGCCGATCCAACCCTTGCGAAGGTGACCGTCTGCGTCTTCAAGGTGTGGATCAGCTTCCCATTCATGATGATGATGATGAGTTCGGCGCTTGCAGCCGTAGACAACAATGTGTACGAAGCGGCCAAGGTTGACGGCGCGGGCAGTTGGCAGGTCTTCAGGGAGATCACGCTTCCGCTGATCTCGCGCTCGACCTACATCAGCTGGATTCTGATGACCATCTTCTGCGTCAATGATTTCCCGACGATCTTCCTGCTGACGGGCGGCGGACCCGTGGGCTCCACCACGTCGCTCGTGGTTCTCGCGTACCGCACGGTGTTCCAGGACTTCCAGGTCGGCCCGGGTGTTGCGATCGCCTTCATGACCACCGTTGTCCTGATCGTGGTCTCCGTAGTTCTTTACCGTCAGATCCGAAAGGCGAGCATCGAATGAGCGTCGAAACCGTACGTGCTTCGGCTCAGTCCGTCCCACGTGAGCCTGGTTCCCGGCGACGCGGAATGCAGGAAGCCGAGCTGCGCGGGCGCTGGTGGCGCTTTCTGCTCATCCTGATCATCACGGCAGTCGTCCTCGTGCCGATTGCGGCGATCTTCCTCCTGTCGCTGCAGCCTTCTCTTGGCAGCACCACGACGTCGGAGTACACGTTCGAGAACTTCACGAACATCTTCAGCCAAACGGGCGTGTTGACGTGGCTGAACAACAGCCTGCTGGTCACCTTCGTGACGGTGATCGTCTCGGTGGTCGTGGCGGCCCCCGCGGGCTACGTGCTTTCTCGGGGGCGCAACAAGCTCGTGTCGGGGTTCTCGCTCGTGCTGTTCATCGTGCAGTCCCTCCCCGTCGTCACCGCGGTGATCCCGCTGTTCATCCTGTTTGCGCAGCTCGGACTGGTCGACACCCTTCTCGGCATGATGATCATCTACGTCGGGGCGACCATGTCCGTGGCTATCTGGATGATGGCCGCCTACTACGACTCCATCCCGATCGCTTTGGAAGAGGCGGCCTGGATCGACGGCGCTTCGGTGGCGGGTGGCTTCGTCCGGGTGGTGCTGCGGAATTCGCTCCCGGGCATCCTCTCGACGGCGGTCTTCGCCTTCCTGCTGTCCTGGAACGACTATCTGGTGGCACTCGTGTTCCTGCGCTCGAGCGAGAACTACGTGTTCCCGGTCGGCCTGGAGACCTTCTTCCAGCAGAACGCCACTGCGTGGGGGCCGGTCGCGGCCTGCGCGGTGATCATGATGCTTCCACCGATCATCATGTTCGCCGTCCTGAACAAGTACTTCAGCGTCGGCGGTATCGGCGGCTCGCTCGCCGGACGGTGACGTTCGGATAGCCAGAAAACAGCAAGAAAAAGTCAGCAATACATCGAGGTCTTCAGCGTGGGTGGCGGTAAAGCCGCCCCCGCTGAAGACCTCGACGTCTTTGCTGACCTAGTTTTCTGTGACGAGGGCGGCGTCCTCGGCGAAGGCGGCCAGATCGTCGCAGGTCTGGCCGGCCTCAACGAGGTCGTGCAGCCGCCGCCACGCTGCCCGGTGCGCGGACTCCCACAGGGTGGGAAGGAGCGTAGCTCCCTCCGGTCCGGAGACAGTCACCTTGCCTGGCGCCGCCGTGCCTGCTCCGGGAAGGCCGAGAGCGACGGCATGGCGGGGTTTGATGATGCGCAGGGTCGCCGATGCGGGGATGGCATTCGTGAGGATGGCGGTGAGGGTGGCCTGTGCGCCGCCTGCGAGTTGGGCAAGTGCGTCGTAGCCGTGCTCGTTCCGCCGTGCGTAAGCAAGGCGCACCACGGGGTCCACCGCTGCGCGGATGAGCGCCAACTGCGCGAGCAGAACCTGATCGAGGTCAGCTCCGGCGGGAGCATTGACGCGCGCCTCGAGAAGGCTGTTCTCGTCGTTGTGCGAGGCAAAGTGGGGTGCGGAGGCGGCAACGGCCGGATTGTGCGCCCACTCCGTGTCGATGACGACCGGCACGCCCTGCGCGTTCGCCCGCTCTCTGAGCGCAGCCACATCGGCAGGGGAGGGACTGATAACCATGACGCCGCGCGCTCCGGAGGAGATCGCAGCGATTGCCCTCTCCGCCCAGCCGCCGTCGCCGGCGATCGCGACAAGGGCGGCTGCGCCGTCGTCCGATGGGTGGAGCGAGACCGGCAGGGAGGCCACCACCTGTGGGACCGCGCCGGTGGAGTCGGCCTCGGGGGAGGAGGTGACGGTGAGTTGCTGGGTCATACGGATGCCTCTTTCGTGAGAGCTGTCGCGTCGCGGACGGCAGTCGAGGCCTTGTCGGCGACGTCAAGGGCGAAGGTGAGGTCGTGGATGAGTTCGGTGACGTCCAGCGGAGCCGCCTTGCCGCTCGCGAGGTCGGCCAGATACCGCCATTCGGCTTCATAGCCGTTGTATGCGTATGGTCCGTAGACCTCGGACTCCCCGCCGTGGCTGATGGTTGCTGTCGCCGAACCTGCCTGGACATAGGAGGGAGTGAAGTCGATGCGGAGCGACGTCGTGTCGCTGACGGCCTCGAAGATCCACTCCGGTTCCCAGCTCTCGGTGTTGATGCCGAAGATCTGGACGTTCCGATCGCCTATGCGCAGGTTGACCAGATAGCCGGACGGGTCCGGGACCTGGCAGGAGAGGACTTCGAGGTCGGTGAAGTCCGGGCAGAAGGCGCGGACGAGCGGCAGATCGTGGATTGCCAGCCCCATGATGCCGCCGCGGACGATGCCGGCGGCGACCTCGGGGTCGTGACGGTTCTGCCGCTGCCGCTCGGGACGGGTGATCACTTCCGTGGCGAAGTCCTCGAAGCGTGGATTGGGCGGCAGGACGATCGAGTAGCGGATGGTGTGCGCTGTCTCGACCAAATCGCCCCAGTGTTCCTTGGCCGCTAGCCATCCCGGATCGAACGTGTGCATCGCGCCGACAATGATCGGGACGCCGGTCTCCCGGGAGACGGCGGCGATCTGCTCGGCTTCGGCTTGGCTCATCGCGAAGGGCTTTTCGCACAGAATGGCGCGCTTCCCCGCTCGGCAGGCCGCGATGACCTGCTCCGCGTGGAATTGATGGGGGCTGCAGATGACGACCACCTGGACCGCCTCGTCGGCGAGCAGCTCGTCCATGCTGGTAGTCCAGCCGGCGCCAACCCTCCCGGCCACTGACTCCGCGATCTGCGGGTCCACGTCCATGATCTTCGCGACGTGGAACACCTCCCGCAGGCGGGAAAGAGTGGGCAGGTGGATCGCCTGCGTGACGGGGCCGGCGCCGAGCATGCCGACGCCCAAGGTTGATGTTTTCGAAGGGTTCACGGTTTCTCCGTCCATGTGACTCGGACAACAACTCAAAGGTATGTAGTGATTTACCTTTAGCGCAAGGGTAGGCTCCCGGTCATGACCTCCTCGCTCAGCCTTCCGAGTCCGCGCAAGCGGGGTCCTCGCGGCCCGTACAAGAAGGGGATCGAGCGTCGGCGCGAGGTCGTCGCCGTCGCGATGGAAGTCTTCGGGCACCACGGCTTCAAGGGCGGCACCCTTCAACAGGTCGCGGACCGAGTGGGACTGACGCCAGCGGCAATCGTGAAGCTGTTCGGCAGCAAGGAAGCACTGCTGATCGCCGTCCTCGAGCACTGGGACGTCGTGACCTCGCAGGTCATGGGTTCCCCGCACCGCGGCTACGAGCTCTTGGGCGCCTTCAAGAAGCTCATGCACTACCACGCCCACCACCGCGGCCTTCTCGAGCTCTATACGACGATGGCGGCCGAGGCGACCTCCCCGGACCATCCCGCCCACGACTTCATGACGGCGCGCTACAGGTCCGCGCTCGCCACGATGCGCCAACTCTTCCGGGAGGCCGTCGAGGATGGCCACTTCCGCCCGATGGCCGAGGACGAGGTCGCCGGCGAAGCGGAATGGCTGCTCGCCACCATGGACGGGCTGGAGATCCAGTTCCTGCTCAACCCGGCCTTCGACCTCGAGCGTTCCTTCGCCGCGTTCGTCGACCGCCTCGTCGCTCGGCTGTCTGTCTAGCGATCCCAAGCGCCCTTGGCCCGGCGCCCTTTCCTGCATATGGCGCTCTTGCCCGCTCATCCGCGCCGGGCCCGCCGCGGATGAGCGGCTGAACCGCGGCTGTGCGCGAGGCAGGGGCGCGGTCAGGCCAGCAGCGCGTAGGGTGCAGCCAAGGCCCGCCGGAGTGCAGCGCCGGCCGCGCCCCTGAGGGCCGCCGTCGTCCCCAGCTCTGAGAACGCGACTGCCTCCTGGGCGATCACCCCCGGGGCGAAGCCGTCGAGGCTGCTGAGCAGTGCTGGGCGGATCCAGCCCGAGAGGGCCGCGAAATGCCCCCCGAGGACGACGGCGGACAGATCCACGACGCGAGCGGCGGAGACGACGGCGATCCCCAGGTAGTGCCCGGCGCGTTCGACGGCGGTGATCGCCTGTGCGTCGCCAGCCTCAAGGGCGGCCTGCAGCGCGGCCATGCGCGCCGCCGTCGTACTTCCTCCATCGGTGATGCCCGCGGCGGCAAGGATGGCCTCCTGGCCGGCAACGGTTTCGAGGCACCCTCGGCCACCGCAGGAGCAGCGCCTCCCGCCGGGCTCGACGACGACGTGCCCCACCTCGCCCGCGTGCCCGCCGGGGCCCGCGAAGAGCTTCGACCCCATGACGAGTCCCCCGCCCACGCCCACCTCGCCCGAGACATACAGGTACGCGCCGAACGCCGACCCGTGGCCGTACCAGAGTTCGGCGAGGGCGGCGCTGTCGGCCTCGTTGGAGAGGGCGACGCCGAACGGCGCTTCGGGGGCCAGCTCGCCGAGGGCGGGGGAGAGGCTGGCATCGCGCCACTCGAGGTTGGGTGCGGCGAGCACCACGCCGCGCGCGGGGTCGACGAGGCCGGGGACGGCAAGACCGCCGCCGAGAAGCGTCATTCCGGCGTCCATGGCCGCAGAAGCGCAGCGCGCCGCGAGCCCGGACAGCTCGCCGAGGACTTCGCGCGGAGCCCGCCCGCGGTTGGGTGCTTCTGCGACCTCGTGAAAGTGCAGGTTCCCGTGCAGGTCCACGGCGCCCACGGCGAGATAGTCGACATTGAGCTCGGCACCGAGCGCGACGGGCCGCGACGACAGCGCGAGGCCCACGCCGGGCCGCCCGCGCTCGCCGGCCCGGGTCACGCCGAGTTCCTCCACGAGCCCCGTCTCGAGCAGCTCCGACACGAGGCTCGAGACGGACGCCTTCGTGAGTCCGGTGGCGGCGGCGATATCGGCTCGCGTCGCGCGGGTGTCGGGGCCGATGCAGCCAAGGACGAGGGCCAGGTTTCGCCGACGGACGTCGCCGACCCGGCCGGGCGCCATCGTCAGCCCGCCGTCGCGGTCGCGCATCATGTCCCCTCTCGGAAAACCATTGACCAAGTTCATCATGACCCATATAGTTCAGGACACATACTAATTCTTCTTCCGTTCGGAAACTAGCCCGATGAGGTGCCTGTTATGACTCTGACCCCTGCCCGTGAGGACAAGTTCACCTTCGGCCTGTGGACGGTGGGCTGGACGGGGAATGACCCGTTCGGCGTGCCGACCCGGGCGGATGTGGATCCGGTGGAGGCGGTGCGCCGGCTGGCGGAGCTGGGCGCGTACGGGATCACGTTCCACGACAATGACCTGGTCCCGTTCGGGGCGAGCGCGCAGGAGCGGGAGCTGATCCTCAAGCGCTTCCGGGGCGCGCTGGAGGAGACGGGCCTGAAGGTGCCGATGGTGACGACGAACCTGTTCAGCCACCCGGTGTTCAAGGACGGCGGGTTCACCTCGAACGACCG
>NZ_SSCL01000031.1 GCF_005876955.1 Sinomonas gamaensis
TTGTTTTTCTGTTTTTTGACGGAGAGTTTGATCCTGGCTCAGGATGAACGCTGGCGGCGTGCTTAACACATGCAAGTCGGACGATGAAGCCCTTCGGGGTGGATTAGTGGCGAACGGGTGAGTAACACGTGAGCAACCTGCCCTTGACTCTGGGATAAGCCTGGGAAGCTGGGTCTAATACCGGATACATCCTCCTGCCGCATGGTGGGGGGTGGAAAGCCTTGTGCGGTCTTGGATGGGCTCGCGGCCTATCAGCTTGTTGGTGGGGTGATGGCCTACCAAGGCGACGACGGGTAGCCGGCCTGAGAGGGTGACCGGCCACACTGGGACTGAGACACGGCCCAGACTCCTACGGGAGGCAGCAGTGGGGAATATTGCACAATGGGCGCAAGCCTGATGCAGCGACGCCGCGTGGGGGATGACGGCCTTCGGGTTGTAAACCCCTTTCGGTGGGGAACAAGCCGCTTCGGTGGTGAGGGTACCCGCGGAAGAAGCGCCGGCTAACTACGTGCCAGCAGCCGCGGTAATACGTAGGGCGCGAGCGTTATCCGGAATTATTGGGCGTAAAGAGCTCGTAGGCGGTTTGTCGCGTCTGCTGTGAAAGCCCGGGGCTCAACCCCGGGTCTGCAGTGGGTACGGGCAGGCTGGAGTGCAGTAGGGGAGACTGGAATTCCTGGTGTAGCGGTGAAATGCGCAGATATCAGGAGGAACACCGATGGCGAAGGCAGGTCTCTGGGCTGTAACTGACGCTGAGGAGCGAAAGCGTGGGGAGCGAACAGGATTAGATACCCTGGTAGTCCACGCCGTAAACGTTGGGCACTAGGTGTGGGGGGCATTCCACGTCCTCCGCGCCGCAGCTAACGCATTAAGTGCCCCGCCTGGGGAGTACGGCCGCAAGGCTAAAACTCAAAGGAATTGACGGGGGCCCGCACAAGCGGCGGAGCATGCGGATTAATTCGATGCAACGCGAAGAACCTTACCAAGGCTTGACATGGGCCGGACCGCTCCAGAGATGGGGCTTCCCTTCGGGGCCGGTTCACAGGTGGTGCATGGTTGTCGTCAGCTCGTGTCGTGAGATGTTGGGTTAAGTCCCGCAACGAGCGCAACCCTCGTTCCATGTTGCCAGCACTTCGGGTGGGGACTCATGGGAGACTGCCGGGGTCAACTCGGAGGAAGGTGGGGACGACGTCAAATCATCATGCCCCTTATGCCTTGGGCTTCACGCATGCTACAATGGCCGGTACAAAGGGTTGCGATGCTGTGAGGTTGAGCCAATCCCAGAAAGCCGGTCTCAGTTCGGATTGGGGTCTGCAACTCGACCCCATGAAGTCGGAGTCGCTAGTAATCGCAGATCAGCAACGCTGCGGTGAATACGTTCCCGGGCCTTGTACACACCGCCCGTCAAGTCACGAAAGTCGGTAACACCCGAAGCCGGTGGCCCAACCCCTTGTGGGGGGGAGCCGTCGAAGGTGGGACTGGCGATTGGGACTAAGTCGTAACAAGGTAGCCGTACCGGAAGGTGCGGCTGGATCACCTCCTTTCTAAGGAGCGCCTTCCCTGCCCGGGTGCCGTGGTTGTCGCGGTGCCTGTGGGGTGGGGGATTGGGAGCCCGTTGCGCCGGCGGATGTCCGGTGGCGGGTGCTCGTGGGTGGAACGTCGGAATCGGATGGCTGGGCCGTTGTGGTCCCTGTGGGTGTGCCCTGAGTACGCCCCTGCGCTCTGCTGCCTCCTTTTTGGGGGTTGGCGGGGGTGCGGGGTGCTGGAAGGGGGTTCGCCTGCTGGGGGCTGGTGCCCGGCCCCGTGCCCCCTCTTGTGGGGGGTGCGGTTGGCGCGCTGTTGGGTCCTGGGGCAATCTGTCCCGGATCTGTTCTCCTGGGTGCCTGGGCCTGCCGTTGGGCGGGTGTGGGGCCTGTGGGGGTTGTTGTTTGAGAACTGTATAGTGGACGCGAGCATCTGGGGGGTTGGCCGCACTTGGTGTGGTGGGCCCCTCGTTGTGTGCAATTTTTTTCTTTGGTTTCTGTCCTCTGTGGAGGGCAGTGTTCCTTGAATTGTGTTGGTGCATGCCCGCCCGGGCCCTTCTTCTGTGGGGTGTGGGCGGGTGGTGCGAGGCTTTCAAGGGCGTACGGTGGATGCCTTGGCATCGGGAGCCGATGAAGGACGTGGGAATCTGCGATAAGCCTGGGGGAGTCGATAACCGGACGGTGATCCCAGGGTGTCCGAATGGGGAAACCCTGCCGCATGTCATGTGCGGTGACCTGCCGCTGAACGCATAGGCGGTGTGGGGGGAACGCGGGGAAGTGAAACATCTCAGTACCCGCAGGAAGAGAAAACAACAGTGATTCCGTCAGTAGTGGCGAGCGAACGCGGATGATGGCCAAACTGTGCGCGTGCGATACCCGGCAGGGGTTGCGCGTATGGGGTTGTGGGGTCCTGCTTGGTGCGTCTGCCGGCGTGCCGGGGCTTGGTGTGGTGTAGGCGAACGGCTTTGAACGGCCGGCCGGAGGGGGTGCGAGTCCCGTAGCCTGAACGCCATTTCCGAGTCCTTGCGGGTGTCCCCGAGTAGCACGGGGCCCGAGGAATCCCGTGCGAATCTGTCAGGACCACCTGATAAGCCTGAATACTACCCGATGACCGATAGCGGACCAGTACCGTGAGGGAAAGGTGAAAAGCACCCCGGGAGGGGAGTGAAATAGTGCCTGAAACCGTGCGCCTACAATCCGTCAGAGCCGGCTTTGTCCCGGTGATGGCGTGCCTTTTGAAGAATGAGCCTGCGAGTTAGTGCCGTGTCGCGAGGTTAACCCGTGTGGGGGAGCCGCAGCGAAAGCGAGTCTGAACAGGGCGTTCAGTGGCGCGGTCTAGACCCGAAGCGGGGTGATCTACCCATGGCCAGGTTGAAGCGACGGTAAGACGTCGTGGAGGACCGAACCCACTTCAGTTGAAAATGGAGGGGATGAGCTGTGGGTAGGGGTGAAAGGCCAATCAAACCCCGTGATAGCTGGTTCTCCCCGAAATGCATTTAGGTGCAGCGTCGCGTGTTCCTTGTCGGAGGTAGAGCTACTGGATGGCCGATGGGCCCCACCGGGTTACTGACGTCAGCCAAACTCCGAATGCCGGCAAGAGCAGCGTGGCAGTGAGACCGCGGGGGATAAGCTCCGTGGTCGAGAGGGAAACAGCCCAGACCGCCGGTTAAGGCCCCCAAGCGTGTGCTAAGTGGGAAAGGATGTGGAGTCGCGAAGACAACCAGGAGGTTGGCTTAGAAGCAGCCACCCTTGAAAGAGTGCGTAATAGCTCACTGGTCAAGTGATTCCGCGCCGACAATGTAGCGGGGCTCAAGCACACCGCCGAAGCCGCGGCAGCCCCATGCGTCCCTAGCCTTCGGGTTCAGGGGTGGGGCTGGGTAGGGGAGCGTCGTGCGGGCGGTGAAGCCGCCGGGTGACCGAGTGGTGGAGCCCGCACGAGTGAGAATGCAGGCATGAGTAGCGAAAGACGGGTGGGAAACCCGTCCGCCGGATGATCAAGGGTTCCAGGGTCAAGCTAATCTGCCCTGGGTGAGTCGGGACCTAAGGCGAGGCCGACAGGCGTAGTCGATGGACAACGGGTCGATATTCCCGTACCGGCGAAGGACCGCCCATGCCGGACGGCTGAGACTAACCGACGGATCCTCCCGTGTTCCGTGGCCCTTCGGGGCCGTGGTGCGGGGGGTGAGCGCGGGAACTGAGGCCGCGAGGCAAGCGCATTAACGGGTGTGACGCAGGAAGGCAGCCCGGCCAGGCGATGGTTGACCTGGTCCAAGGATGTAGGGCGAGCGGCAGGGAAATCCGCCGCTCATGTGCCTGAGGTCCGACGGGACCCCCGCGAGGGGGGATCGGGTGATCCTATGCTGCCTAGAAAAGCATCGGCGCGAGGTCCTAGCCGCCCGTACCCCAAACCGACACAGGTGATCAGGTAGAGAATACCGAGGCGATCGAGAGAATCGCGGTCAAGGAACTCGGCAAAATGCCCCCGTAACTTCGGGAGAAGGGGGACCCCGACCCTGGACGGCCCGCGCGGCCGCGAGGGGGTAGGGGTCGCAGAGACCAGGGGGAAGCGACTGTTTACTAAAAACACAGGTCCGTGCGAAGTCGCAAGACGATGTATACGGACTGACTCCTGCCCGGTGCTGGAAGGTCAAGAGGACCCGTCAGCCCCATCCGTGGGGTGAAGCGGAGAATTCAAGCCCCAGTAAACGGCGGTGGTAACTATAACCATCCTAAGGTAGCGAAATTCCTTGTCGGGTAAGTTCCGACCTGCACGAATGGAGTAACGACTTCCCCGCTGTCTCGACCGCGAGCTCGGCGAAATTGCACTACGAGTAAAGATGCTCGTTACGCGCAGCAGGACGGAAAGACCCCGAGACCTTCACTACAGTTTGGTATTGGTGTCCGGAGCGGCTTGTGTAGGATAGGTGGGAGACTGCGAAGCGGGCACGCCAGTGCCGGTGGAGTCGCCGTTGAAATACCACTCTGGTCGCTTTGGGCATCTCAACCTCGGCCCGTGATCCGGGTCAGGGACAGTGCCTGACGGGTAGTTTAACTGGGGCGGTTGCCTCCCAAAGGGTAACGGAGGCGCCCAAAGGTCCCCTCAGCCTGGTCGGCAACCAGGTGTCGAGTGCAAGTGCACAAGGGGGCTTGACTGTGAGAGAGGCATCTCGAGCAGGGACGAAAGTCGGGACTAGTGATCCGGCGGCACCTCGTGGAAGGGCCGTCGCTCAACGGATAAAAGGTACCTCGGGGATAACAGGCTGATCTTGCCCAAGAGTCCATATCGACGGCATGGTTTGGCACCTCGATGTCGGCTCGTCGCATCCTGGGGCTGGAGTAGGTCCCAAGGGTTGGGCTGTTCGCCCATTAAAGCGGTACGCGAGCTGGGTTTAGAACGTCGTGAGACAGTTCGGTCCCTATCCGCTGCGCGCGCAGGAGATCTGAGAAGGGCTGTCCCCAGTACGAGAGGACCGGGACGGACGAACCTCTGGTGTGGCAGTTGTACCGCCAGGTGCACCGCTGCTTGGCTACGTTCGGATGGGATAACCGCTGAAGGCATCTAAGCGGGAAGCCCGCTTCGAGATGAGATCTCCATGAACGCAAGTTCTGAAGGCCCCCAGCAGACCACTGGGTCGATAGGCCGGACGTGGAAGCAGGGACGAAAGACCTGCGAAGCCGACCGGTACTAATAGGCCGACAGCCTCACACACACCAACAGCACACGACTCAAATGCTGCCCGCGTCCACTCTACGGTCCCCGGACAACAAGCCCCGCCCCCGCGGCGGGACAGGGAACACCGCAGCCGAACACCACAACCGAATACAGCACCGCGCACCAGCGCACCGCAACCAGCTTCCACCACCCCCCAGCACGCGGGGGCGGGCCGGGAAAAGGGTTACGGCGGCCACAGCGTGGGGGAAACGCCCGGACCCATCCCGAACCCGGAAGCTAAGCCCCACAGCGCCGATGGTACTGCACCCGCCAGGGTGTGGGAGAGTAGGACACCGCCGGAACACACCACACGGGTGGGCCCCACAACGCAGTGGGGCCCACCCCCATTTAACA
>NZ_SSCL01000032.1 GCF_005876955.1 Sinomonas gamaensis
ACTCCTACCGCACCCGCCAGCGCCGAGAACTCCTCGCCAAGGAGAACCGCGCATCCAACAGCTAAGCCTCGCGAGGGGTCAAAATTCAGACGTCGCCAGGGGGTCAAAATTCAGAAGTCGTTGACAGGACCGGGATCCGACGATGATCTCCATTGATTCATCCTCGCTTCCTGTATGAACCGCACAATGTTGTCCCTGCCCGGGCGGACCCGGGACCAGCTCCGATTGCAGGAGACCTGATCCCAGCCAAGACTCCTGGCAGGTTCGGCAGGGCCGCAAGCGAAGAGTATCTCCGTGCGTGACGGCCGTCACATGAACCTAGCACCCGCCCTGCCCCCTGCCCACCCCCGGCTGTTCGCCCAGCGCGAAGCATCGTCGGCCGATGGAGTATCAGCGCGAGACCGGTTCCGGCCGGTGGTTGCGCCCGATACATCCGCTCGCGGTGGTCGTGGGACTGTCCGAATAACGGTGGGAACGGCATGGCGTGCATTTAGTTGATTCGGCCTTCGAAGGCGATCGCGAAGGCGTTCAGTGCCGGCTTCCAGCGTGTGGCCCAGCGTGCCCTGCCGCGTCCGGTGGGGTCAAGGGAGCGGGTGACGAGGTAGAGGCACTTCAGCGCGGCCGCGTCGTTGGGGAAATGCCCGCGGGCCCTCACCGCACGCCGGTAGCGCGCGTTGAGGGACTCGATCGCGTTGGTGGAGCAGACCACGCGGCGGATCTCCACGTCCCAGTCCAGGAACGGGGCGAACTCGGCCCACGCGTTGCGCCAGAGCCTGCTGATGGCCGGGTACTGGGCGCCCCACTTCTCGTCGAACTCCTCGAACCGCTCCCGGGCCGCGGCCTCGGTCGGGGCCGTGTAGACGGGCTTGAGGTCCTTGCCCATCTCCTCCCAGTAGTGCCGGGAGGCGAACCGGAAGGTGTTGCGGATCAGGTGGATGACGCAGGCCTGGACCATGGCGAGCTCCCAGACCGCGGTGATCGCGTCCGGGAGGCCCCTGAGCCCATCGCACACGGCGATGCACACGTCCTCCACGCCACGGTTCTTGATCTCGGTCAGGACCCCGAGCCAGAACTTCGCGCCCTCCCCGCCGTCCCCGGCCCAGATCCCCAGGATGTCCCGTTCGCCGTTCACCGTGACGCCCAGGACGACGTAGAAGGGCTTGTTGCGCACCTGCCCATCGCGGACCTTGACGTGGATCGCGTCGATGAACACCACCGGGTAGACGCGGTCCAGCGGACGGTTGGCCCACTCGGCCATCTCCTCGCAGACCTTCTCGGTGATCCTCGAAATGGTGTCCTTGGAGACGGCGGCGCCGTAGACCTCCTCGAAGTGCGCGGCGATCTCCCCGGTCGTCAGGCGCCGGGCGGACAGGGACAGGACGACCTCGTCCATCCCGTCCAGCCGGCGCTTGCGCTTCTTGACGATCTGCGGCTCGAACGTGCCCTCCCGGTCCCGCGGGACCTCGATCTCCACCGGCCCGATCTCCGTCAGCACGGTCTTGGACCGTGTGCCGTTCCGAACGTTGGGTCCTGGCCCGTGCCTCTCGTGCCCGAGGTGCTCGGTCATCTCCGCCTCGAGCGCGGTCTCCAGCACGGTCTTCGTCAGACCGGCCAGTAGCCCGCCGGGGCCCACCAGCCCCACGCCCTGTTCTATTGCCTGTGCCAGCAGCTGCTCCGCGAGCTCCTTCTGATCGATGATCTCCCCAGTCACAGGATCGATCATCTCGACGGTGTCGGTCATAGCCCTTCCTTTCGGTTAGGCCACGCCGTTCCCACCGTTAATCAGACAGTCCCCAACAAGGCCACGCTCAGCACCTCGGCGATCTGAGCCGTGGCACCGGGCCGGGTCGTCCTGATCACCTGCGACTTCTCCGACCCGTGGGTGAAGAACACGGTCGTCACCGCGGAGCCGCTTGGCTGAACCAGCCACTGTCGCAGCACGGCGATCTCCGGGCATGCAAGAGCCGCGACCGTGAATTCGGTCAGCGTCTCGGTCCCTATTCACTTCACTGGCTCGGCTTTGGAGTTAGACATGGAAGTCACGGGGATAGGCGGGGGGCCTTGCGTCAGTCCCTGAATGTGGAGCGAGCAAAGTCATGCCCACCAACAGAGCAGCGGACACGAGTGCGCGCAACAGCTTCTTCATGGTTCTTCCTCGGAGCGCGAGGTGATTCGTCTGGCTGCTACGCCTCCGCGAAGCGTGATGCTGCTGTGATCCGCCTTGTCCAGAACCGGGAATCAACCGGAAGAAGCTGAGAGCTTCCTCCCAAGCAATTGACGATTGCATCATCCCCTGAGCCACCATTGTCGCCACCCCCGACGCGGCGTATTTTGTTGGCAGCGGGGACCATCACGAATCGCACCATCGCGGATCTGCCGCTGGGGGCTATGCCGCTTCCCGCTCACGCGGGCCATCCTCCATGCACCCCTGCTCGCTCCGAAGCCCGGCACCCAGCGCCCGTGGGAACGCGCCATGCCCAGCCGCCTTCGCCGAGGATCTCCCCTGAGGAGGGAGATATGCCCACCATCGAAGAGAGCGTCTTCATCGCAGCCCCGCCCGAAGAGGTCTTCGCCTACCTCGACACACCGGCCAACATCCCCGAGTACTCCGGCAACGTGGTGACCGCCGAACTCGACGGAGAGGGCCCCGTGCGGGTCGGCTCCCGGATTCGCGGCACCAGCAAGATCCTCGGCCGGACCTTCGACTGGCTGGTCGAAGTGCAGGAGCATGATCCGCCCAAGACGGCGGTGAGCCGCTCGGTGGAGGGGAAGATCAACTTCGCCACCACCTATGAGGTCATGCCAGAGGGACAGGGGACGCGGGTGAACTACCGCATCGATGCCGACCCCGGCCTCGGCGGCGTCTTCGGCAAGCTCGCCGACGCCCTTGTCCAGAAGGCGTACGCCCGGCAGGTCCACGCCGACCTTGCGACCCTCGCCGAGATCCTCACCGAACAACGAGAAGGCGAGCGAGGAACCGCCACCGGCTGAAGCCCGGCGGAACCGAGCGCGCGAGGCCTACTGGGAGGCCGTCATGGGACACGCAGCAACCCACACACCCCACCTGCCACTGCATCCGCCGTCGATCCACGTGATAGCTGAATCGGCGGCTGCGCTGCTCGCCGCCCTCCTTGCCGCCCTCGCCGCCTTCGGACTCTCAGCGGACTCGCGCGTCCAACTCGTGCAGCCAGCGGCAGGGCCACCCGTTGAGACCATCCCAATCCCGGCCGCCGACCCCTACGGCATGGCCGCCCGCCCCACGCGGGACGCCGCCGTGAAACTCGTGGGCATCTGCACCGCGGCCAAGGCAACGGTGTCGGAGGGCAGCGCCTCCGCCACGACAGCGACGGCCATCAGCGGCCTCGCCGCCGGTCTTCCGAGTACGCTCTCGGCGTGGCGCACTCACGCCGAGAGCGTCGCGAACGCCGCCGGGACGACGGACACGGAGGGGCTCGCCAAGGCCCTTCAACGCCTCACAGCCGACTGCAGAGACGGCGGCTACTAAGCCCCTTCCTCGCGGAGAAGGCCCGGAGACCAACGGACACTCTTCGGCCTCCTTCACCCCATCAATCGCACCCAAACCCCAAAAGGAGGGGGTCACCATGACCGAGACCCATAACCCCAAAGAGAGAACGAGAACTCCTGCCCTGGCGGCCATCGGCGGCCTCGCCGCCCTGCTCGGCGGCCTCCTCGGCGCCATTGCTTCATGGATTCCCTCACACCAGAGGGCTGCGTGGGAGGGACCTGCAGCGCCCTCCGGAGCACCCCGCCACAAGTCGGCGCACTCGCCCTCGCCGCCATGGTCCTAACCCTCATCGGCCTCATCGGACTCGCCTCGTTATCGAGGGCGCATGGCCGCAGCGTCTGGACGGCAACGAGACCTCCGCCGTGGTGTTCGCTGCCGGACTGGCCTCCGCGAGCGGCTACAGCGCGTTCGCCGCTGGCACGGTCAACGAATCGTGGGCTTGGTGGGCGTTCGGCGCCACTGGCTTCCTGGCGATGATGCTCGGCCTCGTCCTCGGTGCGGTCCACGTCATCGTCACGGGGATCCTGCCCAGATGGGCGGGGATCATCGCCGCACTTGCCAGCGCCGCGTTGGTCTTCTTCAACACCGAGGCCGCGATGGTGCTGGTCGTGGTGCCCGCTGGGCTGGCATGGGCCCTTATCGGCGGGCTCACCCTGAAGGAGGCACTCGGGGACCTTGACTTCGGGCACGCCCCAGCCATCGGCCACTGAGGCGCGGCGGAGGTCACGTTGAGGAATGCAGCGCGAAGAAGATCCTCGTCTCCCCAAAGGAACACCCACTCGCGAAGGGGTGAGGCAGGCCCGCAGGGAAGCCTCACCATCGTGGCGGCTTCGGCGGCGCTCGTCCTCTTCGCCCGGTGGCTGCTGGCGCTCATCATCGATGTCAGGTACTGGCATCCGGACGATCCGGACGACTACGCCGCGATCGCTCTGACCTCGGCGGGCCTGTTCCTTCTCGCGGCCACGCTCTGGCTGCTGCGAGCCGCGGACGATCTGGCCACCGACCAGACCCGCCGTGGTGTCTGGCGATGGTCTCTCGCAGTCGGAGCCTTTGCGGCGGTGGTCGCCGGTCTGGGGAATCTGGCCGAGGACTGGATGCGGGTGCAGTGGGCCGGGTGGGCCTTCATTATCGGTTCATTGACGCTCGTCGTGGCCCTGTTCCCAGCCGCAATCGTGCGCCTTTCGGCTCCCGGACCGAGACGGGTCGGCTACCCCTTGGTGCTCATCGGGATCATCCTTGGCGTGTTCGCGGGCTTCTTGGGCTCAGGACTTCGAAGCAACGCCTGCGATGATTTCGGGGCATGAGCTGAGGAGTCGCATGGAGCGTAGGGAGCTGACCCCTGAGGATCGGCTGATGATCCAGGCCGGGATCGGGAAGCGGAT
>NZ_SSCL01000033.1 GCF_005876955.1 Sinomonas gamaensis
CGGCTGACCTGCTCGCGGACGCGTCCGCGTTCGAGGCCTTCGATGCCGAGAAGGCCGCCGAGCGCTCCTACGCCTTCATCCGCCTCAACCAGCTCGCCCTCGAACACCTCACCGGCGCACGCTGACCCGGGCGACGGTGGAGCTCGCGGGGCGCTGAGGGGAAACGCGATGGAAAGGGAGCGGGTGCTGTCCTGCGCTGGGCTCGTCCCTGGGGACATGATCCAGGCGCAGGTCGGCGCCGTGCTTCAATTCGTGGGATGCGTGACCGAGACGCAGGTCGAGCATGAGCTCTTCTGGGCTGTCGACAGCATCGGGCAGCGCCGCCTCATCGACCTTGGCTCGTACGAGGTCTATCGGCTCTATCCCCCGTTCCTTTGAAAGGACTGACGATGACTTCGGTCAGCGGCCTCACCGAAGCCGGGCGCGATCGCGTGTCCGGGGAGTACGAGATCCGGGCGGGGGAGTACACCGCTCTCATCACTGTTCACGGTGCGGCGCTGCGGCGGCTCACGTACCGCGGTCGGGATCTGATCGTCCCCACCGCTCCGGGGCAGTCGATCCCTGACTACCGCGGCATCGTCGCGGCGCCGTGGCCGAACCGCATTGCCGACGGCTTCTACAGATTCAACGGGCACTACTTCCACGTCCCCATCAACGAGCCGGAGCGCAGGTGTGCGCTGCACGGGCTGGTCTTCAACCGCGCTTGGGCGGTCTCCGGCCTGGATGAACGCGGGATCAGGTTGGCGCTCGACCTCGAGCCAAGCGAGGGCTACCCGTTCCCACTCCAGCTCGAGGCGACGTACGCCCTCGACGCCGGGGGCAACGGCGGCGAGGGCGGGCTCTCGTGGGAAGTGCGTGCGCGGAACAGGGGCCAGAGCCCCGCTCCCTACGGAGTGTGCCCGCACCCCTACCTTGTCGCCGGAGATTCGCCGCTCGACGAGTGGGAGCTCGAAATCCCAGCCGATCGCTTTCTCGAGGTGACTCCCGACCGTCTCCTGCCCGTGGGGGAGCGGGACGTCGAGTCGCACCCCTTCGACTTCCGGCATCCGCGGCCCATCGGTGTCACCGAGATCGACCACGCCTTCACCTCCATCCAGTTCAGCGACTCCGGCATCGCCCGCGTCGTCGCGCGAGACCGTGCGCACGGCACAGGCGTCGGGATGGCCTGGGATCGAAAGTGCCCTTGGCTGCAGGTCCACACTGCCGACAAGCAAGCGCCCATGCCCAGCCGCCTCGGCCTCGCCGTCGAACCCATGACCTGCCCGCCGGATGCCTTCAACAGCGGCGTGGACGTGATCCGTCTCGAACCCGCCGCTTCGCACGCGGTCCGCTGGCGGATCTATGGCATCAGCGACTGAAGACGAAAGTGTAGGAGCTATGGAACCCTCGTTCAGAGGCAGGACAGCGGTCGTCACGGGAGCGGCCAGTGGCATCGGGTACACGGTGGCGCAGCATTTCGCTGAGCGAGGCGCTCGGGTGATCGGTGTCGATCTCGCCGACTCCGTGACTGGGCTCATGGCGGATCTCCCCGGCTCGGGCCACCACGGGATCGTCAAGGATCTGACGGCCCCGACGGCAGCGGCTGAGGTCTTCGAGGAAGTCGTGGACACGGCGGGGACGCCTCACATCCTCGTGAATTCCGCCGGGATTGCCTTGCTCGATCCCGCGACCGACGTTCCTGCCGAGCGCTGGAAGGCGACGCTCGACGTCAACCTCAGCGCAAGCTTCTTCATGGCCCAAGCCGCCGGGCGCATCATGCTCGAAGCGGGCTATGGCCGCATCATCAATCTCGCGTCCCAGGCCGCCGTCGTCGGACTCGACCAGCATGCCGCCTACTGTGCCAGCAAGGCAGCCATCGTCGGTCTCACGCGCGTCCTCTCGCTCGAGTGGGCGCCGCGGGGCATCACGGTCAACGCCGTGTCGCCGACCGTCGTCGAAACACCCCTGGGGAAGGCGGCGTGGGCCGGCGAGAAGGGCGAGAGGGCCAAGGCGCAGATCCCGGTCGGGCGCTTCGCCCAGCCGGACGAGGTCGCCGAGCTCATCGCCTTCCTCGCCAGCGACGCGGCCGCCATGATCACGGGACAGAACGTCCTGATCGACGGCGGCTTCACCAGCGTCTGAGCTTCAGGCCGGCGAAACCGACGATTCCCGCACGACGAGCTGAGTTGCGAGCTCCACGCGGTGGGAGTCGAGTTTCTCCCCGCGTGCCTGCCGAAGCAGGGTTCGCAGGGCCGTACGTCCCATATCCCGCAGCGGCTGGGTCACGGAAGTCAGCGCGGGGACCGAGTCCTCGGCAAGGGCCGTTCCGTCGAATCCGACCAGGCTGAGTTCTTCGGGAACGTGAATGCCGCGTCGACGGGCCTCCCGAAGGACGCCGACGGCAATCGCATCATTGCCGGCGAAGATGGCCGTCGGGCGCTCAGACCGTGACAGCAGCGCGGCCAGGCCAGTGATCCCGTGCTCCACGCGGAACTTGCCGTGGACCACGAGGTTCGGGTCGACGTCGACCCCGCGCGACATGAGCGCGGACATGTAGCCGTGCAGCCTCGCCTGATTGCACTCGGCGGTTTCGGGGCCACCGAGGTAGGCGATTCGGCGATGCCCGAGCTCGAGGAGATGCTCGGCCGCTGCACGTCCACCGGCCCAGTTCGTCGCGCCGATGCTGGTCACGTCCGGGGGCGGCGGGTTGAGCGGGTCGATGACGACCACGGGGATTCGGCGACGCCGGAAGGCGGCGAGGTGCGATTCGGTGAAGGCAGAGGTGACGAGGATGATTCCGGCCCGGTCCTCGTCGGCCATCCGCTGGGCCTTGCGCCCGAGGTCGTCCTTTCCCCCGCCGTCCTTTCCGCCGCCGTGGCTGCCGGTGACGCTGAGGACGACTTCGACGTCGACGGCTGCCGCGTAGTCGAGGATCCCATTGAGGACGGTTGAGGCATAGTCCGAATCGATGGCGTCGAAGGCCACATCGACGAGGCTCGGGGTGCTGGTTGCCCGACGCTGCGTCGGCGATTCGTACCCCGCTTCCTCGAGGGCGGCGAGAACCTTGGCGCGGGTTTCGGCGGCGACGTCAGAGCGTCCGTTGACCACCTTCGAGACGGTGGGGGTGGAAACGCCGGTCATTCGGGCGATGGCGGCAAGTGTCGGCTTCCTGCCGGCGGCGGTGACGCTCATACGCTCCTGACTTTCGCATTATTTTCGCTAACCCAAGTGTGCAGCCCCTTGCCATGGCCGGTCAAGAACCGTGTCTGCTGGCGGAAGGGATTTCCCGTTAGGCCCTTGACCGTGACGACGATCACGCTCTAGGTTTGCTCCGAGCCCGAGAAATTCTCGAAATATTTCGAAAGCAGCTTCAAGAAGCAATCGCGAAAGGACTTAGGCATGACTGAGAGGAAGCCCCTGCGGGTGGGCATGGTCGGGTACGCCTTCATGGGCGCGGCGCACTCGCAGGCGTGGCGGACGGCGCCGCGCTTCTTCGACCTTCCCCTCGCGCCGCGGCTGACTGCGATCGCGGGCCGGGACCCGGAGCGTGTGGCCGCGGCCGCCGCCAAGCTCGGCTGGGAGTCGACGGAGACGGACTGGCGCAGGCTCATCGAACGCGACGACATCGACCTGATCGACATCTGCACCCCGGGCGACACTCACGCCGAGATCGCGATCGCGGCGCTGGAGGCCGGCAAGCATGTGCTCTGCGAGAAGCCGCTGGCGAACTCGGTGGCCGAGGCCGAGCGGATGACTGCGGTGGCGGATGCCGCGGCGGCGCGCGGGGTGTTCTCCATGTGCGGGTTCTCCTACCGGCGCACCCCGGCGCTCTCGCTCGCGAAGCGGCTCGTGGATTCCGGGGCGCTGGGGCAGATCCGGCACGTGCGGGCGCAGTACCTGCAGGACTGGCTCACCGACGAGAACGCGCCGCTGACCTGGCGGCTGGACAAGTCGAAGTC
>NZ_SSCL01000034.1 GCF_005876955.1 Sinomonas gamaensis
TGTCAACGACTTCTGAATTTTGACCCCCTGGCGACGTCTGAATTTTGACCCCTCGCGAGGCTTAGCTGTTGGATGCGCGGTTCTCCTTGGCGAGGAGTTCTCGGCGCTGGCGGGTGCGGTAGGAGTCGCCTGTGAGGGTGAGGACCTCGGCGTGGTGGACGAGCCTGTCGATCATCGCGGCGGCTACGACGTCGTCGGAGAAGGTCTCACCCCATCGCCCGAAGGGCAGGTTCGAGGTGACCATGATCGAGCCCTGCTCGTAGCGGGAGGCGACGAGCTGGAAGAAGAGGTTCGCGGCGTCCTGGTCGAAGGGGATGTAGCCCACCTCGTCGATCACGATGAGCTTGTAGCGGCGGATCTTCTTCAGCTCCGCTTCCAGGACTCCGGCGTGGTGCGCGGCGGAGAGGCGGGCGATCCAGTTGTTCGCGGTGTCGAACAGGACCGAGTAGCCTGCGTGGGCGGCCTTGACCCCGAGTCCGATCGCGAGATGGGTCTTGCCGATCCCGGGAGGGCCGAGAAGGATCACATTCTCGGCCTTTGCCACGAAGGTTCCGGTGGCCAGGTGCGCGAGCAGGTCCCTTCGCAGGGATGGGAGGTGGTCGAGGTTGAAGTCCTCGAGAGTCTTCACGGCCGGGAAGTGCGCGGTGCGGATCCGCATGGTCGTGCCCGCGCTCTCGCGGTCCGCGAGCTGGCGCTGCAGGACGGCTGCGAGGTACTCCTCGTGCGACCAGCTCTCGTCGCGGGCGTGGGCGGCAAGCTCTTCCCAGACCCGCCCGATCGTGGGGGTCTTGAGCACTCTGGTGAGGTAGGCCATCTGGGAGGGGAGCCCCTCGGCTGGTTGAGGGGCCGGTTGGCTGGTCATGGGTTCGCTGCCTCCTTCGTCGAGGGATCGAAATCGACGCCGAAGAGGGCGTCGTAGTCGGGCAGTGCCCGGATCTCCACCGGATGCCCGTCGGCGTGCTGGCGCGCCGGGGCGTTGCGATTCTGGCGCTGCTCGGCAAAGCCCCTGCGCAGCTGCTGGGCGATCTCCCGGTGCGCGGGGTCGGTCAGCAGCTGCTGCTTGGCCCACGAACGCCGATGCCGGGCGACCACGCTGCCGTCGCAGCGGACGAGTACCTCGGCCGGGGACGCGGTGACCTCCACGAACCTGCCGATCACCCTCGGGTCCACCGAATAGTCGTTGGAGTCCACCCGCACGTAGTAGTCCCGAGCGAGCCGCACCCGCAGGCTCAGGCCCGTTGCCGGGGCCACCGGCGGCAGCGGGAGCATCCCGAGGTAGTCGGCCTCGAGCAGGTCCACCGGCCGCCCGCGGATCGAGCGCACCGTCCGGGCGTTCGCCCGCGGGAGCCATTCGGCCAGCTGGGCGTTGAAGTCCTCGGGCGAGGAGAACTCGCGCCCGGGCAGGAACGAAGTCTCCAGATACCCGTTCGCGCGCTCGACCATGCCCTTGAACTCCGGGTCGCGAGGCGGCGCCAGACGGATCCGGGAGGCCAGAGTGCCGGCGAACGCGGCGGCAGGGGCCGTAACCCGGCCCGTGCCGCCGATCGCGGCCTCCCGGTCCCAGACCAGCGTCCTGGGCGAGCGTCCGATCTGCCTGATCAGGGACCACATGCCCGAGAGAATGTCCCCTCCCTGCCGCGAAGGGATCATCTCCGCCAGCAGGAGCCGGGAGAACCCCAGCGTCATCACCAGCACCGGCAGCACCCGCTGCTGCCCCGGGGCCACCGGGATCAGCGGCTCCGGGAACCACAGGTCACACTGGGCCACTTCCCCCGGCCGGTAGGAGACCCGATCCGCCGGATCGATGCCCTGGTACTCAGGCCGGATCGCGGCGACCTTGAGCTTGAGCGGGGTCATCGAATACGGCCAGTCGATCCGCTCCGCGATCACCGTCGCCGGCATCCGCGGGAACCGCTGGAGCAGGAAGCGGATCTGCGGCTCGAACGCATCGGCCACCGACCCGCGCGGCACCCGACGGTACTCGGGCGGCCTGTCGGACTCCAAAGCCGACCGCACGGTGTTCCGTGCGACCCCAAGCCGACGCGCGATCTCCTTGATAGGCACGCCCTCCGCGCGATGCAGACGACGGATCTCGGCCCAATCCTCCACTCCCAACACCCTCCAAGCGTCGCGGAGGGGGTCAAAATTCACGCGACCCCAGAGGGTCAGTCTTCACGAGTCGC
>NZ_SSCL01000035.1 GCF_005876955.1 Sinomonas gamaensis
AAAGAGGCTGTCTAAAAAGGTCTCTTAAAGAAAGAACCCCGTCATTAAAAAATGGCGGGGTTTTTCTGTTTTTTTGTCCTTAAGATTTTGTATCTTAAGGTGCACCCAAAAAAACAATATGGCAAACATACAATTCAAAGCGCTTCCATCCAATAGTCCGAGTCTATTTCCTGAGAATATTTTAGATCGTATTCCAATGAATCATCCGGTTCGTTTGGTGAGTCAGGTTGTTGACCAGTTGGATCTTGAACCTATTATCCGTCAGTATAAAGGCGGAGGCACCACTAGTTTTCACCCTAGAATGCTCATTAAGGTGCTGTTCTACGCCTATTTAAGCAATATCTATTCTTGCCGAAAAATCGAGCAGGCCCTTCACGAGAACATCCATTTCATGTGGCTTTCAGGGAACAGTACACCTGATTATCGTACGATCAATTATTTCAGAGGAAAGCGTCTTAAAGGACAGATACAAGAGCTGTTTGCCAGTATCGTTCGTATGCTACATGATATGGAGTATGTTAGCTTGAAAGTTCAATATGTAGATGGTACCAAGATCGAGTCTGTCGCTGGTCGTTATACGTTCGTTTGGAAGAAATCGGTCGAGAAGAATAAGGTAAAGTTAGAAGCAAACATTGCTTCGGTTCTTTCGGAAATCGAGGCTCAGATCGCCCAAGACCAATCTTCATTAGGTAATCAAGAAGTTAGCAAGGCCATCGATAGCAGTCAGTTGAAGGAAAAGATCGAAGCGATCAATGCCAAGTTCAAAGGAGCCAATAAATCTACTGATAAGCAACTTAAGAAACTTGAAGAGGACTATTTGCCTCGACTAGAGAAATATGAAGAGCAACTGGAAGTACTGGGAGATCGCAATAGTTATAGCAAGACCGATACCGATGCTGTGTTTATGCGGATGAAAGAGGACCACATGAAGAATGGCCAGCTTAAGCCAGCCTATAATACCCAAATCAGCACCGAAGATCAGTTCATCACCCATTACAGCATCCATCAAACAACTGCCGACACCACAACCCTGCCGGAACATTTGGAAGGCTTTGAGTGCCATTACGGAAAACAAAGCGAACAGCTTGTAGCAGACGCCGGTTATGGTAGCGAGCAGAACTATGAATTGATGGAAAAACAGGGCATAACTGCCTTTGTCAAGTACAATTACTTTCATGTGGAACAGAAGCGCAAGCATAAACAGGATCCTTTCTCGGTACAGAATCTGTATTACAACCAGCAAGATGACTATTATGTATGTCCCGCAGGACAGAAGCTCAGCTTTATCGGTCATGCAACCAGAGTTAGTGCCAACGGATACACAGCCCAGGTCAGCTGTTATCAGGCTCAGCGATGCGAAGGCTGCCCGATGCGCAGTGGGTGTCATAAAGC
>NZ_SSCL01000004.1 GCF_005876955.1 Sinomonas gamaensis
AACCCGGAAGCTAAGCCCCACAGCGCCGATGGTACTGCACCCGCCAGGGTGTGGGAGAGTAGGACACCGCCGGAACACACCACACGGGTGGGCCCCACAACGCAGTGGGGCCCACCCCCATTTAACACACCCACCAAACCCCCACACCCACAGCAGAGACGCAGGCGGCCGCAGGGTCAGGCGAAGCGCTCCGCCACTCGTTCGACCATCCTCAGGCCAGCAGCCTCGAAAAGGCGATCGCCGACGTCGTGCGCCCAGACCACGGTGCCCAGCGACTGGAGGACGTTGTCGAGCCGCCAAGAGTCTGGTTCTTCGGCCGGGTCCCTGCCATAGCCGTGCAGGAAAGCAACCCGAAGGTCTGGATGATCCGCAAAATAGGAGTGTTCGAGCCGCACGAAATCGGTGACCCATGGGCGGTAGCCCGCACGGCCGAAATCGATCACTGAAAGCCGTCCGTCGTCGTGAATCCAATTTCTCGGCTGGTAGTCCCCGTGAGTGGCATAGAGGACACGGGGCGCCGCGGTGTGCGCGGCAGCAATGCTGCGCACGGCACGAAGAAGGGGAGCTGGGACGAGCGGCTCGGAGCGTCGGACGAAGTCGTCGATCTTGCTGAGCGCCGCCGGATCGTAGCTTCGGGTTTCGTGCCGAGGCACGTGGAATCGTGCGAGGAGGGCGCCGGCCTGGTGAAACGACATCGGTGAGTGCTCGAAGAGCCCGCCTTCCACGAGCGCCCCCGGCAGCCACGAGATGACGACGACGCCAGCCCGGGAATCGGCGTGGAGGAGCCGGGGTGCATGGTCGCCGAGAGGGGCCGTCATCTGCCGGTAGGCGCGGATTTCACGTTGGATGTGATGTGGGACGTCACTCGCTTTGATCACGACGGGCCCTGCGGGAGCAGCCAGCCTCAGGACGAGGATTCCCTGAACGCCCCACGACAGGTCTGCCTCGAGCTCCCACTCGCCAAGCCACTGATCGAGGAGGCGCAGCTGCTCGGACTTCAACAGCTGGGAAGCGGAGAGTGCCACGAGACCACGCTACGCTCCGAAAGCGGGCCCCGAGAGCCAAAAATGGGCCAAAATCCCTGAAAACACGCGGAAATCTGCTGGCGCGGCGGGCATTAGCTGGTAGGTTCGTCAGCAGCAGTCCCGGGCGAAGGTCCAGGGCTGACGAAACAAACCGACGTCCAGGAGGACACATGGCTAAGAACCGCAGCGAGCTTGTTGCCGAGGTCGCCGGCAAGACCAACCTCAGCCAGACCGCCGTCAACGGTGTGCTCGACGCACTGTTCGAGGTCTTCGAGAGCTCCGTCGCCGCTGGCGAGAAGGTCAGCATCCCGGGCTGGCTCGCCGTCGAGCGCACCGAACGTGCTGCTCGTACGGGCCGTAACCCGCAGACCGGCGAGGAGATTCAGATCCCGGCTGGCTTCGGCGTCAAGCTGACCGCGGGCTCCAAGCTCAAGGCTGCTGCTTCCAAGTAGAGCCTGGGAACCGCCACACGGGGGCGCCGGCGGGAGCCGCCGCCCCCGTGGTGTTATCCACATAGCCCGCATTCCGGACGCTCGTGCGTTCCGCGTCTGGAAGAATGGTGGGGTGCCGAGCTCCACGCGTACCGTTCACCCCACGTCTTCGTCCGGAGTCGAAGATCGCGGGACCCCGAAGGGCTACGTCTATGGGGCGGCAGGGGCCGCTTTGGTCGTCCTGACTGCGGCCTTGGTGTTCTCCGGAGCGGTTGCTGCCCGCCAGATCCTGGATCCCGGCGCGATTGTGCGCTGGGGCCTTCCCGTTGCTCAGACGGTGCTCAATCTTTCGGTCGCTCTCGTTCTTGGCGGACTCGTGTTTGCCGTCGCGATCCTGCCGTACCGTCGACGTCCCGAGCGAAACGCGTTGGCGTCCTCTACGGACGGGACCGTCGATGAACACCCGGCCTTTGCCCGTGCATTGAAGGTTGCGAGCATCGCATCCCTTGTCTGGACAGCCAGCTCCGTCGCCGTACTCGTCTTCACACATTCCGATCTCATCGGACAGCCGATCTCGGGAACCTCGGACTACACCAAGCAGCTCGTCTTCTACATGACGCAGCTCGATGTGGGCCGGGCGTGGCTCGTCACGGTCATCATCGCCGCCACGGTCGCCACACTTCTCTTCGCCGTTCGGTCCCTGACCGCCCTCGCACTCACGTTTCTGCTGGCCGTAGTAGGCCTCATGCCCATGGCGCTGATCGGGCATTCCGCGAGCGCGGGGGACCACGAGGCCGCCGTCAACTCTTTGGGGCTCCATCTGCTGGGTGCCGGGCTGTGGGTTGGGGGTGTCGCGATGCTGGCTCTTCTCGGAGGAACTCTGACGGGCCGGTTGCGGACCTCGGCCGGCTCCCACGGGGGTGACCTCACCGAATCGGTGCTTCGACGCTACTCGGCTCTCGCCTTGTTCTGCTTCGTTCTCGTCGTCGCTTCGGGCATCATCAACGCATCGCTGCGCGTCCCGGGGTGGAGCGCCCTGTTCGGCACGTCCTATGGACAGCTGGTGATCGGCAAGGTCGTCTTTGCCCTGGTTCTCGGCGGAATCGGCTTCATGCATCGCCGGTGGGTCATACCGCAGATCGCGCGCGGGGCATCTGCCAAACGAGTCCTCTGGCAGCTCATCGGCGTCGAGACGGTCGTGATGGGCGGCGTCAGCGGGTTAGCCGTGGCGCTCAGCCGATCGGCTCCGCCCGAGCCCACGACTCTCGCGCCGGACGCCACGCCGGCCTTCATCCTTTCCGGCTACAACCTTCCCCCCGAGCTGACGCCGGTTCGCTGGCTGACCGAATGGCGCCCTGACTGGCTCTGGGTCGCGGTGGCCGTTTTCGGCGCGGTGGCCTACGGCCTCGGCATCATCAAGCTGCTCCGCCGCGGTGACTCGTGGTCGTGGGCCCGAAGCGTTTCATGGTTCGTGGGTCTTGTCGTCCTTACCTACATCACCAGCGGGCCGCCAGCGGTGTATGGCAGGGTTCTCTTCTCGGCACACATGGTGGACCACATGATGCTGACCATGGTGGCTCCGTTGTTCCTGGTGCTCGGGTCGCCCGTCACGCTCGCACTCAAGGCACTTCGGCCCCGGCAGGACGGCAGCCGTGGGCTCCGGGAATGGACGCTCGTCTTCGTGCATTCGAAGTGGTCGCAGCTGATCACGCATCCGCTGTTCGCCGCCGCCAACTTCGCCGGCTCGATCATCCTCTTCTACTACTCGGATCTCTTCGGGTATGCGATGCGGGACCATATCGGCCACGAGCTCATGAACCTCCATTTCACCCTGACCGGCTACATCTTCGTGCTCACGATGATCGGCTCGGACCCGCTGCCCAGACGCGCGCCATACCCGCTCAGGCTCTTGCTCCTCTTTGCAACGATGGCGTTCCATGCATTCTTTGGCGTCGCGATCATGGGCTCGAACATCCTCCTCGAGCCGACCTATTTCGGGAACCTCGGGCGGCCTTGGGGCCCGTCGGCAATCTCGGACCAGCAAACGGGCGGCGCGGTGGCCTGGGGAATCGGCGAGATACCGACGCTGGTGGTAGCGATCGGCGTCGCCGTCATGTGGTCGAGATCCGATGCCCGCGAGACGAAGCGACGTGATCGGGCTGCCGATCGGGACAACGAAGCGGAGCTCGAGGCGTACAACGCTATGTTCAACCGGCTGGGTGACCAGGACCGGGCCCGCGGATTGTGACCTCGCGAGTCCGCCCGTCGAACGGGACGCGGAACAAAGGCCCCGATAATGGGGTTGGCCAAAAGAGACCTTCCACCAGCGACACGTCAGGAGTGCCCGTGACCGCCGAGTCTGCCGACATCGTGAGCGCCATCAGCGCTTCAGCCCTGAGAGCCACGCACCGGGTGCGGGCGAGCGAGCTCGCGGGTCGGGGCTGGCTCAACACGGGCGGCACGGAGCTGAACCTCTCGGCGCTTCGCGGGAAGATCGTCATCCTCGACTTCTGGACCTTCTGCTGCATCAACTGCCTGCACGTTCTGGATGAGCTGCGTCCGCTCGAGGAGAAGTACAACGACGTCCTCGTGACCGTCGGCGTTCACTCTCCGAAATTCGAGCATGAGGCCGATCCTGTTGCCCTTGCGTCGGCTGTGGAGCGCTACGAGATCCATCACCCCGTCCTCGACGACCCCGAGCTTCTGACGTGGCAGGCGTACACGGCTCGCGCATGGCCTACGCTCGTCGTGGTTGACCCCGAGGGCTACATCGTGGCGCACCTCTCCGGGGAGGGACATGCCGCCGGTCTCGGAGTGCTGATCGAGGAACTGATCCAGGAGCACACCGAGAAGGGAACGCTGCATCGTGGTGACGGGCCGTACGTGGCCCCGGAGCCGGTGGCACGCACCTTGCGCTTCCCAGGCCAGACGATTCAGCTCGAAAACGGGAACTACCTGGTCGTCGACACGGGCCACCACCGGCTGGTCGAGCTGCGTCCTGACCTCGAGACGGTGCAGCGGGTCATCGGGTCGGGTACAAAGGGCTACGCGGACGGCGGTGCGGAGAAGGCCCAGTTCAACGAGCCGCAGGGAGCCGCCATTCTCCCAGCAGACATCTCGTGGCAGACGGGTTATGACGCGATCGTCGCCGACACCGTGAATCACCGTCTCCGCGGCGTCACCCTGAGTTCCGGCCACGTGCAGACGATCGCGGGGAACGGCATCCAGCGCCTGCTCGACGCCGGGCCGGCCCGTGTGGACGGAGATGGCGCAGGTATGTGGGCCGCTGCCTCGAGTGAGAAGGCTGGGCCCGTAGCTGGGTCGCCTGCAGATCATGACGGCGGAGCCTCCACGAGTCCGCATCCCGCCGACTATGCAGGAGATGCGCTCGACATCGGCGTGGTCGGGCATGGAACGAACGTTTCGCTCTCTTCGCCCTGGGACGTCGTGTGGAGCGAGAAGCTGCGCAAGGTCGTCGTCGCGATGGCTGGCACGCATCAGATCTTCACGTTCGACCCGCTCACGAACGAGGTCGCGATCCTGGCGGGCTCCGGCCTTGAGGGGCTGCTCGACGGGGCAGGGCCGGAGGCCTGGTTCGCCCAGCCGTCAGGTCTTGCGGTCGACGCTGAGGGCAACCTCTGGGTAGCCGACTCCGAGACCTCGGCCCTGCGAAAGATCGTGCTGGATGATACGGCTTCGAACCCCAGCGCTGTGCACGTGGAGACCGCAGTCGGCAAGGGACTCTTCGACTTCGGCTTCCGCGATGGCGCTGCAGACAACGCTCGGTTCCAGCACCCGCTGGGCGTCACGGTTCTTCCGGACGGCTCGGTCGCGATTGCGGATACCTACAACGGCGCCGTGCGTCGCTACGATCCGGCGGCGCAGTCGGTGTCGACACTGGCGCGCGGACTCGCAGAGCCGAGCGACGTCGTCGTCATGAGGCCGGAAGACGGCGAGCCGCTCCTGCTGGTAACGGAGAGCAATCGGCACGAGCTCTCGCTCGTGCCGATTCCGAAGGACGCGCAGGAGGTTGACGAGGGCGCGAGCCAGACGCAGCGTCCCAAGTCGCCGCTCGCGCCCGGCGCCCTCGGGCTCACGGTCCGCTTCAAGGCCCCCACGGGTCAGAAGCTCGACAACCGATGGGGCGATCCGACCCAGTTGAAGATCTCGTCGACTCCGCCCGAGCTGCTTCTCGCCGGCTCCGGCACGTCGCAGGGGCTCCTGCGCACGCTCGAGCTGAATCCCGAGGTGGGCGAGGGCGTTCTGCACATCACTGCGCGAGCGGCGGCGTGTGATGGTGCCCCTGGGGAGGAAATCCCGGACCATGCCGCATGCCATCTCTACCAGCAGGACTGGGGTATCCCGGTGCTGCTGCAGGAGGGGGCGGAGTCCGAGCTCGTCCTCGACCTCCGCGGGATGAACTGACGCTCTCGAGGTGACCCCTATTCACCCTTGAGGGTTCTCATTGGGTCCAGGCGACTGAGATAGAGCGTCGTGACCGGTATCGCTGTCGTGGCGGCGGCGAGCAGCGACGCAGCGTCAATGAGGATCGCTTGGACTCCCACCGTCGTCTCGCCCAGTTCCCGGGCGCTGATGATGAGCTGCGCGAGGACACCGCCCGCCAGGGGGACGCAGTACAGGAGGGCGAACTCGAGGGCAAAGAGATCGCACGTCTCTCGACGTGTCGCCCCTGCGAGTCGGTACGTCGCAAAGTCCTTTCTGCGCGCCCACACGAGCAGGAATGCGAGGGCCGCCACAGCGCAACCGGCTGCGGCCGGCGTTGACATGCTCAGGCGCTGCGACAAGTCCCTCTGTGGATCCTGATCGGTTTCTTTCGGCGGGACCATCCTGAACACGTTGACCGGATCCGGGCCGCCGAACCAGCCGGTTAACAGCGCTTCGACATCGCGGACGGCTGATGGCGCTGCTTCGACGAGGCATGCCTCGACGGTCGAGGAGTCTGCGACCGCCACTGTCAGGGAGTTCTGGAGCTGCGGGATCCGTGGCTCCGCCGAGGCTACCGCGGTGACGACGAGGGGCTGCGGTTGATCCTGGATGCCGAACACGAGTCCCGCGGCGAGCCCGAAGTCCTTGGCCAGCAGGCTGCTGGCGACGACACTCAGGTTGGTTCCGGCGTCCAGACCCGGCCACACAACTCGCGGATAGCCGGGGGTCACATGCTCGATCTGGAGACGTCGAGAGGGCAGCAGCAGCGAGGTGGCTGAAGAGCTCGCCGTCCGCCCACCAGCAGCCACAACTGAGTCGAGATCGTTGAGGAGCTCACAACGAGCTGCGGACAGCCCGGCCGGAGTCGCTGTCGTGACGGTCAGGACACTGGACCCCGAGGCGATCTTCGTATTCCACGAATCGGTGATGCGCTGGACGTCGGCGACGCTTGCGAAGATCGCGAGGAACCCGAGGACGGAAGAGAGGAGGGCGACTGAAATGGAGGCGACCGGTGTCGAACGAATGGTCGCGAAGACCTCACCCCAGACGGCGCTTCTCGTCGCCAACGAGCTGCCCCTCCTCGATCCAGAACCGGTCATCGCACTGCTGGGCTACCCACGGGTCGTGCGTTGCAATGAGAGTGAGCGCCCCGAGCTCGGAAGCGTGCTTGAGGGCCTCGATCACCTTCCTGCGCGCGTCTGGATCGAGGGACGCGGTGGGCTCGTCGGCCAGAATAAGACTCGAGCGGGCAGTGATGGCCCGGGCAACCGCCACTCGCTGACGTTCGCCGCCTGAGAGACCCGACACACGCGCGACCCTGAGCTCTCCGAGGCCAAGACAATGGAGTGCCTCCCTCGCTCGTAGTCGTGACTCCTCGGGGTCGTGGCCCGCCATGAGCGAGGCCGTCATCGCATTATCGAGGGCTGTTCGCTGTGACAGCAGCGGCGAGCTCTGGAAGATCCAGGCAGGGATCAGCGGCTTGAGCTGACCATCTCCGTCAGCGCAGATGCGCACTAGGCCCGATTGGGGCGTGAGCTGGCCCGACACGAGCCCCAGCAGCGTAGACTTGCCGCTCCCAGAGGGACCCATTATTGCGACAGTTGCGGTTCCCGCAAAGGTGTGGGTCAGCCTTGAGAAGAGCTGGCGGCCCGGCACCGAATAGGTGACGTCGTGAACTTCTACTCGCATGGCCCCGCCTTGCCAGAGGAGGCAAGAACTGGTTGGCCGGGGAGGATCTCGCCCGCGACGATGACCCGCCCCAGAGCTTCGCCGATGACGTCAACACGAACCTTTGCTGTGCCGTCGTCCAGCGCGCGGATGACGCAATGGTTTCCCGAGATTCCGCTGCGCACGGCGGCGGCGGGGAGAACGATCGAGCCCGCCGGGACCGGCGTCTCGACGAACGCCGACGCGGATGAGGCACCACTCTCGAGCTGGGCTTGAAGCGCAGGGAGACCTTCGGCCCCAATCCGTTGACGGGAAGCGTCTACGGGCAAGGGGGTGCCCGCCGAGAGGACGCGCCCCTGCACTGGGACGCTATAGGCCCTGCCGCCAGTGTTGCTGACTTCTGTGGGCGATGCCTTGTCCGGTTGCTCCTTCGGCTGCCGATTCTGCAGGGGCAGCGTGCCCTTGACGACCAGGCGCGCTTCTGTGAGGCGGGCCGCCGCCGTGAAGAGCTTCGCGCCAGCCGCGGGAGCCGGGGAAGCAACCGTGACCTCAGTCTGCTCGACTGTGAGTTGCCTATTGCTGAGGTGGATGCTCCAATCGGGTCGGAAGACTCCATGATCTGTCGCTCCCAGATAGCGGCGAAGCTGCTCGATGCCTGCCATCGTTTCCGCGGTCACGGTCGCCGCTGGTCCGTGGCGGAAGCCAAGGGTAGCGAGGAGCCGATTGAGATCCTCGACGTCGTCTCCGGCCATGCCCGATCCAATGGGTCTCCAGAATGGGGCTTTCCCCGCGAAGGCAATGCGATCAACTCCGTTGATCCGCACGATCTTCTGACCGCTCGAGATCTCGCCGCCCGGCGTTACGTAGACGTTCTGGACTATCCCATCCCAGACAGGGGCGACAACAGCTGAAGGAGAGCTCCACTTGAGGGCGAGCTCTACGGGCGTTGAACTCGTGCTTGAAGCCGTCTCAGCGGTGACCCAGATGTCCACGGGCTCGGACAGCCGCAGTTGGGTGTTTGCGAAGAGCAAGCCTGTCAGGGCCAAGATCGGTGCTGCGATCCAGAGGACGGCGCCTGCGCCGGTGATGATTCGACGGGCGTACCCAACTGCCTTCCTCCGTAAAGTGCACCCGACTTGATCGCCGGATAAAGCCGCGTCATTGCTTCACTGAAGCAACTTGTGGCGTGACGGTCTCTCGTCCCCTCCTCGACGGGATCTCCGGCGATGGCCCTAAAGGTATTGGCGCCGTCCGGCACATCGTACCCGGCAGCCTTCATGCAGGACTGCATGGAGGCGCGCAGTGGTTCCTCCATCCGCTGCTGATTGGTCGCCATATAGCCTGCGGAAACCGCGGACCAATACTTCTCTTCGCACGCAAGAGAATGCTCGCTCATCTCTTGGAGGTCCCGACCTTGAGGATCGTATTCGTAGGTGAAGGAGAGGCCATCCGCGGGGCTCATCACCGGGTCTGACACGCCATATCCGCCTTCGCGCATGCAGCGCACGAGGTTGCCGAAGGCCTTGTCATAATCAGCCTTGTCGGCGATGCCGTCCGCAAGCATTTCAGCAGATTCGCTGTGCCCTCTACTGCGTTCTTGCCGAGCGGACGCCTTGAGATCTTCAGACGTGATCGCGCGGCCTGTGGAGGCGCCTGAGCCAGAGGCGCAGGCCGTTAAGATTGAGATGATTGCAATCCCTTGGACGATGTGGCCCAGACGCCTCTTCATCAGGAGTTTCCCCACGCATTCCCGAAGGAATGAGATCCTCCGAATTGGCTCCAGTCGTACGGGTTGGCGGCGCCATACCATGACCTGACGAAATTGAAGCCGGAGAACCTCGGGCCCACTACTGCTCCGGGCCGAAGGTGGTTGTTTGTCACGGCCGCGCTTACCTGCTGGATCCAACAGGGATTGCTTCGCTCGCTTGTTGAGGCGAACGACAACGCTCCATCGCGATAAGAGCTACCGCTCCATTGGGCCGCACCCCAACATCCCGATGGTGCGTTCCTGAATAGTTGCGAACTGTAGGCTTCGGCCGGTGCGGCCGTCAGTGCCAGTGCGACGCAAATTGCCGCGGAACTGGCAAGCGTCACCATCTTTCCTCTCATCGTCCCGTCCCTCTTTCCTCGATGCGGGTGCGGGGAACACGATGAACCGTCCCCCGTCGCGGACGCTACTGAGGGAACGGAGGGCCGGTCAACGCCCTGGTCGCGATATGCTCCAAACTTGGCGCGTTTGTGCACTAATTGCCTCTCGGACAGCTCGAGCTGCCAGCCCACGGAGGCTCGTGGCGCTGTCCGTCAGCCGAAGACCGGCGTGATGGTGATGGTCGAGCCTGAAACGGAGAGGTTCACCGTGAACTGAAAATCCCGTTCGACATTCAGCTGGCTCACCCGGCCGGTGAAAAGGTCAATCTGCCGAGCGGTGAGCCGGGCCTTTCCGGACAGCGGGGAAACGGTCCACTGCCCATTGAAAGGCGTGACGCTCGCGCTTGGGTATTGAGGGATCGACCAAGCGATGGTCCCGTCGACGATCCGATTGTCGGTTTGGTAGGCAAACGGGCAGTCAGGCTGGAGTCGCTGCTGCGTTGAGGCGGTCTTGGCGCACTGGTCGAGGAAGTCCTTCGCCTTCTCATTGATCGCGGCAACGAGTGCGGGCGTGGCTTTTGTCGCGAGGGTGAGGGGAACGAGGCCGGACTTCTGGGAGACCACGGCCGTCGTGGGGTCGGCGGCGAAATACTGTCCGGGAAGGGCTCCGACGTAGCTGCCCGGGTAGAACACGGGGAACGAATTCCGGCCCGAGGGCATGTTCACTTCAACGCCGTTGATCGTTGCCCGCGAGGAGTTGACCACTGAGGCCTGAATGCTGGGCAGTGCCGCCGGAACGATGCTCCACCGCGGAAAGAACAGCCAATCGGTCCCGGTCTGCTCGACCAGGAAGTCCGTGGTGAAATTCGAGCCGCCGGAAGAGAAAGTCACCGGGACATTTTCACGTCCATTCGCCGCTGCCGAGGGAGTTCCTACCGTCAGGTCGCGGATGCGAGCCATCGAATCGCGCAGCGGCGCGCCGTCGAGCAGGGACGTGCTGCCGGCAGGCACCTGGGCGTGCAACGCACCCAGGGCCCGGCCGCCGTCGCCCGCTTGAAGCGCGGCGAGGTACGCGCGCACGGGTTGGGCGGGCCCGCTCGCGGAGCGGACCGCTATGACCGCAGCGACTGCTGCCGCGATCGCGAGAACGAGGGCGAGGGCCCAGAGCAGCGCCGCCTTGGTGAGGCTCGGAGCCTGGGGAGGGGCCTCCTGCGCGGACACGCTCACCGGTGGCTGGTCGTGGCCTCTGCCACGCACGGCGCGATCGTGCGGTCATCCGTCAGTCTCAGCTCAGGCATGTGGCTAGCCTAGCGGCCAGCTGTACCCGAGTCGTTGAGGGAGGGGATTACCTTGTACCCGAGACGGAGTGGGTTAGGAGAGGAGGGCGGCCATCACGGCCATCGCCGGGATGGCGACGACAGTCGTGACGAGCACTGTGTCCTTCGCGACGACCAGGCCGCGCTGATAACGCTGCGCGGCGACGTACACATTCTGCGCGGTGGGAAGGGCGGCGGTGACGACGGCGGCGAACAGCGCATGACCGTCGAGCCCGAGGGCGAAGCGTGCGAAGGTGAACGCGATGAGCGGGTGGACCACGAGCTTGAAGGAGGTGGCGAGGAGGGTGTCGAAGCGACGTCCGTCGTCGGCCCTCAACGGACGCGAACCGTACAGCGAGATGCCGAACGCCATGAGCATCGCGGGGATCGCCGCGCCGCCGATGAGATGGATCGGCTGCATGATGAGTTCCGGCAGCTGCCAACCGGTCGCGGCTAGCGCGAGCCCGATCAGGGAGCCGATGATGTTCGGATTCGTCACCACCGGGAGCACGAATTGGAGGGCGCGGGCCGCGCCCGGCTTGGCGGTCGCCGTCGTGCCGTCCAGCAGGAGGAGGAACGACGGCGTGAACAGCGCGAGCTGGAAGATCAGCAGGGGCGCCACATAGCTCGCGTCGCCCAGGACGAAGACGGAGATGGGGATGCCCAGGTTCGCCGAATTCGCGACCGAGGAGCACATCGACGCGATGAGGGCTTCCGAGAGTTTCCGGCGCCGCAGCCACCTGAAAGTCCCAATGGAAAGAAGCCCCACCAGCGTGGAACTGACGGTGATGACCAGCAGGTGCGAGGAGAAGATCGAGTGAAGGTCCGCTTTGCTGAGGGTTTCAAGAAGCAGCGCGGGGCTTGCGACGAAGAAGGAAAGGCGGCTCAGCACGGTCTGGGCACCGTCTCCGAGGAGGCGCCTTCGGGCTACGAACCAGCCGCTGCCGATGATCGCCCAGACCACGAAGAACCCGGCGAGGACCCCTAGCACGTCACGATTCCACGGGGTTCCACGTCAGTCTGCTGCACAGCGTCCAGACTAGAACAGAGGACCCGCGGGAAAGAAACCGCTTTCTAGTTGAGGTGCGCCTGAATGGCGAAGGGCGGGCGCATGAGGCCAGGAGTGACGCCCTCGGCCGGGTCTGTCCCCAGTTCGATGATCTTGTTCTCCGCGTTGACGTGCACCACGGTCGGCACGAACTCGCGGGCCTCCTCGTTGCTCATCGACGCGTAGCTGATGAGGATCACGATGTCGCCCTCGTGGACGAGGTGCGCCGCTGCGCCGTTGATCCCGATGACGCCCGAGCCACGCTCGCCCGCGATCGTGTACGTCTCGAGACGGGCGCCGTTCGTGACGTCGACGATGGACACGAGCTCGCCGGGCAGGATGTCGGCGGCCTCGAGGAGGTCCAGGTCGACCGTCACCGAGCCGATGTAATGCAGGTCGGCGTGGGTGACCGTGGCGCGGTGGATCTTCGACTTGAACATTGTGCGGTTCATCGCAAACCAGTGTACGCCGGGCCTTCTCGGCGCGCCGTGGCCCATCTCACTAGAGGCTCTGCTAGGTGCGGCTCAAAGTGCGTCCCATGATGGCGTCAGTGAGGGCGTCCACGGCCGCCGAGTTGGCGAGCGGGTTGCGGATCAGGGTGAAGTCCACATCGCCGACAGGCGGGAGGTCGAAGCGGCGGGTGATGATCGAGAGGTCCTCTGGTACGAGCGTGGTAGGCATGACGCCAATGCCGAGACCCGCCCGCACCGCCGCGAGCACGCCGGCGATCTGCTTCGTGCTGCACGTGACCTTCCAGGTCCGCCCGCTCGCCTCGAGTGCCTCGATGGCGAGGGTCCGACTCAGGCTGGGTGCCGGGTAGACGACGAGGGGGACCGGCTGGTTCGGCTCGAGGACGGTCTGCTCGACACCGACCCAAGAGAAGACGTCGTGCCGCACGACCGTTCCCTCCTGCGCGCCCGCGATCCATTTGATGAAGATGAGGTCCAATTGGCCGGACTTGAGACGGCGGTGCAGATCGTCGCTCTGGCTCACGGTGAGCTCGAGATTGAGCTGCGGGTAGGCGCGGCGGAACTCCCGGAGGATCTTCGGCAGTCCGGTGATGGCGAGGTCGTCGGCGGTGCCGAAGCGCAGACGGCCGCGCATGGCGGAGCCACGGAAGTAGCGCAATGCTTCGTCATGTGCGGCCAGGATGCTCCGTGCGAAGCCGGCCATGGCGTCCCCATTGTCGGTGAGCCGCACGCCATGGGTGTCGCGCACCAGAAGCACCCGCCCCGCGGACTTTTCGAGCTTGGCGACGTGCTGGCTCACCGTCGGCTGGGCGATTCCCAGCCGTTCCGCCGCGAGGGTGAAGCTGAGATGCTCCGCTACGGCGAGGAAGCTGCGGAGGTGCACAGGATCGAACATGGCACCGATCCTTCCGAAGCCAATTGCGAAATGCAATAGCTCTTATATGGCAAATAAGCTTCCGCAATGCTTTCCCTGCTGTCTAGCGTGGAATCACCGAACGCTCAGCCGCACAAGAACGAAACTCAGGACCTCACGTGACCTCGCCCAGCTCAGCCCTGCCCTCTTCGCCGTCCGACAACAGAAGCGTTTCCATCCCTCCCACGGGTCCCATCGCCGTCGTCAGCGAACGACTCCCGTGGCGCCACACGTTCATCTCGCTCCGGGTTCACAATTTCAAGCTCTTCGCGGCGTCGCATTTCATCGCGGTCATCGCCGTGTGGATGCAGCGCGTGGCCCAGGACTGGATCGTCCTCCAGCTTTCCGGGTCGGTCGCCGCCGTCGGCGTGACCGTGGCAATGCAGTTCTTGCCCGTGCTCATCCTGGGTCCATGGGGCGGACTCATGGCCGACCGCTTCTCGAAGCGACGTCTGCTCCAGATCTGCCAGGCGAGCGCCGGCGTCTGCGCGGCAATTCTCGGGGTGCTCACGCTCACCCACTCGCTGCAGGTCTGGCACGTGTATGCCGTGGCCGCCGTGCTTGGCCTCGTGACGGTCCTCGACCAGCCGTCGCGGCAGGTCTTCGTCAACGAGCTCGTGGGGCCCAATTACCTGCGGAACGCGATCAGCGTCAACTCGACGACATTCCAGCTCGGTGGGCTCATCGGGCCCGCAATCGCAGGAGCCCTGCTGACGGCCGTCGGCGGTGGCTGGGCGTTCGTGTTCAATGCCGTCGCCTGCACCCTCACCGTGATCATGCTCTCGCTGCTGCGCGTCAACGAGCTGTACACGGCGCCCCCCACGCCGAAGTCGAAGGGCATGGTGCGTGAGGCCGTCCGCTACGCCATGGCCAAGCGGACCATCCGCTGGCCGTGGGCGCTGGCCGCCGTCGTCGCCGTTTTCTCGCTGAGCCTCCCCGTGCTCCTCGCGGGCTATGCGGACCACGTCTTCAAAATCGGCGCGGGAGGCTACGGCCTGCTCAACGCCCTCGTAGCGGTCGGCTCGCTTGCCGGGGCCATTGCCTCCGCCCGCCGTCGCCTGCTCAGGCTTGAGACCGTCGTCGTCGCCGCCGGGCTGTACGGCGCGCTGCTCGCGCTTGCCGCGTTCGTGCCCTCCCTCCCGGCGTTCGCGGCGCTCATGGCCGTCTCGGGGTTCTTCGCGCTCACCTTCATGACGTCCGCCAACCAGCTCGTGCAGACGAGCGCGAACATGGCTATCCGTGGCCGAGTCATGAGCCTCTACACCATGGTGCTCATCGGTGGCCAGGCGCTGGGGGGACCCATGCTCGGCGGACTTGCGCAGGCCCTCGGGACGCCGTGGGCGATGTTCCTCGGGGGGCTGGTGCCCGCCGTCGTCTGTGGCTTGCTCGTGCTGAGGCTGCGGACGCGCCGGGAGGGATGACGACGGCGGCCGGCGCCCCGCGCTGACACGTACGCCGCGCTGGCCCGCACCTCCGCGGGTTCCCCGCACATCCGCGCCGGACCAGGCGCGGAAGTGCGGGTCGGGGCGCCCTTTGCGGGGACGGGCGCCACAAGGCGACGGGACGGGCCTAAACGGTCTTCGCCGCGGCGTGGGTCTCGCGGGTAGCCGAACGGTCGGCGGTGTCCAGCGCGTCGAGGCTCAGCTTCGACGTCTCGCGGGTCATCCACGTGGCGATCGCGGAGACTGCTGACAGCGCGAGGGTCAGGCCGCCGATGATGAGCGGGACGTCCGTGGATCCCGGAGGGGCGATGAGCGTGAAGACGGTCGGCAGGAACGCGACGATCAGCAGGCCGAGGTTCTGGGAGATGGCGAAACCCGTGACGCGGGTGCGCGTGGGGAACAGCTCCTGGAAGAAGCTCGCGAACGTCGCGTTCCACATCTGGTACAGGACGCCCCACATGAGGATCGCGAGCACCACGGTAAGGACCACGTTCCTCTGGCTGATGGCCCACAAGTAGGCGAAGGACAGCACGCCGGCGCTGAGCGACCCGAAGATCATGAGCGGGCGGCGGCCGATCCGGTCGGAGAGCCGGCCGAAGATCGGGATCAGGACGACGGCGACGATGTTCGCCATGACGGGCATCCACAGGTACGTGGCGGGGCTCATGCCGATCCCATACGCCGGCTGGGTGGCGTAGGCGGTGCCGAAGACGGCGGCGGTAGTGCCGATGACGTTGGCCAGGCCCATGAGGATGGCGCGGAAGACGGTCCAGCCGCTCTCGCGGAGCACCCGCACCACGGGGGCCTTTGGGACGGCCTGCTGCTCGGTCTCCTCGAGGAAGGCCGGGGTCTCGGCGACTCGCCGGCGGATCAGGTAGCTGGCAAAGACGACGAAGGCGCTGAGCAGGAACGGCACCCGCCAGCCCCACGAGTGGAAGGCCTCGGTGGGAAGCATTGCGGAGAGCGGGATGAACGCGGCGGAGGCGAGGATGCTGCCGGCCTGCGTGCCCTGGAGGCTGAAGCTCGTGAAGAAGCCTCGGCGGTCCGCGGGGGAGTGCTCGGCGATGAGCGCGCTCGCGCCGCTCAGCTCCCCGGCCACGGCGAAGCCCTGGATGAGCCGCAGCGCCACGAGCAGGATCGGGGCGAGAAGGCCGACCTGCCCGAAAGTCGGAAGCAGGCCTACCGCGAAGGTCGAGAAGCCCATGAGGAGCAGCGCGAACACGAGGACGTTCTTGCGGCCGTGCCGATCGCCCCAATTCCCGAGGACGAACGCGCCGATCGGGCGGGCCACGTACCCGACGGCGTAGGTCGCCAGAGAGGCCACGAGGGCCACTGTCGCGTTGCCGCTGGGGAAGAAGATCCCCGGGAAGACGAGGGCAGCTGCGGAGGCGTAGATCGAGAAGTCGTAGTACTCGAGCGTGCTTCCGAAGAAGCCGCTCAGGGCCGCGCGCTTGTGCATTCCCCCGGCCGTCTGCTGCTGTTCGCGGCCTGATCGCCCGCGCACCTCTTCGTGCATGAGACCCTCCTAGGTCATGGTGGCTGTCGCGCTCGACCGGTGACTGAAAGTCGCGGGAACGCTGGTGGTAAGCGCTTTCCAGAAGACCATGATGTGATCCACGTGTCAATCCCCGGAGAGTGGTGGGTCACATCAGGCTGGGCTTCGGCGCAGCGTGAAGGCCAGCGAGGCGAGCCCCGCAAGGGCCACGAGCACCAGGCCCGTGACGTAGAAGCCGCCCGAGAGGGATGCGTCGGCAGAGAGGGCGCGCGCGAGCCCATCGGCGAGGTCCTGCATAGAATCCCAGAGCGTGTGCAGCGCGACGACCCCCACGAAGGCTCCGAGCACGCCCGCCGTCACCCGAAACCGCCCGCTGCCCGCCGCCCTGAAGATCACGGCACCGAGGAGCGCGGTCCACAGGACATGGCAGACCGGGGCGAGGATCGATCGCGTGGCCTCGCTCTGGAGCAACGGCCCCAAGCTGATGCCGTGCGCCGTCACGGCGGCATTGAAGGCGTAGCCCGCCGACTCGAACCCGGCGAACCCGGCCCCGACGCAGGCTCCGAGGAGCCCGCCCTGCATCCGCGTCTTCGGCGTGATCGAGCGGGCCACAAGGACCAGAAGCGCGGCCTTGACGAATTCCTCGACGAGCGCCACGCGGAGGCCGAGCCACGGCGAGGGGTGCAGATCTGACTCCAGGAGAGCCGCCCCGAGGACGCCGAAGACCCCTCCCAGGAGGAACGCCATGAACACGTCCAGGGACCGGACCGCGCCGCTGATTCGTTCGACGGCGAAGAGGACCACGCAGAACGGCACGAGGAAGCTGCCGACGAGGATCAGCGTGGGAATCAGATTGTTGCTGTGGGTTGTCATCGTGACGACGATCGTGGCCACCCAGAGCGAAAGGCCCGAGAGGAGGGCCTTCCACCACCATCCTTCACGGCTTCTCTGGGCGGGCTCATCGTCAGCGTCCACGACGTGAGGATATCGTCCGACAGCAGGGCGGTAGGCGAATTCGAGACAAGTGGAGCGGCCGACGGGAATCGAACCCGCGTATCAGGCTTGGGAAGCGTGCGCTCTGCCATTGAGCTACGGCCGCGTTGCCCCGGAGGGCATTACCCAGCTTACAACACCCTCCGGGGTGCTCTGCGCGCCTCCGCGATCTCGTGGATCCGCTTGCGGCAGGCGTACCAGCCCGCGACCATGACCGCGATGGCGCCGGCGGTCACCGCGAGGGTCCACGGCGAGTCGATGAAGATCATGACGAGCACGAACGCGAGGAACGCGAGCGAGAGATAGCCGGTGAAGGGGGCGCCGGGCATACGGAACGCGGGGCGCTCCGTCCAGCCGTTCCTGGCCCAGCGCTGGAGCTGGAGCTGGCACAGGACGATCGTGGCCCAGGTGCTGACGATTCCCACCGACGCCACGTTGAGCACGATCTCGAATGCGTCGGAAGGCACCAGGTAGTTCAGCGGGACGCCCAGGAGCGAGACCACCGCCGTGATCGCGATGCCGCCGTAGGGAACGCCGGCCTTGTTCATGCGGAGGGCGAACTTGGGGGCGGAACCCGCGGCTGCCATGGACCGGAGGATGCGGCCGGTCGAGTAGAGGCCGGCATTGAGCGACGAGAGCGCCGCAGTGAGGACCACGAGGTTCATGATCACGTCCACGCCGCCCACGCCGATGTGCCCGAAGAACGTCACGAACGGGCTCACGCCCTTCTGATACGACGTGTACGGCAGGAGCAGCGCGAGCAGCACGACCGATCCGACGTAGAACACCGCGATCCGGAGGACCACCGAGTTGATGGCCTTGGGCATGATCTTCTCGGGGTTCTGCGTCTCGCCCGCCGCGGTGCCCACGAGCTCGATCGACGCGTACGCGAACAGCACACCCTGCATGAGCAGGATGAGCGGCAGGATTCCGGTGGGGAAGAAGCCGCCGTGGTCGGCGATGAGGCTGAATCCGACCGTCCCGCCCGCGGGCGTGCCGAAGACGACGAAATAGATGCCGAGCACCAGGAACACCAGCAGGGCCGCGACCTTGATGAGGGCGAACCAGAATTCCATCTCGCCGAAGACCTTGACGGAGATGAGGTTGAGCCCCAGCACGAGCAGGAGGGCCAGGAGCGCCCACGCCCATTGCGGAACCGCGCCGATCCAAGGCACGTACTTTCCGAAGAAGTTCATGTAGAGGGCTGCGGCAGTGGTGTCCACAATCGTGGTCATGGCCCAGTTGATCCAGTAGAACCAACCGGAGACGAACGCAGCCTTCTCGCCGAAGAACTCACGCGCATACGACACGAACGAGCCCGACGACGGCCGGTGCAGCACGAGCTCGCCGAGGGCCCGGAGGATGAGGAAGGCGAAGAATCCGCAGACGGCGTAAGCGAGGATCAGCGAGGGGCCCGCGGCTGCGAGGCGGCCGCCCGCCCCCAGGAACAGGCCCGTGCCGATCGCGCCGCCGATGGCGATCATTTGGATCTGCCGCGCTTTGAGGCTCTTGTGGTAGCCCGCGTCTTCGGCATGGATCACATGGTCGGCGGAATGGGCGTGGCCGTGGTCGGTCAGATGGTCGAGGTCGGGCTGTGGCTGCGACATGGGGTACTTTCCCGAGAGGATCACTCTTTCGACCGGCAAGTGTGCCACACGCCACGCCGCTCCCGAAGTCGCACCCGTGACGACTCTCAGCCCAAATCCAGCGAATCGCCCTAGTCTCAGCGCATGGCAGCCGCTGAACACTCCGTCACTGTCCGCCGCACGCCCGAGGACGTCTACGCCTTCCTCGCGGACGGGCTCAACAACCCTCGGTGGCGCTCGTCGGTGCGGTCGGTGTCCCTCGCCTCGGGCAGCGCGGGCCAAGTCGGGGCCGTGTACGCGCAGCGGCTTGCCGGGCCGGGCGGCCGCGAGATCGATGGCGACTATCGCATCACCGAGGCGCAGCCCAGCTCGTCGCTGCACTTCGAGGTCATTGCCGGGCCCGCGCGTCCGAAAGGCACCTTCACGCTGAGGCCAGCAGACGACGGCGGCACGCACCTGACCTTCGGCCTCGCCTTGGAGACGAAAGGGCTCATGAGGCTCATGAACGGCATGGTCCAGAAGACGATGAACTCTGAGGTCGCGCAGCTGGCGAAGCTCAAGGCCGTACTCGAGCAGTAGAGGCGGTATTTTTGGAGGCGTGCTGCTCTCCGACCGCCACATCCGAGCCGAGATCGACGCCCAGCGGATCGCCCTCGAGCCCTTCGACCCGGCCATGGTCCAGCCGTCCAGCGTGGACGTGCGGATCGACCGGTTCTTCCGGCTGTTCGACAACCACAAATACGCCCACATCGACCCGGCGCTCGAGCAGCCTGAGCTCACACGGCTCGTAGAAGTCGACCCCGACGAGCCCTTCATCCTGCACCCCGGCGAGTTCGTGCTCGGCTCCACGTTCGAGACCGTCTCGCTGCCCGACGACATCGCCGCGCGCCTCGAAGGCAAGTCCTCGCTCGGCCGCCTCGGGCTCCTCACGCACTCGACCGCCGGGTTCATCGACCCGGGGTTCTCGGGCCACGTGACGCTCGAGCTCTCAAACGTCGCCACGCTCCCCATCAAGTTGTGGCCGGGCATGAAGATCGGGCAGCTGTGCTTCTTCAGGCTCTCCTCGGCCGCTGAGCATCCCTACGGTTCCGGGGCTTACGGCAACCGGTACCAGGGCCAGCGGGGCCCCACGGCCTCGCGGAGCTACCTCAACTTCCACCGCACGACGGTCTAGCCCTCGCCGGCCCACTCCTACCACCGCGAATTGTCGGTTTGCTGCGGGTCGTGAGGACTCTGACCCGCATCAGGCCGACAATTCCGCTCTGTGGCGGAGCCGAGAAAGGCGCTGGCCCACCAGTCGGGCCACCCCATCCCACCCCCGCCGCCTCACGTCGGTGCTGCTCACGATGAGTTGGTCCCACTCCTCGTCCGCGACCAAACGGTTCCGCCAGTTGTCAGAAGCCTGCTGTTCGGCGGTTCGGTGATGCTCGCCGTCGTACTGGACGGAGAGGCGCGCCTCAACAAAGGCTTGATCGGGCCAGGCAACGGCGCGGCCGAAGCTGTCGCGGATGACGTAGTTGAGTACCGGCTCCGGGAGCCCTGCGTCGATGATTGCGAGCCGGAGCCTTGTCTCGGGCACCGAGTCGGCTCCCACGCGCACGAGCTCGAGTGCCCGCTTGGCCCCGGGCAGGCCGCGAACGCGGCGCTTGGCCGCCAGGTAGGTCGCAATCTGGTCTAAGCGATACAAGGCGTTGCGGGGAGCGGGAAAGTCTTCAGGATGTTCGCACACGAGGTAGTCCCCAATGGCGACGATGTCATCTCGCTGTAGGACCGCGGCAAGATCAAGCATGGTGCGCAGTGGCGAAGTGACGCGAATCCCGTTCTGCAGGGCCACCACGTCATGCGGCGAGAGGTGCATGCGGTGGCAGATGATCCCCGGCCGGAGGCTGAGCGGCGTCTTCGCGGGCCTCGTGACGTGCAGAGAAAAGTCATCCCTGAAATGAGGGGGAAGCGGCAAGCCCCAAATTCCGGCTGCCGTCGCGAAGCTGGCCACCGCATCAGACATGAGGTCCAACAGGGGGCGCACGATGCCTGAAGTACCGGTTTCGACGGCCGTCCACGGAACTCGGATTCCCCTCGTCGGGAGAACGAGGTCCGAGGCTCTCAGCCTGCTCGTCGAGATGCCCAGTGCCGCGGCTTCGCGTGTCGTGAACGGTCTTTGGGCCAAGTCGGGTGGGAGCTGTCGTCGCACATTCATCAGCCCATGCTGTCGAAGCGCGCCAACGCGGAGGCGTTATCCACAGCTGTGGAGGTCCAACCTGTCGCGGTGAGTTCGCCGATTGTCGGGTTTCTGTGGGTCTACGGGGCCAGTACTCGCCATAGACCGACAATTCGCGGAGAAAGGCCCCTTGCTTCAGAGGGTTTTCGCGTAGAACCACTCGATGTGGTCGCGGACCAGGTGCGCCGCGCCGTCGCCGTCTCGACGCTCCACGGCCTCAAGGATCTCGCGGTGCTGGCGTCGCAGCTCGGCCACGATGTCGTCCCATTGGGCGCGTGTTCGCACGGCCTCGTCGACATATTCACGGATCGCCTCGCGCAATGAGTCCATCATCGTGCTCACCACGGCATTCCCTGCCAGAGCGCTCAAAGCGACGTGGAACTGCGCGTCGAGGGCTGTGAAGGCGGGGGAGGGGAGCGCGGGATCGTCCATCGCGTCGAGGAGTTTCCGCGCCTCTTCGAGCTGTACGGGCTCCCAGTTCGCGTCCGCGGCGTGCGCGAGCGACCACGTCTCCATCATCACCCGCGCCTCGACGATGTCCTTGACCGGAAGCCGCTGGCTTGCGACGTGCAGCCTGAGCGCGGACCCAAGCGCCGACGAGGGGTCCGAGACCACGATCGTGCCCGCGTTCGGTCCGGAGCCTGTGGCCGACCGCACCACGCCCATGACCTCGAGCGCACGGATGGCGTCCCGCACCGAAGCCCGCGAAATCCCGAACTGCTCCGCGAGGGCCCGCTCGCCCGGGAGCCGATCCCCGAGCTTGATCTCGCCGGATCTCAGGCTGTCCTCGATGTGCTGCAGCACCGCGTCGTGGGCGCGCTCGCTCGGGCGTTCAGGCATGGGTCCATCTTGCCGCACGCGCAGGGCGGGCTGGAGCGCGCGTCGAGCCGGGATTGCGGTCCTCTGGAATCCCTGCCACTATGGTCAGACCACATGGCCCGGATGCTCCGAAGGGCCGGAGAGGACTCCCATGAAGATCGCGCTCTTCGCGACCTGCATCGTCGACGCGATGTACCCCCGCGTCGCGCAGGCCACGGTGCAGATCCTGGAGCGGCTCGGGCACAAGGTCGTGTTCCCGGCCGGCCAGGCCTGCTGCGGCCAGATGCACCTGAACTCGGGGTACTTCCGCGAGGCGCTGCCCGTGGTCGAGAACCATGTGAGGGCCTTCGAGGCAGGCTTCGACTCGGGCGATTACGACGTCGCGGTCGCCCCCTCCGGATCTTGCGTCGCCTCCGTGAAGCACCAGCACGCGATGGTCGCGCGATGGGCCTTGGAACGCGGCGAGAAGAGGGCGGATCCCACTCTCGAAGCCCGCGCGGAGGCAGTCGGCGAGCGGACCTACGAGCTCTCGCAGCTCCTCACCGACGTCCTCGGCGTCACCGACGCGGCCGCCCAACTCGGCTCCTACCTCCCCGGCACCATCACCTACCACCCGTCCTGCCACGGCATGCGGCTCCTTCGCCTCGGCGACCGCCCGCTCAGCCTGCTGCGCACCGTGGAGGCGCTCGACGTCGTCGCGCTCCCCGAAGCCGACCAGTGCTGTGGCTTCGGCGGCACGTTCTCGATCAAGAATGCCGACGTCTCCTCGGCGATGCTCGCCGACAAGGTCGCGAACATCTGCGGGACCGGCGCCGGCGCGTGCGCGGGCGGCGACGTCTCATGCCTCATGCACATCGGCGGCGGGCTTTCCCGCGAAGGGCGGACGACGACGGCCGGCACCCCCGTGCGGACCGTCCACCTCGCGGAGGTGCTCGCGTCCACGCACGAAAATCCGCTCCGCTTCGACGGGGAGCTTGCGCTGGCGGGCGGTGCCCGATGAGCACGGTGAACCTCGGACTGCCGCGTTTTCCCTCCGGGGGTCCGCCCCGCGGCTTCGGCAACATCTCAGCAACTGAGCCCTTCCCGAAGGCGGCCCACCGCGAGCTCGGCAACGCCCAGCTTCGCGCGAACCTCGGTCACGCGACCCACACGATCCGTGACAAGCGCCTCCGCGTGGTCTCGGAGCTCCCGGACTGGGAAGCTCTACGCGAGGCCGGGTCCGCGATCAAGACCGAGGCCATGACGCGGCTCCCCGAACTCCTGACCCAGTTCGAGGAGCAGTTCACCGCGCGCGGCGGCACGGTGCATTGGGCGCGGGACGCGGCGGAGGCGAACCGTATCGTCGAAGAGCTCATCCGGGCGACCGGCGAGACCGAGGTCGTCAAGGTCAAGTCGATGGCGACACAGGAGATCGGCCTCAACGAGTACCTCGACGAGCGCGGCATTGCTGCGTTCGAGACGGACCTGGCCGAGCTCATCGTCCAGCTCGGCCACGACAAGCCAAGCCACATCCTCGTCCCAGCGATCCACAAGAACCGTACCGAGATCCGCGACATCTTCCTGGAGGAGATGCCCGACGTCGACCCCGAGCTGACGGACGAGCCGCGCCGCCTCGCGATGGCCGCCCGCGCCCACCTGCGGAAGAAGTTCCTCTCCGCCAAGGTCGCGATCTCCGGGGCGAACTTCGGCATCGCCGAGACCGGGACACTCGGGGTCGTCGAGTCCGAAGGCAACGGGCGCATGTGCCTCACCCTGCCCGAAACGCTCATCACGGTCATGGGCATCGAGAAGGTGCTCCCGCGCGCCCAGGACCTCGAGGTGTTCATGCAGCTGCTTCCCCGGTCGTCGACGGGCGAGCGCATGAATCCATACACGTCCTTGTGGACCGGCGCCACCCCGGGAGACGGGCCCCAGAACGTCCACGTGGTGCTGCTCGACAACGGCCGCACCCGCGCACTCGCCGACCAGCACGGCCGCAGCGCCCTGCACTGCATCCGCTGCTCGGCCTGCATGAACGTGTGCCCCGTGTACGAGCGCACGGGCGGTCACGCGTACGGCTCCACCTACCCCGGGCCGATCGGCGCGATCCTCTCGCCGCTGCTCACCGGAGTCGAGGCGGAGGAAAACTCCTCGCTCCCGTACGCGTCGTCGTTGTGCGGGGCGTGCTTCGACGCGTGCCCCGTCAAGATCAACATCCCCGAGATCCTGGTGTACCTCCGCGGCGAGGACGTCTCGGGTGGGACGACTGGCCGACGACGGCGGAGCCTCCCGTCGCAGATGGACCTCGCCTTGGGCGCGGCGTCTTGGGCGCTGTCATCCGGCGACCGGCTGGGGCTCCTCGAGAAGGGGCTTCCGGTGGCGCGGGCGCTCGCCGGGCGCGACGAGAAGATCTCGCGGCTCCCGGGTCTCGGCGCGGGATGGACTCAGAGCCGGGACGTTCCTGCACCGCCGAGCGAGTCGTTCCGGAACTGGTGGAGGAAGCGCGAGAAGGAAGCTGAGAAGGGGACGCACGAATGAGCGCGCGCGACGAGATTCTGGCCCGCGTCCGAGAGGCGCTCGCCCCCGCCGAAGTCGGGTCCCCTGCCGCCGAAGTCGGGTCCGGTGGCGCCGAAGTCGGGCCCGGCTACCGGACGGCCTCGGGTCTGGACGAGGACGCCCTCGTGGAACTCCTCGTCGACCGCTTGCTGGACTACAGGGCACGGGTCGAGGTCGTGACGTCCGACGGACTGGCCGAGGCGATCCGCACCCGACTCGAGGGCAAGCGGTTCGTCGCCCCCGACGGGCTCCCCACCAGCTGGCTCCACCCGAGCCTCGCCGAGGGCAGGGTGACGGACTCGCGCGAGGCGCCGGTCGACGTCGTACGTTTGGATGAACTCGACGCGGTGGTGACGTCGTCCGCGGTGAGCATCGCGGAGACGGGGACGATTGTGCTCGATGGCTCACCTGACCAAGGTCGGCGAGCGATCTCGCTCGTGCCCGATCATCACGTGTGCGTGGTGCCGGTTCAGACGATCGTCGGGATTGTGCCGGAGGGCTTCGCGCGGCTCGATCCCACGCGCCCGCTGACTCTCATCTCGGGCCCGTCCGCGACGAGCGACATCGAGCTTGAGCGCGTCGAGGGCGTCCACGGGCCGCGAACGCTCGACGTCATCATCGCCCGCTAGCAGCGCGCAGCATCGCGGCCTCCGCGAGTTCGGCCAGACGGCTCACACGTGCGACGTCGGCGGGAGTGAACGGCTCGTCCGGGCGGAGGAGCACGAGGGGCTCGGGACTCCCCGGCACCTTGAGCACGGTTCCGCGGGCGACGGCGGCCGGGTCCACTGGGTGGTGAGCGAAGCCGCGCTCTGCACCGAGGAGCTCGGCCGCGGCGTAGGGGAGCTCGGCAGGATTGGCGACCACCCGGGTGGCCAGGCTCAGCGCCAGGGTCGGGGCGTCGACAAGGGCGAGCGGCGTCGTCGTCCACACCTTGGGGGCTGCTCCGCCGCCGGTCGCCATCGCGTCGAGGAGGTCGTCGTCGGTGAGGCCGCCCGGCGCCGAGAGGACCAGCGCATCGACTACGCCTCCCGTGACGGGCTGCGACTGGATGGACAGGACGTTGACGCCCAGCTTGGCGAGCGCGCGGCTGAGCCGTTCGAGGGCGCCGGGTGTGTCGGGCAGGGTGACGCGGGCGCGCCACAGCGCCGGGGCAACCTCGAGTGCCCGGCGCCGGCGAAGTGCCGGCGCATGGAGCCACGAGCGCAGCAGGTGGCGGACGCCCGGCTCGGCGACCCAGATGACGAGGGCGGTGGCCGTCGCCGCGAGGAGCAGCACCTTGAGCAGGAGCGGCCAACCGGTACCGACGACGGCGGCATGCACCGCGAGCTCGATCGGCAGCATCGCGACCACGTTGGCAATCGTCAGGCGGACCTTGGGCGGTTCGGGGTAGCGGCCGCACACTTCGCAGGCGAGGTGACGGTGGGTGGCGCTGCGTGGGGCATCCATGGCTCCATGCTCATCGGCCGACGTTTCCGCTGGGTTGCACGGCTGTTTAAGCTGCGGCCCGACTTCGGCGTCAGGGGACCCGACTTCGGCGGCAGGGGACCCGACTTCGGCGGCAGGGGACCCGATTTCGGCGGCGCTAGGCGACCGGGGCGGGGGCCTTCTGCCGGGAGTACCTTCCGCGGAGCGCTTTGACCGCAGGCTCGGTGAACCGCGCAGCAAGCGGCCCGAGGACGGCCATGATCAGCACATACGCCGTGGCGAGGGCGGCGAGCTCGCCCGCGACCGCCCCGGACGTGACGGCGAGCCCGGCAATGACGATCGAGAACTCGCCGCGCGCAATGAGCGAGGTCCCGGCGCGGGCACGCCCGGGCACGGCAACGCCGGCGCGGGCCGCGGCCCACCAGCCGGTCACGATCTTGGTGACCGCAGTGACGACGGCGAGCAGCAGCGCCCACCCGAGCACGGGCGGAATGGACGCCGGGTCGGTGTTCAGGCCGAACGCCACGAAGAAGATTGCGGCGAACAGGTCCCGCAGCGGCTCCAGGAGCCGGGAAGCCAAGTGAGCTGTGGTCCCGGAGATGGCGATCCCGAGCATGAAGGCGCCGACGGCGGCCGAGACCTGCATCGCGGACGCGAGACCCGCCACGAGCAGGGCGAGGCCCATGACGTTCAGCAGGAACACCTCGGAGTTCTCGCTGTGCACGGCCTTCGACACGTGGTGCCCGTACCGGAGCGCCATCACCAGCACCACGGTGATGACGGCCAACGAGATGCCCACGGTCTGAAGCCCGCCGAACCAGCTCACGCCAGCGAGCATGGCGGTGAGGATCGGCAGGTAGATGGCCATGGCGAGGTCCTCGAAGACGAGAATCGACAGGATCGTCGGCGTCTCGCGGTTGCCGAGCCGCCCGAGGTCGGTGATGACCTTCGCGACGATGCCGGACGACGAGATGTACGTGACGCCGCCCATGACGATCGCCCCGAGCGCCCCCCAGCCGAGTAGCAGGGCCACGGCGGCGCCGGGGATGAAGTTGAGCACCGCATCCACCACGCCTGCCTGCCAGGACCGCCGCAGCCCGGTGAAGAGCTCCTTGGCGGTGTATTCGAGGCCCAGCAGCAGCAGGAGCAGGATGACACCGATTTCGCCTGCCAGGTGGGAGAACTCCCGCACCCCGCCCAGGTCCACGATCCCCCCTGCCCCGAAGACGAGGCCTCCGATGAGGTACAGCGGGATGGGGGACATGCTGATGCGCCCGGCGAGGCGCGCGAGGAACCCGAGGACGAAGATGACGGCCCCGAGTTCGATGAGCGTGAGCGCGACCGGGTTCATGCTCACCCGTTGCGGAGGATCTTGGCGGCGGCGTCGAGGCCTTCCTGGGTGCCGACGGCAACCAGGAGGTCGCCGGCGTGGAGGATCGCGTCCGGGCCGGGCGAGGGGATCACCTCGCCCTCGCGCATGATGGCGACGATCGAGACGCTCGTCCGCGTGCGGATCGCGGCGCGGCCCATGGGCTGGTCGCGGTAGGGGGACTCGGGGAGGATGTTGAACTGCCGGGTGACGATCCCGGGGACTTCCTTGTGCTCCTCGGTCAGCTGCATCACGATCCGCTGGCTGCCGAGCAGGTTCCCGAGGGCGGACGCCTCGTCGCCGGTGAGCGGGATCGAGGCCTGGCAGGTGTCTGGATCGTCCCAGGCTGAGATGATGAGCTCGGTTTCCCCGTCGCGGTGGGTCACGACCCCGATCCGGCGGCCCGACTTCGTCATGAAGTCCTTGCGCACCCCAAAACCGGGCAGCTCGGTCTCGTCAACGTTCATGGAACAACTTTAGTCCCGCCGCATTCAGCTAGCTTTCAGGTACGACGGCGGTCGCGACCTTCGACGGCGGCCGCACCGGGAGCAGGACGAGGAGCCCCGCGAGCAGCACCACGAGGATGCCAAGGATGCCCCACCGCTGCGCCTGCCCCTCGGCGACGAGCGGCGTCGCGAGGGCGATGCAGAGGCTGAAGAGCGATGGCGCGAGGAAGCTCACCGCTCGGCCGGTCGTGGCGTACAGTCCGAAGAGCTCCCCGGACGTGCCGTCTGGCGCCAGCCGGGCGAGGTAGGCGCGCGACGACGCCTGGGCCGGTCCCACGAACAGGCACAGGAAGAGGCCGAACACCCAGAACGTCGCGGCACCCGGCCACGTCATGCCGCCGAGCGAATACGTCGCGTTGCCGAGCACGAGGACCGCCCCGCCCGCGATGAGCAGCCCCACGAGCGAGCCGATGATGACCCGTTTCGGCCCCAGGCGGTCATCAAGGATCCCACCGAGGATCGCGCCCACGGCAGCAACGACGTTGCCGAAGATCGCGAAGAAGATGACCTGGCTGAGCGAGAAGCCGAACGTGCCGGCGGCGATCACGCCGCCGAAGGTGAAGACGGCCGCGAGACCGTCGCGGAAGACCGCGCTCGCGACAAGGAAGTACAAGGTGTGGGGGCTCGTGCGCCAGATCGCCACGATGCGTCGCCAGAGCAGCCCATAGGAAGCGAGGAAGCCCAGCCGCGCCGCCTCCCGCCGTCGTACTTCCGGTACGGCGACCATGACGGGGAGCGAGAACACCACGATCCACAGCATCGAGAACACGGCGACGAGCCGGATGTTCAGGCTCTCCGCGGTGGAGGCACCGAACCATGGGAACGCGGGCTGGACGAACAGGGCCAGCACGAGCAGCAGCGCGACGATGCCCCCGAAGTAGCCCGCGGACCAGCCGAGGCCCGACACGCGGCCGATGGTGCGGGGGGTCGCGATCTGCTCGAGCATCGCGTTGTAGTTGACGCCGGCGAGCTCGGAGAACACATGGCCGGCGGCGATGAGGGACGCGCCGTACCAGAGCAGCTCGGGCCGCGGGTAGGCGAAGAAGCACAGGCCGGTGAGCAGCGCGACGACGCCGGTGTGGATCCCGAGCCAGAGCTTCCGCCTGCCGCCCGCGTCGGAACGCTGCCCGGAGACGGGCGCGAGGAGCGCGATGAGCAGCCCGCCGATCCCCAGCGCAGCGCCCAGCACGGAGGAGGCGTGGTCCGCGCCGCCGAACGCGGATGAGGTCAGGTAGACCGTGAACACGAACGTCGTCATGACCGCGTTGAAGGCGGCCGAGCCCCAATCCCACGCGGCCCAGGCAAGGACCTGGCCGCGTCTGACGGGGGCGGTATGGAGCTCGAGCTCCGATGGCTGCGGCGCGGCAGTCGTCATAGTCCGCATGCTAGCGCTTGATAGGGTGGGAATGATGCCATGTCGCATCGCCTGTTCTCCCGAACCCAACTTGTGATCGCCCGACCCCAACTTTCGTGATTCGCAGCCTACAGACGTAGCGGAGGCGCCCCGTGATACCAGTCTTGGCCCTGCACTATGCAGTGGCCGCTGGTGCGCCCTGGATCTTCCGCCGCTGGGGCCGGGCCTCGTTCTTCCTCCTCGCGGCAGTTCCCGCCGTCTCGCTCGTGTGGCTCATCCTCCAGCACGACGCCGCCTATGGCGGCGGACTCGAGGAGACCTACGCCTTCGTCCCCGCGCTTCATTTCGACGTCGCGTTCCGGATCGATCCGCTCGCGTGGGTCATGGGCCTGCTCGTTCTTGGCGTCGGCGCGCTCGTCCTCGCCTATTGCGCGCGGTACTTCAAGGACGACGACGACGGCCTGGGCGGATTCGGGGGCCAGCTCCTCGCGTTCGCGGGAACCATGCTCGGCCTCGTCGCGTCCGACGACCTCATCTCCCTCTACGTCTTCTGGGAGATCACGAGCGTCCTCTCCTTCCTCCTCATCGGCTACGCGCGGGCCCGCCTGGCGGCCCGGCGCTCCGCCGTCCAGGCCCTCGTGGTCACGACTGCGGGCGGTCTGGCGATGCTCGTCGGCCTCGTGCTGATCGGCAACGCCGCGGGAACATATCGGATCTCGGAGATCCTCGGGCAGGCTGGGGAGCTCAGCGGCTCTACACCTGCGGCGGAGAACACTTCGGGCGCCGTCGCTGCGGGCGCGCTCCTCGTCCTCGTCGGCGCGCTCAGCAAGTCGGCGCTGGTGCCGTTCCACTTCTGGCTCCCCGCGGCGATGGCTGCTCCCGCGCCCGTCTCGGCGTATCTGCACGCCGCCGCGATGGTCAAAGCGGGCGTCTACCTCGTGGCCCGGCTGGCCCCAGGGTTCGCGGACACGCCGTTCTGGCGGCCTGTCGTCCTGGGGTTCGGCGCGGTGACGCTGCTCGTGGGCGGATATCGGGCCCTCCGGCAGACGGACATCAAGCTCCTGTTGGCGTTCGGCACGGTGAGCCAGCTCGGGTTCATGGTGGCTGTCGTCGGCCTTGGAACGCCGGAGGCCGCGCTCGCCGGGCTCGCCCTGGTCGTGGCGCATGCGCTCTTCAAAGCCACGCTCTTCCTGGTGGTCGGCGTCGTGGACCATCAGACGGGGACGCGTGACGTGCGGCGCCTGTCCGGGGTCTTCGGTCAGGCGCGGGCGCTCGGCATTGTGGCGGTCCTCGCGGCGGCGTCGATGGCGGGGCTCCCGCTCTTCGGAGGCTTCGTGGCGAAGGAGAGCATCTTCGCCGCGTTCGCGGACGCCCTCGGTGCCCACGGTCCGCTTTCGGCTGTCTGGGGCGTGGTGATCCTCGCCGTCTTCGTGGTGGGGTCGGCGCTCACGGTCGCGTACAGTGCCCGATTCATCTGGGGCGCCTTCGCCCGCAAGCCCGGTCGCCCCAATACGCCGTTCAAGCCGGTGACCGCCGTCTTCGTGGGGCCGCCCGCGCTGCTCGCCATCCTCGGGCTCGTCTACGGCGTGTGGCCCGCGGCCGTGGATGCGTGGGCAGCTCCCGCGGCCAAAGTGACGGGTGAACTAACCGCGCATCTGTCCGCGTGGCACGGCTTCGGCCTTCCGCTGGCCCTCTCGGCGGCCGCGTGGGCTGGGGGCGCGCTGCTGTTCCGGCGCCGGGACGCCGTATTCCGGGCGCAGATGGCCCTCTCCGGCTTCCCAGCGGCCGAACGAATCTACCGCGGACTGATCGGCGCGATCGACGACACCGCGATCTGGGTCACTGGCCGAACCCAGCGCGGGTCCCTGTTCTTCTACCTCGCCGTCATCCTCTCGGTGGCGACGCTCCTGCCTCTCGCCGTCATCCTCCTCACGCGCCCGGCCATCCCGGGCGGCGCCTACTTCCTGGACCCGAACTCGCCGCTGCAGGCCGTCGTCGGCATCGCCATCGCCATCGGTGCGCTCGCTGCCGTCCGAGCGAACAAGCGATTCCTCGCGGTGCTCATGGTCTCCGTCACGGGCTACGGCATCGCGCTCATCTTCGCGCTCCAGGGCGCGCCCGATCTCGCCATGACGCAGCTGCTCGTCGAGACCATCGTGCTCGTCGCGTTCGTCCTCGGCATGCGCCGCCTCCCGGCCCAGCTGCGCGACAGGACGGGAGGGGCATACCGCGTGGCGCGGATCATCATCGCCGTGCTGTTCGGCGGCATGGTCGTGGTGGCCGGGATGTTCACGATGGGTGCCCGGCACGCCGCGCCGATCTCACTGCAGTTCCCCGAGCTCGCCTATTCGGAGGGCGGCGGGAACAACATCGTGAACGTCACGCTCGTGGACATCCGCGCGTGGGACACGTTCGGCGAGATCTCCGTGCTGGTCCTCGCGGCCACGGGCATCGCAAGCCTCATCTACATCAGCCACAGGGGGCGCCGCCCAGGACCGGTGCACGAGGTCGAGACGGGGAGCGTCGGCCGCGTCCGCGGCGTGGACCCGAGCTCGCGCGGCGGTGCGGAGCTCGCCGTCGCCCGGACGTTCCAGAGCGTGGAGCGCGACCCCTGGCTCGTGGCCGGCCGCACCCTCGCGCCCGAACGCCGTTCGATCATCTTCGAGGTCATCACCCGGCTCATCTTCCACAGCATGGTGCTGTTCTCGCTCTACCTCCTGCTCGCCGGGCACAACGCGCCGGGCGGAGGGTTCGCCGGCGGGCTGGTGGCCGGCATCGCGCTCACCATCCGCTACCTTGCCGGCGGCCGGTTCGAGCTCCACGAGGCCGCGCCCTTCAACCCCGGCGTGCTGCTCGGGGTCGGCCTCGCGGTCGCGGCGCTCGCCGGTGCCGTGCCGCTGCTCGTGGGCGGACAGGTGCTCCAGAGCGCGACCATCGCCCTCTGGCTGCCCGTCTTCGGCGACGTGAAGTTCGTGACCTCGACGCTGTTCGACGTGGGGGTATACCTCATCGTCGTCGGGCTCGTGATCGATGTCCTCCGAAGCCTCGGCTCCCATATCGACGAGCAGATCGAGGACCAGTCACGGACCGAGGCCCGACGTGGCCTGCAGTCTCTCCGCGAGAACCGCCAGCGGGAGAGGGAGCGCGCATGAACCCCAACATGACCCTGCTCATCATCTCGGGCGTGCTGTTCGCGTGCGGCGTCTACCTCCTGCTCGAACGGAGCCTCACCCGCGTGCTCCTCGGGCTGCTCATGCTGACGAACGGGGCCAACCTCCTCCTGCTCACCACGGGCGGCTACGCCGGCCTCGCGCCCTTCTTCGCCAAAGGGACAGACCCGAAGGCCTACAGCGACCCGCTTCCGCAGGCGTTCGTGCTCACCTCCATCGTGATCTCCTTCGCGGTCACCGGCTTCATGCTCGCGCTCATCTATCGCACGTGGCAGCTCGGCCGGGCCGACGAGGTGGCCGACGACCTCGAGGACCGCCGCGTCGCCGCCCAGAGCGGCTGGGTGCCCGAGGACGACGCCGACGTCCCCGAGGACCTCAGCGAATTCGTGAACCGCGAAGAAGCCGCAGCCGCCGACCGCGCGGCCCTGCACAGTGGGCGTCAGAAGGTGCACGCGCAGGAATCCCTCGGGCAGGAGTCCCTTGGGGAAGGGGAGCTCGAGTGAATCTGGCAAGCCTGGCTCCGCTCGCCGTCGTCCTCCCGATCATCGGCGCCGCGGTGACGTTCCTGCTCCTGCGCCAGGAGCGCGCCCAGCGAATCGTGAGCATCAGCGTGGTCGCGGTGACGCTCGCCCTCGAGATCCTGCTGCTGGCCTCGGTCTGGGGCGGCGGGACGATCGCGGTGCCGATCGGCCAGTGGATTCCGCCGTGGGGGATCACGCTCGTCGTGGACCAGTTCTCGTCCCTCATGCTGGTGGTCTCGAGCGCGGTGAGCCTCTCCGTCCTCATCTATGCGGTGTCGCAGGGCATGGCCGACGGCGACAAGGACGGCCCCATCTCGGTGTTCCACCCGAGCTTCCTGATCCTGATCGCCGGCGTCTCCGACGCCTTCCTTGCGGGGGACCTGTTCAACCTGTACGTCGGCTTCGAGATGCTGCTCACCGCGAGCTACGTCCTCCTCACGCTCGGAGGCACGACGGCGAGGATCCGCGCCGGGGTGACCTACGTCGTCGTGAGCGTGGTCTCGTCGCTCCTGTTCCTCATCGCGATCGCGATGGTCTACGCCGCGACCGGCACCGTGAACATCGCGGACCTCGCCGTGAAGCTCGGCCAGCTCGACCCCGGCACGCAGACGCTCCTGCACACCATGCTGCTCATCGGTTTCGGGATCAAGGCCGCGGTGTTCCCGCTCTCGTTCTGGCTCCCGGACTCGTACCCCACCGCGCCCGCGCCTGTCACTGCCGTGTTCGCGGGACTCCTCACGAAGGTCGGTGTGTACGCGATGGTGCGCACCGAGACGCTCCTCTTCCCGGGCGAGGACCTCAACGTCCCGCTCATGACCGTGGCGCTGCTCACCATGGTCGTGGGAATCCTGGGTGCGCTCGCCCAGACGGACATCAAGCGACTCCTGTCCTTCACCTTGGTGAGCCATATCGGCTACATGGTGTTCGGGCTCGCGATGAGTTCGGTGATCGGCCTGGCCTCAGCCGTCTTCTACGTGATGCACCACATCACGGTCCAGACGTCGCTGTTCCTCGTCGCCGGGCTCATCGAGCGCCGCGCGGGCTCGGCGTCGATCGATCGGCTCGGGGGCCTCGCGAAGCTCTCGCCGCTGCTCGCGCTGCTGTATTTCATTCCCGCGATGAACCTCGCCGGGATTCCGCCGTTCTCGGGCTTCCTCGGGAAGCTCGGCCTCGTCCAGGCGGGGGTGACGCTCGGCACGCCGATGGCGATCGCCGTCGTCATCGCCGGGGTCGCCGTCAGCCTGCTGACCCTGCTGGCCCTCGCCCGTGTGTGGGCGCGCGCCTTCTGGCGATCCACGGACGACGCCGAGAATCCCGACGCCGCCCTTCTCGCCCCCACCCACCGAGGTTCGATGCCGGGCGCGATGGTCGGCGCAACCGCCGGGCTCGTGGCGCTCGGCCTCGCGCTCACCGTGTTCGCCGGACCGCTGTTCACTGTGAGCGAACAGGCCGCGAAAGAGATGCTCGACCGCACCCCGTACATCACCGCCGTGCTCGGCCAGCAGGCCCCGCATCCGGGGGTGGCTCAGCGATGAGCGCCCCACGCATCTCGCTCCGCACCGAGCTGCCCCTGCTGGCCTGGCTCGTCATCGTCTGGGGCGCCCTCTGGCAGGACTTCAGCCCGGGAAATCTGGTCTTCGGGCTCCTGCTGGCCCTGCTCGTGACACGGTTCCTGTACCTGCCGCCCGTGGAGCTGAGCGGCCGCTTCAACGTGCTCCACGCGGTACGGTTTGCCTTCGTCTTCGTATGGCAGGTCATCGTGGCGAGCGTGAAGCTCCTCTGGCTCGCCGTTCGGACCGGGCCAGCCGTGACGAGCGCCGTCATTGCGGTGCCGCTCCGGAGCCACGCCGACCTCATCGTCACCGCCACGGGGCACGTCGTGTCGCTCATCCCGGGCTCGCTCATCGTGGACGTGGATCGGGCCAACGCGACCCTCTACGTCCACGGCATCGATGTGCCCGATGCCGCGGCAGCGGAGAGGCTGAGACGGTCCGTCCTCGCGGCAGAGGCCGAGCTGATCCGGGTCATGGGAGCCGCGGAGGACCTGCGGGCCTTGCGCGTGGAGGAGGCGCAATGACCTTCCTCGACGGGGCGCTCCTGATCTGCAGCATCCTCCTGGCGCTCGCGGCCTTCGGGGCGGTGATCCGTATGATCAAGGGCCCCGCGCTGCTCGATCGCGTCCTCGCGGCGGACGTTCTGCTCGTGGTCCTCGCATCGGCGCTCATCGCGTACATGGTGGCGAGCCGGTCCACGGACCACCTCGCGCTCGTCGTAGCCATCACGCTGATCGGGTTCGTGGGGTCTGTGACCGTTGCCCGGTTCGTGCAGGACCGGAGGCGGCCATGAACTCGTTCCTCGACGTCGTGGTCGGCGTGCTGCTGGTGCTGGGCGGCCTCCTGTCCCTCGCCGCCGCGATCGGGCTGCTGCGGTTCCCAGACCTGCTCACACGCATGCACGCCGCGACGAAGCCGCAGGTCCTGGGGTCGTTGCTGCTCCTGACGGCCCTCGGGCTCGCGCTGCGTTCCTGGGCGCTTGTGCCGCTGCTCGTGGTGGCCTGGATCTTCCAGCTCCTGACCGTGCCGGTCTCGGCCCACATGGTCGGCCGTGCCGGCTACCGGACCAAGCACGTCGACAAGGACCGGCTGACCGTCGATGAGCTCGAGGACGTCGTGGCGCGGGTGGAGCGGGCCGAGGACGTCGACGACTGAGCCCTCCTCTGCCGGGTTCCCCAGGTTCACTTCCCCCTTCCCCAGCTTTTGAGGGTACGACGGCGGCCCTCGCCTGAGTTTCCGCACTTCCGCGGGGCTGGGGCCGCCGAGAGCTGGGGAGACCGGCGGAGAAACTGGGGAAGCCGGGTATGGCCTCTCGATAGTTATCCACATAGGCGGCTTCCGCCGTCGTCTGCCGTCTGGCCGTCGGCAGGATGGTGGGGTGACGAAGGTTCTCAAGGTGCTTGCTCGGTGGGGAGGCGTGGCCCGACGCGCTGATCTCTTCCATGACGGTGTGTCGCGCGGCGACCTCGAGGAAGGCCTTAAATCCGGCCTGATCGTCCGAACACGCCGCGGGATTTATGCCCTTCCCGACGCCGACCCCGTTCTCGTCCGCTGCGCCTCGACGGATTCACTCTTGACGTGCGTCTCGGCGGCGAGGGCGCACGGACTGTGGGTGGTCCGCGAACCGCAGGAGATCCACATCCTGCGGTCGGACGGACGCTTCAGTTCCGACCGGGCAGTGGTTCATCGGCAGTCGTGGGTGGAACCACCCGCCCGAAGCCACATCGCATCGCAGGCCGACGTCCTCCTCCACTCGCTCAGATGCCTGCCTGAACTCGAGGCGTTGGTCATCGTCGAATCGGCAATCCAGCAGGGCTTCTCGCGTGACTTTCTGCTCGAGCTCCTTCCCGGCCGCCGAAATGCGCCGGCACGCCATGTCATAGATTCGGTCGGCACTGGAGCTGATTCCCTCATCGAGATCCTTGCCCGCGAACACCTCCGCCGGGCGGGCTTTCGCGTCCGGCCTCAAGTTGAGGTGGAAGGCGTGGGGTGGATGGACCTCCTGATCGAGGATTTCCTCGACGTGGAGACTGACGGCCAGCTGCACAACGAGCCGGTGCAGAGGGCCAAAGACTACCGACGCGATCGCTCATTGCAGCTTCGCGGGTATGAGGTGCTGCGCTACACGTACAGCGACGTCGTGGACCATCCGGAGGCGATGGTGGCGGAGGTCGAGCGGGTGGTTGCGCGACGTCGAAGCCTTCGGCTCCCGCCTCCGCCGCGCTGAAACATCACTATGTTCCCCAGCTTCTGCGCCGAATTCCCCAACTCTCGGCGGCCCCGGAGATACGGAACCGCGGAAACTCAGGGGAGGGCCGCCGTCGGGCCTCTCATAAGTGGGGAAGCCGGAACTGAAGCTGGGGAAGCCGGCGGAAAAAGGGGCCGGCAGAAGTGCCTAGACCTTCTCGGGCGTGCTGTTGAAGTGCGCCACGGCCTTCTGGGTGTACCGCTGGGTGAAGACCTGGACGATCGCGCCGACGGCGGAGGCGACGAGGGCGAAGACGAGCGTGTCCCGCAGGCTGGCCTCAAGGTTCGTGGGGTCCTTCGGCGGCTTGTGGCCGGTGCCCTTCTCCCAGACCTTGTCGAGGACTTTGGTCGCTACGAAGCCGGATCCGATGCCGATGACCGTTCCGAGCATTTTGATGAGGACCGTCACGTCCGTCTCCTTCGCGTTCGGCGTCAGTTGGCCAGACTCTTTCGGCCCAGCCTAGCGGTAGACTGGCTGCGTTTCATACGACAGGGGAGCGCCGTGGCGCGGGAGACCGAATCGGGAGCCCGTGGCACAGGGGCGCTGAGAGTGCGGATCACCGCAGACCCTCGAACCTGCTCCGGCTAATACCGGCGAAGGGAGTCGAGTTCTCAGGCAGCGTGCGCTGCCGCCCCTCCTGATCCCAGGGGGAGAAAGACCATGAGCACTACCATCAAGAAGCCCACCTATACGTGGCGGGTTGTCGACATTGTCGTTGCCGCCGTCGTCGCCGTCGCCTGCGGCGTGATCTTCTGGCTGTGGGACCAGGCGTACGTGGGGGTCACCGCCGCCACCGCCGCCTTCGCCCCGCTCAGCGGCCTGTACTCCGGCGGATGGCTCCTCGCGGGCGTCCTCGGCGGGCTCATCGTGCGCAAGCCGGGCGCGGCCCTCTTCTGCGAGATCCTGGCCGCCGTCGTGGAGGCGCTGCTGGGTTCCCAGTTCGGCGTCACCGTGCTGCTCTCGGGCCTCGTCCAGGGCGCGGGCGCCGAGCTCGTCTTCGCCGCCTTCCGCTACCGCCGGTGGAACCTCGGCGTCGCTCTGCTCGCCGGGGCGGTCTCCGGCCTCGCCCTCGGCGTGAGCGAGTGCCTGCAGTTCTTCGTCGAGTGGGAGTTCGGCTGGCAGGTGGCCTACACCGTCTTCGCCGTCATCTCGGGTGTCGTGATCGCGGGCCTTCTGAGCTGGCTCGCGGTGAAGGCCCTCGCCAAGACGGGCGCGCTGTCCGCGTTCGCCGCAGGACGCGCCGCGGACGTCTGACCATGCCGGCATCGGCGCCCGCTGGCGTCCGCGCCCGCGGGTGGGGGTGGCGGCACGCGGGGCGCAAGGCCTTCGCCGTGAGCGGCCTCGACCTCGAGATCGCCCCTGGCGAGCGCGTCCTCCTCTTGGGCGCGTCCGGTGCGGGCAAGTCGACGCTCCTTCACGCCCTCGCGGGCGTCCTCGGCGCCGCAGAGGAAGGCGAGGAGCGCGGCGAGCTGACGGTCGACGGCGTTCCCGCCCCCACCGCGCGGGGCCGCGCCGGACTGGTCCTCCAAGACCCCGACAGCCAGATCGCGATGGCCCGGGTGGGCGACGAGGTGGCCTTCGGCTGCGAGAACCTCGCCGTCCCCCGGGGCGAGATCTGGCCGCGAGTCCACCGCGCGCTTGACGACGTCGGCCTCGACATCCCGCTCGACCGCTCCACCGCCGCGCTCTCGGGCGGCCAGAAGCAACGACTCGCCCTTGCGGGGATCCTCGCGATGGAGCCCGGCCTCGTGCTGCTCGACGAACCGACCGCGAACCTCGACCCCGAGGGCGTCCAGGAGGTGCGCGAGGCGGTGCGGCGCAGCCTGGACAGGACCGGGGCGACGCTCGTCGTGGTCGAGCACCGCGTCTCGGTGTGGGCGGAGCTCGTGGACCGGGTGGTCGTCCTCGACTCCGGTGGCGGCCTCCTCGCGGACGGCCCGCCGGAGCAGGTGCTCGTCGATGGCGACGTACGACGACGGCTGGCCGGCGCCGGCGTCTGGGTTCCGGGATGGCATCCGCTCACCGGCGAGGCCGCTTCTCAACCGCTCCGCACCGGGCGCCCACAGCGCGAGGGCGAGCTGCTCGCCGCGGAGGCGCTCGCCGTCGGCCGCTCTCCCAAGGCCGGACCGGTGGTGGGCGGCATCGATCTGGTGCTCCGGGAAGGCCACTCCGCGAGTGTGACGGGACCCAACGGTGCCGGGAAGTCCACGCTGGCCCTCACCCTCGCGGGGCTCCTGCCCGCCGTCGGGGGCCGACTCGAGGCGCTGCCCCCGCTCGCGCGGGGGGCGGGGAAGAATCCCGCTCGGTGGCGGTCGAGCGAGCTCGTGAGCCGGATCGGGACGGTGTTCCAGGAGCCCGAGCACCAGTTCCTCACGCCGCGCGTCCTCGACGAGCTCGAGTTCGGCCCGCGGCGGGTGGCGCGGCGGCCCGAGAAAGAGGTCCGGCTCCTCGTGGACGGGCTCCTGCAGCGGCTGCGCCTCGACAGGCTCGCGGAAGCGAATCCGTTCACGCTTTCCGGAGGGGAGAAGCGGCGGCTCTCTGTCGCAACGATGCTGGCCACCACCCCGCGGCTCCTCGTGCTCGATGAGCCGACGTTCGGCCAGGACGCGCTCACGTGGGCCGAGCTCGTGCGGCTCCTCGCGGAACTGCTCGAGCAGGGCACCTCGCTCGTCTCCGTGACGCATGACGAGGACTTCACGGCGGCGCTGTCCGACTCGATCTACAGGGTCGAGGGCGGCCGTGCGGCGCGAGTGGGTGCTGCTGCGTGAGCGTCGACGTCCTGACGCCGGAGCTCGCGAACTCCACCCTCGCGCGGGCCAACCCGGTCGCGAAGCTCGCGGCGGCGCTGTGCATCACGCTCACGCTGCTGCTGAGCGTCGACTGGGTTTCGGCGTCCGTGGCCCTCGCGTGCGAGCTGTGCCTCGTCCCACTCCTCGGTGTCCGCCCGCTGACGCTCGTGCGCCGGACGTGGCCGCTGGCCGCCGCGGCGGTGGTGGCCGCGTACTCGACGGCGCTGCTCGGCGCCAAGACTGGACCGGTCTGGCTGCAGCTCGGGCCCGCGGTGTTCACGCAGGGCTCCGTGCTGACCGGGATCGCCATCGGGCTCCGTGGGCTCGCGATCGCGCTCCCCGGCGTCTTCCTCCTTTTCTCCACCGATCCCACCGATCTTGCCGACGGGCTGGCCCAGAAGCTGCGGCTTCCGGCGCGATTCGTGCTCGGGGCGCTCGCCGGGATGCGGCTCGTGGGGCTGCTCGTGGACGAGTGGCGTACCCTCGGGCTCGCCCGGCGGGCCAGAGGCGTCGGCACCGGGCACAATCCGGTCGCACGCTTCAAGGCGTTCATGGGCCAGTCGTTCGCGCTCCTCGTGCAGGCCATCCGCCGGGCCACCCGACTGGCCGTGGCGATGGAGGCCCGCGGGTTCGGTGTCATGATCGATGGCCGGCCTGCCCCTCGGACGTGGGCGCGCGAATCCAGCTTCTCCCGCTTGGATTTCTGGGTGGCCGCTGGCGGGGTGGCCATCGCCGCGCTCGCGGTGGGGGCCGCCGTCGTCCTTCGGACCTGGAACGTGGTCTGGGGCTAAGTGTTGCACCGTCAGATCCGCAGGGTGCGCCCCGCGGATCTGACGGCGCAAGCGGAGAGCGCCGCCTCTGGCGGATGAGGCGATCGGGTGCGATCGTGGTCCGCGGGGAGGACCGGAGAACGAAGGAGTCAGTAATGGTCGAGATCGTCGGCGCATTCTCGAGCTTCAGCGTGGACGATGTGCCGAAGGCGCGCGAGTTCTATGTCGGCACTCTGGGGCTGGAGGCGCAGGAGGAGATGGGCGGCCTGCGGTTGACCCTCCCCGGCGGAGCCCAGGTTTTCGTCTACCCGAAGCCGGACCACGTGCCCGCAAGTCACACAGTGCTCAACCTCGTGGTCCCTAATGTCGACGACGCCGTCCGCTCGCTCAACGAGCAGGGGATCCGGACGGACCATTACGCGAGCAGTGAACAGATGCCGCTCGACGAGAACGGGATCCTCCGCGATCCCGACGCTGGAGCCGAGGGGTTCGGAATCGCTTGGTTCAAGGATCCTGCGGGGAATGTGCTCTCTGTTGTGACCCCTTCGTGACCGCTTCTTTATCTCATGGTTTTGTGCTATGGGTTGGTCTAGACCTGAATGAGACCGTTCCGCGTGTCGATTTGCGGTCCCCTATCGCATGTGTGATATTTTCGCGGCATGGCACAACAGACTGCTGAGACCGTCGGAGCGATCCTGCGCGGGGTGCGCAGCGAGAGGGGCTGGACGCAGGGGCAGTTGGCTGCCGAACTGGGGACAAGCCAGAGCGCCGTCGCGCGCATGGAGCAGGGGAAGCAGAACCTGAGTCTGAAGATGCTCCAGCGCATCGAGGACATTCTGGGGCAGCGCATCCTCAACATTGGGCCGTCCAAGATGACCCACCTGCGGGTCGAGGGCGGCCACCAGCTCTCCGGCGCCGTTGACGTCAACACGTCCAAGAACGCCGGCGTCGCGCTCCTGTGCGCGAGCCTGATCAACCGCGGCACCACGACGCTGCGCAACCTCGCCCGCATCGAGGAGGTCAACCGGATCGTCGAGGTCCTCACCTCCATCGGCGTCGAGTGCACGTGGCTCCCCGGCGCGCCCGGCCAGCAGCCGCGTGATCTCCAGATCCGGCGGCCCGCGGAGCTGAGCCTCGAATCCATGGACGTCGAGGCGGCCCGACGCACCCGCAGCGTCATCATGCTGCTCGGACCGCTGCTGGACGAGCGCAGCGAGTACAAGCTTCCATACGCCGGCGGCTGCGACCTCGGCACCCGCACCGTCGAGCCGCACATGCAGGCTCTGCGCACGTTCGGCCTCGCCGTCGAGGCGACAAACGGCTTCTACTCCGTCCGGGCCCCCGAGGCCGACCGCGAGGACCGCACCTTCGTGCTCACCGAGCGCGGCGACACCGTCACCGAGAACGCCATCATGGCAGCCACCCACCGGGAGGGCCTGACCGTGATCCGCAACGCCTCGCCGAACTACATGGTCCAGGACCTGTGCTTCTACCTCCAGGGCCTCGGCGTCGAGATCGAGGGCATCGGCACCACGACCCTGCGGATCCGTGGCAAGTCCCGCATCGAGCAGGACATCGACTACTGGCCCTCCGAGGATCCGATCGAGGCCATGAGCCTCATCACCGCGGCGATCGTCACGAACTCCGAGGTCACGGTTCGCCGCGTGCCGATCGAGTTCATGGAGATCGAGCTGGCCACCCTCATGCAGATGGGCCAGAAGCTCGAGATTTCCGGCGAATACCGGGCCCGCAACGGACGCACTCGCCTCGTGGACGTCACGACGCTCCCCTCGGACCTCGAGGCGCCCACGGACAAGATCCACCCGATGCCGTTCCCGGGCCTCAACATCGACAACCTCCCGTTCTTCGCCGTCATTGCTGCGTGTGCCATGGGCCAGACGCTCATCCACGACTGGGTGTACGAGAACCGGGCGATCTATCTGACCGAGCTCAATCGCCTCGGCGCTCAGGTGCAGCTGCTCGACCCGCACCGCATCTACGTCAATGGACCCACTCGGTGGCGCGCGGCCGAGGTCGGCTGCCCTCCTGCCCTCCGTCCCGCGGCGTGCATCCTGCTCGCGATGCTTGCCGCCCGCGGCACGAGCGAGCTGCGGAACATCTACGTGATCGAGCGCGGGTATCAGGACCTCGCCGAGCGGCTCAACTCCATCGGCGCGAAGATCCAGTACTTCCAGGACTGACGCCCCGTCCCGGAGGTGAAGGCGCAAGGTGTTTGGTGGACCGCCACCGGGGGAGAATCGCCCTCGTGAAGGCCATCATGTACAACCGCACGGGCGATTCCTCCGTCTTGGAGCTTCGCGAGAAGCCCCTTCCCGAGCCCGGCGAGGGCGAGGTTCGGGTCAAGGTCGTGGTGTCGGGAGTGAATCCGACCGACTGGAAGGCCCGCGCCGGAGGCACCTATGGTGCCCTGGACGGGTGGCATGTGCCCAACCAGGACGGGGCCGGGATCATCGACGCTCTCGGACCAGCTGCCCCGGGGGCGTCCGCGGAGGGAACGGGTCTCGAGCCTGGGCAGCGGGTGTGGCTCTGGGACGTCGCGCACGGAAGCTCGGAGGGGACGGCGCAGGAGTACGCCGTCGTGCCGCTGCACAAGGTGGTCCCGCTGCCCGAGGGCGTGCCCTTCGACGTCGGCGCATCCGTCGGCATCCCCGCGCTCACCGCGCATCGGGCGCTCACAGTGCACGACGGCGCCGCGGCTCGCCTCGCGCCCGGCACGCTCGGCGACCAGGTCATCTTGGTCACCGGGGGAGCGGGCGCAGTGGGCCACGCCGCGATCCAGCTTGCGAAGTGGGCCGGAGCCACAGTCATTGCCACGGTGAGCGGCGACGCGAAGGCAGAGCTTGCGCGCAAGGCGGGGGCCGACGTCGTCGTGAATTACAAGAGCCAAGACGTCGCCGAGGAGGTGCGCCGCCTCGCGCCAGACGGGGTGGACCTCATTGTGGACGTCAACGCGGCGGCCAACCTCGAGGCGGATCTCAAGGTGCTCAAGACCGGAGGGACGATCGCGATCTACGCGGCGAATTCCTCCGACGAGAAGCTCACAGTCCCGGTGCGCCAATGCATGGCGAAGAACGCCCGGCTTCAGTTCATCCTCACGTACACGGTCACCGATGAGCAGAAGACGGCGGCGATCTCCGCGGTCACCGCGGCGCTGGCCGACGACGCGCTGGGCGTCGGCGAGGAGCACGGCCTTCCGCTGACGAGGTTCCGGCTCGAGGACACGGCTCAGGCCCACGACGAGGTGCAGCAGGGCACGGTCGGGAAGGTCCTCATCGACGTGGGCGAATGACCAGCAGGTAGGCGGCCATCAGGCGCGGGACCACGAGGTAGACGGCGGTCGGCACGACGACGAGGGTCATCGCGAGCGTCCGGAGTATTGGCGGCCACGCGTCGATGAATGGCGCTAGGGCCAGCTGGGCGAGGACGACGAGCGGGAAGATCGCCGTCCAGGTGATGAAGGCCCGCTCATGGACCGACGGGGCGGGGGTGCGGACGGGCGCGGGTGCTGCGGTGTTCATGTCCTCTACGGTAGGTTTCGGGGTGACCCGGCACATCCGGGGGACTACTCATGGCGCTACTCATTCCCGATACTGATGGCATGGCCACGGGGACGCGTCTGCCCGCGTCGGTGAGCAGCTTCGTGGGGCGGGCAGCGGAGCTGGCCGCAGTCGACGAGGCGCTCCGCTCGAACCGCCTCGTCACGCTCACCGGGCCGGGAGGCATCGGGAAGACGCGCATTGCGCTGGCCGCGGTGCGTTCTGCCGGGGATCGCTTCGGTCACCCAGTGTTCGTCGACCTGACCCGTATCCCAGAGGGGGCGTCGGTCGCGGTGGCCGTGGCCGAGGCCGCTGGCCTCAGGGACGCCAAGCGGGAGACCGCCGTCGACGTCATCCTCTGGTGGCTGGACGGCCGCGACCGAGTCCTCTTGGTGTTGGACAACGCCGAGCACGTCATCGAGGAGACAACCTCCGTGGTTGCCGAGCTGCTCGAAGGAACCGAGGACTGCACTGTCCTGGTGACCACCCGCCAGCCCCTCCATCTGCTGGGCGAGCGGATCGTGCCGGTGGGACCGATGCTCGACGACGACGCCGAGACTCTCTTCTGGCAGCGCGCGCTCGCGGTCCGGCCGTCGCTCGCCGTCTCCGCCGACTCCCGCTCCGCCTCTCGCGAATTGTGCGCCCGCTTGGACCGGCTGCCTCTGGCCGTCGAACTGGCCGCCGCGCGCATGTCCGTGATGACGCCCGCCGAGATCCTGCCGATGCTGGACCGCCGGCTCCGTGCGCTCGCATCGGGTCCGGCAAGTGGCCCAGTACGGCATCGCAGCCTGCGAGCCTGTATCGCGGCGAGCGTGGACGCGTTGGACGACCGCGGGCGGGCGATGTTCGAGGCCTGCTCGGTCTTCGCGAGTCCCTTCGACGCTCGGGCCGCCGCGTCCGTTGTCGGTGCGTCCCTCGAAGATCTCGAAGATCTGGTCGCCCGTTCCCTGCTCCAGCCCACCCTCGACCCTACGGGCCACACGGTCTTCCGGATGCTCGAAAGCCTTCGCGAGTACGCGCGCGAGGGTCTCGACGCCGGCCGGCTCCGCGATGTGCAGCGACGCCACCTCGCGTGGATGGTCGAGGAATTCGGCGCGGACAGGTCGTTGACCGTCATAGAGCAGTCGCGCAACGGGCAGGCGGTCGCCCGCCTGCCCGATCTCCGGGCCGCCCTTGACTTCGCGGTCGCTTCCGCACCGGCGGAAGGCCTCCGGATCATGGGGGCCACTCGCGAGCTGTGGTTCTGGAATGCCCAGGACGAGGGGCTGTCGCGTTGCCTTGAGCTGCTTGAGCGCCATCCCGAAGGCGATGAAGCCCGAGCGTGGGGGCTCATCACCGCGTCGAACTGCCACACCGCGCGACAGGAGACCAAGGACGGGGAGCGCCTCGCCACCGAGGCCCTTGGGCTCTTCGAGGAGGATTCGGCCGGGCAGGCGACCGCGCTCTTCTACCTGGCGATCGCGCAATGCCTCGGCGAGGACACCGACGGCTCCGCCGAGTCGTCCCGGGCAGCTTTCGACGTCTACACGAAGCTGGGGGACGCCGCCGGGCGCAGCCGGTCGATGGGCCTCTTGGGCATGGCGGCTGTGTGGGCGCATCGCGACGAGGAGGCCATCGGGATTTTCCGCGAGGCCCTCACCCTCGCGAGGGACGCCGACGACGCATGGGCTCAAGGACAGATTCTCGGCTACCTCGGCATCGCCGAGTCCAATCTCGGGCGGGTGGCTGTCGGACGGGCACGGCTGATCGAAGCGATCGATGCCTTCGCACGAGTGGGCGACATTGCCATTCGGGCCGTCTCGCTCGCGCGCCTCGCGGCGCTGACGGTGAGACGCGACCCGGTCACGGCGGTACGGGCAGCCGCCGCAACCACTCGGCGGGAGGGCGCAGGGGGCAGGTTCCACCGGATCGCCCTGACGGATCTGGCCGGAGTGCGTTCAACGGGGGAGCTGCTTCTCGGTCCGCTCGAGTTCGCTGCCGCGTGGAAGGCGGGCGAGAAGCTCTCCTTCGCCGACGCCGCCGCCGAGCTTCGTAGCGCACGAGGAGGACTCGAGCTGGGCGCGCTGACGCCGCGCGAACTTGAGATCGCCGAACTCGTGCGCGCGGGTCTGGGCAATGCCTCGATCGCGGCCCGGCTGACCCTCTCAACCCGCACGGTCGAGAACCACATCGCCCACACCCTCATGAAACTGGGCCTGCATAGCCGGGCCGCCCTCGCCGTCTGGGCCGCGGAGCACGGGCCTGGCGAGGGAGCTGACCGCGGCTAAAGGGAGCTGATCGCGTCCCAGGCGAAACTCGCGAGCCAGTGTGTGGACATGAAGTCCTCGCTGTCCAGAGCGGAGAGGCCCGCCCGGAGGAGCGGCTCGACGGCGGCAGCGAGCACGGGCTCCGCGGACGACGACGGCGCTCGCCTCAGCGCGTGGGCGACCCGCGCGAGCTGGCCGGCGCGGCTCAGGTTGAGGCCGTGCAGATGGACCATGTACCCGTCGGACTCGTCCGTGACCCCGACCGGGGTGAGGATGCGGGACTCGCCGCCCAGGCCGGGCAGGAAGCGGTCGAACCAGGCCGCGAACGCGTCAGGGGGCAGCACGCGCTGCATGAGGTCGGCCTCACTGAGCCCTGCCGAGAGGAAGTCCTGCCCGCTGAGCTCCCACTCCGCCGGCCAGCCGGCATCGCCCTCGAACCAGCGGCGGGCGGCACTCTCGCACGCCTCCGCAGCGGCGCTCCGGCCGAGAGCCCGGAATGCATCAAGCAGGAGCGCGACGCCGAACGCCGAGTTTGCGTGGGCGCCATGCCGCACGGGGTATTCGACCTTGGCGAGCCACGCTGGCACCAGATCGGCGACGACGTCCACGCACCTTTCGAGGTTCGCGCCCCAATCACGGATCTCGCGGTCTTTCGAGGCGCTGCACGTCGCTGCGAGGCGCATGAGCCACGCCCACCCGTAGGGCCGCTCCCAGGAGGAATTCGCGGCGAGGTACTCGGCCTCTTCAGCGAGCTTCTCAGCCGTCAGATTCTTGGCGAGCGGTCCACGCAGCTCCTCGATCCCCGCCTCTGACAGAACGCTGACGCCGAGCCAGTGCATGTGGACGCATGAGTGCCAATCGAAGGACGTGTGGAACGCCGGGTGGATTTCTGCCGGAGTTGGCCGTTCCTCCGGGGAGCGCTGCGTGTGATGGGCCGAATACGGGAAGGGGCGGCGCAGGTTGTCGAGGACAACCCGTGCGCAGTGTTCGGCGGCGCCGGGGAAGAGATCGCGGTTCATCTGGGCGATTCTAAGACGACGGCGCTAGTGTGCGGGCATGGGAGGTTTCCTTTCGTGGGCCGCGCAATCCGGGGTGGTGCAGGGTGTCATTATCGGTGCGACCCTCGCATTCCTGTCGGCCATTCTCATCATGAACTCCGTGGCCAGATCGGCCACGATAACGGTCAACGGCTGGAGTTCGATCCGCGCCTGCGGCCAACCCGAAAACGGGGTCCTCCTCAGGGCTGCCTGCGCCAAAGCTCTCCCCGCGGTGAATGTCTTCGAAGAGGCCGCGTATTGGACCGCAGCGAAGGATGGGTCGGGGCAGAAGCTCAATGGCACGAACCATTACGTCCTGAACTTTCCCCCGGGCCATTTCCCGCCCAACAATGCGTTCTGGTCGCTCACCGTGACGGACGTCGTGGGCTACATGGTGAACAGTCCGATCAATCGCAATAGCTTCGACGATCGGTCGGATCTCGCCAAGAACCCCGACGGATCGGTCGATATCTACCTCCAGCACACCGCCCCGGCAGGGCATGAACAGAACTGGCTGCCAACCCCCTCCGGCAGCTTCAAGCTCATGCTGCGCGCCTACTTGCCGGGCGCTGCGGTTCTGGACGGGACATATCGCGTTCCCCCTGTGGTGAGGGCGTCCTGACATGAATCGCCTGATCTTGAAGTACGCGTACCCCCTGACCGCCGTGATCCTCGCCGTTTTCGGATGGGTCGTCTATCAGCGCATTTCGAGGGGCAGCGATATGGCTCCCCTTGCCGTCGCCGCGATCATTGTCTGGGTGATCGGCGTCCCGACTTTCATCTACCTCTGGCCGCGACTCACCGTGAACGGCTTCAAGCGTGCAATTCTGAGGCATGGGCTGGGAGGCGGCCCCATTCCGGTCAACACCCTCTACGCAGCGCCCAATACTTCCTCTCCGTCGGCGCCGCCGGGGAGCCTTTTGGCCACCGGTACGGATGACCTGCTCTACATCGCGGGTTGGCTCGACTTGCGCGAGGGCCCGCAGGTGCTCCACGTTCCGGAGATGGGCAAGCGCTATTTCAGCGTGCAATTCACCGATCCCTCGGACAGTGCGAACTTCGCCTACGTGGGCACACGCGCCACGGGAACCAAGGCCGGTGACTATGTGCTGGGTGGTCCCGGGCGGAAGGGAGAAATGCCCGCTGGCATGGCTTTGATTCCGTCGCCGAGCGATTCTGCGCTGGTTATCGGGCGGGTATTCGTTGAGGACGAAAACGACCTTCCCGCGGCATATCGGCTCGCGCAGCAGATCCAGCTCACGCCGCTCGCCAGCAGAGTCCCCTAGGCTCGGCAGATGACGTTGGAATGGGAACAGGTGATTGTTCACTCTGTGGATCCAGCGGCCTTGGGACGATGGTGGGCCGAGGCGCTTGGATGGGTAGTGGTCTATTCCTCGGAGGACGAGTTCGAGATCCGCCCTGAGCCGGATCGGCTGCCAGGACTGGACTTCGTCCGTGTTGACGAGCCCAAGAAATGCAAGAGCCGACTGCACCTCGATTTCAGGCCAGATGATCAAGATGCTGAGGTGGCCCGCTTGATGGCCCACGGTGCCCAGCGGGCGGATATCGGTCAGGGCGAACAATCCTGGGTGGTGCTCACCGATCCGGAGGGGAACGAGTTCTGCGTCCTCGGCCAGCGAGGCGGGTGACTGCGCTTCGGGCCGAAGGCGCTCGAAGGGGATCGTGCGGGCGATTACGAAAGGTTTTTGCATCCTAATTATGGCTTAGGTTAGGGTTACCTTGCCCCGAGCCCCTCGGGTCCGCCCGCCACCCCCGGAGTGCCCCATGCTCATCACTGCCGCACCCCCCGCCACCATGGACGACGCCGTCTCCGCCTACCACGTCTACGTCACCGCCCGCTTGGGTGAGCTCCGCCAGCATGCCCTGACGCTCAAGGCTGCGGTGGGGAATGCCGACGTCGCCTCAGCCCGCCAGGCTTGGCTCGCCGCACAGCAGTGCTGGCAGAGGGTGGGCGCGGCCTATGGGAGCTTCGGCGATCTCGGCGACGCGATCGCCCCCGGCTCCCGCGGGCTGCAGGCCGGATCGGCTGACCCCGAGTTCTCCGGACTCCGCAGGATCGAATACGGCCTCTGGCACGGTCAGGGGCCGGGAGAACTTGTCCCGGTGGTCGAGAAGCTCCTGGCCGACCTCGACGCCCTCGACGCGAAGCTGCCGGAGCTCGCCGTAGACCCGGCTGATATGCCCTTGCGCCTCCATGAAATCCTCGAGGACGCTCAGCGCGATCACCTCTCAGGGGTCGGTGATCAAGGATCCGGAATGGCCTTGGCACTCACCCGTGCGGATGTTGAGGCTACCCAGGAGGTCTTGGCGATGCTCGCGGGTCTGCTTGAGAGCCTCAAGGCCGGCTATCCCGCAGCCCTCGACGCCCAACTCTCGCAGCTGGCAGCTGCGATCGACGCGACGAAGACCACTGAGGGGTGGGTCGCCTATCCGGAGGTCCCGCTCGCGCAGCGACAGCGCGTCAATGCGGCAATCGGGCGGGCCCTCGAGTCACTCGCGCTTGCCCCTGCTCTCTTCTCGACCGATGACTGATCCAGCGCCCGCCCTCGCCGCCCCTGACCGAAAGCACACCGTGGAAATCCAACGACGCTCCTTCATTGTCGGCGCCGGTGGCGCCGCCGCCACTGGCCTCCTCGCTTCCTGCGCCTCCAATGCCACCGAGCCGCCCGCGGCCAAGCTCGCCTCCGACGCAGCGGTGCCCTTCCGTGGGGCGAACCAAGCCGGCATCTATCGCCCCGCCCCCCAGCAGCAGGCTGCGTGCTTCGCCGCTTTCAAGGTCCTCTGCAGCGATGCCGCCGACCTGAAATCGCTCCTGCAGCGGCTCACCGTCAAGGCTTCCCTCCTCGGGGGCGGCCACAAAGCCTCCGATGCGCTCCCCGCCGTCGAGCTCAGTGGCGTCACCGGAGCCCCGCCGGTGAACTCGGGGGTGATGGGCGAGGACGTTCCCGCCGCGGGCTTCACTATGACCCTCGGGCTGGCCGGGAGCCTCTTCGACAACCCTGCGTACGGGCTCGCCGCCAAGAAGCCCAGGGGCCTCACCGACATGAAGGTCTTCCCGAATGACCAGATCGACGAAGCATGGATCGGTGGAGACCTCATCCTGCAGCTGTGCGCGGACTCGAGCGACATGGTGCACTACGCGCTCCGGGACATCATGAAGGCCACTCGCGGTCAGCTTCAGCTCCAGTGGAAGATCAATGGGTTCCACAACGCTCCGCGCCCCGAGGGCGCCCCAAGAAACCTCTTCGGCTACAAGGACGGCGTCGTCAACCCCGACGAGGCCGAACAGCTCGTCTGGATCGGCAAAGAGTCCAGCCAGCCCGCGTGGACTGAGGGCGGAACCTTCATGGTCGTGCGAATCATCCGCATGCTCGTCGAATTCTGGGACCGCGTGGGCTTGGGCGAACAGGACAACATGATCGGCCGCCACCGTGCATCCGGTGCCCCGCTCGGCATGGCCAAGGAAACCGATACGCCGGACTACTCCTCCGACCCTGAGGGCACCACTATTCCCCTCGATGCTCACATCCGCCTGGCGAACCCGCGCACCAAGGAAACGGCGGGCTCCCGTATGCTCCGGCGCGGATACAACTACGAGCTCGGGGTGGACCTCAACGGCAACCTGCAGGCCGGGCTCATCTTCACCTCGTTCCAGCAGAGCATCCAGGACCAATTCGAAGCCACGCAGACCCGCTTGGCCAACGAGCCCATGGTCGACTACATCCAGCCCTTCGGCGGAGGCTACTTCTTCGTCCCTCCGGGCGTCCGGGACGCGAACGGGTACCTCGGGGAAGGGCTCTTCGCCTGACAGCCATCAGGCCGATACCGCCCCTTCGATGAGCTCCACGATGGCGGGATCCTCCGGGAGGACCCTCGGTCGGAATCGATACACCGTTCCGTCCGGGAGCACCAGAAATTTCTCGAAATTCCAGGTGATGCGGCCTGCCTTTCCCTCGGAGTCGGGCGTCTTCGTGAGCTCCCGATAGAGGGGGTGCGCGGCGCGGCCGTTCACGCGGACCTTCTCCATCACGGGAAACGTGACTCCCCAGGTCGTCACACAGTATTCGGCGATTTTCTCGGAGTCCCGGAATTCCTGAAGGAATTGATGGCTGGGGAAGGCGAGAACCGTGAATCCGCGGTCCACGAAGCGCTTCTGCAGCGCCTCAAGCTGCTCATACTGGGGCGCCAAGCCGCAGCGGCTCGCGACGTTCACCACAAGCCGGACTTTGCCAGCCCACTCGCCGAACGTCGTCGTCCTCCGGTCAAGAGTGGTGACGCCAATGCTGTCCAGACTGGCATTCATCGCCTTGCCTCCGCTCCCGGAGAAGAGAACGACCAGCAAAGGCGTCCAGTTCACCCCGCGGTGCGCCAGAAACTCGATTGCTCCTGGGGCTGACGGCTGCGAGGGGACAGACGTAGGTTGGGTCCACCCTTGTCAGCTTGCATTCTGCTGGGATTCTTGGAGGGACCATGACCATCCTCAGACGTCGAATGGCCGCCATTCTGGCGGTCCTCGCGCTCGCCGGGACAGGCGGCGCCGTCGCAAGCCCCGCCTTCGCGGAGCCGAGACAAACGAACAAGACGCCCACCGCCGTCGGCTTCGGGGGTGCGGTGAGCACCGTGGATCCCGAGGCCTCGAACGCGGCGCTCGAGGTGCTCCGGAAAGGGGGGAACGCCGTCGACGCGGCGGTTGCGGCCGCGGCGACCCTCGGAGTGACCGAACCGTACAGCGCCGGCATCGGCGGTGGCGGCTACTTCGTCTACTACGACGCGAAGACCCGAACCGTGGGGACGATTGACGGCCGCGAAACGGCGCCCGCGATCATGCCCCATGACGCGTTCATCGACCCGAAGACGGGCCAACCGTACAACTTCACGCCCCAGCTTGTGACGAGCGGGATCTCCGTGGGCGTTCCTGGAACCGCGGCGACGTGGCAGCGGGCCCTTGAACGCTGGGGCACCCTGAAGCTCGGCGACGCGCTCAAGCCGGCGATCCAAGTGGCGGACCGTGGCTTCGTCGTCGACGACACGTTCCGTCAGCAGACCCTCGACAACAAGCTCCGGTTCGAGGCGTTCCCGGCCACCGCGAGTCTGTACCTGCCCGGCGGCGACGCCCCGAAGGTCGGATCGATCTTCCAGAACCACGACCTCGCCGCAACGTACCGGCTGCTCGCCAAGGACGGCATTGCCGCGTTCTACAAAGGTCCCCTCGCGCAGGAGATCGCGAGCGTCGTCCAGAATCCGCGGACCTCGCCGACCACCACGCTGCCCGTCCCTCCCGGCCACATGACGGCGGCCGACCTCGCGGGTTACACCACCATCGATCGCGCTCCGACCCACGTGAACTACCGCGGCTATGACGTCTACGGCATGCCCCCGTCCAGCAGCGGCGGCACGACGGTCGGGGAATCGCTCAACATCCTCGACACCTTCAACCTTGCCGAGATGAACGACGCCGACGCCCTCCACCACTACCTCGAGGCGAGCGCCCTCGCGTTCGCGGACCGCAGCAAGTACGTGGGCGACCCCGCCTTCGTCAACGTCCCGACCGCGGCGCTGCTCGACCCGATCTTCGGCAAGGAGCGCGCGTGCTCCATCAATCCGACACAGGCGGCCACGAAGCCCGTCCCGCCGGGCGACGTGCAGAATTACGACGGCGTTTGCCCGGTTTCAACGGCGGCTTCGGCGCGCGATCTCGACACCGAGAACATTTCGACGACGAACCTGACCGTCGCTGACAAGTGGGGCAACGTGGTGGAATACACGCTGACGATCGAGCAGACGGGTGGATCCGGCCAGGTGGTGCCAGGGCGCGGATTCCTCCTCAACAACGAGCTCACCGACTTCTCGGCCGTGTGGAGCGCGACGGATCCCAACCGGATCGAGCCGCTCAAGCGCCCGCGCTCGTCGATGTCGCCCACCATCCTGCTCCAGGACGGCAAGCCGTTCCTCGCGCTCGGCTCGCCGGGCGGCTCGACGATCATCACAACGGTTCTGCAGACCATCTTCAACCGGATCGACCGCGGGATGGGGATCGAGCAGGCGATCGCGGCACCGCGTGCGTCACAAAGGAACACCGCGAAGGTCACGGCTGAGCCCGACTTCATCGCGAAGTACGGGAGTCTGCTGACGCCGTACGGGCATGTGTTCCAACCTTCGGGCGACGCGTTCACCTCAGCGGCCGAGATCGGCGCGGCGACCGCGATCGAGTTCCTGCCCGACGGCCGGACTCTCGCCGCGGCAGAGCCCGTGAGGAGGGGCGGCGGTTCGGCGATGGTGGTGAAGCCCTCGCCGTAACCCCGGCGGGTCGGAATTCGCGCAACTCTAGCGGGAGGAGCCCTAGGCGTCCGCCCGCCGGCCGTCGACGAGGCGGCTCACCCCGAGCGGGTTGTCGTCGCGCAGAGCCTCCGGAAGGAGATGCTGCGGGAAGCCCTGATACGCGACGGGACGGAGGAAGCGCTCGATCGCCGCCGTGCCCACCGAGGTCGAGCCCACGGCGGTCGTCGCAGGGTACGGCCCGCCGTGCTGCTGCGCGTACGTCACCGAGACGCCGGTGGGCCACTGATTCCACAGCACCCGGCCGGCCTTGCGCGAGAGCACCTCGACCAGGGCGGCCACGTCGCAGGTGTCGGTCCCCTGAATTGTCGCCGTGAGCTGCCCCTCGAAGGACTCGGCGAGCGGCACGAGCTGGGACTCGCCGTCGTACTCCACCACGACGGCGGTGGGACCGAAGCACTCCGTCTGCAGCGCGTGGGGCTCGGCAAGCATGTCCGCGGCGGTGGTCAGGAGAAGTGTCGGCGTCGGCGGGTCGGCAAGGGGCGCGCTGCCTTGGGCGAGAACGCTCAGACGAGGGTTGCGCTCAAGGGCCCCGAGCACCTCGACGTAACCGTTCTGGATTCGGTCGTTGAGCAGCGGCGCGGCGTCGGGCAGGGCGGCCTGGCGGAGAGCCCCGACGAGGCCCGAGCCCGCAGGGACGAACAGCGTCCCGGGCTTCGTGCAGAACTGTCCGGCGCCGAGCGTGAACGACGAGACGAACCCCTTCGCGATCTCCCCGCCGCGCGCGGCGGCCGCGGCCTCGGTCACGAAAACCGGGTTGTTGCTGCCGAGCTCGCCGTAGAACGGGATGGGCTCAGGGCGCGAGCTCGCGATGTCGAACAGGGCGCGGCCGCCGGGGATCGAGCCGGTGAACGAGCCCGCCTTGACCCGAGGATCCTTGAGCGCCGCCGAACCCGCGGCCGTGCCCACGAGGAGCGCGAAAGTCCCTTGGGGCGCGCCGGCTTCGGCGAGGGCAGAGGAGACGACGTCGGCCGTGAGCTTGGAGAGCCGGAGGTGGCCCGAGTGCGCCTTGAGCAGCACCGGGCAGCCTGCGGCGAGAGCCGAGGCTGTGTCCCCGCCCGCGACCGAGAAGGCGAACGGGAAGTTGCTCGCCGCGAAGACGACGACCGGCCCGAGCGGGATCCGCACGCGGCGCAGGTCGGGGCGGGGAGCTCCCATGGGCCACTCGGGGTCCGCGTGGTCGATCCGCGCGTCGAGGTAGCCGCCGTCCCGCAGGACCTCGGCGAAGAGGCGGAGCTGGAAGGTGGTCCGCTGGAGTTCCCCGCGAAGCCGGCCCTCGGCGAGGTGCGTCTCGGTCTGGGCCACGGGCACGAGGTCGTCGGCCGCGGCGTCGACGGCGTCGGCGACGGCTTCGAGGAGCCGGGCGCGCTCGCCGGGCCGGAGCGCGGCGAGTGGCCCGGCCGCGCTGTGGGCAGCGCTGAGGACGGCCTCGAGCTCTGTTTCGGCAGTCGGGGGCAGGACGGAGGACAGGACCGTCATGGTGCATTCCTTTCGACGGGGTCAGTAGTCGGCATCGTTGAGCGCGGCGAGTTCGCCGATACTCACGGGCGCGGCGAGGGGCCGCTTGGCCGAGGCCGCAAGGGAGGGCTCTGAGGGGTGCGAGTTGCCGGCGGCAAGGCAGGACGCCGCGAAGCCGCACACGCGCCCCTGGCACCACCCCATGCCGGCACGCGTGAACGACTTGAGGCTCCGTGAATCCGCGGCACCGAGCTCGCTCCGCGCGGCGGTGATCTCGCCCGCCGTCACCTCTTCGCACCGGCAGACGGTGGTCTCGGGCGTGAGCCATTCGGACCACGCCGCGGGGACCGGGTGGGCCTGGTGCATCGCGCGGGCGAAACGGCGGTGGCGCTCCGCGCGGGCAGCTGCCTTGGGCGGCAGGATGGCGGACGACGGCGGAGCTCCCGTGCCGTCCGCAGCCGCGCCTCCCGCGGCGAGCCCTTCGAGCACGGCGAGTGCGGCCCCACCGACACCGGTGACCTCGCCGGCGAGGAAGAGCCCGGGGACGCTCGACTCCTGGCGCGAGTCGACGACGCCGACCAGCGAGCCGTCGGCGTCGATCCGGGTCGCGACGCCCAATGACACGGGAAGCTCGAGCTGCGGCGTGAAGCCCCAGCCGAATCCCACCACGTCGACGTCGTCGTAGACCCTTTCCGACCCGGGCCGCACGCGGCCGGCCGAGTCCACGCGGGCGGTGCGCACGGCGTGGGCCCGATTTTCGCCCAGGACTTCAGTGACAACGCTCCTCGTGCGATACGGGATGCGGTGCCGGGCGAACGTCGCCGCGTATCCCGCCCCTTCGAGTGCCTTCTCGGGTACGCCAACTGCCGCTCGAAGATGCGGCAGCCACGCCGACGGCGCCGAGGCCTCGAGTACGGCGACAACCGTGCCGCCCGCCTCGGCGATGCCCGCGGCCACGGGGAGCAGGAACGGGCCAGTGCCGGCGATGACGAAGCGCCGCCCCGGCAGTGAACCATTGGCCTTGATGAATGCCTGAATTCCGCCGGCCGCCATGACCCCGGGCAGATCCCAACCGGGGACGGGGAGCTGGCGGTCATAGCCGCCCGTGCACAGCACGAGGCGGCGACCCCTCACTGCAACAGGGGTGGGGGACGCCAGGGTGGGGGTCGCTACGGGGGTGGGGGACGCCAGGGTGGGGGTCGTGCGGAGGGTGAAGCCGTCGTCGTGCTTCTGTGCCATCCACACAGAGCGGCCGGGGAGGTATGTGATCGCTCCGCGGGTGCGGGCCGCGTCGAACCGGGAACGGAGATCGAGGTACACGTCCCAGTCGTGATGACCCCGGCCATCGGGGTCCGGAATGACGGTCTCGGGCCGGTGCCGCCAATACTGCCCGCCCGGCTGCGCGGCGGAGTCCACGACGGCGACGCTCGCCCCGGCTTCCGCCGCCGCCACAGCTGCGGCCAGACCGGCGGGGCCCGCGCCGACGACGGCGACGTCGGCCCAGAAGATGTCCACCTGAACGACGTGCTCGGTCACGTGCGGTCTCCTTCGAGAGGTTCGACGCCGTCGACCACCATGCCGTCGCGCACTTCGGCGAGACACGCGCGCTGGTTTGCGTCGCCGTCGACCGTCACGAGGCAGTCGAAGCACACGCCGATGCCGCAGAAGAGGCCGCGCGGGCGGCCCCCCTTGCGGGTCGAGCGCCAGGCGGTGAACCCGTTGGAGGTCAGGGCCGCGCCGACGCTTTGGCCGGCGCTCGCCTCGAGGGGGCGGCCGTTGAAGGTGAAGGAGATGCTCATGCGTACGCCTCTGCGAATCGGGCGGGGGAGAAGGGGGCGAGATCGAGGTCCGGAGCCTGGCCCGCGAGGGCTTGGGCGAGGAGCTTGCCGGTGCCGGCCGAGAGGCCGATCCCGGCGCCCTCGTGGCCGGCCGCGTGCCACAGGCCCGGGGCGCGCTCGTCATGGCCGATCACCGGCAGATGGTCGGGGCAGTAGGGCCGGAAGCCGTGGTAGTGGCGAATCGCCTTGACCTCGGCGAGGAAGGGGAACAGCGCTACTGCGTTCCGGGCGAGACGGGCCAGGGCCTCCGTGCTCACGGAGCGATCGAACCCCACGCGCTCGCGGGTCGAGCCGATCAGAATGGTGCCGCTCGGCGTGCCCTCGACAACCGGCGAGGCCTGCAGGCCGGCGTCCGAACTCCCCACGTTGTCGATGTACTCGGCCGCGTACACCTTGTGGTGGACCATGGGCGGGAGGGGTTCCGTGACCATGACGAAGCCGCGCCGCGGCATCACCGGCACCTCGACCCCGGCCAGGGCGGCCAGCTCTCCGGCCCACGTGCCGGTGCAGTTGACGACGGCCGACGCCGGGAAGTCGCCGCGCGCGGTCCGCACACCGGTCACGCGGCCGCCGGAGCGGAGGAACCCCGTGACCGGAGTGTCGGCGTGGAACGTGGCGCCGGCGGCGACGGCAAGCCGCACGAGCTGGGCCGCGACGAGCATCGGCTGAACCTGGCAGTCCTCGGGATAGTAGGCGCCCCCGAGGGCTTCGTGGGTGATGTGGGGCTCCGCGCTGCGAAGGGCGTCCCGGTCGAGTTCCTCGACCTGGACCCCGAAGTCCTTCTGAACTGCCATGACCCGGTGGAGCGAGGCGAGGCTGCTCTCGTGGGAGGCGACGATGATTCCGCCCTTGCGCTCGAACTCCCAGAGGCGCTCATGGTCCGCCAGGTCGCGCTGCCAGACGCTGAGCGAATAGCGGGTGAGCTCGAGTTCCGGCCCGAGCTCCTTGTCGGAGACGAGGATGTTGCCTTCGCAGGCGGACGAGGTGCCGCTGGCGGGCAGGCCCTTGTCGAGAACGGTGACGCGGAGGCCCTGCCGGGCGGCGAAGTAGGCGGTGGCTGCGCCCATCACTCCCGCGCCCACGACCACGACGTCGCTGGGTGGGTTCATTCCTTCTCCTGGGGTGGTGGCTCCTGCTCGCCCGTGGCCCAGAGGCCGCGGGCGTGGCTGATGTGGCGGCGCATGAGGGCGAGCGAGGCTTGGCTGTCGCCGGCTTCGAGCAGGTCGAGCAGCTCATGGTGCTCTTGGGCGGAGTCGGCGAGGCGGTTTGATTCGCTCAGGCTCTTGAGCCCATACATGCGGGTCTTCATGCGGAGGCTCGTGGCGAGGGCCACGAGCTGATCGTTGCCGGCATAGCGGAGGACCTCGGCGTGGAAGTCGCGGTCGGCGGCCAGATAGGCGGCGAGGTCGCCCTCGCGCGCGGCGGCGACGATCGCGTCCGCCATGGCGCGGAGGGCCGTGATGCCCTGCGCCGGGATGGTCCCGGCAACCTCGCCGACCACCGGGGGCTCGAGCAGCAGGCGGATCTGAGTGATCTCGTCGAGCTCCCGATCGCTCATCCGAGTGACCCGGAAGCCCTTGTTCTTCACGGTCTCCACGAGCCCTTCGCGGGCCAGATCCATCATCGCCTCGCGCACGGGGGTCGCGGACACGCCGAACGCCGCGCCGAGAGCGGGCGCCGAATACAGCGTCCCTTCCTCGAGCGAGCCTGCGATGATCGCTGCGCGGAGGGATTCGGTCACGGATTCGCGCAGGCTCCGCTGGGGGCCGAGCGGGGCGATTGGGAGGTTGTTGCTGGCTGCCACGGCGGACACTCCTTGGACGGGCGTCAATGTCTCGTGCCCCCTTCATACACCAAGGCCGCCGTGACGAGGTCCTCCCAGGCCATGCCGACTCCCGCGTACAGGCAGGGACGCCCCGGGGTCCTCACGAACTCGCCCCGCACGAGCTCCCTCAGATTCGCGGGGCGTATCGCCTCCCATTCCTCAGCGCTCCGCGCCGGGATGAGGTCACCGGCCTCGCGGAGGGCGGAGGCCCGGCCTTCGACGACGACATCGCTGCGCAGCACGAGCGTCGCGTCGACTTCGCGCGCGTCGAGTCCGTGCTGCCCAACGGCGGCGACCACCGCGTTGGGGGCCACGAGTCCGCCGTCGAACAGCGGGGTCGACGACGAGGTGGTGCACAGCACGACGTCTGCCGCCGGCACCTCCTCGACCGTCCCCTCCCGGGCGTCGATCCCCTCCGCGGCGAGCGTCGCGAGGAGCCCGCGGACCCTCTCGCGACGGCGGCCGACGACGGCGAAGCTCGCCCCGGGCAGGAGCGCGTGCGCCGCCCGAACGTGGTTGAGCGCCTGGACGCCGGCGCCGAACACGAGCACGTGCGGGGACGGGGACACCCCGCCCGGCCCCGCGGCGAGGATTCGGGTCACGGCGAGCAGCGTCGTCGCGGGGGTGCGGATTGCCGTGAGCTCGGTGCCGTCCAGAACGGCGACCGGGGCCAGGGTGTCCGAGTCCACGAGGAGGTAGACGCCCTGGATCTTCTCGAGGCCACGGGCGGGGTTGCCCGGTGCCACGGTGAGGGCCTTGATCCCGCTGTACGCCGCACCGACCGCCGGCATGATCAGGAACTCGCCGGCGGGCGCCGGGCTGAACAGCCGCGGACTGTCCTCCTCGGGGTCCACCCCGTCAAGGAGGGCGCGCTCCAAAGCGGCGACCGCCGTCGTCCATGGAGCCGCCGCCCGCACGGCCGCGGCATCGAGGTAGGGGAGTGCTGTGCTGGCGAGGGTCACAGCAGGAACCCCGCGGGGAAAGGATCAGTCGGGTCCAGGAAGTACTGCGCGGTGCCCGTGACCCACGCGCGGCCCGTGACCGTCGGAACGACTGCGGGCCGGCCCGCAACCTCGGTCTCCTCGACCAGCCGCCCGATGAAGCGCGAGCCGATGTAGGACTCGTTGACGAAGTCCGTCTCAAGCGCAAGCTCGCCGCGCGCGTGCAGCTGGGCCATCCGCGCACTCGTCCCGGTGCCGCACGGGGAGCGGTCGAACCACCCCGGGTGGATGGCCATCGCATGCCGCGAGAGCTGCGCCGTCGAGCCGGGCGCCTTCAGGTACACGTGGTGGCATCCGCGGATGTCGCTGCGCTCGGGGTGGACAGGCTCGCCGTCGGCATTGATCGCGTCCATGATCGCGAGCCCGGCCTTGAGGAGATCGTCCTTGCGCGAGCGCTCGAACGGGAGGCCGAGCGCCTCGAGGTCGACGATCGCGTAGAAGTTCCCGCCGAAGGCGAGATCGTAGGCCACGGAACCGTAGCCCGGAACCTCGACGGCGGCGTCGAGCCGTTCCGCGAACGAGGGCACGTTCCGGATCGTGACCGACTCCGCGTGGCCGTCCTTGACGGCGACTTCCGCGATGACGAGGCCGGCGGGGGTGTCGAGCCGCACTGTGGTGACCGGCTCGACCACCTCCACCATTCCGGTCTCCACCAGGACCGTCGCCACCCCGATCGTCCCGTGCCCGCACATGGGCAGCAGGCCCGAGACCTCGATGTAGAGGACGCCGAAGTCCGCATCGGGGCGCGTCGATGGCTGGAGGATCGCTCCGCTCATCGACGCGTGCCCGCGGGGCTCATACATGAGCAGAGTCCGGATCCAGTCGCTGTTCTCCATGAACCACAACCGGCGTTCGGCCATGCTTGCCCCGGGAATCGTGCCGATTCCTCCTGTGATCACTCGGGTCGGCATGCCCTCGGTGTGGGAGTCGACGGCGTGGAAGATCCGGCTCGTTCTCATGCTGCTCTCCTCAATCAGGACCATCGACTGCTCCATAACTGTCGTTTTGGACGCTGATAACGACAGTTACGGAGCAATCGATGAACGGGTGGTTACTTGTAGCCCTTGGCGAGTGCCGCCTCCGTCGCACGGACGACGGCGTCGCGCGCCTCGGGCGAGAGCGGGCTCCGGGGCGGTCGGCACACGCCGCCGCGAAGGCCCACGATATCCATCGACAGCTTGATGGCCTGGATGAACTCGGTCTTGCTGTCCCAGCGGAGCAGCGAGTGCAGGTCCCGGTAGATCTCTCTGGCCCGCTCGAGGTCCGCGACGTTCCCCGAGGTCGAGAGACGGTACAGCTCAATGGTGGACTCCGGGAGTGCGTTGGGGTAGCCCGCCACCCAGCCGACGGCACCGGCGAGGCCCATCTCGACCACGGTATCGTCCGTGCCGATGAGCAGGTCGACCTCCGGGGCGAGTTCCTTGATCTCGTAGGCCCGGCGGACGTCGCCGCTGAACTCCTTGACCCCAACGATGAGACCCTCGCCGTGGAGGCGCGCGATGAGCTGCGGGGTCAGGTCGACCTTCGTGTCGATCGGGTTGTTGTAGGCGACGATGGGGAGGCCGACGGCGGCCGCGCGCCGGTAGTGGTCTACGACTTCTTCGTCGGTGGCTCGGTAGGAGTTCGGGGGGAGGAGCATGAGGGCGTGTGCGCCGGCCTCGGCAGCCTGCTCCGCCCAGCGCTGGGTCTGGAGGCCGCCGTAGGCGCCGGCCCCCGCCATCACGGTGAAGCCTTCGGGCGCGGCCTCGACCGCCGTCGTGATGACCCGAGCGCGCTCCTCGTCGCTGAGGGTCTGATACTCGCCGAGCGAGCCGTTGGGGGCGACGCCGTCGCAGCCCGCGCTCGCCAGGAAGCGGACGTGTTCGGCGTAGGCGTCGAAGTCCACGCTGAGGTCTTCGTTAAAGGGGAGGGCGGTCGCGACGAGGACGCCGTGCCAGGGTTTGGCGGTCATGATGTTCCTTTCAGGGAATTTTACCATGTGACATTGCACATGGAGGAGAAAAATGTGAAGTCAGCTTGCCGGGACGACGTACTGCTTTGCGGCGACCTTCCCGAGGCCGGCCGAGAGTCCCGCATCGGTGAGCAGCTTGGTGATGGTGCCGTCTTCGCGCTGGGCTGTGATGCGTCGTCGAGCGCCTTCTTGAGCGTGGTGTTGCCCTTGGTGAGCGGGAAGGCCGCCTCGGGCGCCTGGGTGATGGCGCCGACCCGGGGGTCCGGCTTGTCGTTGGCGAGCGAGACCGTGACGCCCTGCGCGCCCTTGAACTGGAGCACCTGCACGCCGTAGGCGTCGACGTCGGCCTGGAGGCGGCCCGCGTCGAAGTCGGCCTTGAGCTCAACGCTGCTCGGGTACGTGACGAGCTTGTCTCCGAGGATCTTCTTGAGGTCCTCAACCCAGAGGTAGCCGTCGATCGTTCCGACCTTGCCCATCTTCTCGAGGTCCGCCACGGTCGTCGCGCCCGTCTTCGACGCGATGCCCATGCCGTCGAGGTAGGTCGATGCGGAGAAGTCGACGGCCTTGAGCCGCTTCTCTGTCGCGTCGATCGTCCCCACCGCGAGGTCGATGTTGCCGCCCGAGATCGACTGCACCGCGTCCGCATACGTCGCCTGCTGGTAGACGGGCTCGAGGCACTCGTCCTTGGCGATCTTGCTCACGATCGAGACGTCGATGCCGTTGGGCTTGCCGCTGTTGTAGCTGCTGAACGGCGGGATGTCGATGACCCCGACCGTGAGCTTGCCGGGCGCGACCGTCTGCACCCCCTGATGTTTCGGCGTGCAGTCGCCCGAGGAGGCGGTGGTCGTGCCTCCGCAGGCGGTGAGGCTCACGCCGGCGGCGAGGACGACGGCGGCCAAGGCTCCGGTGCGCGTGGGATTCTTCATGGATTTTCCTTTCGTGGGGTTACGCGTGGCGAGCAAGACGTTTCTCGAAGAACACAGTGATCCACGTGGCCGGCATGGAGATGACGGCGTAGCAGATGCCGGCGAGGGCGAAGATCTGGAGGTAGTTGAAGTCCTGGCTGCCGATGTTGTAGGCGGATTTCATGAGCTCGGGAACCGCAATCGCGTAGGCAAGCGAGGTGCCCTGGAACATCTGGATGGCCACGCCCATGAGGCCCGGGATGGCCGAGCGCATGCCCTGCGGCATGACGACGCGGAAGAAGGTGTCGCGCTGGGAGATCCCGAGGGCGTTCGAAGCTTCGGTCTGCCCGCGGGCCACCGACTGGATTCCAGCCCGCATGATCTCGCTCGAGTAGGCGGCAGCGTTCCAGGTGAGCGCAAGGCAGGCCGCCGTGATGCTCTCAAAGGCGATGCCGAACTTCGGCAGGCCGTAGTAGAAGAGGTACAGGATCACGAGGGCCGGGGCGCCGCGCCCGATCTCGACGACGGCGAGGCCGAGGGTGCGGACGGCGAGGTTCTTGGCGGAAACCATCATGCTGAGCGCCAGGCCGAGCGGGTAGCCTGCGGCGATCGAGATGCCGGCGATCAGGAGGCTCACGCCGAGGCCGGACATCATCTGCGGGAGGTATCCCGCCCACTGTGCGAGCCAGGTCATGCGAACACTGCCTTCCTCATGCGGGCGTCAAGGGTTCGGGAAAGGTAGGCGACCGGCAGGCTGAGGCCGATGTAGAGGATGCCCACGAGGATGTAGGGCAGGATGCCCTCGACGGTCGGGTGCTGCCGGGCGAAGGCCTGGGACTGGAACACCATCTCCGAGACGATGATGGTCGAGGCGATCGAGGAGTCCTTGAGCAGTCCCACGAGGTAGGTGGCGATCGACGGCGAGACGATCCGGAACGCCTGCGGGACCACAACCCCGAAGAACGTGCTCGATTGCGGAAGGCCCAAGGCGTGGGAGGCTTCGAGCTGCCCGCGCGGCACGGCCTGCAGGCCTCCGCGATAGATCTCGGCCAGGTAGGCGACGGAGACGATGCCCAACCCCACGATGGCCGCACTGACGGGGTTGAACTTGAACGTTCCGATCTGGATGCCGAACTTCAGCAGGAACAGCCAGACGATGATCGGCACGCCTCTGACGAGGTCCACGAAGATCCGGGCCACGAGCTTCACCGGCGCGACGGGCGAGGTCAGGGCCACCGCGAGCGGGACGGCGCCGATGATGCCGATCGCAAACGCCGAGAGGGTCAGCGTCAGCGTCATGGGCAGCCCCTGAAGGACTGCGGAGAAGGCGTCCATGTCAGCGCTCCAGCACGGCGCGCAGGAAGCGCCGGGTCCGGGTCTCCTGCGGGTCGCTCATGATCGCCCGAGGATCGCCCTGCTCGATGATCTTGCAGTCCGCCATCACGACGAGGGTGTCGGAGACGTCGCGGGCGAACTGCATCTCGTGCGTCACCACGACCATCGTCATGCCGTCCGCGGCGAGCTCACGCATGACCGAGAGGACCTCGAGGCCCACCTCGGGATCGAGGGCTGAGGTGGGCTCGTCGAAGAGCATGATGCTCGGATCCAAGGCGAGGGCCCGAGCGATCGCAATGCGCTGCTGCTGGCCCCCGGAGCATCGGCCCGGGTGCTGCCCGGCCTTCTCCTTGAGCCCGACGCGTTCGAGGAGCTGCATAGAGCGCTCGTCCGCCTCTTCCTTGCTGCGCCCGAGCACGCGCTGCTGCGGGAAGCTCACGTTCTTCAGCGCGGTCATGTGCGGGAAGAGATTGAAGGACTGGAAGACCATGCCGACACTGCGTCGCAGGGCGGCCAGATCCCGGGCGCTCACGTTCTTGCCCGGCTCGATGGTGTGGCCGGCTACGCGGATTGTCCCCGAATCCGGTCGCTCGAGGAGGTTGATGCAGCGCAGGAACGTGCTCTTCCCCGCGCCGGACGGGCCGATGAGGGCGGTCACGGTGCCCGGCTCAACGTTGAGCGAGACATCGTCGAGAACCACGTGGTCCCCGTACCGCTTCGAGATGTTGTTCAGTTTGATGCCTACGTGTGAGGCTCGTGCCTCGTCTGTGGTCGCTGAGACGGTCATTGCCATGCTTCCCTGTTCTCCGGTTGCGATCCGAGACGCTCGACCCGAGTGGTCGGTGTCACATCACTGTGAAATGTTACATTGCACACCGCGAGTGTCAAGGGGCCTCTGGAGGGGCCTCGGCCACGCCGAATTGTCGGCTTTCTGCCGGTGGCAGGGCGCTGCACTCGCGAAAAACCGACAATTGGGTCGCTGTGGCCGACTGGCCTGGCTACTGCTCCGCGGTCACGTCCTTGGGTTCCTTGTCCGGCCGCCACCCGCGCCAGACCGGATGGCGAAGGCGGCCGGCGTCGGTCCACTCGCCGTACCGCACCTCGCCGACGAACTTCGGCTGAACCCAGTGGGCGTCGGCAGTGTCCTCGCGGGGGATGTCGTCGAACGGCGACGTCTTCCGCTCAATCCGCCGCAGCTTGGAGGCGATTTCCGCCAGATCCCGCTCGCTGAAGCCCGTGCCGACGCGACCGGCGTAGCGCAGCCCGCCGTCGTCGTCCGGGATGCCCAGGAGCAGCGAGCCGATAGTGCCCTCGCGCCCGCCCTTTCCGGACCGCCAGCCGCCGATGACCACTTCCTGCATCCGCTCGTGCTTGATCTTCAGCCAGGCTCCCGAGCGCTTCCCGGCTTCGTAGCGCGACGAGAGGCGCTTGGCCATGACGCCCTCGAGGCCGTGCTCGGCCGACGCCTCGAGCACGTCGTCGATGTCGCCGTCGAAGATGGGGGAGAGATCCACGTTCTCGGGCAGGGCGCCGCCCGCGAGAGTCTCGAGGGCCTGGCGGCGCTCGCGGAAGGGCAGCGTGGTGAGGTCGCGTCCCTGAAATTCGAGGAGGTCGAAAAGAATGATCCGCACGGGGTAATTCCGGCGCGCTGCTGCAACGTCGGTGGGGTCGCTGAGGCCCATTCTCTGCTGCAGCCGAGAAAAGGACGGGCGACCCTTCGGATCCATGGCGACAATTTCGCCGTCGAGAATCGCTGGCCCCAAATCGGCGAGTCCGGCGAGCTCGGGGTAGGTTCCCGTGGTGTCGAGCCCTCGGCGGCTGATGAGCTTGAGCGGTCCGCGCGCGTCGACGATGGCGCGCACGCCGTCCCACTTCATTTCGAGCGCCCAGTCGTCACCGTGGACCAGCCCGGGGGTCCCGATCTGCGCGAGCATCGGCGACGGCGCGGGCCCGCCCTTCGCCGCCTTCGGCCCGCCCTTTCCCGCTGCGCTTCCCGTTGCGCCGTCATCTTTACCGTGTAGATCTGACGGCGCAACTGGGTCGTGGCGCGCGCCGGGGCGCCAGTGGCCCTTGGTCTGGTCCTTCATCAGGTGGGCGAGCCAGTTGTCCTTGCCGTCGCTGGTCCCGGTGTGGATGAGCGCGAGGCGCACGGGCTTGCCGTCGGCGACGCCCGCGAGCCCGCCGCCCTCCTGCCCGTGAAGGAGGACGATGATTTCTTTGCCGTCTTTCCATTTCTCAAGTTCGTACGTCCCGGTGTCCCAGATGAACATTTCGCCGGCGCCGTATTCACCCTTCGGAATGGACCCTGAGAAGGTGAGATATTCGATCGGATGGTCTTCGGTGTGAACTGCGAGATTGTTTCGCTGCGGATCAGTCGGGATGCCGCGCGGGATCGCGAAGGAGGCGAGGACTCCCTCGTGCTCGAGCCGAAGGTCCCAGTGCAGCCGTCGAGCGTGGTGCTCATGGATCACAAAGGTGTTCCCCTCGCCCGGTGTCGGGGACTCGAGGGGCACCGGCTCTGGGGTCGCGGCGGGGTCCCGCTTGGCGCGGTACTCCGTCAGGCGGTCTTTCGGGCCCGCCGTCGTGGGTGAGCCAATGCGAGCGGACGACGACGGCGGGGGCCTCCTCGCGTCGTCGTGGGACCGGTACTCCTCCGGCACGAGGGGCGCGAACAGATCGCCATACTCCTCGATCCGGGCCGCCATCTGGTCATAGCGCACATGTGCTAAATCCGGGGAGCCGATCTCCTCCCAGGTCCTCGGTGCAGCGACCATGGGCTGGGCACGACCGCGGAGCGAGTACGGCGCAATTGTCGTCTTCTGGCCGCTGTTCTGGCTCCAGTCGACGAGCACCCGACCTTCGCGCAGTGTCTTCTTCTGGTCGCTCACCACGAGGTCGGGATGATCGGCGGCGAGGGAGCGCGCGAGCTCATGGGCGACCGCGGAGACCTGCTCCCACTTCTGGCTCATGTCGAGCTTCGCGTAGAGGTGGATCCCCTTGCTCCCGCTCGTGACGGGGACCGAGACCATGCCGAGGTCGTCAAGGATCGGCTTGATGAGGTGGGCGACCTCGACGCACTCGGGGAGCCCTGCGCCCGGGCCGGGGTCGAGATCGAGGACGAGGCGGTCGGGGTTGAGCATTTTGTCATCCCCGGCTGCGCGCCATTGCGGGACGTGGATTTCGAGAGCGGCCATCTGGCCGAGCCAGATCAGCGTGGCGAGGTCGTTGATGAGGGGATAGGTGTTGGTGGAATGCCGGTGATGGAGCGTCACGCGCTCCACCCAGCTGGGGGTCGAATTGTCCAAGTTCTTCTGGAAGAAGACCTGGCCGGGCTCGTCAGCGGTGCCGACGCCATGGACCCAGCGCTTTCGCGTGGCCGGCCGGTCATGCACGACGGGAATCATGTATGGCGCGACGGTCCGCAGGTAATCGAGAATGTCGGCCTTCGTGACGCCGGCTTCCGGGTACAGCACTTTGTCGAGATTGGTCAGGCGGATCTGATGGCCGTCGATTTCCACGATCTCGCGTTTCGCTGCCATGGCGCCACCTTCCCACTCTCCGTCCTTCTTGACTACCCAGAACGGCGGCGGCTTATCCGAGGAGCGCCTCGCCCCGTTACCTCTGTTTGAACCGCCTTGGGGCGAAGCAGGATATCCCTATGGACCTTCCCGTGATGCCGCCCGTCGAGCCGATGCTCGCCCGCTCGGTGCCCGAGATCCCCGACGTCGGCCACAGCGAACCGAAGTGGGACGGGTTCCGCACCATCGTGTTCAAGGACGGCGATGACATTCTGCTCGGCAGCCGCAATGACAAGCCCATGACCCGCTATTTCCCGGAGCTCGTCGAGGAACTGCGGGCCGCACTCCCAGAACGCTGCGTGGTGGACGGCGAAATTGTGCTGATTCGCGGCGACCGCTTGGATTTCGAGGCCCTCCAGCAAAGGATTCACCCGGCCGAGAGCAGGGTCAGGCTGCTTGCGAGCGAGACTCCTGTTTCCTTCGTGGCCTTCGACGCCCTTGCCCTCCAGGACGAGAACCTCATGAAACGTCGTTTCGCGGAGCGCCGGAAGATTCTCGGGGATGTCATCGGCGAGGGGACGGAATCCGTTCTTCTGACCCCGTCCACGAGCAATCTCGAAGAGGCCAAGAAATGGTTCTCGGAATTCGAGGGAGCAGGTCTGGACGGAATCGTCGCAAAGCCGCTCGACGGCAAGTACGAGCCGGGGAAGCGCTCCATGTTCAAGATCAAGCACGAGCGGACTGCGGACTGCGTCGTCGCGGGATTCCGGTGGCACAAGACGGGCGGCGTGGTGGGCTCGCTTCTGCTCGGCCTTTACGACGACGGTGGCAGGCTGCACCATGTTGGCGTCGCCGCGTCGTTTCCCATGGCAAAGCGACGCGATCTCGTCGAACAGCTCAAGCCGTTCATCGAGGAGAATCTCTCTGCTCACCCATGGGGCGACTGGGCCGATCAAGAAGCGCATCAGCTGACCAGGATGCCGGGAGCTGTGAGCCGTTGGAGCGCTGGGAAGAATCTGTCGTTCGTGCCGCTGCGGCCGGAACTCGTCGTCGAAGTCGCCTACGACTATATGGAAGGCGAGCGCTTCCGGCACACGGCACAATTCCGTCGTTGGCGCTTTGACCGGGACCCCGAAAGCTGCACCTTCGCCCAGCTCGAGACCACCCCTGAATTCGACGTGCGCCGCATTCTGGGCCTGAAAGCATGAGCGGGCCCTCCCCGCGGAGGGGAGGGCCCGCCGTCGTGCTCTCTAGTCGTGCTTCTTGAAAGCGTCCTTCACGTCCTCGAAAGCGTCCTTGACCTTTTCTCCGGCCTGCTTGAGGCCCGCGGACATCTGGTCGCGCTTGCCTTCGGCCTCGAGGTCCGGGTCGTCGTTGGACCGGCCGAGTGCCTCCTTGGCCTTGCCGCCAAGTTCCTCAGCCTTGTTGTGGGCCTTGTCGTCGAATCCCATGCTGTCCTCCGTTCCTGCGCGTGAGTGGTTTCTTGGACATCGACTGTTTCCCCGTTCAGCGGTTCGTCAAACGTTGCGCCGCCCCGTCGACGCCCGGGGGATCAATGTCGGGGCGAGCACCCGTTGCCCTCCAGTGATTGCAGTGCGTCCGTTGATGGAATTCAGCAGTCCGTCCACTGCCGCGGAGGCAATTTCCCGGAAGGGCACCCTCACGGTTGTCAGCGGAACTGCCAGGCGGGCGACGAGTGGAATGTCGTTGTAGCCCACAATCGAAAGGTCGTGCGGAATGCGCAGGCCCGCGCGCTGGATCACCGAGGTGAAGCCAAAGGCGGTGTTGTCGTTCACGGCGAAGACCGCCGTCGGACGCCGCGAGCCAGCCAGCAGCGCTTCCGCCGCAGCCTCGCCGCTCTCCATGCTGAACGAGGAAGGGTAGACGAACTCCGGGACCTCGGCGATGCCCGCCTCGCGGAGTGCCTGCCGGTACCCCTCGCGCCGGGCAACAGCGGTCGGGGCATGGTCGGGCCCGGCGACGAGGCCGATCTCGCGATGCCCTAAGTCGATGAGATGCCGGGTCGCGAGGTAGCCGCCGAGGGTGTCGTCGCCCACCACGCTCGGGCTCTCGCCGAACGCCCTCAAGGCGAGGACGTGGGGGATTCCCCGCTCGACGAGCTCGGTGCACAGGCCACCTTCCGTGGTGGCCGTGGTGAGGATCAGCCCGTCGACGCGTGAGGCGAGCATCGCCAGGCCGTTCTCCCGCTCGAGTTGGGGGTCGTCGTACGTGGTGGCAACGAGCGCGTGATACCCCCGGGCCGTGCTCGCCGCGGCGATTTCCTCGAAGAGCATCGCCATGACGGTGTCCGTGAGGCGGGAGACCAGCACGCCGATGGTGTTCGTCTGCTGGCGCCTGAGGTTTGCCGCAGTGGGGTTCGGTTCGTAGCCGAGGGATTCGGCGACCGCACGGATCCGCTCGGCCGAAGGGCTCCGGTAGAAGCGGTGATCGCGGTTCATGGCGCGGGAGACGGTGGACCGGGCGACGCCTGCCGCCTCCGCGACATCCGCGATCGTCGGGCGTCCGCCGACGCGCGTTTCTTTGGCTTCCATCAGTGCCTTCCTGGACCCCCTTGACGTGCTGCTGTGAACCAGCTTACAGTCGAAGCAATCGATAACGGAATCGATTGCACAACACGATCGACAACTCGAAGGAGAGCCCCATGAGCACCATCGATCTCCGCGGTCTGGTCCCCGCCCCCGTCACCCCCTTCACCCGCGACGGCGAGGTCGACGTCGACGCCATTCACCGCCTCGGCGCCTGGCTCGGCAGCGTCGACGGCGTCAAGGGCCTGGTGGTCCTCGGCCACGCTGGCGAAGGCACGTTCCTGACCCAGGCCGAGCAGGCCCTCGTCATCTCCTCATTCCGCGACGCGGTCGAGGGCAGGCTGCCGATCATTGCCGGCATCACCGGCGAGGGCAACAGGGTCGCCGCCGAAGAGGCGCAGCGCGCGGTCGACGCCGGTGCTTCCGCCGGCTTGGTCTACCCGTCCCACGGTTGGCTGCGGTTCGGCTACCAGCAGGGTGCCCCGCAGTCCCGCTACAAGGAGATCTACGAGAAGAGCGGGCTGCCGCTGATCCTGTTCCAGTACCCGGACGTCACCAAGGCCACCTACAACCTCGACACGCAGCTTGAGATCGCCGCTCAGGAGGGCGTGTTCGCCACGAAGAACGGCGTGCGGAACATGCGCCGCTGGGACACCGAGATCCCCGTGCTGCGTGCTGCCTTCCCCGACCTGCAGATCCTCACGTGCCATGACGAATACCTGCTGCACACCATGTTCGACGTCGACGGCGCGCTCGTCGGCTATGGCGGGCTTGCCCCCGAGCCGCTCGTCGAGCTCATCGCCGCTGGCAAGGCCAAGGACTACGTCAAGGCGCGGGAGGTCCACGATCGCCTGCTGCCGGTGACGAAGAACGTCTACCACCGCGGCTCGCACATGGAGGGCACGGTCGCGCTCAAGGAGGGCCTCGTGGCCCGCGGCATCCTCGAGCACGCCACCGTCCGCACCCCACTCCTGCCGCTCGCCCCCGGCGCGCACGACGAGATCGCCCTCGCCCTCGCCTCAGCCGGCCTCGGGCGCGTCAGCGCGCCTGCCCGCGCCTGAGCCGGCCGCGCGGAGCCGGCTTGTAGCAGGAGTCCAGCGCACGACGGCGGGTGCCCGCCCGCCGTCGTGCGCTCCCCCGAGCGGAAGCTCACTGGTGTTCAGAAGCTCGCTAGCATTCAATAGAGCCTCAACGACGAGGAAGCGCACGTGATATCTATCATCAAGGGAGCCCCTACGGTGGGCACCGCCACAACTTATTCGCGCCGCGAGATCCGCTTCATTCTGACCTTCGCGCTGCTCGGCACGCTTTTCGACGGAGCGGAGCTGAATCTCATCGGCTACCCGCTCGTCTACATCTCCGGAAGCCTGCACGTCTCAACCATTGCGCTCATCACCGTCGCAACGGTCCAGGGATTCGCCTCGATTCTCGGCGGGTTCGTCTTCGGAACTCTCGGGGACACGTTGGGGCGCCGTCGCACGTTTGCGATTTCCGTCGTCGCCTTCGGCCTAGCCGCCCTTCTCGGTGGCCTCGCCGTCAATTACGAGACGTTCATGGCGACCCGCGTCCTTGCCGGTGTCGGCATGGGCGGCCTCTTCGGGCTCTCCTTTTCAATGTTCACGGAATGCTGGCAGACCGCAAAGCGCGGAACCATGGGCGGGATTATCCAGGCCATGTATTTCGCGGGGGAGATCCTCACCGAAGGCGTCATTTTCCTGTTCCTCACCCTCCTCGGCCACGACCTCGGGTGGCGTGCGGGGTACATGGCGATCGGTGTGGTGAGTACCGTCATCGGCTTCGCCTCGCTCAAGCTCCTGCCCGAATCGAAGCAGTGGCTCGCGTATCAGCAGCACCTCAAGGCCGGCACCCTTCCCGCGGAGCTGCGCCGCACCAAGGTTCCGGTTGTGGACATCTTCAAGCCCCAATTCGTGTTCGGCACGGTTCTGTTCATGGTCCTTTCGACGGCCATGTTCCTCACCACGAATTCCGTGGGCGCGTACCTCTCGACCTACCTGCTCACCACACAGAAGCTCTCCCTCGACACGGTCAGCCTCATCGTCCTGATCGGCTACGTTGCGACGATCATCGCCTACACGCTCACTGGCGTGATCTCCGACGCCCTACGCCGCAAGTACGCCTTCACCCTTGCCTCCGCCGTCGGGACGATCGGATTCGCCTGGTTCCTCTGGCTCCTGGTCACCGGCTCCGCCCACGTAGGGATCGACTTCTGGGCGTGGCCCACCTTCTGGGCGCTCATGCTCTGCGCCGGCGCGGCCGGAGGCTTCGGGGTGCTGGGCGTGTGGATGTCCGAGTTCTTCCCCACGCGCGTCCGCTCCACCGGCTCGAGCGCGAGCTACTACGTGGGCCGCGGCCTCGGCGCCGGCATCTTCCCGCTCTTCGCCCTCAGCCTCGCGGGAACTGTGCCGTTCGCACTGGCCCTCGGCATCATCGGGCCGGTCGCCGGGCTCGTGTTCTCGGTCATGGCACCGGACCGGACCGGCCGGGCCATCGCGGATCTCGAATAACCGCCGCTTTCGCAGCGAGCCGGTGCGCGGACAAAGTGTCCGGGCACCGGCTCTCTGGTGCCATCGCAGGCGTACCCTCGCCTTATGGACGGCATTGGCACGGTGCTGACGCTCCTCAGCGGCCTCGCCTGGACGATTGTCTACGCCGAAGCGATCCGTGTCGGCTTCATGCAGCGCACTTACGCGATTCCCGCCGCGGCGCTCATGCTCAATATCGCGTGGGAATGGCTCTATTCCGTTCTGGACCTCTCCGGCGGCGGCAGCGTGCAGGGATACGTCAACCTTGTGTGGGCCTGTGCCGACATCGCGATTGTCTTCACGTTCTTCCGTTACGGATTCGCCGAATTCTCGGATCGAATCGGGCGGGGCACGTTTGTTGCGGGAGGGACCGGTTTGCTGGCGGCCTCAGTGGCGGTGCAGCTGTTGTTCCTCGCAGAATTCGGCCGGACAAACGGAGAGGTCTATTCGGCCTTCCTGCAGAACTTGCTCATGTCCGGCCTGTTCATCGCCATGTTCCTTGAACGGCGGGGCGCCCGCGGCCAGAGCCTGGTCATCGCCGTCGCCAAATGGCTGGGAACGCTGGCCCCAACCATCCAATTCGGCGTGTTCTCGAATTGGCCCTTTGTGCTCGGAATCGGACTCCTGTGCTCTGTTGTGGATCTGACGTACATCGGTCTGCTCTTGCGGGTGCGTGGGCGGGTCGCTCATGAATCGCCGACGAGGCGCAGCCAATTCGCATGAACACGCTCACCCCCGTGCTGACAGTCAGAGGCGCCGCCCTGGCGGTTGAGTTCTACCAGCGCGCCCTCGGTGCCCGGGAGATTCACCGGAACACGTATCCGGACGGGCGAATCGTCGTCGAAATGGCCGTCGGAAACGCGCGGTTCAGGGTGGCCGACGAAGCGCCCGAGGCGTCCAATCTCAGCCCCGAGACGCTGGGCGGAACGACCGTCCGGCTCAACCTGCTCGTCCCGGATCCGGACGCATTCGGCGGACGCCTCGTCGCGGCCGGGGCCGTCGAGGTGGCCCCCATTGCGGATCAGTCGTACGGCCTGCGCCAAGGCCGGTTCGCGGACCCGTTCGGTCATCACTGGCTCATCGGCCGCCCGCTTGAGGGTGAAGCCGGCGACTGGGCCCGCTAACCGTCTCGGGTACAGAAACCCCCCCTTTTCTCCGTTTCAGGTACAGAAACCCCCCTTTCCCTCGTTTCAGGTACAGAAACTCGCCCTTTTTCTTCGTGTGATGTCTCAGGTGATCGTGGACGGTTGATGTCTCGTGTGAGTGTGGATGGTTCATGTCTCACGTGAGTGTGGACGGTTTGGCGGCGCGGGGTGTTTGAGGCCGCTGCGGGGCACGAATCGGGTGCCCTTGGGGGGTCTGGGGTGGGTCAGGATCTGGGTGCCGTGCTGGTCGTAGAAAGCGATGGTGCGTTCGTCGTAGAGGACGCGCACGCGTTGGCCGGCCCAGGCCGTGCCGAGGAGGAAATGGCAGTTCAGGATCGTGATGATCCCTTTGGGCCGGCTTCCGGTGCGGAGCGCGATCTCGGGCTCGGGCACCCGTGCGGCGGGCTCGGGCGGAGTCGGGGGCTCGGCGTTGGGGGTGCGGTCCCAGGCCTCCTGCGGGGTCAGGTGCAGGGCGCCGTGGGCCTGATGCTCGCGCTCGGTGTTGTAGTAGAGGTCGAAGGCGTCGATCTGGGCTTGCAGCTGGGCGAGGGTGGTGGCCTGCTCGGGCCGGGCGGAGAGGTACTTGAACAGGGTCTGGTGGAAGCGCTCGTTCTTGCCCTGGGTGGTGGGCTTGTGGGGCTTGCCGGTGATGGGTCTGGTGCCGAGGGATTCGAGGTAGGCCACCAGGGCCCCGCGGTATCCGCGCCGGGAGGGATTCAGTGCCAGGCCGTTGTCGGAGAGGAACTTCTGCGGGGCCCCGTGCCGGGCGACCGCGGTCCTGACCACGGCGATGGCGGCCTCGCTGGTCTCGCCCCGGGCCGCCAGGGAGGCCAGGGCCAGGCGTGAGTGGTCGTCGATGACCTGGAAGATCACGGCCTTGCGCCCCTCGGCCATGGGCCAGTCGGTCGCGTCGATCTGCCACAGCTCGTTCGGGGCGGCGGCGGCGAAGCGCTTGTAGGCCGAGCGGGGCTTCTTCTTCGGGGCCGGGACGACCTCCCCGGCGCGGGTGAAGATCCTGGCCAGGGTCGCCCTCGAGGGCGGGGCAAGGCCCCGGCGGCGCATCAGGGCCGCGACGCTCAGCGGCCCGCAGTCCTTGCCCTCGGCGGCGAGCTCGCGGCGGATCTTCACGGCCAGGGTCGCGAGGTCCTCGGGTGTCTGGGCGGGGTTCGTGGCCGGACGGTGCGAGCCCAGCTCCATCGCCGCCCACGTCCCCTCGGCAAGGGCCTTGGCGCGCACCTTGTAGAACCAGGACCTCGAGACCCCGTTCTCCCGGCAAAACCGCGCCACCGCCCCTCGGGGCGCGTTCTCGGGCCAGGAAGCCACCTTCAGACGGACCTGCGGATCAGGCTCATAGACGCTCATGAGCAGATCAGAACCGCCAAGTGTCCACGCACTCGTGAGACACACTGTCCACGATCACCTGAGACAGAAGTGTCCATTCAGTCCCGAGACTTCACACGCCCTTTTTCTTCGTTTCAGGTACAGAAAGTTGCGTACCCGAGGCGCTCATTCAGGGCGAGTTCGTGTACCCGAGACGGCCAGCCGCCCGACGTCGGCGGCAGGGGGCCCGACCTCGGCGGCAGGGGACCCGACGTGGGCGGCCGGGGACCCGACCTCGGCGGGGGGTTGACTTTGCAAAACGGTTTGCTTCACACTGTGAAGCACGACATACAAAACGTTTTGCGAAAGAGGTGAGCGAGATGGCCAAAGTCGGGATCCGCGACGTGTCGAAGGCCGCAGGCGTTTCCGTCACGACCGTCTCGCACGCCCTTAGCGACGCACACCAGTCCCGCGTCAGTCCCGAAACGCGCCAGCACGTCCGCGAGGTCGCGGCGCGTCTGGGCTACGCACCCAACCGGCTTGCGAGCGGCCTGCGCAACCAGCGCTCGTACTTGCTGGGCCTCGTGAGCGACGAGATCGCGAGCACCCCCTTCGCCGGCGAGATGATCCTCGGCGCGCAGGACGCAGCCTATGAGCGGGGATGGCTGCTGATGCTCGTGGACAGCGGCAGAAACCGGGCGCTTGAGGAGAAGCAGGTGAACACCCTCCTCCAGCATCAGGTGGACGGCATCGTTTTCGCGAGGATGTACCACCAGCAGGCCGATGTTCCGGCTGGCACCACAGGGGTTCCTGTGGTGCTGCTGGACGCCTTCGATGCCGACGGGAGGTTCTCCTCGGTCGTGCCCGACGAAGTCGCGGCGGCACGCACCGCGGTAAAGGAACTGATCGATGCAGGGCACCGGCGGATCGGCTTCATCAACAACAGGGACGGCATCCCCGCGGCCCTCGGGCGCCTTCAGGGTTACCGCAAAACCCTCGCCGAGGCGGGGATCGAGTACGACGACGACCTCGTCACCCACGAGGTGCCAGAGGTTGGCGGTGGCCGCGCCGGGGCGCAGAAGCTCCTGGGCTTGGCCCAACGGCCCACGGCACTGTTCTGCTTCCACGACCGCCAAGCGTTCGGCGCCTACGAGGTCGCAGCGTCGAAGGGGCTCACCATCCCCGACGACCTGTCCGTGGTGAGCATCGACAACTTCGAGATCATCGCGGACGGGCTCTGGCCGGGCCTGACCTCGGTAGCCCTCCCGCACTACGACATGGGCCGTTGGGCCGTCAGCCGACTCCTTGACGAGATCGAGAATCCCGACGCCGAACCGGCCCAGATCCGCTTCGAGTGCCCGATCGTCCGACGAGGCTCGGTCGCACGGCCTCGTTGAGAGCACCAAGAAGGCCGGGTGCGGCTGCTGCAACAACCGCACCCGGAAGGAACCACTCACCTCATCCATCCACGAAATTCGCCAGAAATTCGAAAGACAGAAGGAATTACGCGTTATGAAAACTGCGCTCAAGCGGGTCCTGGCTGCCAGTGTAGCTGCGGTCGCCATTGGCGGAAGCCTGGCCGCGTGCGGTTCGGGCAGCGGCAGCGGCGGCTCAGGCGACGGCGCCAACGGCACGCTCACCCTGTGGACGCACAACGCCGGCAACGCAGCCGAACTTGCAGCAGACCAGTCGCTCGTCGACGCGTTCAACGCGAGCCAGAGCAAGGTGAAGATCAAGGTCCAGGCGTTCCCGCAGGACTCGTACAACAACTCGGTTGTCTCCGCGGCGGCGGCGCACAAGCTCCCGTGCCTCGTGGACATCGACGAGCCGAATGTGCCGAACTGGGCCTGGTCGAAGTACCTTCAGCCGCTCAACCTCAGTGCGGACCTCTCGCAGAATCTGCCCTCGACCGTGGGCAAGTGGAACGGACAGACCTACTCCGTGGGCCTGTACGACGTCGCCTTGGCAATGTTCGCCCGCAAGTCCGACCTCCAAGCTGCAGGCGTCCGCGTTCCGACCGCAGAGAAGCCGTGGACCAAGGACGAGTTCAACTCCGCCCTCGCCTCGCTCAAGAAGCTCGGCAAGTGGGACTACCCGCTTGACCTCGGCACGGCAGGCACCGGCGAATGGCTCCCGTACGCGTATTCGCCGCTCCTGCAGTCCTTCGGCGGAGACTTGATCAACCGCACGGACTACCAGACGGCCGACGGCGCGCTCAACGGCGACAAGGCGGTGGCGTGGGCTCAGTGGTTCCGCGGGCTGGTCACGCAGGGCTACATGGCGCAGAAGAGCGGACAGGATTCCACCAAGGATTTCCTCAACGGCAAGAGCGCGATCGTCTACACCGGGTCGTGGGCCGCGGATCAGGCCCGCAAGGCCCTCGGTGACGACCTTGTCGTCCTGCCGGTTCCGAACCTCGGAGCCGGGCCGAAGATCGGCGGCGGGTCCTGGCAGTGGGGCGTGACCACTGGCTGCCAGAATTCCCAGGCGGCGATGGACTTCCTGTCCTTCATGCTCAAGCCCGAGAACGTCGCCAAGGTTGCCTCGGCCACGGGCACGATTCCGGCCACGCAGGCCGCGGCAGCCCTCATGCCCGACTACGCGGCCAACGGCGCGGACAGCGTCTTCCGCGAATTCTCCAAGAGCTACGCGGTGATGCGGCCTGAGACGCCGGCGTACCCGTTCATCGCCACCGAATTCGGCAAGACGGTTCAGGACATCCTCTCGGGCGGTGACGCGAAGTCCGCCCTGGACAAGGCGGTCAAGAACATCAATGACAACATCAAGTCGAACAACGGCTACAAGAGCTGATCATGGCACTCCATCAATCTCTCGACCGTGCTCCGGTGAGGCAAGTGCGGAAACCTTCGTCCGCTCGCCGCTCGGGTGCCGTGCGCCGTCGTGAGCAGGCGCTGGGCTGGGCGATGCTCGGCCCGGCGGTCCTGCTCCTGATCCTGTTCGTCGTGGTGCCGGCTCTGCTCGCCTTCGGACTGGCCTTCACCAATGCCCGGCTATTGGCCCCGTATGCGCCGTCGTTCGTCGGCCTGGACAACTTCGTCCGTCTTTTCCAGGACGAGACCTTCTGGCACTCGCTGCTCAACGTCGCCTACTTCGCCGTCGTCGTGGTGCCCCTGCAGTCCGGGGTTGCCCTGGGCATGGCGCTGCTGATCAACGTCAAGGTCCGCGGGGTGAACTTCTTCCGGACGCTCTACTTCCTCCCGGTCGTCACCTCGATGGTGGTCGTCTCGCTCCTGTGGCTGTTCATGTACCGGCAGGAAGGGCTGCTGAACGAGATCATCGCGAGGGTCACGTTCGGCCTCGTCCACGGCCCCGACTGGCTCAACAACACCTCGACCGCGATGCCGGCCATCATCCTCATGTCCGTGTGGCAGGCCGCCGGCTTCCACATGATCATCTGGCTCTCCGGTCTGCAGACCATTCCGGCGGACCTCTACGAGGCCGCGGCGATCGACGGCGTCGGCGGGTGGCAGCGGTTCCGCTTCATCACGTGGCCGAGCCTGCGGCCCACCCGGAACCTGATTCTCGTGACGATCACCATCCAGGCGCTGAGCCTCTTCACCCAGATCAACGTGATGACGCAGGGCGGGCCGCTCGACTCCACGAGCACCATCGTGTTCCAGGCAGTTCGGGCGGGGTTCCAGCAGCAGGAGACCTCGTACGCCTCGGCGATCTCCCTCGTCTTCTTCGTCCTCGTGCTCATCGTCTCCGGCGTCCAGCGCTACCTCACCCGAGAGAAGTCCTGACCATGGCCACCGTTCAACTCGACCCAACCGCCGTCGCCCGCAAATCCGCAACACGAGGCCTCCGCCCCGGAACGGGCATTGGCGGCTGGGTCCTCCGGATCGCGCTTGCGATCGTGTTCAGCTTCCCGCTCCTGTTCATGTTCGTCTCCTCGCTCAAGCCGGATCAGCAGATCTTCGGCGACCTGTCGTCGATCGCGGCGTTCCTCCCGGTCGGGCACCTCTCGCTCGACAACTACGGAGCCGTGTTCGACCGGGTCCCAGCAGCGCGCTTCCTCGTCAACTCCGTGGGCGTCTCCGTGGTCACCGTGGTGCTCGGCGTGATCATCAACTCGATGGCAGCGTTCGCGCTCTCCCGGATGCGGGTCCGGGGCAAGGCCGTGATCCTCACGCTCATCATCGCCACGCTCATCGTGCCGTTCGAGACGCTCGCCCTCCCGCTCGTGTGGTGGGTCAACCAGCTCCCGTGGCTGCAGTTCGACGGCTTCAACCTCACCCTCACCCAAGGGTGGCTCGACACGTACCGCGTGCAGATCGTGCCGTTCATCGCGAACGCGTTCTCGGTCTACCTCTTCCACCAGTACTTCGAGTCCATCCCGAAGGAGCTCGACGAAGCCGCCCGCGTGGACGGCGCCAGCTGGTTCACGATCTACCGCAAGGTGGTCATGCCGCTCTCCGGCCCGGCTGTCGCCACGGTCGCGATCCTCACCTTCCTGCCTGCTTGGAACTCGTACCTGTGGCCGCTCATGGTGGTGCAGAGCGAGGAGCTGCGGCCGGTGATGATCGGTGTGCAGTACTTCTTCCAGCTCAACGTCTCGTGGGGCCAGGTCATGGCGTACACATCGATCATCACGCTGCCCGTCGTCGCGCTCTTCATCGCCTTCCAGCGGGCGTTCGTGAACAGCATCGCCTCAAGTGGGGTGAAGGGGTGAGCGTGGCTCGAGCGCTGAATGTCCTTACTGTAGGCGAGGCGCTTACCGACATCATCTGCACCCGAGATGGACGGTGGGAGCATCCGGGCGGCTCGCCCGCGAACGTCGCGCTCGGCCTCGCGCGGCTCGGCGTGCCGACGTCGTTCCTCACCGCGCTCGGCCGGGACGCGCGCGGCGAGGCGATCGCCGCCCGCCTCGCGGGGGCTGGCGTCGAGATCCTGCCCGAGTCGTGGTCGCTCGCCTCGACGTCCACCGCGAGCGCCCAGATCACGGACGACGGCGCAGCCCACTACGAGTTCGACCTCGCCTGGGAGCTTCCCGCCGAGGTTGAGCTTCCGGTGGCGGACCACGTCCACGTCGGCTCGGTTGCGGCGTTCCTCGCCCCGGGCGCCGATCGGGTGGAGGAGCTGGTCCGGGAGTTGCGCGAGGTCGCGACCGTGAGCTTCGATCCCAACATCCGCCCCGCCCTCGTCGGCCCGGCCTCCCAAGCGCGGGAACGGTTCGAGCGGCTCGCGGCCCTGGCCGACGTCGTCAAGCTCAGCGACGAGGATGCGCAGTATCTGTACCCGAGACTCGAGGTGGGCGAGGGGGCAGGCGCCATTCTGGCGCTCGGCCCGCGCGTCGTCGCCCTCACGCTCGGCGCGCGAGGTTCGCTGCTCGTCTCCGGCAGCGGCAGCGTGGAGGTTGAGCCGGTTCCGACGACTGTCGTCGACACCGTGGGCGCTGGCGACAGCTACATGTCCGCACTGCTCCACGCCCTGCTCGCGGCGGACCGGCCGCGCCTCGAGCCCTCGGGCTCCGACGAGCTCGCTGCGGCCGGCGCCTACGCCGCCAGAGCAGCCGCCATCACCGTTTCGAGGGCCGGCGCTGAACCGCCCGCCCTCCTTGAAGAACTGAGCCGATGACTTCAACCACCACGCGCGACCGCTACCGGCCGCGCCTGCACTACACGCCTGCCCGGAACTGGATCAACGACCCCAATGGGCTCGTGTTCCACCGCGGCGTCTACCACCTCTTCTACCAGCACAACCCGTTCGGGACCGACTGGGGCAACATGTCCTGGGGCCACGCGACCTCCCCCGATCTGCAGAGCTGGACCGAGCAGCCGGTGGCCATCCGCTGCGATGAGTCCGAGTCGATCTTCTCGGGGAGCGCTGTCGTGGACGAGTCCAACACGTCTGGACTCGGCGACGGTGTGGCGCCGCCGATGGTCGCGGTCTACACGAGCGCCTATGGGCCGTCGTCGCCCCGGCCCGGCGTCCAGGCCCAGTCCCTCGCCTACAGCCTGGACGAGGGCCAGACGTGGACCAAGTACGCGGGCAACCCCGTCCTGGACCGAGGCTCGGCCAACTTCCGCGACCCGAAGGTGTTCCGGTACGAGGGCCCGGCGGGGGCCTATTGGGTGATGGTCGCTGTCGAGGCGGAGGAGCAGCGAGTGCTCCTGTACAAGTCGGCGAATCTGATCGACTGGGAATTCCTGAGCGACTTTCGCATGGCGGCCCCTGGGATCGGCGTGTGGGAGTGTCCCGACCTGTTCGAGCTGCCCGTCGACGGCGAGCCGGGACGAACCGCGTGGGTGCTCGTGGTGAGCACGAACCCGGGCGGGGTGGCCGGCGGGTCCGGGACGCGGTACTTCCTCGGAGAGTTCGACGGCGTGCGATTCGCCGAGATTCCGGGCAGCCGGTCCTGGCTGGACTGGGGTCGTGACTACTACGCAGCCGTCTCGTTCAATGGCCTGCCAGCTCCCGACGCCGGGCCCGCCCGTCGCGTCATGATCGGGTGGATGAACAACTGGGACTACGCCGCGGCGACCCCGACCGACGCGTGGCGCAGCGCCATGTCGCTGCCGCGGGAGCTCGCGCTCCGCAACCTCGACGGACGTCTGCGGCTGATCCAGCGGCCCATCGTGCCGCCGTCGTCCGATCCAACCCAGGCGCCCAGAGTGGTGCTGCCGCGCGGCGAGGCGTGCCGGGTGCGCGTGGGTGCGTTGCCTGGGGGCTCCTTCGGCGTGCGGTTCGGCTCGGGCGACGGCGACGCAGCGATTCTCGCTGTCGATGCCGCGGCCCGCGAGGTGCGGCTCGACCGGACCTCGTCCGGGCTCGTGGACTTCCATGAGGGCTTCGCGTCGGTTGAGCGCGCGCCGCTCGACACTGTCGACGGCCGCGTCGAGCTCGACGTCTTCATCGACGCCTGCTCGCTCGAGGTCTTCGTGCAGGGCGGCCTCGCGACGATCACCGACCTCGTGTTCCCCCGCGGGGAGCAGCTCGAGATCGAGGTGTTCGCCGACTCGGAGGCGACGGTGGACGTGTTCGAGGTCGGGCGGCTCTAGGCCGGGTTGCTCCCAACTGCGAGGCGCGGGGACATCTCCGCAGCCTGCCGGAGCGCCTCGATCATGCTGCGGACGTCCACTATGCCCTTGCCCGCGATGTCGAACGCCGTGCCGTGGTCCACCGAGGTGCGGATTACCGGAAGCCCCACGGTGATGTTGACGCCCTCCTCGATGCCCAGAACCTTGACGGGGCCGTGGCCCTGGTCGTGGTACATGGCAACGATCAGGTCGTAGTCGCCGCGCCCGGCCAGGAAGAAGGCGGTGTCGGCGGGAAGCGGTCCCCGGGCATCGATGCCGTCGGCCTGGAGCCGCTCGATGGCCGGGACGATCTTCTCCTCCTCCTCGCCGTAGCCGAAGAGGCCGTTCTCTCCCGCATGCGGGTTGATGGCGCAGACTCCGATCTTCGGCTGCGCGACTCCTGCCCGCTTCATGGCCTCGTTGCCACGACGGACCGTGCGCTCGACCAGCCCTGGCTCGATCATGCGGATCGCGTCGACAAGGCCGACGTGCGTGGTCACGTGGATGACCTTCACCTTGGGCGTCGAGAGCATCATGGAGACCTCGTCCACTCCCATGAAGTGGGCCAACAGTTCGGTGTGCCCCGGGAAAATATGCCCGGCTTTGTGCAGGGCAGCCTTGTTGAGCGGGGCGGTGCAGATGCCCTGGACCTTGCCGGCCATCGCGAGCTCGCACGCGATCCTCACGTAGTGGTACGCGGCGTTGCCCGCCTCGGCGGATTCCTGTCCCCACGGGAGGTCCTCGGGCAGGAGCTCCGGGTCGATGACGTTGATCCGGCCAGGAGTGAAGTCAGCCTCTTCGACGCCGGAGACCGTGGCGATCTCGGCGGTGGCACCGAGCGCCTCTGCAGCGAGACGCAGCCGGCGGGCGTCCCCGATCACGACCGGGCGGCTGTCCGCGTAGGCACCGGGGTGGATCAGGGCGCCTACGGTGACCTCCGGTCCGACCCCGGCGCCGTCGCCCATGGTGACGGCGAGGTAGGGGCGGTCATCGTTCTCATTCGTCATGCGGACCTCCGGAGTTTCTTCTGGGTCGTGGATTGTCCCGTGCAGCTGGATTGCCCGGTAGAGCTCGGCCAGGGCGAGCGGGTCCCCGAAGCTGCCGGGCTTCGTGGCGACGAGCCTGCCGTCGTCTGCCGTGCTGACCACGGCGCCGTGCTGGACCGCGGTGTGCGGGACAAGGGAGGAGATGCCGAGGGCATTCAGGACTTCGCGGGCGGTTTCCCCGCCGGTGAGGATGAGGTCCGTGGGGAGGGCCCGTTGGGCCTCCTGTGTCAGGCGCACGAGCTGGCCGACGATCTCCGCGGAGCGAGCGGGATCGATTGGGGCGGCGACGGTGAGCGCAACGCACCGGCCTCCGGCGAGGGATTCGCGGATGATCTTCGCCCCTTCCTGCCCTGAGGAGAGGTCGACGACGTCGAATCCCGCCTCGGCGAGATGCGCCACCTGCCGTCGGGCTACTGGGGAGGCCGAGCCGACGACGGCGAGGACCGCACCCCGGCTGTTCCGGCTGGAGCGTGGGCCGAGGTCGGCGGGAAAGTGCGCGGTGTGCGCAGTTTCCTCTGCGAGGCGCCGCGCCAGGAGGCCTGCCAGTTGGCCCGTCCCGGCGAGGGCGATGGGCCGGTCTGAAAAGAAGTCGAGTCCCAAGAGCGTCTCGACGACGGCGCCGAGGTCGGCGTCGGTCTCCCCGTCCACGACGGCGATGACGGGGCCCGGGCTGCGAAGCGCAGCCCTGAGCCGGTCGGTGAAGTCGGCGGAGCGGACCTCGTCGAGCTGAACAAACCGGACGTCGGCGCCTGCAGGGAAGAGCTCGCCCAGGTCCTCCGGGGGACGCCGCGATTCGGCGGCCCAGAGCCGCGAGCTGTGGAGCGGGCGGCCCTCCACGAAAGGCTTGGACGCCACGACGGTCCTCTTCATGGCCGGGAGGGCGCCGGCCAGCACCACGTGGTAGCCGAGTTCCCCCAGGGCCGACAGCTCGGGTCCGAGGTTTCCTCGCCAGAGAGAATCAGTTTTCTTGAAGACGAGCGCTCCGCCGCCGAGCTGGGTGACACCGGCCTTCACGACAGTCTTCACTGCAGCCCGTGCGGCGTGCGCGGAGGCGCCGCGGCTATGCGTGTCCACGACGGCGACCTCGCACCCACCGCCGGCGGAATCCGGAAGGCGCGCTTCCGTCGTCGTCAGCATGATGCGCACGGAGAAGCCCTGGGCGGCGAACTGGTGGCCGACTTCGGCGGCGCCTGAGAAGTCGTCCGCCTGGACCAGAACCGTGGGTGAGAGCAGCATCATCCTCAAGCATGACAGACTTGCGTGAAACGCGCAGTATTGTTTGCGTGATCGCGCATGACCCGGAGGGACTCGGATGACAGCGGCGAAGGCCAGACGAGACGAGATCTACCGATTGGCGGCCACCGCGGGCCTCGCCTCGGTCGAGGAACTGTCCCAACGGTTCGACGTGACAGCATCGACCATCCGCCGCGACCTCGCCCTGCTGCACGAGCAGGGCAAGCTCGCGCGCACGTACGGCGGCGCGCTCGCCATTGGCGCGCATCCTGAGGCCTCCCTGCGCCAGCGGATCGGGCAGGCCTTCGAGGAGAAGCAGGACATCGCCCAGTGGGCAGCCACGCGGGTCAAGCCGGGGGAGTCGATCCTGCTTGATGGCGGATCAACTGTCGGTGCCCTCGCCCATTCCCTGCAGGGTCACGACGACCTCAGTGTCACCACGCCTGCGCTCAATGTCGTGCAGGAACTGGCCGACTCGCCCGGCGTCCGCGTGGACTGTCTGGGGGGCCGTTTCCGCAGCGTCAGCCAGACGTTCGTTGGCCCGTTGGCCGAGGCGACGCTCGAGCGAATGACCTTCGACCGGGTCTTCCTCGGCGCCGACGCCGTCACCGCGGACGACGGCATCTGCGAAGCAGACCACAGTCAGACCCGGCTCAAAGAGCTGATGGCGCGCAGGGGCCTCCACGTCTACGTGCTGGCGGATTCCCGCAAGCTGGGGCAACGGCCATTCCATGCCTGGGCCCGCCTTCCCGTGCCGTGGACCCTTGTGACCGACGACGGCGCCGACCCGCACCAGCTTGCGCTCTTCCAATACGCAGGAGTCGCCGTGGCAGTGGTCGCCGCGCGAGGCTGAGATGCTGGGCGTAAAGAGGGCGTCAAAATTCGGTCCCCCTGCGTTCGGGCTGCGTTAAGGACAGCGGCCGCCCGGCTTGCCCGGTGCTCTGATGGTCTTGGCGATCGGAGGGACTGGGATGGACGGTCCGTTGGTGCTGCTGGACGATGTCGGGGCGTTGCGCCTCTACGCCTCGGAGGCCGAACTGGCCGAATCGGGGGAGGACCCCGGCTCGACGCGCTGCGTGATCGGCCGGCACGGCGAGTACTTCCATCTGCTCTCGGACCCGGACGGTCGTCTCCATCTGAGCCGTCAGATCGGCACCGTCGCTCATGAGACCTTGTGGGAGCACCTGCGGCGCCAGCGCGAAGTCGCCCCCGAACTGCACCGGATCCTGCGACGGTTCCCCGAGTCGCGAGAGGATTTCCTCGCCGAGCTCTTCGAGGAGCTGAGCCTTGAGGCGCCGGGGGACCAGCGGGCGTGGACCGTCTCCTCCCACGGTCAGGTGTGGCATTGTCAAGGGCTTGATGGGGTGGACCGCGTCGTCGTCCAACGTGACGGCGTTGCGGAGGGCAAATTCGTCGTGCACGACCCCTATGGGCACTCCTACGTCCCGCGGGTTCTGAAGCACGGACCACTCGCCCGTCGCCTGCACGGCCGGCCCCTGTACGTGGAGGTGGTTGGGCAGGAATGATGTGACGCCATGAGCACCCTGACGTCGGCCGAGCGGGACGAGATCGCGGCTGCCAACGCGAGCGGGCACCGAACCGTGGTCTTCATCCACGGCCTGTGGCTCCTCTCGAGCAGTTGGGACCGCTGGCGTCGCCTCTTCGAGGATAACGGCTATGCCACGATCGCTCCGGGCTGGCCCGACGACCCACGCAGCGTGGAAGAGGCGCGGGAACACCCCGAGGTTTTTGCCAGGAAGATGGTCGGGCAGGTCACCGAGCATTACCTCGAGGCAATTGACCAACTGGAGCATTCACCTGCGGTCGTCGGCCATTCGTTCGGCGGATTGATCGCGCAGAAGATTGCAGGCGAAGGCCGAGCATCGGCGACGGTGTCGATCGACAACGCGCCGTTCCAAGGCGTTCTGGCGCTGCCGCCATCGTCCCTGAAATCCGCCGCGCCCGTCTTGGCCCATCCGCGGAGCCTCACCCGGGGAGTGGCGCTGACGTTCGAGCAATTCGTGTACGGGTGGGCCAACAACCTCGACGAGGCCGAGGCGCGCGAGCTCTACGATACGTACCACGTGCCTGCGTCCGGCGTTCCACTGTTCCAGGCCGCCACGGCGAACCTCAATCCCTTCACTGAGACCAAAGTGGACACCAAGAATTCCGGGCGCGGACCGCTCCTGCTCATTTCCGGGGAGAACGACAACACCGTCCCCTCGGCCATCGTCGAGGCCAGCTACAGGATTCAGTCCAAGAACAGCGGCGTCACCCGCCTCGAACGGATTCCCGGCCGCGGCCACTCGCTCATCATCGATTCGGGCTGGCGGGAGGTTGCCGACGTCGGGCTCGAGTTCATTCAGGAATTCGCGCCGGCGGTGTTATGACCGTTCCTCGCCATCTGTCCGCCCGTGGCCACCCCGGCCGTCCCTGAGGGGCATAACCGTCCCGCAGCACCAACGGTTATGCCACTTTCAGACGGTCGAGGAGCCGAGGGACGGCCAACCGTGCGGGTTTTCGACGGCGGCCTTCTCGCCAAGCCCCTGATTGTGCGGTTCACTGGGGACATGCGGTCTATCTGGAAGGGCGCCATCAGCTTTGGCCTGGTGAGCGTGCCTGTGAAGGTGTACAGCGCCACCGAGGATCATGACCTGAAGCTCCACCAGGTCCACAACAAGGACAAGGGCCGGATCCGGTACCAGCGCAAGTGCGAGGTGTGCGGGGAGACGGTCGAATACGGCGACATCGACAAGGCGTACGAGGAGGGCGGCCGCACTGTGGTGCTCACGGACGAGGACCTCGAGTCCTTGCCCGTCGAAAAGAGCCGCGAGATCGAGGTTGTCGAGTTCGTGCCCGACAATCAGATCGATCCCATGCTCTTCGAGAAGAGCTATTACCTCGAGCCCGAGAAGGTCGGCGCCAAGCCGTATCAACTCCTCCGGCAGACCCTCGAGCAGACAGAACTGACCGCCGTCGTTAAATTCGCTCTGCGGCAGAAGAGCCGCCTCGGAGCGCTCCGCGTCCGCGGGAATGTCATGGTGCTGCAGGCGATGCTGTGGCAGGACGAGGTACGCGAGGCCGAATTCCCCATCCTGTCCGAGGCCGTGAAGATCTCAGACAAGGAGCTCAAGATGTCGTCTTCCCTCGTCGAAAGCCTTTCGACCGATTTCACGCCCGAGCAATTCACCGACGAATATCAGCTGCAGTTGCGTCAGCTCGTCGAGGCGAAACTCGAACAGGGCGAATCCGTGGACACGGAGGCAACCTTCGGCGAAGCCCCCGAGGAAGAGGGCGGAGGTGCGGAGGTTCTCGACCTCATGGAAGCGCTCCGACGCAGCGTCGAAAGCCGGCGGAAGGGCGCGAAGGCCGCCAAGGACGGCGACGAGAAGGAAGAGGCTCCGGAGGAGAAGCCGGCGCCGAAGAAGCGCACCCGCAGCGCGGGGTGAGCCCTCAGCTCGGTGCCACGGCGATCGTGATGTCCTCGACATTCGGCAGCGCGCGCTCGAGGCGGTGATGGGCTTCGCGCCGGATCCCGTCTGCGTGGGTCACCGTGGAGTCCGGCGAGATGATGACGACGGCGGTCCCGTGGATCCGGTGGCCGATCCACCTCAGTTGGAGCTTCTCGATGCCCATCACTCCCGGGGTGTCTTCGAGCGCGTGCTCGGCGCGGTGGACCAGATCCGGCTCGATGCCGTCCATGAGCCGCCGGCCAAGGCTCTTGATCGTGCCCCACAGCAGGACGAAGATCGCCGCGCTGATGAGCAGGCCCACGATCGGGTCTGCCAGTGGGAATCCGAGCATGACGCCGATCGCCCCCACAACCACTGAGAGCGACGTGAACCCGTCGGTGCGGGCGTGAATGCCGTCCGCGACGAGCGCAGCGGAACCGATGCGCCGGCCGACGTTGATCCGGTACATCGCCACCGCCTCGTTCCCTGCGAAGCCGATAACGCCGGCCGCAGCGACCCACCACAGGTTGCCGATCGGCTGCGGATTGAGGATACGCTCGATCGACTGCCACGCGGCGACGATGGCCGATAGGGCCACGACGATAATGATCGACAGTCCCGCCAAGTCCTCGGCCCGGCCGTAGCCGTACGTGTAGCGCTTTGTGGCCGGGCGGCGCGCGAGAATGAACGCGATCCACAGCGGCACGGCGGTGAGGGCGTCGGAGAAGTTGTGCACCGTGTCGGCGAGCAGGGCGACCGAGCCGCTGATGAGGACGACGACGAACTGCAGCACCGTCGTCGCCAGCAGCCCGAAGAGGCTGATCTTCAGGGCGCGGACGCCCTCATGGCTTGCCTCGAGGGCGTCGTCGATGGAGTCAGCTGCGTCGTGGGTGTGGGGGACGAAGAACTCCTTGAGGGTGGCCTTCCAACCGGTTCCGTGATGGTGATCGTGGTCGTGGTCGTGGTCGTGGGGATGGTCATGCCGGTGCTCATGCGTGTGCCCATGGTCGTGATGCGAATGCGTGGAGCTCATGCCGTCACCCCCTCCGCCCGGTCCGCGTCCGCATGGTGGTGGCGGGGAATGCCGTCGAGAGAGTGTTCGGCCTGGAAGATCGCGTCGGAGACCATCTGGGAGGCGTGCTCGTTCGCCAGGCGGTAATAGGCCCGATTCCCGTCCTGACGATAGGAGACGATGCGCGCCAGGCGGAGCTTTGCCAAATGCTGGGACACAGCAGCCGGTGCTTTGCCGACGGCCTCCGCGAGGCTGTTCACCGACAGCTCGTCGTGCTCTCGCAGGGCGAGGATGATCCTCACCCGCGTGGCGTCGGCGAGCATCGAGAACACTTCGACGGCGAGCTCGACGTAGGGGGAATCGAGGCTCCGCCCACACTTCTGCCTATCTGCATTCATATGCAGATACTAACTCTTCTCCGCGTTCAGCCGAGTGACGGCGAACGCGAGGGCAAAAGCAGTGAAGGCAATATCGAGTGCCATTTGGAGCGAGACTGTGGCCCTGCTGAGGGCACCGACGGCGGAGATGGTGCCCGTCCCCGCCGTCGTCAGAGTCCCGAGCGTGAAGTAGACGGCATCGAGCTTCGACAGGGGGCCGCCCGCGAAGTTTGCCGCTTCCCCGATGGCCCAGTACGCGTAGGAGAAGCCGAGCAGCAGGAACAGGAACGCGTTGGCCAGGGTGACGAGCACGCGCCAGAGCGGTTGTCCGCTCGTCCTCCCGACGGAGACCGCCATCCATGTCCACTGGATGATGCCGACGAAATAGACTGCAGCCTCGACGGGATCGGCCACCGGCGGATCTTCGCGGATCGGGTCGGACACGAACCGAGCCCAGCCCACAGCGAGGACCACGGCCCAGAGGATGGGTGAAGACGCGGTGCGCCGCACGAGCGTGGTGTACGTTTGGAAGCGTGGGCGGCTTTTCACGTGACGAAAGTAACTCACCCCGAGGACGGACGTTACCTGCGAGGACGCACCTTTCAACCCCGTGAAAGGTGCGTCCTCGTATCAAAGGTGCGTTCTCGTATCAAAGGTGCGTCCTCGCGTGCTAGTGCCGCGCCCGCAGAAGAACTCGACCGCCGTCGACCCTTGCCTCGTAGCTGGGCTCGGGAGCGGCGGCTGGCCCGCGCACCACGGCGCCGTCGGCGAGGCGGAATTGGCTGCCGTGCAGGGGGCAGGTGACGCAGCCGTTCTCGATGGTGCCCTCGTTGAGGGAGCCTCCGGCATGCGTGCAGACGTTGTCGAGCGCGACGATGCGACCGCCGTCGCGCATCACCATGACCTCGACGCCGCCCACGGTGGCGAGCTTTGGCTTGCCGTCCTCGAGGTCGCTCTCGGCGAGGACGTCCGTCCACTCGGTGGGGCCTTCGTGCCAGGCCGTGCGGCTGACCTTGACGCCCTTCGAGTAGGCGAGGTGGCCGCCGAGGTAGCCGCTCGTGAGGAGGATGCCGAGGCCGGCGAAGGCCAAGCCGCAGCCGGCTCGCCGCATCCCGGCCTTCCGCGCCACGAGGGAGACGCCGTAGAAGCCGAGCGCCGTCACATTGAGGGTCGCGTGGGCGACACCAATGCGGCCCGCGCCGTCGAACGTATCGGCCCAATCGTTGAGGCCGGCGGCAGCAGTTGGGACGGCGGCAACGAGGCCGGCCGCAACAAGAACGTCCGCGGCCTTCTCTGAGGACTCCCCGCCCGCCAAGTCCAGCAGCGAGGCCATGCTCCAGGCGCCGATCGGGATGTCGGTGAGGACCGGATGCAGCGGGTGGCCGGTCGGAATGCCGCTGAGCAGGTTGCGGACAAGGCGCGGCTTGAGCGCGGCCTGGGTGACTTTGCGGACCGGTTCCCCGATGGTGTCGAGGAATGACCACCGCTCGAGGCGGCTGACGGCGTCGTCCAACAGGTTCATCGCGTCCTCCCGGTGCTTGGCTCAGTGTCGGAGGAGAGTTACCCCGCCGGGCTTGATTGACCCACGGGCGGCGCGGGTAGCGGGCGGACATGACCGAGAACGACCAGACCCCCACCGAGCCCGACGAGGCGATGAGCGAGAACACGTACAAGCCGGGCAACCCCTACGACGAGCCCCGCGACGCCGCCGACCAGGCGAACGACATTCGCTTCAGCGAGGAGGAGCAGCTCATCCGCGAGCAGATCCACGGCAACATGCCGGACAAGGACGACGTCCCCTCCGGCGTGCCCAACATGGATCAGGCGGCAGCAGGGATCGACGTCCCCGACGCCGATATGCGCGGTGGCGACGCGAGTGACGATCCCACCTTCTACGGCAAGGAAGAGTGATCAGCCGGCGAGCAGCTCGGCGAGGCTGAGGGCGCGGCGGCCGGTGAGACGTTCGACGTCGTCCGTCACCTCGGCGAGCTGGCCCGCCGCGATCGCGGTGTAGGTGGAGACCCAGGCGTCGTACTGCCATGGGGGCGCCGGCCACTTCTTCCGCGACTCGTAGGCCTCCGGAACGGTCTCATTCCGAAAGCGGAAGGGCCGGTTGCGGGCCTTCGCGATGATCGCCGCAGCCTCGGTGAGGGTGAGAGCTTCGGGGCCCGTGAGCGTGTACGCAGTCTGCGCGTGCGCTCTCGGGTCCCGGAGAATTGCTGCTGCCGAGCGGGCGACGTCGGCCTGCGCCACCGCTGAAACCCGCCCCTCGTCTGCGGGGCCGCGGATCATTCCTTCCGGGCCGCCGAAGTCCTCGAGGAAGTCGAGATAGATGTTGTCCCGTAGGAACGTGTAGTCGAGGCCAGCGGCTTTGATGTGCTCCTCGGTGTGGAAATGATCGCGCGCGAGGGTGAAGACCGCGTCCGGCGCGGCCCCCATGAATGAGGTGTAGACAATCTGCCGGACTCCGGCCGCCTGGGCGGCGTCGATGAAGGCCTTGTGCTCGCTGAGACGGTCCTCGTTCTCCCTGCCCGACACCATGAACAGCGTCTCGGCACCCTCGAGCGAGCGCTGGCAGAGAGCGCGGTTGCCGTAGTCGCACGGAAGGACGACGGCGCCCGGCAGCATGGGCGCGTTCGCTGGGGTCCGCGCGAGGAGACGCAGCGGGAATCCTGCCTCGGCCAGAATCCGGGCGACCTGACTGCCGACGGTGCCGGTGACGCCGGTGATCGCGAGCGGGGGAGGGGTGGTCATGGGTGGATGCTACGCCGTAAAGATCCCGTTAACCCCCGGCTCCACCTCTGCCTTTGACGGGTAGGCTCCCAGCCCGTGACTACTTTGAGCAGGCCGCCGGCAGAGCCGAGAGCGGAGAAGAAGTCGAGGGGCGGGTCGTTCAAGGCTTGGCTCCTGCATGACCTGCATCAGGCCCAAGCCCTCCACCAAGGGCCGCACGCAATACCCCGCGGACACGAGAAGAAGCACTCCTGGTGGCAGGTCATGTGCCTCACTGGCGTCGATTACTTCTCCACCCTCGGGTACCAGCCCGCTATCGCAGCCGTCGCCGCGGGCGTGCTCTCCCCGCTGGCCACACTCGTCCTCGTGGCGGTGACCCTCTTCGGCGCCCTGCCGGTCTACCGCAGGGTCTCGGTCGAGAGCCCTCACGGCTCCGGATCGATCGCGATGCTGGAGCGGCTGCTGCCACGCTGGGGCGGGAAGTTCTTCGTTCTTGCCCTCCTCGGCTTCGCCGCCACGGACTTCATGATCACCATGACCCTCTCCGCCGCCGACGCCGCCGCCCACCTCATCGGAAACCCACTCATCCCCGGATGGCTGCAGGGCCAGAACATCGTCGTCACCCTCTTCCTGTTGGCCCTGCTGGCCGCAGTCTTCCTCCGCGGCTTCAAAGAGGCCATCGGGGTCGCCGTTGTCCTCGTAGGCCTCTACCTGAGCCTCAATGCTGTGCTCGTCTTTGTCACCCTCGCCCAGGCACTGACCCACCCCGTCCAGGTCAACGACTGGTGGCAGGCACTGCAGACCTCCCACGGGAATCCGGTCCTGATGCTCGCCGTCGCCGTCCTGGTCTTCCCCAAACTGGCCCTCGGCATGTCAGGGTTCGAGACCGGCGTCGCGGTCATGCCCCAGATCAGGGGTGATGCAAGCGATACCGAGGACCGCCCTACGGGGCGGATCCGGGGCACCAAGCGCCTGCTCACCTCGGCGGCCGTCATCATGAGCGCCTTCCTCATCACCACGAGCTTCACCACCGTCGTCCTGATCCCTGAACAGGAGTTCCAGCCCGGCGGGGCGGCCGACGGCCGCGCGCTCGCGCTCCTCGCCCACGAGTACATGGGCCTAGCCTTCGGCACGGTCTACGACCTGAGCACCATCGCGATCCTCTGGTTCGCGGGCGCCTCGGCCATGGCCGGGCTGCTGAACCTCGTGCCCCGCTACCTGCCCCGCTACGGCATGGCGCCCCAGTGGACGAAGGCCACCCGCCCCCTCGTCCTCGTCTTCACCGCGATCGGCTTCCTCATCACCCTGATCTTCGAGGCGAATGTCGACGCTCAGGGCGGCGCCTACGCGACAGGCGTCTTGGTCCTCATGACCTCCGCCGCGATCGCCGTCACCCTCTCTACCCGCAAGCGAAAGCAGGGCCGCCTCACCATCGCCTTCGCGATCATCTCCGCGGTCTTCGTCTACACCACGCTCGCGAACATCGTCGAACGGCCCGAGGGCATCCAGATCGCCGCGATCTTCATCGCGGGCACGATCGTGATCTCCTTCATCTCCCGGGCAAGGCGCTCCTTCGAGCTGCATGCCACGAGCATCCACTTCGACGAGAAGGCGATCGAGTTCGTCGCCTCAGCGGAGTCCGGGCCGCTCCAGATCATCGCCCACGAGCCACTCCGGCTCACCGCTCAGGCCTACCGGGACAAACTCGAGTCCGCCAGCGAGGTCAGCCACCTCCCCCTGGACGAGAACGTCCTCTTCCTCGAAGTCATCGTCGATGACTCCTCGGACTTCGAGACCGATCTTGAAGTCCATGGCGTCCTGCGCCACGGCTACCGCGTCCTCGAGGTCCACGGGCCTGTCATCCCCAACACCATCGCCTCGGTCCTGCTCCACATCCGCGACGTCACCGGACTCATGCCGCACATTTACTTCCGCTGGACCGAAGGCAATCCCGTGCGCAACCTGCTGCGCTTCATGTTCTTCGGCGAAGGCGAAATCGCCCCCGTCACTCGGGAGGTCCTCCGCCAAGCCGTCCCGGACGTCACCCAGCGCCCTTGGGTCCACGTCGGCTGACTTGGAACGCAGCGCTCCCATGGACATCGGAGAATGGTGGCCGAAACTGCGGCCCGAAACGCGCAACTGGCTCATCGAGCACAATGGCGAGGAAGTCCCCTCCTCGGTGCTCTCCGAAATCACCGCGGTGGCCGGGGCCGATTCAGGCGACGAGTCCTGGATCGGCGAAAAGTGGCCGTCAGGGGTACTGCTGTCGGATGCGGCAGTCGACTGGATCGAAGAGGTCGCAAACGACGAGAACCCCAGCTGAAATGCTGCTCAATGCGGGCTCTGGCCTCAATGGGGACTTTGGCATAGCCGGTCGAGTGTCTCGTTGACGACGCTCTCCATCTGGCCGCTCCATAGGTCCCTCTGTGCGCTTCCGGCGGAGTCCTCCAGTTCGGTCGGGAGGGGTGGTGGGACGACGGTCATTGTCGCGACGTAGCGTCCGTCGTCGGACGCGGCGGTGAACGTCAGGTAGCCCCAGAATCCGCCGCGGCCCTCGTATCTGGTGCCGCCCTTGCATCCGTCCGGCCACGTCCAGACTCCCAGTGCGTAGGGGGCCAAACTGGGCCGCTTCTTCAGCTCGGCGAGGCTCGCGGCCGAGGTGAGCTTGCCTTGGAAGAGGGCGGAGAAGAAAGTGTTCACGTCCGCCACGGTCGAGGTAGCGCCCGCGGCCGCCGAGTCGACGCTGTCCGCGTTGTCCGTGATGTCGAGCCGCTGTCCCTGCAGGGTGATGTAGCCGTGGAGGAGCCGCGGATCGTGCAGGTCCACGCGGGCCGTGGACGTGTCTTTCAGCGCGAGGAGGTCAATGACCTCCTCGCGGAGCACTTGCGCATACGGCTTGTGGCGCAGGGTTTCGACCAAGAGTCCCAATGCTTCGTAGCCGGTGTTTGAGTAGCTGAAGGTGCCGACGCTGGAGGCCTCCCATTTCTTGGTCCCGGCCAGTTCGAAGGCCTTCTCCGGTGTGACCTGCTCGGGTTTTGAGATGGCCTGCCGGAGTTGGTCTGGGTTCTTGAACTGCAGATCGGTGTAGTCAGGGATGCCGGAGACATGGCCCAGCAGCTGCCTCACGGTGATCGGGCCGGGCGGGTGGAGGACCGTCTTGAACCCCGGGATGATGTCGTTCACGGGGGCGTCGAGGCCGATTAGACCGTCATCGACAAGTTTGAGGACCGTGACCGCCGTCATGGTCTTGGTGATGCTGGCGACTTCCACCCGATCGGTGGGCTGCGCTGGGGTCCTGGTGTCGAGGTCGCGGGCACCATACGCCTTGGACCACTCCCCGCCGGGCCAGCGCACCTGGACCACCGCCGCGACTGCTCCTCTGTCCATGAACAGTCTCGCCTGTCGCTCTATCGAGTCCGTGGCTGCGGGAGGAGTGCTGGTCGGGGCGGGTTCGCTGTTCGTGTAAGCGCAGGCGGACGCGACGAGGACCAGGGCAAGCATGCATGCGGTGAGAGCACGGGCCCGCTGACGGCCGCTCCTTGCGGCCTCTGTGCTCATTCCACGCATCCTCTCTCTGCGCTCGCGCTGCGTCCGGCACATGGTGTGGACGCCGAAGCCAGTCGCCGAGAAGGCATGCGCTTGGAACGAACTCGGCGGCTGGCTTCACGTGCTCGTTGCTCTCAACCGTGCTGCTCTCTTGTGTGGTCCGTGAGGATCTCGGACAGCGTGGCGAGGTTGGCCCGGACTTGCCGTGCGTAGGCCTTCGCGACGAGGGCATCGCCAACGCGGCCAAATACTCCGCCGAGGCCAGCTCCCGAGTCGACGTGGTAATTCACCCTGGTGCCCCCGGCTTCCGGTGTCAGGGTGTAGGCGGTGGTGAAGTCGATGTTGCCCTCGATAGATTTGAGGGCCATCTTTGTAGGCCGGTTGTCCTCGATGACCTCCACCTTCCAGTCGAAGGTCCTGCCGATGATCCTTGCCTTGCCACCGAAGCGGGAACCGACGTGGATTGGGCCATCGTCGTCGAACTCGGTGGTGAGGATAGTGGCGTCGTATTCCGGCGTGTGCGTCGGGTCGTGGAGGTAGTCGAAGATCTCCTCTTGGGGCGCGGGAATGAGGATGCTCTCGTCGGTGACGGGCATTTTGGGTCTCGATTTCTTGCAAAAGGGGTGGATTGCCTCGTCACGCACGTCCGTGGCAGTGCGCCGACGAAGCGGGATGCGGCTGGCCCCAGCTGTCATTCCGCGACGGTAGTCAGAAATGTGATCCCCGGTTCCATCAAGGTACCGCTCGGACCGGTGAGCGACAACGAGCGGCACGAGAGCCGCTTTCCGGGACTCTAGTCTCATTCCTGAGGGTGTAGTAGATTGCTGGGACCTTGCGTCGGGCTGGCTGGGGGGGCTCACGCCAACCGATGAAAGTGAGGTAACAGCATGCGCATCAAAATCATCGCCGCGACGTTCTGTATCGGGGCTTCAGCGGCGCTATCGGCAGCACCAGCTATGGCCGCAGGCCAGGTGGAGCGCGGGCCAGCAAACGCGAACTCCATCTGCTCGTATTCCGGTCAGAACGACACTCCGGACGCAGCCTTCCCTGAAGGCGGGCGAGTTCAGTCGTTCGGGCAGCTCGTGAGAGTCGGCCTCAAGGACACGCTCACTCAAGCGGGGGAGACGCCCGGGCAGTTGTGCAACGGCCACAATCTCCCGTGGCAGGATGTGACCGGAAGCCATTAGCGGCTGACTGATGTTCGCGGTGGGGCCCGCGCACAGGCCCCTCCGCGAATATCCACCAGAGCCGACTCTCGCAGCGTTCACAGCCTCATCGGCAAGTCGGACGTGATGTCCGTCATTGCGGGCCACTTCCCCGGCATACTGGTGGCCTGCGAGCACGGTCCAGCACACGGCCGCTTTCACATCAAGAGGGGGTTTGCAGGTGGTCGTGGAACGCGGGGAGCGCGACGGTTTCAGCGTGTTTGAGGTTGACGGCAGGCTGAATCTGACGAGCACTGATGAATTTCGAGAGGTCATCGCCAGGGCTCTTGGCGAGGGGCGCAGCCGGTTCCTCATCGACCTCCAGCAGGCCGAGTCCGTGGACTCCACGGGACTCGGTGCCCTCGTCTGGGCTGCAACGAACGCCCGCCGTCACGGGGGCGAACTCCTCATCGCAAATCCCAACGAGAGCGTGCTGTTGCTGCTGGAGCTCACGAGCACCACGAAGCTGCTTCCGCTGCACCGGCCGGCCTAGGCGCGGAGCCTTGAATTAAGAACCCGTAAGTCCATGAGGTGTCGTACGCCACCCTTGCTCTTAGGATGGTCAATGGATGGCGTGGGAAAGCGGCCGAGTCGCGGCTGCGGCGTCATCGGGGAAGGCAGCAGCACTAATGGCTACTGGCACTGTCAAGTGGTTCAACAGCGAGAAGGGCTACGGTTTCATCGCACCGGACGACGGATCGGCGGACGTGTTCGCCCACTACTCCGAGATCGACGGTCGTGGATACCGGTCCCTGGAAGAGGGCCAGAAGGTCGAGTACGAAGTCGGGCAGGGACAGAAGGGCCCGCAGGCGCAGAAGATTCGTCCCGTCTGATCCAATGAGCTGCCGAAGGTCTCTCTGGCTGACCGCGTACAGCCAGAGAGGTCCTTCGGGCATAGATGGCTAAGGCTTAGCCAAGTGCACCGACTCAGCACCGTTCAGGCAGGAGCACTTGTGAGCCGTCGAAAGCAATTCCTGGTCGTTGCCATGATTGTGGTCGGCTGCGCCTTGGCGGCGGTAGGCAGGCTCATCTTCCCGCAGCTCCCCATTGCCTTGCTCGGCGCCGTGATCGGCGTCGGCGTTGTGGCCGTCGTCCGGCTTATCCTCGGCAAGCTGAAGTAGACGGCTCTCTCTGCACCTATGTTGCGTTTGCCCTGTCAGGTTTACAGTGTGCGCATGACTGAGCAGCGAGACACCCCCAGCGAGCCCGCTGACGACGACGCCGAGACCCGCCCCGAGCCCAAAGACACCGGTCCAGGCGATTCTGGCGACGAGGCCAACGACCTCCGCTTCTCCGAAGAGGAGCAGCTCATCCACGAGCAGATCCGCCGACATCGCGAGGAACGCGAGCGGCGTGAGCGGATGGAGCGGGAGAAGAAGGGGTAGGGAGCTTCCTCAGACACGCCCGAGATGAGTCACCAATTCGTCGTCCGCACCCTATTCTTGTCACAAACGTGAATTTGAGCTGGGACGATTGTCTCCGGCTGAACGGCAAGGCGAGGGAATCAGTCCATGGCGGATGGCGCGGTCAACATCCGTGGGCAACAGCCCCGAGAAAGGGTGCCCTGGTCAGACACCGAACTGAACGCCATCGTTGATGTCTACCTGCGAATGCTCGAACTTGAGAAGGCTTCCCAGCCTTATGTTAAGGCTGAGTACAACAGAGAAGTGCAATCGCGCACTGGACGAGCGCGTGGCTCTGTTGAGTACAAATTCCAAAACATAAGCCATGTCTTGAACGAGGCGAAGCAGCCATACATTGAAGGCTACAAACCCGCTGCGAACGTTCAAGCCGCGTTGCGGCCTGTCGTCCTGAACCGCATTTATGGAATCTCCAGTGAGCAAGCGGGCCAGCCGATCGGTACACCCTCTAGTGGAGACCCGTTGCGGGACTACCGACGCAGATATGCTGGCGTTTGCCTGGATCCCGTGCTGCGCAAAGCCGTTGAGAAGGCGGCTGTTGAGCAGGCCACGGAGTATTACGAGGATCAGGGATACAAAGTGGAGGATGTCGGGCTGACCCACAGCTTCGATCTTCGCGCAATTCGAGACGGTGTCGAGCGGCACATTGAGGTCAAAGGGTCTCAGGTCTACATCGAGAAGATCCAGCTCACGCGCAACGAAGTCTTGCACGCCCGAGACTTTGAAAACACGGACCTTGTTATCGTGAGAAATGTTCCTTGGGAGCGGCAACCAAATGGGGCGATTTCGACACACCCCGGTGTCATGGAAGTGCTCATGAACTGGCGTCCTGCCGAGGCGAAGCTGCGTGCGACAACCTTTGAGTATCTCCTCGACTGACAGCATGAGGGGCTGGCCGATTAGCCACATACTCCTCGACAACACCTTCAAGCTCGTATTCCGCAGCCACTGCCTTCACGAAGGTCATAGGACCGAACAGGTCGAGGTAAGTCTGGATCCTCAGCCCGAGCAGGTGTTCCAGCGGCGCAGGGGATTCTGATTGAGTGCTGATGAGGCACTCCAACGCGTCTGATGCATGGTTCTTGAGGGCCTCTGGTCCCTTGGCCCGGCAGAGGCGGTGGATGGTCTCGGTGAGTTCGCGGTGCATGAATAAGAAAGCAGTTACTAGTTCGCTGTTCCCCGCGTATCGCATACCGCTGACCTGCTCTTCGGCCACCATTGCCCCCTCCACTCCGGCCTATGGGTGGAGGCTATAGAACAGCTCAGACAAGATAGACCTGTGACGGATTCCGAGACCGAGACCCCCCTCCCCGGCGGCGATGTCACCGAGGGCGTCGTGCGGGTCGGCGACACCGTCCGGCGCCCTCTCGGCCCGCACTCACCGCTGGTCCACGCCATCCTGCAGCACCTAGAAGCACAGCACTTCGACGGCGCCCCACGGTTCTTGGGGATCGATGAGCGGGGCCGCGAGATCCTGACTTTCATCGACGGGGAGGTAGCGAACCGCCCGCACCCTGCCTGGCTGGCCGACGAGACCCGCCTCGTCTCCCTGGCTCGCCTCGTCCGACGCCTCGATGACGCGATGGCCGGCTTTGCGCCGTCGTCGTCCATGCTTGAAGCGGTGGCGGCGCCCGAGATCCCGGGAATGCCCCCCGAACCCCGGGCCCAGCCGCAATTTATCGGGCATCTGGACATCACACCTGAGAACGTCGTCTTCCGGGATGGGGTGGCTGTGGCGCTCATCGACTTCGACCTCGCCAAACCGGCCACACGGGTCGACGAAGTCTTCAACCTCTGCCTCTGGTGGGCCCCGCTCGCGCCCGAGGAAGACAGAACGGATCCTCTCCGGGGAGTCGACGCCGTCGCCCGCACGCGCCTCATCGCGGACGCCTATGGCCTCGCCGCCGTCGACCGCCAACGCCTCGTGCCCACGGCCATCCGCAGAACCGAGCGGAGTTGGCACCTCATGAAATACCGAGCAGAGCACGACGGCGGAGGCTGGCTCCGCATGTGGCAGGACGGAGTGGGGGAGCGGATCGAGCGCCGGCTTGCGTGGCTGGAGGCTCACGGTGAGCGGCTCAGCGCGGCGCTCGAGGCTCAGTCGGCGTTTTAGGTATTGGCCAAGAATTCCTCAGGTAGTTCACCGGATCCGTCCGCGGGAATTCGAGTATTGGCTACGCGGGACAGCCTTCTGCCTCTCATGCGACTGTTGATACTGCAGGAGATTCGTTCTGGGCGATGACGGAGTGCAGTAGTTTGCGGGGAGGACTCGATGTCGCTTTTCACCACCTTGATCACCAGCAAGATCGCGGCCAGCGCTCTCGCCGCTGGAGCCTTAGCGCTCGGCGGCACGGCGGCGGCCGCGTATTCCGGCTCGTTCCCTGGATCGCTGCAGCAGGGAGCGCATTCCGCGGCTGGCACCCCCGCGCCCTCTGCACCGAGTACCGCGGCACCGAGCCCGAAGCCGAAACCGAGCCGGACCGCGGGCGCCAGCGGTCCGGATGCCACAGGGCCGGCGGCGTTCGGTCTGTGCACGGCCTATTCCCACGGTGGCCTGCACCCGTCGTCGACCGCCTACGCCTCCCTCGAATCCGCCGCAAAGAGCGCTGCGAATATCGCCGACTACTGCGCCAAGATCACCGCGGCGCACGAGTCCGCGAAACCGAAGTCAGACGACAGCGAGAAGCCAGACGACGAAGCCAGCGAGTCCGGCTCGCACGGCAAGGGCAAGGGAACTGCTCCCGAAAGCCCCGGCCACTCCTGAACAAGACACCCTGCGGACGTGACGGCGCAACGTAGGCTGGACGCGATCGGCCCTCGAGAGGAGTAGTCATGTCCGCGTCCGCGCACCTCGGAGATTCGCCCCTGCTCCGCACGTACTATACGATCCTCACCGGCGGGATTGAGGAGTATGGCGAGGGGCAGGAACTGATGCCCCTGCTCGCCGACGACTTCGTCTTCGACGGCCCCATCGCAGGCGTGGTTGCGGGAGCGGGGCGCTTCACCCAAGGCGTGCGCGGCTTCATCGAGGCGGTGCGGGAGATTTCCTTCCTCCAGGCCGTGGTCGCCGACGACAGCGCCGCTGTCCTCTACGACGCCGTCCTCCCCAAGGGAACGGTGCGCTTCGCGGAATTCTTCGAGTTCAGCGGGGGCACCATTAAGACCGTCCACATTCACTACAACGCGGCCGAATACGTAGCTGCGGGCGGGCACTGAAGCTCCGCGCCGGGCGAAAGAGCCGCTACCACTTGTGATTCCCCATTGACAGGGATCGATCCCGTTCGGACGATGGGTCTTGGATCCAATATTCGGGTTCTAGAAGGACGACGACGCGGAGACGGCTGATGACCAACTCCAAACGTCCCCCGCCTCGGCGATAAACGACCGCCGATGTGCGAAGGCTCCCTGCCCCCGAACTCCCTGCCCGCCCATCGGCGCCGCGGCCCTGACAACCATCCACCCCGGTCAGTCAGAAAAATCCGCACCCGGCCCACACGGCCCAAACCATCAGTCCGATGGAGGAATGATGAGTGTTCAACAAGTAACCAGGGAACAGGCCGTTCGACGCGCGGTCTACGCGAGCGTCGTCGGCACCACGATCGAGTGGTACGACTTCTTCCTGTACGGGACGGCGGCAGCTCTGGTCTTTCCCCAGCTGTTCTTCCCGGGCGGAGAGAATTCGCTGAATGGTGTCATCGCGGCCTTCGGAACGCAATTCGTCGGCTTTGTGGCCCGCCCCGTCGGCGCAGCGATCTTTGGCCATTACGGAGACCGAATCGGCCGGAAGACGACCCTCATGGCCACGCTATTCCTCATGGCCTTCGGCACCGTGCTGATCGGCCTGCTTCCGACGTATCAGAACATCGGAGTGTGGGCGCCGATCCTGCTCGTGATCCTGCGGATCATCCAGGGCATCGGCGTGGGCGGCGAGTGGGGCGGCTCCGTGCTCATCGCGATGGAGTGGGGGAAGCAGCACCGCCGTGGACTCTCGGCGAGCTGGCCGCAGATGGGCGTACCCCTCGGCCTCATCCTTTCGACCGGCCTCGTCCGGCTGACCACAGGAGCTACTGGATCCGACTTCGTCACTTACGGCTGGCGCATCCCATTCCTCCTCAGCATCATCCTCGTCGGCGTCGGCCTGTTCGTCCGGCTGCGCGTCATCGAGAGCCCGGAGTTCGAAGCGGTGCGCAAGGCTGAGAAGGTTGTACGGGTTCCGCTGGTGGAGGCGGTCCGCCGGCAGCCCAAGGAAATCCTCCTCTCCGCGTTGGTCCGCATGTCCGAGCAGGCGCCGTTCTACATCTTCATCACGTTCGTCATCACCTATGCGACGAAGCAGCTCAAGTTCAACAGCGACGCCATCCTCGTCGACACCCTCATGGCGGCCGCCCTCGGCCTCATTAGCATTCCGGTCTTCGGGATGCTCTCGGACCGGTTCGGACGCCGGCTCATCTACGGAATCGGCGTCGTCCTCACGGCACTGTACGCCTTCCCGTACTTCGGCCTCATGAACACGGGCAACGCGCTGCTGATCGCCATTGCGGTCGTGGTGAGCCTCATCTTCCACGACATCCAGTACGGCCCCCAGGCGGCGCTCATCGCCGAAAGCTTTGAGCCCGACATCCGCTACACAGGCGCCGGGATGGGGTATCAGCTGGCGAGCATCATCGCAGGCGGCCCAGCGCCGCTCATCGCAGCGTGGCTGCTCCAGAACACAGGAAGCTCGACGGCGATCTCCGTCTACCTGATCTTCTGCGCCGTTGTCAGCATGTTCTCGCTCATCCTGCTTCGCCCTAGGGCCACATCGGCTGCTGCGCCGACGGAGCCGCATCAGCGCAGGAGCCGCCGAGCGATGCGGCATGCCTGAGGGCGTCTCGGCAGAGGTTCGAGAGCACGTAGCCACCATTGAGTTCGGAGGAGGGGAACGACACAACGCCCTCGGCACTCAGGATTGGGAGGAGCTCGGCCGCGCCGCACGGAAGCTGGCGAACGCAAACTCGGTGCGGGCCGTCGTCGTCCGTGGTCGGGGTGGCGTGTTCTGCGCGGGCTCGGACCTGCGCGAATGGGAGCACGCCAGCGCCGACCAGATGACCCAAAGCCTCGGGGTGATGGAGCAGGCGCTCCAGGCCATCGAGGACCTGCCGATGCCTACGGTCGCGGTGCTGGAGGGGATCGCCGCAGGGGGCGGATGCCAGCTCGCCCTCGCATGCGACCTCCAGCTCGCGGCCGCCTCGGCGAGGATCGGGATGCCGGTCTCACGCCTCGGGATCCTGGTGCCGCCGTCGTTCGCGATGCGGCTCTCAGTCCGCATCGGGCCCGGTCGCACGAAGGACCTGCTCTACAGCGGCCGCCTCCTGCCCGCGGAGGAGGCGCACGACGTCGGCCTCATCACCAGGGCGGTCCCGGATGGCGAGCTCGATGCGGCCCTCGCCCAGCTGCTCGACATGTGGGCGGACCTCGACCAGCCCTCGCTGCGGGCCGCGAAGGCCGCGGTCGACCACGGGCTCCGGCCACTCGTCGAGAGGGTGCGCGGAGAGCCTCTGGGGCCCGCCGTCGATCCCCAGCAGTTCCCGCAGCGCATCGCGGCGTTCCTCCACCGCGATAGGGGCGACGGGAGGCAAGCCGAAGCGTGAGCTCTGGGCGTCCCGCGGGGACCTTGGGGCCCAGATCTCACGCTTCGTCAGGCGGCAAGAGGGGGTATCAGGCCTCGGCGGAGGCAGGTACGACGGCGGCCGCGCGCCGAGCGTCAGCATCCTCCGGATCCGTGAGGTCGCGGTTGAGGGTCTCGGGGGTGAGCCGCGTGGCGATGAAGCTCACGAGCATGGTGACCCCCATGTAGATGGCGATCGGCACCCACGAGTTGCCGAACGCCGCGAGCAGTCCGGCGCACACCATGGGGGCGATGCCGCCGCCGATGATCGCGGAGAACTCGCGTCCAAGGGTCACCCCGGCGTACCGGTAGCGGCTGCCGAACACCTCGGGGAAGTAGCTCATGTGCACGCCCACCACGCCCTGGCACGCGAGGATGAAGCCGATCACGATCACGAGCATGATCGCCACCGGATCGCCCGTCGTCAGCATGAGGAATGCGGGAGCGGGGAACAGCACCAGAACACCGGTGATGAGCGAGACGACCTTGCGTCGACCGATCCGATCAGAGAGGAACCCGAAGCCGAAGGCCGCGAAACCGCCGCACAGGGACCCGATGAGAAGGACGATCGGGATGTACTTCGGGTCGGTCTTGACGACCGTGATGAGATACGAGGCCATGAACACCTGAATGGTGTACGACTGCGTGCTCACACCGAGGTTCATGAAGATGACACGGAGCACGTTGGCCTTTCCGTGCTTCATGACTTCCTTGAGCGGCGCCGGCGGCTCCGCGCGCTCCTGCTTGATCTCCTCGAAGACGGGGGACTCATCGAGCTTGCGCCGCATGATCATGGCCGCGACCGTCACGACGATGCTGGAGAGGAACACCAGCCGCCAGCCCCAGTTCATCATGTCGTGTGGAGCGAGCGCCTGAACCGCGATCCAGACGAGCGCGCCGAGCGCCGTGCCCGCGGCGGCGCCGACCATGATGAGGGACGCGAGCCGACCGCGGGTTCCGGGAGCCGCCGATTCGGTGAGAAGCGTGGCACCTCCGGACTGCTCCGCGCCTGCGCCAAAGCCCTGCGCGGATCGGCAGACGATCAGCAGCAGCGGTGCGAGCAGACCCACCTGATCGAACGTCGGTAGGATCCCGATCGCGAGCGTCGATCCGCCCATGAGGAACAGCGTGGTCACGAGCACCCACTTGCGTCCGAGCCGATCGCCGAAGTGCGAGAAGAACACGCCGCCAATCGGCCGGAACAGGAACCCGACCGCAAACGTGCTGAAGCTCGCGAGCAGGCCTGCGGCCGGTGAGACGTTCGGGAAGAACAGTTTGCTGAAGACCAGTGCCGACGCCGTGCCGTAGATGACGAAGTCGTACAGCTCGAGCGTCGTTCCGATCAGGCCGGCAAACGCGGCCTTCCTGACCTTCGACTGGTCCACGACGCTTCCAGAGGTGGGTACGTTCATGTCCATACTCCTTTGAATGGGCACAGCTCGGTTGGGTTGGTGGATCGGACAGCGGGTCAGTGGTTGGCGGACGCAGCTCCTGCTTCGGCGGCCGCGGCAAGTGCACCGTGGCGGCGGATCGTGTCGAGGAGCTCTCCGGTCCGCTCGATGAACTCCTCGCGTGCTGCCAGCTCTTCACCGAGGAGGTGCTGCTCGCCGAGCACGCGGCGGGCGAGCTCAATGGACGACGACGACTGCTCGGCTGCCTGGGCGAGCGCACCGCGCGCTGGGTCCACCATCGCGGCGGCGTGTTGGCCGGGGTCGAAGCCGGGCAGCGGTGCGAGGCATGCGAGGTACCCGGCGACCGTGAGGGCGAGGAAGTGCGGCGTCCGGCCGGCATCGAGCAGCGCGAGCGCCGGGGCGGGGACGCGTTGGCGCAGCTTCACGGAGCCGTCGGAGCCGACCTGGCTGGTCCGGTGGCCGAGGGCGGTGTTCCGCCACCGCGTGAAGAGCTGCTCCTCGTACTCGTCGAGGTCGATGCCGCTCGGGGCAGTCACGCTCGGGCGGTACTCGTTGCGCAGGACGGCGCGGGCGGCCGCCTCGATCTCGGGCTTCGAGACCGCTTCCGGGATGGTCGCGGCACCGGTGAGCGCCCCGAGGTACGCGATGAGGGAGTGCGTCCCGTTGAGGAGGCGCACCTTGAGTTCCTCGTAGCGCGCCACCTCGTCGGAGAAGATCGCACCCCCGGCCTCCCACGCCGGGCGCCCCGCGGCAAAGCGGTCCTCGAGGACCCACATCGTGAACGGCTCGGCCGGAACCGGGACCTCGTCCCGGTAGCCACGCCCTTCGGCGACGAGGCGGCGGTAGTGGTCGGTCGTTGCCGGCACGATCCGGTCGACCATCGTGGACGGGAACGTCACGTGCCGCTCGAGGAACGCGAGCGTTTCCGTGGCCTCGGCTTCGGGCAGGAGGCCGGCGAACTCCTTCACGAGCCGCTCCGTGTGGTGCCCGTTGTCGGCGAGATTGTCACAGCTGAGCACCGTGATGGGCTCACCATGTGACCGCGCCCGGGACTGCAGCCCGCGCACGATCTGGCCAATCGGGGTCGCGGGACGTGCGGCGTCGGCGAGGTCGCGCTGGATCGCCGGGTCGTCGACGGCGAGGTGCCCGGTGCTGGGGCTGTAGTAGTAGCCGTTCTCGGTCACGGTGAGGGAGACAATCCGGGTGGTGGCGTCGGCGATGGACGCGACGACCCGCTCGGGTTCGGCGGCGGCAGTGAAGGCATCCGTGTGCACGCCGGGGATCGAGAACGATTCGCCCTCGGGCGAGATCTCGACGACCGTGTACAGGAGGTCCTGGGCCTTCATCGCATCGGGGACTGACGCCGATCGGCTGCCGACGCCGATGATGCCCCAGTCAGATGCGCCTGTGGAATCGAGCGCGGCGCGCGTGTACACGGCCTGATGCGCCCGGTGGAAATTGCCCAAGCCGAGGTGGACGATGCCGGGCCGGAGCCCGGCGAGGCGAGGGGCGCCGTCGTACTTCGCCGAAAGCTGGGGAAGCGCGGAGTCGAACTCTGAAGCCATGCTCACCAGTCCTTCATGGCGCCGTCGAGATCGCGGGCGATCGGCAGGTAGGCGGGGGAGTAGGGGAAGCGGGCCGCGGCTTCCTCGTCGACCTCGACGCCGAGCCCGGGCTCGTTGCCGGGGTGGAGGTAGCCGTCGTCGAACGTGAAGCTGCTGCGGAACACCTCGGAGACGAGCGGGTCGTAGCCCATGTACTCCTGGATGCCGAAGTTCGTGGTCGCGAGGCCCACGTGCAGGGACGCCGAGAGGTTCACGGGGGAGACGTCAGAGGGCCCGTGCGGGGCGCCCTTGACTTGGTAGACCTCGGCGAGGGCGAGGATCTTGCGGACGTGGGAGACGCCTCCCGCATGGACGACCGCAGTGCGGATGTAGTCGATGAGCCGCTCGCTCAGGAGCTGCTCGCAGTCCCAGATCGTGTTGAAGACCTCGCCGATCGCGAGCGGGACCGTCGTCTGGGCGCGGACGGCGCGGAGGAGCTTCTGGTTCTCGGCGGGCATGACGTCCTCGAGCCAGAAGAGGTCGACGTCCTCGAGCGAGCGCGCCAGTCGGCCGGCCTCGGTCGGGGTCAGGCGATGGTGCACGTCGTGGAGGAGCTTGAGCTCGGGGCCCACGTGCTCGCGGACCGCGTGGAGCACCTTGGGGGCGTGGCGCAGGTAGGCCGACGTGTCCCAGATCTCCTCGGCGGGGCCGCCGCCGCGGCCGGCGGGCTCGTAGCTTGCCGCGCCCTTCGTGACGCCGTAAACCTTGTCCAGCCCCGGAACCCCGGACTGGGCGCGGACTGCGCGGAAGCCCTGCTCCCGCCGCTGTTCGATGGAGTCCAGCAGCTCGGGCACATCCCAGCCGGTCGCGTGCGTGTAGGTGAGCACCTTGTCGCGGGCGGCGCCGCCGAGGAGCTGGTAGACGGGGACGCCGAGCGCCTTGCCCTTGATGTCCCACAGGGCAAGGTCTACCGCTCCGATCGCCGCCATCGTGACCGGGCCGCGGCGCCAGTAGACGCCCTTGTAGAGGAACTGCCAGGTGTCCTCGATGCGCTCGGCGTCCCGGCCGATGAGCGCTGGGGCGAGGTGGTCGCGGAGGTAGCTGGCGACGGCGAGTTCCCGGCCGTTGAGGGTCGCGTCGCCCCATCCGACAATGCCGTCGTCCGTGGTGATCTTGAGGGTGACGAAGTTGCGGCTAGGGCTCGTGACGAGGACGTCGACGGCGGCGATGGTGCGGACTGATGCTTTGGTCATGAGGCGGGGATCACTACATTCTTCAGGGGTTCATTGCGGGTGAGTCTTGTGATGTTCTCGGCGATGTCCCGGATGCGTCCACGGAAGGTTTCCGCTGTGACGCCGGACGAGTGGGGGGTCATGATGACGTTGTCGAGGCGGCCGAAGGGGAGCGCGGACGGCTCGGCCTTTCCATCGGCTCCCGGATACTGGTACCAGACGTCGATCGCGGCGCCCGCGATCCGCCGGTCCCGCAGCGCCTCATACAGGGCGGCTTCGTCGACCACTGGGCCGCGGGCCACGTTGACGAGCAGGCCTGCGGGGCCGAGTTCGTCGAGTTCGACGGCGCCGATGACAGAGTGCGTCTCCTCGCTGAGCGGGATGCTCACCACGAGGACGTCCGCCTCCGTGAGGGAGTCGCCGAGGCGCTCGGTGGATCCGGCCCAGCGGAGGCCGTGCAGTCCTGGGTCGGTGGAGCCGCTGCGGGTGATCGCGATGCCCTCGCAGCCGAACGCGCGCAGCAGGTTCCACGCGGCCTGGCCGATGTGTCCGAAGCCCAGGAAGGAGACCGTGGCTCCGCGGAGCGTCTCGGGCTGGGGTGTGGACGGCGAGTACACCGGGGACTGCCACGTTCCCGTGCGGAGGGCGGCGTCCTGTCCGAGGAGGTCTCGACGGAGGGCAACGAGGACGGCGGCCACGTGCTCCGCGATCGAGTTCTCGTGATGGAACGTGTTCGCGCAGATGACACCCGCTGGGAGCGCGTCCGCGTTGATGCCGTCGTAGCCCGCGCCCGCGACGTGGACGAGGCGGAGCTTCTCTGCCGCGGCGCCCATCGCCTCCGTGAAGCGGCCCCCGACGTAGACGTCCGCGTCGCGCAGGTCGGCGGCGAGGGCCTCTTCGTTCCAGGATTCATGCCAGGACGTCGTGGTGCCCGCGGGGAGGGCTTCCTCGAGGAGCGGTCGATGGGGCATGAGGTTGCGGTCCGCGATGACGATCCTCATTTGCGTCCTCCCTTAATAGTGGTGGCGCCGCGCGCGGCGAAAGTCGAGCCCCGGACGATGAGCTGGGACCCCAGATGGACGGCCTCGGTTGCACGGGACTTGCCAGCGATCTGCTCGAGCAGCAGGTCGAGCCCCAGCGAACCGCTGCGCTCGATCGCGACGCGCACCGACGTCAGCCCGGGTTCGGCGGCCGCGGCGATGTCCAGGTCGTCGATGCCCACCACACTCAGGTCCTCGGGGCAGTGGTAGCCGAGCGTCCGCGCGCCGGCCAGGAGGCCGACGGCGACGAGGTCGTTGTAGGCGATGACCGCCGTCGCGCCGCTGGCGACGACAGACGCCGCCGCCGCGAGGCCGCCGTCGACCGTTGCGTTCTGGTGTCCCACGGTGACGAGGTCGACGCCCCACTCCTCGCACAGCCGCTTCACCGCTGACGTCCGTTGGCCGTTCGCCCACGAGGACGCGGGGCCCGGCACATAGGCGAACTTGCGATGCCCCAGCGCGTGCAGGTGCTCGACCGCCTGACGCAGGCCCTCGCTGGCGTCCATGAGGACGCGGGCGGCATCGGCCTCGCCGTTGATGACGACGAGCGGGGTGCCGCCCGTGACCTTCTTGATTTCCGAGGCAGGGAGGCGCGGGGAGCAGAGGATGATGCCGTCGACCGAGCCGGCGAGCGACGCGAGGTGCTCGCGCTCGCGGTCCGCCGACCCGCCGGTGTCAGCGAGGAGCATGCGGTGGCGGCCCGGCCACGCGCGCTCCTGAATGGCCTTGATGAGGGACGCCATGACGGCGTTCGCGATGTCGGGGACGACGACGGCAACTGTGCGCACGCCTGTCGGGGCGGCCTGCGTCTCGTAGCCCAGCGCCTCGGCGGCGAAGAGGACCTTCTGCCGGGTCTCGGCGGCGAGGCGGCCGGGATCGCTGAAGGCGCGGGACGCCGTCGCGAGAGAAACTCCCGCTCGCTTCGCTACGTCTGTCAGGGTGGCTGGCACTCACTCAGTATGGAAAGACTTGTGCAAGCTTGTCAATCGTTTTCATGCCGTCAGGGCTAGCTCCGGCGTCACCGCAACCGTCCCTCGGCGACATGGCCCGTCGGGTGAAGGCATAACCGGTGCGCACGACGGACGGTTATGCCTTCAAGGGACGGTTATGCCGCGAACGGACGGTCGTGTCGGCAAGGGCGCGGACGAGACCCTGCAACGCTACGCGCCGAGCGCGACGATGTACGTGTTCACGGGCCGGCCTGTCGTGCCGTACTCGAGCCTGAGCTCGAGGCGGCCCTTGCGCTCGAGCTCGCTCAGGTAGCGCTGGGCGGTGGGCCGCGAGATGCCGATCAGGTCGGAGACGTCCTGCGCCCCGAGTGGATGGTCGGCGGTGCGGACCGCGTCGAGGACCTTCTGCATGGTGGGCGGAAGGGCGCGCGTCGAGCGCGGGGGAGTGGGCGCGTGCCGGGCCGCGAACAGGGCGTCGACGTCGGTCTGGCCCGAGATGTGGCCGGACTCCGCCTCGCTCCGCCACCTGCGGTAGGCCGCGAGCTGCGCCGTCAGCTGATCGAAGCCGAAGGGCTTGACGAGGTAGTACACGGCGCCGCCGCGCATCGCCGCCCGCACGGTGGCGACGTCGCGCGCCGCCGTGATGATGATCGCGTCCACGTCCTCGCCCGCCTCCCGGAGGGACCGCAGGAGGGCGATGCCGTCGTCGTCCGGCAGATAGACATCCAGGAGCAGGAGGTCGGGCTTGAGCCGGGCGACGGCCGCGCGCGCCTCGGCCGCCGTGTGCGCCTCGCCCACGCACTCGTAGCCCTGCACGCGCGCCACCTGCGCTGCGTGGACTCGCGCGACCCGGTAGTCGTCGTCGACCACGAGGGTTCGGATCATCCCTGAGCCACTCCTTCTCCGGCTTCCGCCTCCGCCGCCGGCCCCGCCGTCGGAATCCACACCTCGAATCGCCCGCCCGGCCCGGCGAACACGTCCATCGTGCCACCGTGCCGGTGCACGATCCGCGCGACGAGCGCAAGCCCGATCCCGCGCCGCATGCCGGCCGGCTTGCCCGCCTTGCCGGGCTTCGTTGTGTAGCCATCGCGGACGACGGCGTCCACCGCCTCCGCGGGCACGCCCGGCCCGTTGTCGGTCACCGAGATGAAGATGCCCGACGAGTCGTCGAGCTGCAGCCTCACCTCGCGCGGGGCGGGCTGGCCGACGACGGCATCCACGGCGTTGTCGAGCAGGTTGCCCACGATGGTGACGAGGTCCTGGCTCGGGAGGAAGGGCTGCCGCAGCTGCGAGTCGTCCGTCACGGACAACTGCACGTCCTGCTCTGCCGCAACGGTGACTTTCGCGAGGATGAGTGCCGCAAGCTCGGGCGGCTCGATGCGCGCTCGCAGGCCCTCGCCCAGTGACCGCGAGGTGTCGGCCACGCCCGAGATGAAGGTGCGTGCCTGATCGACATCGCCGAGCTCCAGCAGCCCGCTCACCACGTGGAGCCGATTCGCGTACTCGTGCTCCTGCGCTCGCAACGCCTCCATGAGGCCCTCGGTCGAACGGAGGTCCCTGACGAGCGCCTCGACTTCGGTACGGTCCCGTAGCGTCACAACTGCGCCGACGCTCCGGCCGCCAACGCTGACGGGCATGCGGTTGGCCACGAGGAGCGCGTCATCGGTGAGCACCGCCTGATCCGCGCCGGACGCCTTCCCTGTGAGGATGTCCCTGAGGCGCCCGGCCGGAATGAGTTCCCCGATGCGCTGCCCGAGCGCGGTGCCCTCAAGGCGGAGGAGCCGCCGGGCCTCGTTGTTGATCACGGTGACGCGGTCGTCGTCGTCAAGCCCGATCATCGCCTCCTTGATCCCGTGGAGGAGGGCCTCGCGCTCCTGCAGGAGCGAGCCGATCTCGGCGGGCTCTAGGCCGAACGTCGCGCGCTTGATGCCGCGCGCCAGCAGGACGGAGCCCAGGCTGCCCATGAGGAGGATGAGCGCCGAATAGCCCACGATGAGCCAAACCCGCTGGCCCAGCTGGGTCAGCACCGCGGTCTCGAGGATGCCCACGGAGACTTGGCCGATCACGTTGCCCTCCGCGTCGAAGATCGGGGCCTTGGCGTTCGCGGAATCTCCGAGGCTGCCGTGGTCTGTGCCAAGGTGGGTCGCGCCGTCGAGCGCGGCAACCGGCTCCTCGAGCTGCTTGCCGACGAGCGCCGGATTGGGGTGCGAGTAACGGACGCCGTCGCGGTCCGTGACCACGACGTAGTCGGTGTGGGCCTGGAGCCGCACCTGTTCGGCAAGGGCCTGGATTCGCTTGGTCGGGTCGCCGACTTCGAGGGCAGAAGCGATCTCGGGCACCTGCGCGACGGTTGTCGCGACGCCGAGGGCGCGTTGGCGGTACTCCTCGTCGAGCACTTGGCCGGTGATCTGGCTCGTGACGAAGCCGCCGAGGGCCACGGTCAGCAGGAGGATGCACAGCGTCCACACGAGGATCTGGGAAGCGAGCGGGCGCGCTCCCCACCAGTTTCGAGTCAATTTCACGCGGCGATCACCGGACGATCAAAAGGCTCAAAACGTGAATGAAGGCTAATAATCCTCGCAAACCACGCAACTCTGGCTGCATCATCGCAGTCCTTTCTACGGTTAGTGCAGCCGCTGTGATTCAGCTCACCGGGCATAAAGAAATCATAAGCGAGAAATCGTTCCTAAAGACAGAGAGGTCTTTGCGCAATGAGTGCAAATCATCGAATCCGTCCTCCCGCGGACGGGGGTGGCGACGGGGGAGCGCGGATCGACATCGCCGGTCTGACGAAGCGCTATCTGACTCCGAAGGGCGAGACGTTCACGGCCATCCGCGACGTCTCCCTCACGGTCGAACCCGGCCAGTTCTGCTCGATCGTTGGGCCCACGGGCTGTGGGAAATCGACCACGCTGGCTCAGGTCTCGGGCCTCGAGAAGCCGAGCGCCGGCTCCGTCAAGGTGGGCAGCCACCTCGTGGACGGCATCACGAACGGTGTGAGCTACATGTTCCAGGCGGACGCGCTGTTCCCGTGGAAGAGCGTGCTCAGCAACGTCATGATGGGCCCGATCCTCCTCGGCACGCCCAAGCGTGAGGCCACCGAGCTCGCGCGGGACTGGCTCCGCCGCGTGGGCCTCGCCGGCTTCGAGGACCGCTACCCGCACCAGCTCTCGGGCGGAATGCGCAAGCGCGTTGCCATGGCCGCGGCCCTCATCAACAACCCCCGCATCCTCCTCATGGACGAGCCGTTCGGCGCCCTCGACGTGCAGACCAAGGCGATCATGCAGAACGAACTGCTCAAGCTCTGGGAGGAGCTGCGCCCCTCCGTGCTGTTCATCACGCACGATCTCGACGAGGCCGTCGCGCTCTCCGACCGGGTGGTCATCATGACCAGCAGCCCGGGCTCGGTCAAGGACGTCTTCGACATCGACCTCCCGCGGCCGCGCGGCAACGTCCAGCAGATCCGCCACGAGGAGCGGTTCCTCGAGCTCCAAGGCCAGATTTGGGAGTCCCTCAAGGACGAAGTGACCCGCGCCTATGCGCGAACGGCAGGTGCAGCATGACAACCCTCACTCACGGCGAAGCGCGTGGCGGTGCGCCAAAGGGCAGTGCGCCAAAGACAGAGCAGCCGGCAGCCGCGAGCGCTGCCAAAGCGCGCAGCGCCGCCCAGCGCCGCAAGGTGTGGATCTGGGTCGGAAGGATCGCGCTCGCCGTCGTCATCATCGGCGGGTGGCAACTCTGCACCAATGTGAAGCCCGACGGCAAGCATCCTCTGGTTGACCCCTTCTTCTTCGGCATGCCGACGCAGATTTGGGATGCCCTCGTTGCCCTCTTCAGCAACACAGAAGATGCCTCCTTCGGCTCGATCTGGGAGAACATCTGGGTCACGGGCCAAGAAGCGATCTTGGGCTTCCTCCTCGGAACGTGCGTGGGAATCGTGCTCGGCCTGCTCCTCGGTTCGAACAGATACCTCTCCTCTGTGGTCGGCCCGTACATCCGGATCGTCAACTCGATCCCCCGCATCATCCTCGGCTCGATCTTCATCGTCGCGTTCGGCCTCGGAACCTTCCCGAAGGTCCTGCTCGCGGCCGTGCTCGTCTTCTTCGTGGTCTTCTTCAACGCGTTCCAAGGCGTCCGCGAGGTCGATCAGAACCTGGTCGCGAATGTCCGCGTGCTCGGCGCCTCGCCGTTCCAGGTCGCGATCCACGTGACCATCCCGTCCGCCATGACGTGGATCATCGCCAGCCTCCACACAGCGTTCGGTTTCGCGATCATCGGCGCCCTCGTGGCCGAGGTGCTCGGTGCGCAGCAGGGGCTCGGCCTCATCATCAGCCAGGCTCAGGGGAAGTTCGACCCGGACACCGTCTTTGCCTGCATGATCATCATCGCGGTCATCACGCTCCTGGCCGAATTCCTCATCGGACTCCTCGAACACTCGCTTCTCAAATGGCGGCCTCCGAACAAATCAGAGGCCCAAACCATCTGACCGCAGATATCTCTCCCAAGAATCCAATTCTCCAATTGATCAACAAAGGATGCGTAAAACAATGATGAAGCGCACTATCTTTGCCGCCGCCGCCGCCGTCGGCGCCATGGCGCTCAGCCTCACCGCATGTGGCGGCGCCGCCAGCCCCGCCGCCAACGGGGGCGGCAGCTCCGGTGCCTCCGGCGCCATGCCCACCGTGAAGATGATGATCGGAGGCATCGACAAGCAGATCTACCTCCCCTACAAGCTCGCAGAGCAGCTCGGCTACTACAAGGAGCAGGGCGTCGACATGCAGCTCTCCACCGAGCAGGACGGTGGCGTTGGCGCCGAGGACGCGATGATCTCCGGCCAGGTCGACATGTCCGGCGCGTGGTACAACCACACCTACGATTTCCAGCTCCAGGGCAAGGACATCATCAGCGTGGTCCAGCTCTCGGGCGCTCCCGGCGAGCGAATCATGTGCAGTCCCAAGGCCAACGTCCACTCGCCTGCCGATATCAAGGGCAAGAACATGGGCGTCACGGACCTCGGTTCGGGCACGGACACCCTCACGCAGTTCATCGCGTCGAAGGCTGGGCTCAAGTCTGGCAAGGACTACAAGACCGTCAAGGCGGGCGCCGGCGCAACGGCGATCGCGGCCATCAAGAACGGTCTGGCCGACTGCGTCATGACCACGCAGCCCACGGTCACGGCGATGGAGAGCCAGGGCGTCGCCGAGTCGGCGATCGACCTCGCCACGACCGACGGCGCCAACAAGGCCGTGGGCGGCAACTGGCCGGCCGCGAGCATCATCGCCAAGAAGGAGTGGGTCGACGCCAACAAGGACACCGTCCAGAAGGTAGTCAACGCCCTCGTCAAGACGATGCACTGGATCGCCACGCACTCGGCTCAGGACATCGCGGACAAGCTGCCCTCGGACTACGTCCAGAACAAGAACATCACGAAGGCGGACTACGTCAAGGCCCTCACGGCGGACAAGGCGCAGTTCCTTCCCGATGGCCTGATGCCGGCCGGCGGCCCGAAGACGATCGCGGACATGTTCACGACGCTCGGCAAGGACGTCTCGAAGATCAAGTACACCGACACTTTCGACAACAGCTTCGCCATCAAGGCGAACCAGACGCTCGGTGAGAAGACCACGACGACGCCTGCCGGCGACAACGGCTAAAGCACCCCACGACGGCGGGCCCGCGCTTCCAAGCGCGGGCCCGCCGTCGTGTTCTCCCCTGTTTTCGCGCGCCCCCTCTTGTTGCTCCGGGGAGGCGCCCAGAAGGAGGCCCTAGGGGCGGGAGATCAGTCGTTGTCGATGTGGCTCATGTCGCCGTAGCGGGAGCCGACGACGGCGTCACGCGGCACTGCTCGCTCGAGCGCCTTGAGATCGTCCTCGGCGAGCTGAACCTCCCGAGCCGCGGCGTTCTCCTCGAGGTACTTGACGCGCTTCGTGCCGGGAATCGGCACCACGTCATCGCCCTGGGCGAGGACCCACGCGAGGGCGATCTGTCCCGGTGTGACCCCCTTGCGCTCCGCAATCGCCTTGACCTCGTCGACGAGCCGGAGGTTCGCCTCGAGCGCCTCGCCCTGGAAGCGCGGGAAGTAGCGGCTGCTGCGCGCATCGCCGTCCTGCTGCACGGACTGGGCAGTCATGCGCCCGGTCAGAATCCCGCGACCCAGCGGGGAGTAGGGCACGAGGCCGATCCCGAGTTCGCGGATCGTGGGGAGGATCTCGTCCTCGAGGTCGCGGGTGAAGAGCGAGTACTCGGTCTGCAACGCCGTGATGGGGTGGACGGCGTGGGCGCGGCGGATGGTGGCCGGCGACGCCTCGGAGAGCCCGAGGTGACGGACCTTCCCGGCCTCGACGAGCTCGGCCATCGCCCCGACGGTCTCCTCGATGGGCACCTTCGGGTCCACGCGGTGCTGGTAGTAGAGGTCGATGTGATCCACGCCGAGCCGGTCGAGCGACGCGTCGCAAGCCTTGCGGACGTATTCTGGGCTTCCGTCGATGCCGAGCCTCTCGCCATTCGGCCCCCGCACGTTCCCGAACTTGGTCGCGAGCTGAACCTCGTCGCGTCGCCCGGCAATCGCCCGGCCCACGAGCTTCTCGTTGGTGAACGGCCCGTACATGTCCGCCGTGTCGAGGAACGTGACGCCGAGGTCGAGGGCGCGGTGGATGGTCTCGAGGCCTGAATCTTCGTCTGGAGCCCCGTAGAACTCGGACATGCCCATGCAGCCGAGTCCGAGAGAGGAGACTGTGAGCGGGGATTGAGTGCCAAGGGTTCTGGTCTGCATGGTTCCAGCCAACCGGTTAGAGTGCGCTCTAAGTCAAGGTCTCCCGGTAGAGGTCGATCTTCGCGTCGACGGCCCGAAGGTTCTCGGTGACCTCGGCGAGCTGGGCGAGCACGCGCTCGCGGTGCGCTTCGAGGATCTCGAGCCGCTCGCGCTCGTTGCCGGGGCCCTGCCGCACGAGCGCGGCGTAGCGGCGGATCTCCCGCACCGGCATGCCGGTGGCGCGAAGGCGAGCGACCATGAGGATGGCCGTCACGTCCCGGTCCGAGTATTCGCGGTGACCGGACGGCGTGCGGTCCACGTGGTGCAGCATGAGGCCGTCGCGCTCGTAGTAGCGCAGGGTGTGCGGAGTGAGGCCGGTGCGCTGGGCGACTTCGGCAATGGTGAGACCCATTGAAATATCAACGCATGGTTCGGGTGCTGACACAATGGCGGCATGCGCACCTTTGGGGTGGAAGAAGAGCTGCTGATCGTGGATCCGTCCACGGGTGAGCCGCTCGCCCTCGCCGGGCGGATGCTCGCCGTCGCCGGACGCCCGCCCGACATGGGGCACGAGTTCAAGCTCGAGCAGATCGAAGTCCAGACTGCCCCGTGCCGAACCCACGACGACTTGCTCGCCCAGCTCTACGCCGGCCGCCGCCTCGCGGACCGGGCGGCCAAGGCCTGCGGGGGCCGGGTGGCCGCGCTGGCCACGTCTCCACTCGGCTCGGCCACGACCCTGACTCCGGACGACCGCTTCGCCCGCATGGACGACGAATTCCGCATCATCTCCTACGAGCAACTCACGTGCGGGCTGCACGTGCACGTCGCGATCGAGTCGAAGGACGAGGGCGTCGCGATCCTCGACCGCATTCGCGACTGGCTCCCGATCTTCATCGCCCTGACCGCGAACTCGCCGTTCTGGTTCGGTTCCACGACGGGCTACGCGAGCTTCCGCACCCAAGCGTGGAATCGCTGGCCCACCTCGGGACCCCAGGACCTGTACGGATCGGCGCAGGCGTACGCGGAGCTCATGGCCTCGATGGTCGGCACCGGGGCGATCCTCGACGAGGGCATGGCCTACTTCGACGCCCGCCTCTCCCGGCACCACCCAACCGTCGAGATCCGCATCGCCGACGTCCCGCTGCTCACGTCGGACTCCGCGCTCGTCGCCGTCCTGGTCCGCGCGCTGGTCGAGACCGCGCTGCGCGAAGCTGCCGATGGCGTTGCCCCCTTGGCCACGCCCGTCGGCATCCTCCGCCTTGCTGCCTGGCGGGCCAGCCGGTCGGGCCTGAACGGCCAGCTCGTCCATCCCGCCAAACGGGAGCCGGTTTCGGCGAGCGACGCCGTTGCCGCCCTGCTCGCGCACGTCGCGCCCGCGCTGCGCGAGACGGGCGAGTTCGCCCGCACCGAGCTCGCGATTGCGCAGCTTCTCGAGCGCGGGACGGGCGAGCGCGCGCAGCGTCAGGCAGCGGCCGACGGCGGCGGGCTGGCCGGCGCTGTGCGTGCCGCCGTCAAGCACACGGTGTCGCGCGAGGGCGGCTGGGACGACGGCGCGCGGGCCACGCTGAGCTTCGTCCGACGTCGGTGGCCCCTCGCGCGGGGACGCCGCGCCTGACGCTGACGCGCCAAGACCGTCCTTCGGCACCTCGGCCGTCCCTCCGAGGCATAACCGTCTGTTCCGATCGACGGTTATGCCGGTCCGGGACGGTTACGGCGCCGGGTGCCGCAGGAGGCGCCGAAGGACCAGCGAGTATCCGGCCCGGGCGCCCCAGACGGCAACAGCGTTGAGCGGCTCGGGAAGCCGGGCGAGGCCGAACTCCTGTGACCAGCTCACCTCGGAGCCGCCGTCGTGCGGGGTCACGGTCACGGCGACCGACCCGAGGACGAACCGCCCGGACTTCGCGATGCTCGCGTGGCCGGGCGTGGTCGCCGTGGGCGGCGCGAGCTCTTCGAAGGTCATGACGTCGTTGAAGCCAAGGCGCCTGAACCTGCGCGGGCCCACCATCGTGCACGCCACGAACCGGTGGCCGGGCCGCAGCTCCGATGCCGCAACGGCCCCCTGGGTGACGTGCGTGAAGGGCACGAGCCGGTCGTGGGCGCGGAGATCGAGGATCCGCGCCCACGCCTCGGGCGCCGGCAGGGACGTACGGATGCGGAGTTCGAAGCGCCTCAGTGGAGCGCCCGGTCGAGGTCGCCGATGAGATCGCCGACGTCCTCGAGGCCCACGCTCAGGCGGAGGACGCCGTCGCCCAGCCCGATCGCGGCGCGGCCCTCGGCGCCCATCGCACGGTGCGTCGTCGTCGCCGGATGGGTGATGAGGGACTTCGAATCGCCCAAGTTGTTCGAGATGTCGATGATCTTCAGGCCGTTGAGGAGCCGGAACGCCGCGTCCTTCCCTCCGTCCTCGGGCGCGTTGAGCTCGAAGGTGAGCACCGTGCCGCCTGCGCTCATCTGCTTGCGCGCAAGCTCATACTGCGGGTGCGACTTCAGGTGTGGGTACTTGACCCAGCCAACCTCCGGCTGAGCCTCGAGCCATTCCGCGATCGCGAGCGCGCTCGCGGACGAGTGGCGCACGCGCAGGCCCATCGTCTCGAGGCCCTTGGTGAGGACCCACGCGTTGAACGGGCTCAGCGAGGGGCCGGTGTGGCGCATGAGCTGCTTGACCGGACCGTCGATGAACTCCTTCGGGCCGAGGATCGCGCCGCCGAGCACCCGGCCCTGCCCGTCGATGTGCTTGGTCCCCGAATAGACCACCACATCGGCGCCGAAGTCGAGGCTGCGCTGCAGGAGCGGCGTGGCAAAGACATTGTCGACGACGACGGTCGCCCCCACGGCGTGCGCGAGGTCCGCCACGGCCTGGATGTCCACGAGCTCCTGCATGGGGTTTGACGGCGACTCGAAGAACACCGCGGTCGTCGGCACCGAGAGCGCCTCGCGCCACTGGTCGAGGTCCGGTCCGTCGACGAACACCGTCTCGACGCCCCAGCGCGGGAGGATCTCGTTGAGGATCACGAAGCACGAGCCGAACAGGCTCCTCGCGGCGACCACGCGGTCGCCGGCGCCCAGCAGCGCCCCGAGTGCAGTGAACACCGCGGACATGCCGGACGCCGTCGCGAAGCACGCCTCCGTGCCCTCGAGCAGCCGAAGCCGCTCCTGGAAGGTGGCCACCGTCGGGTTGCCGTACCGGGAGTAGACAAAGCGTTCGTCCTCGCCGGTGAAGGCCCGTTCGGCAGCCTCCGCCGACTCGTACACGAAGCCCGAGTTCAGGAACAGGGCCTCTGACGTCTCCTGGAAATTGGTGCGGTCAAGCCCGCCGCGCACAGCCTGGGTGTCTTCGCTCCAGCTGGCGGCGTCGATGTTGAAGGTCACTGACTACTCTTGTCCTACGTTCGTGGGGAGGCCCCGGTTCTTCCAGCCGTTGACGTTCCGCTGCCCGTCCGGGCCGGGAATGCCCTCAAAGCCTTCCAGCACGTTGTACGCCTTGAAGCCGAGATTGGTGGCAACGGCGGCCGCAGCCGCGGAGCGATGCCCCGAGCGGCACAGGAACAGGAGCTCGGTGGCCCGGTCCTCCGGCCCCTGGAGCTCGAGCTCCGTGAGGAAATCCGGGTTGGGGATCCCGCCGGAGAAGACCCAGGGGATGAACAGCGGATCGTTGTCCGTCTGCCGGGTGTCCGGAATGCCGATGTGCGCCCACTCCTCCTCCGTGCGGACGTCCACCAGGACGGCCTCGCCGGACTTGAGCTTCTCCCACGCCTCGAGGGGCGTCACGTCTCCTGCGTAGCTCATGCGTGGCCCTCGTATTCGAGATCGGTGCTGAGATCCTCGACCGCCGAGGCCACCGCGGCGTCCGCGCGGGCGATGGCGTGAGGCAGGATGACGGCTTGCGCAACGATGACGTCGGTGCCGTTGAACGTCGCGGCGGGGCTGCCGTGGAGCACGTACCCCTCCGCGAGGGCCTGCGAAATGCGGGCGCAGAACTCGCGGGTGTCCGGTCCGGTGAGGAGACGATAGGCGAGGCGCTCTTCAGAAGCGCTCGACGGAGCCGCGGGATCGTTGAGCGGTGTGGCGGCCGCCTCTCCCGTCTCGATGGCGGTGTCGGACATGGGCGGGGGCTCCTTCTGGCTTGCGTATCGATGGTCGAAATGCCGAGTCTTCACCTGAGGCACCCCGCCGGATGGAGGGTTGCCGGCCAGCAAGTCAGGGCAGTGCGACCACAGAAGCAAGCTCCGCCGTCGCGCGCTGGCGCTCGTTACTCTGCGTCGAAAGTAACACGGCGACGGCGGAGCCAGCCATGAGAGCCCGGTAACGATTGGCAACACCCCGCAACAGAGGCGGAGTGGCTTGCCTAGCGGACTTCCTGCCCTGCCAGAATGCCGTCGATCTGGCCCACGGCCTCCCTCATACCTTCCTCCATGCCCATGGCGAGGAGCTTCTCCAGCTGTTCGAGGCTCTTGAAGGTGGCGACGGACGTCATCCGGGTGATCCCGTCCGTCTCTTCCAGGCGGACCGCCGTGTGCGTGGTGTCGTCGCGGTCGAGCGGCTCGCCGTCGTCGCCCGCGAAGCCGTCGTCGAACTCGAGGCGACGCGGAGCCTCGACTTCCGTGATGCGCCACCAGCCGTAGGCGCGCTCGCCGTCCGGCCCCGTCATGAAGTACCGGGACTCGCCGCCGGGCTCGAACTCGTGGCGTGTGAACGTTGCCGGCCACGTGGGCGGCCCCCACCAGCGCTCGAGCTGGCGGGCGTCTTCCCAGACCTGCCACAGCCGGTCCGGGCTGGCTCCGTGTTCGGTGATGAGTGTGAGGGTCAGATTGTCGAGGTCCTTGGTGCTGCTGACGAAGGGCATGGTTCCCCCTGATTAGTCGGAGAGGAGCTCATCGATGCGGGCTGCGCGGCCCCGCCACAGATCCTCGTACGCGTCGAGGAGGCGGGCCGCTCGGCGAAGCGCCTCGGGATTGGAGTGCACGATCTGCTCCCTCCCGCGGCGTTCCTTCCTCACGAGCGAGGCTCGTTCGAGGACCGCGACGTGCTTCTGCACGGCCGCGAAACTCATGGCGTAGTGCTTCGCGAGGTCCGAGACCGACTGCTCCCGCAGCATCGACTGCCGGATGATGTCCCGGCGGGTCGAGTCCGACAGGGCTTGGAAGATCCGGTCGGTCTCTTCGTCGCGGAGCTGTTCTACAACCATTTGGTTGTAGGTTAGCTCGCGACGGCGGGGAGGACAAGGGGGTCATGCTTGCGCTCGAAACCATCTCTCGCGGGGAAGTTCCCGTAACAGGAACTTCCCCGCGAGAGGGGAACTGCAGTCGATGCAAAAGCGAACTTGTCGGCGATAAGCGCACTTCTCGTTCGCTCGAGGCTCTCCGTCAGGATCCGTCAGGAGGGGCCGTTGGCTGCCAGCAGGTGATTGGGCAGCCGGTTCCCGGGGGCTCTGCCGCGGATCTCGAGGAGCTCCCGGGCGTGATTCCAGAGGCGCCGGTCCTCGTCGGAGACGGGAACCCACGGCTCGATCGGGATCGCAGCGCCGGATTCGTCCCGGGCCACCATGACCGTAAGGCAGTACGTGGTGAGCTCGAGTTCGTGGCCCCTCGGGCTGCCCGAGCGCACGTGAACGGCGATGTGCATGCCCTTGTTGCCCGTGTACACAAGCCGAGCCTCGACCTCTACCACGTCGCCGATCAGCAGCGGTCGGTAGAACCGGACCCCGCCCGAGAACACCGCCACCGTGTCCCGGCCGCAATAGCGGGCCGAGCACACGTAGGCCGCCTCGTCGATCCACTTCATGACCGTGCCGCCGTGGACCTTGCCGCCCCAGTTCACGTCGGTCGGCGCCGCCAGGAATCGGAGCACCACGCGCTCCGATGTCCCCGCGTCCGTGTACTCCTGCTGCCGCATGGATTCCACGATCTCGTTCCGGACGGCGATCCGGGCAACCGCGTGTGCCTCGGCCTGCCGCTCCGCCTCGGTCCTGGGCATGAAGGACGGCACCTCGACTGGGCGCCCATCTGTGCCGACGGCCACGAAGATGACCAGGCAGTCACTGCGCATGGTGGGTGTGCCGCCCTTCGGATCGCCGGAGGAGACAACGGTGCGGATATGCATCGACGAACGGCCGGTGTAGACGATGGTCGCCGTGACCTCGACCATGTCGCCCACATTCACGGGGTCGGCGAAGTGGATGTTCCCCACGTAAGCCGTCACGCAATACGTCTTGGCCCAGCCCACGGCCGCCGCGTAGGCCGCCTTGTCGACCCACTCGAGGACGGTGCCGGCGTCGACCGAGCCGGAATGCCCGACGTCGGTGGGCGCTGCGAGGAAGCGCAGGGTGACTTCGGGGTTCAGAGTGGAAGCGTCGCCCACGGTGGGGTCGGAAGCGGTCGGTGCCATCGCCGTCGTCGTCCTTTCAGCCCCAGAGCCGCTGGGTGGCGAGCCGCGCGCCCTCGGAGAGCGCCTCGAGCTTGGCCCACGCGATCTGCGGGTGGACTCGACCGCCCAGCCCGCAGTCGGTGGAGGCGATGACCCGCTCGCGGCCGAGGATCTGGGCGAAGCGCTCGATGCGGTCCGCCACGAGCTCCGGGTGCTCGACGACGTTGGTCGCGTGGGAGACGACGCCCGGCACCACCGTCTTCTCCTCGGGCAGCGTGAGGTCGCGCCACACCTTCCACTCGTGCTCGTGGCGCACGTTCGCGGCCTCGAAGGAGTAGGAGCCCGCGTTGATGGAGAGCATCGTCTGGGCGAGGTCCGCGAACGGGAGATCCGTGGTGTGCGGGCCGTGCCACGAGCCCCAACAGAGGTGGAAGCGGATCTGCTCTGGGGGCAGGTCTCGGATCGCGTAGTTGAGGGCCTCGACGCGGAGCTGCGTGAACGCGAGGTAGTCCTCGACCGTGGGCTCGGGGTTGATCATGTCCCAGTTCTCGGCGATCGACGGATCATCGATCTGCACGATGAGTCCGGCCTCGACGATCGCCTTGTACTCCTCGCGCATCGCATCCGCGCAGGCGTAGACCAGCTCCTCGTCGCTCGTGTAGTACTCGTTGGCGATGCGGGACGCCGAGCCGGGGGAGAGGGCGGGGAGGAAGCCGGTCTCAAAGCCGTTCGCGGCGAGGGCTTCCTTGAGGTGCGCCACATCGCGCTGGACCGCCTCCTGGCCGACGTACGTGATCGGCCCCGTCACGGTCGGCTGCGGGACGGCCTTGCGCCCCGTGAGGATGAACGAGTTCGGGTCGTTGTACGCCTCGTCGAAGCGCACCCGGTCGCGGCGGTCCCGCATGCTGGTGAGGCGGATCTTTCCCGGCTCCGAACGCACCTTCTCGGTGCTCTGCCAGCGATCCACTCCGCCTTGGGTGAGACCGCCCAGACGGGAAAACGAGTAGTTCCACCACGCCCCGTAGTCCACTGAATTGGACATCGTGTGCCCGTACTCGCCGTCGTTCGGCAGGGTGATGCCAGCATCGCGCTGCCGGGTGACGACGTCCTTCACCGACTGCGCGAGCAGCTCCTCGAACGCCGCAGGGTCCTCGGGGTTCTCGGCCATGGCAGCGTTCGCCGCGAGGAGCTCGGCCGAGCGGGGGAGGGAGCCGGCGTGCGTCGTCTGGATGAAGTCGGTGTTGTGCATGGGGCCAGTCTGGCCCATCCCCGCCCCGGAATTGTCGCGTTACGACGGGTTAAGCCATCCTGCACTCGCAGAAACCCGACAATTCCGCCCGGGGGCGGAGGGGCTACGCGCGGTCCTCGTCGCCGAAGCCGGTCTGCGTGTGACCGCCGCTGTCCGAGGGGATCCCGGCCGCGCCGGCCGTGCCCAGACCGATCCCCGATCCCCGGCGGCGGCGCTCGCGGTGCGCAGGCTCCTTCTTCGCTGTTCCGCCTTCGGTCTGCGGCTGGTGGAGCAGCATGGACTCCTGGTTGTGGCCGTAGCCGTCGTCCTGGCTGTACCCCTCGCCGAGGCCGGGGTCGTCGCCGTAGACGGGCGTGTCCATGACGGCTGGCTCTTCGCTGTCAGCGGGTTTGCTGGGTTCCATGAGTGAACCGTAGGCACACGACGGCGGCCGCCGCCAGATATGTTCGCCCGCCGATGAAGTGGGTTTGGGAGGACGGCCTTCCGGACCCTTGGACGTCCTAGTAGATTTCATCGTGACGTGGATCACTTGGGCTGAGTTTCGTTGCGGGAGGCGCAGCATGACAGTCACCGACGACTTCAGGGCCGCGCGCGACCGGCTCCTTGAGCTGCGCGAGGACTACGGGAAGGCGCTCGCGGAGTTCGAGTGGCCGCGCTTCGAGGAATTCAACTTCGCCACGGACTGGTTCGACGCGCTCGCCGCCGATCCCGAGCGGGGTTCGGAGCCCGCGCTGGTGATCGTCGAGGAGGACGGCAGCTCGACGCGCCGCACCTTCGCCGACCTCGCCGAGGCGTCGCGGCGCGCCGCTTCCTGGCTCAAGGACCAGGGCGTGCAGCGCGGCGACCACGTCATCATCATGCTCGGCAACCAGGTAGAGCTGTGGGAGCTCATCCTTGCCTGCATCCGGCTCGGCGCCGTCATGATTCCGACGACGACCCTCATGGGCCCGCGCGACCTGCAAGACCGGGTGGACCGCGGCGCGGCGCGGTGGGCCGTCGTCGCCCGCGCCCACCTCGAGAGGTTCGACGACGTCGACGGCGACTACACGCTCATCAGCGTCGGCGGCGCCTCGGAGGGCGGTCACCCGGTGCTCGATTACTCCGGGGCCGCGGCCGCTGCACCCGATTTCGCCCCCGACGGCCCCACCCGCGCGGACGAGACCCTCCTCCTCTACTTCACATCCGGCACCACGTCCAAGCCGAAGCTCGTGGAGCACACGCACACCTCGTATCCCGTGGGGCACCTCTCGACGATGTACTGGATTGGGCTTGAGCCGGGAGACGTGCACCTGAACGTCGCCTCGCCGGGCTGGGCGAAGCACGCGTGGTCGAACGTGTTCGCGCCGTGGATCGCGGAGGCCACGGTGTTCATCTACAACTACGCACGGTTCGACGCCCCGGCCCTCCTGGAGCAGATGGGACGCGAGGGCGTCACGAGCTTCTGTGCGCCCCCGACCGTGTGGCGGATGCTCATCCAGACCGACCTCACTCAGCTCGCAACCCCGCCCCGCAAGGCCGTCTCCGCGGGCGAGCCCCTCAACGCCGAGGTCATCGACCAGGTGAAGCACGCCTGGGGCCTGACGATCCGGGACGGCTTCGGCCAGACCGAGACCACCGTGCAGGTCGCCAACACGCCCGGCCAACCCGTCACCGCCGGTGCGATGGGGCGCCCGCTCCCGGGCTACGACGTCGTCCTCGTTGACCCCGCGACGGGTGAGGAGACGGACGACGGCGAGATCTGCCTCCGCCTCGACCCCCGACCTGTGGGGCTCATGGCGGGGTACCACGCCGACCCCGAGCGCACCGCCGAGGCCTTCCGCGGCGGCTACTACCACACCGGCGACATGGCGCGGCGGGATGCCGACGGCGTCATCACCTATGTGGGCCGCGGCGACGATGTCTTCAAGTCCTCGGACTATCGGCTCTCGCCCTTCGAGCTTGAGAGCGTGCTGATCGAGCATCCCGCGGTCGCGGAGGCCGCCGTCGTGCCGTCCCCCGATCCGGTGCGGCTCTCGGTGCCCAAGGCGTTCGTGGTGCTCGCGCCAGGCTACTCGCCCGGGCCGGAGCTCGCGGAGGAGATCCTGGGTTATTGCCGGGACCATCTCGCGCCGTTCAAGCGCATCCGGCGGCTGGAATTCAGCGACCTGCCCAAGACGATCTCCGGCAAGATCCGGCGGGTCGAACTCCGCCACGCCGAGGAGGCGAGGCAGTCGGCGACGAGCGGGAGCGCCGGCGTCGAATACTCGGAAGCGGATTTCCCCAGCCTCAAGGGGTAGACATGGGCGGACCGCTGCCGCGCGACCCCATCGCCGACGCGCAGCGCAACTGGGAGCAGCACGGGTGGGGCGAGGTCGCCGCGCCCATGGCCGCGATCACGGCGATCATGCGGACGCAGCAGATCCTGCTCGGGCGGATCGAGGACGTGCTCCGGCCGTTCGGACTCACGTTCGCGCGGTACGAGCTACTGGCCCTGCTGAGCTTCGCGCGCGACGGTTCGCTCCCCATGAGCCGGGCCAGCGCTCTGCTGCAGGTTCACCCGACCTCGGTGACGAACGCCGTCGACCGCCTCGAGGCGGCCGGGCTCGTCGAGCGTGCGCCGCACCCCACGGACGGGCGCACCACCCTGGTGACGCTGACGGACGCCGGGCGGCGGGTTGCCGGGCGGGCGACGGCGGCACTCAACACCGAGGTCTTCGCCCGGTCGGGCTTCACGGACGACGACGTGGAGCACCTTATTCGGGTGCTCCACGGCTTCCGGCGGCGCGCGGGGGACTTCCTCGACCCGTGACCCTCTCTGTACTTCAGCGGTTGGAGCGGTCCCGGATGTCGTTGATGATGCCGGAGAAGTCGCGCTGGGCGCCGCCGTGCTCGAGGAAATCGTCGTACATCTTTGCGGCGAGTGGGCCGATCTGGGCTGCGACCCCGGTGCTTTCGATGGCTTGGAGCGCGAGGTGGAGGTCCTTCGCCATGAGGGCGCCGGTGAAGCCGGGCTCGTAGTTGCGGTTCGCGGGGCTCGTGGGGACAGGGCCGGGAACCGGGCAGTTGGTGGTGAGCGCCCAGCACTGGCCGGAGGCGTGGGCTGCGACGTCGAAGAGGACTTCGTCGGTGATTCCGAGCTTCTCGCCGAGGACGAAGGCCTCGCACACGGCGATCATCGAGGCGCCCAAGATCATGTTGTTGCAGACCTTCGCGGCTTGGCCCGACCCGTGACCGCCGCAATGCACCACCCGCTTGCCCATGAGCTCAAGGAGGGGGCGCACCTGGTCGAAGTCGCCGTCGTCCGCTCCGACCATGAAGGTGAGGGTTGCGGCCTCGGCGCCCACCACGCCCCCCGACACGGGTGCGTCGACGAAGCGGTGACCTGCGTCGGTGGCGGCTGCAGCAGCCTCGCGCGCCTCGTCGACGTTGATGGTCGAGCAGTCCAGGAACAGCGTCCCCGGCGCCGCGCCTGCGAGCAGGCCCTTCTGGCCCTCCGTCCCGCGGTAGAGGTCGAGCACCTGCTGGCCCGCCTGGAGCATCGTCAGAACGATCGACGCACCCTCCGCGGCCTCTTGCGCCGAGCCGGCCACCTCGACACCGCGCGCGCGGGCAGCCTCCGCCGCCGCAGGGAACGGATCAAAGCCAAGCACCTCGATGCCCGCCTTGACGAGGTTCCCCGCCATGGGGCCGCCCATGTGCCCGAGGCCGAGGAAGGCGATTCGACCGGTCATCTCCGCTAGCTCCCTTCCGGCATCACGAAGTGCGCGCCCTGACGGATGCCCGAGGGCCAGCGGCTCGTGACGGTCTTGGTCTTCGTGTAGAAACGGAACGCGTCGGCGCCGTGCTGGTTGAGGTCGCCGAAACCGGAGGCCTTCCAGCCGCCGAAGGTGTAATAGGCGATCGGGACCGGGATGGGAACGTTGACTCCGACCATCCCCACTTCGACGCGGCTCGCGAAGTCCCGTGCGGAGTCACCGTCGCGCGTGAAGATCGCGACGCCGTTGCCGTACTGGTTCTCGCTGCAGAGCCGCAGGGCTTCCTCGTAGTCGTCGGCGCGGACCACGCTGAGCACGGGGCCGAAGATTTCGTCGCGGTAGATCCGCATCTCGGGCGTGACGCGGTCGAACAGGGTGGGGCCGACCCAGAAGCCGTCCTCGTAGCCCTCGACCTTCAGGCCCCGGCCGTCCGTCACGAGCGCGGCGCCCTCCTCAACGCCCGAGGCGATGTAGCCCTCGATGCGTTCCTTCGCCATCGGCGTGACGACCGGACCGAAGTCGCTGTCCCTGTCCAGGCTCGGGCCCACCCGGAGGTCCTTGATGCGCTCCTGCAGCGCCCCGATGAGCCTTTCCGCTGTCTCCTCACCCACGGGAACCGCGACCGAGATGGCCATGCACCGCTCGCCCGCGGAGCCGTAGCCCGCGCCGATGAGGGCATCGGCGGCCATGTCGAGGTCCGCGTCGGGCATGATCACCATGTGATTCTTCGCGCCGCCGAAGCACTGGGCGCGCTTGCCGTGAGCGGCGGCCGTCGCGTAGATGTACTGGGCGATCGGTGTCGATCCCACGAAGCCGACCGCCTTCACACGCGGGTCTTCGAGCAGGGTGTCCACGGCTTCCTTGTCGCCGTTGATCACGTTGAAGACACCGTCGGGAAGCCCGGCCTCCGTCAGCAGCTCGGCAAGCCGGAGCGGAACCGACGGGTCCCGTTCCGACGGCTTGAGGATGAAGGCGTTTCCCGCCGCGAGGGCCGGCCCCGACTGCCACAGCGGGATCATGGCGGGGAAGTTGAAAGGCGTCATCCCCGCGACGACCCCGAGGGGTTGGCGCAACGAGTGGACGTCGATTCCCTGGCCCACGCTGTCCGAGAACTCGCCCTTCAGCAGGTGAGGCGCGCCGGCTGAGAACTCGACCACCTCGATGCCGCGCTGCACGTCGCTCTTGGAGTCCGCAAGCGTCTTCCCGTGCTCGCGGGAAAGGAGTTCGGCGAGTTCATCGATGTGCTGGTTCACGAGGTCGACGAACTTGAGCAGGATCCGCGCGCGGCGCTGCGGGTTGAGCGCCGCCCATTCCTGCTGGCCCTTCTCCGCGCTGGCGATGGCGGTTCGCACCTCGTCGGCGCCTGCAAACGGCACTCGGCCCTGGACCTGACCGGCGCAGGGGTCGTAGATGTCCCCGTACCTTCCGGACGTGCCTTCGACCCGTTGCCCTCCGATGTAGTGGGAAAGCTCGTACACCACGACGAACGCTCCTTCGCATCCAGTCCGGCTGTGATCCACGTCTCTTTGGCGGGACCTAGGACCGAACATACTCGGACTTCCAACTAGTTTCCAGACCGCTGAGGTCGGGTGGTGCGCCGCTGAGGTCGGGTGGTGTGCCGCTGAGGTCGGGGGGTGCGCCGCTGAGGTCGGGCGGTGTGCCGCTGAAGTCGGGTGGTGTGGTGCCGAGGTCGGGGGGTGCGCCGCTGAGGTCGGGGGGTGCGCCGCTGAGGTCGGGCGGTGTGCCGCTGAAGTCGGGCGGTGTGCCGCTGAAGTCGGGGGTGTGTGCTGTCGCTGCATCCGTATGCCCGTCCTTAGGCACGACGACGACCGGCAGCTATCGTCTGGAAATCGCCGCCGGGGTGATCTCGGCGTCGCGGGACCCGACTTCGGCGTTAGGGCGGGGTGATCTCGGCGTCAGGCGGGGTGATTTCGGCGTCGCGGGACCCGACTTCAGCGTCAGGCGGGGTGATCTCGGCGTCAGGCGGGGTGATCTCGGCGTCGCGGGACCCGACTTCGGCGTCAGGCCGGGTGATCTCGGCGTCGAACGGGTCGTCCCGCTTTTGGGCTCTCAGGAGAGGACGACGCCTCGTTCCAGCCGGATGACGTGGTCAGCTGCCGCGATGTCGGCACCATCATGGGTGACGCAGAGGACAGCGGTGCCGCGAGCGGCCTCCTCGGCGAGGATTCGGCGGGCACGCTCCTGACTCTCGGAGTCAAGCCCCGCGGAGGGTTCGTCCAGAATGAGGATCTCAGCTGAGCGCGCGAGCCCCTGGGCGAGCAGGACCCGTTGGCGCTGGCCGCCCGAGAGGGCTGAGAAGGGGCGACGCTCAAGTCCGTCCATCTCCACCCGCGCGATTGCCTGGCGCACCGCCCGAGCTCGCGCGCAGGCGGCCAGCCGGCCGCGCCGATACCGCCGGTCACCCCACGTGCCCATCGTGACCACATCACGGACGGTGACAGAGAGCGCTTCGGGCACCGCAGGCCGTTGCACGACGAGGGCGACATCCGCGGCTCGTTCAACGACACCTCTGTGCGGGCTGCGCACTCCCGAAAGAAGTTCCACGAGAGTGGATTTGCCCGCGCCGTTAGGGCCGACCAGTGCGGTCACAGCGCCCCAAGGGATCTCAACGCTCACACGCTCGAGCACCTTGTTGCCACCGAAGGCGTAGAACAGGCCCTCTGCACGGATCGCTGGGTGCAGTCCGGTCATTCTGATTCCCTTCGTTTTGATAATGATTCTTATTAATCTTAGACTCTCGGTTATGCCCTCGCTCGCCGAACCTCCGGTCGCCGACTTCCTCGTGCGCGCTCTGGCCGGCGGACTGCTGGCTGCGCTGATCTGCGGGGTCGTGGGCACGTGGGTGGTCATCCGCGGGATGGCCTTCTTCGGAGAGGCGATCGGCCATGGAATGTTGCCCGGCGTCGCCGTCGCAACCGTGCTCGGCATGCCGGTCCTCGCCGGTGGTGCCCTCAGCGCAGTGGCGATGAGCGTGCTGATTGGGCTCCTGCAGCGGCGCGGCCGGCTCTCATACGACACGAGCATCGGACTTCTGTTTGTCGGAATGCTCTCGCTCGGGGTCATCGTCGTCTCGCACTCCCGCAGTTTCGCGAGAGACGCCACTGTCATGCTGTTCGGCGACATTCTTGCGATCGGCATGACCGAGATCCTCGTACTAGCGGTGACGGCCGCGCTGACGGTAGCGGTCGCCGTCGCCTTCCATCGGTCGTTCGTGGCCGCAGCGTTCGATGTCCGGATTGCGCAGGCTCTCGGGCTCCGGCCGCAGCTCGCGAAACTGCTGCAGGTGGGCTTGGTCACGCTGGCCGTCGTGGCGTCGTACAAGGCCGTGGGGTCACTCTTGGTGGTCGGCCTCCTGCTCGCGCCGGCGGTGGCGGCGAGTCCCTGGACCACCCGCATCCCTCTCAGGATGTGCGCCGCCGTCGGATTTGGTGGGGCCGCCGTCGTTGTCGGTCTGCTCGTCTCCTGGTACGCGAACACTGCCGCGGGCGCCTCGATCGCCGCGTTGGCGATCCTCCTCGCGCTCTCCTCCGCCGTTGCGCATCGGCTTTGGGAGCGCGTCCGAATTCAGCCGCCGATCGACCGCAAGAGGGAAAGGCACCAATGAATCCTCGCCGTATCGCAGCCGCACTCCCAGTGCTGCTGCTCGTCGCCTTGTCGGCATGCTCGAATGCCGCTCCGTCCGGCCAGCTGCCTCCGAGCTCAGCAACGCCGTCTGGGGCGGGCCATGGGGCAGTCACTGGCGCATCGGAAGTGGCCGAACCCCAGCTTCACCTCGTCGCCATTGACGGGACCGGCAACGTCGGGATGCTCGATCTACTGGGGAACCGTGAGACAAAGCTTGGTACGGTTGCGCCCCCGGCGGCGACCGCGACCGACGGTCGCTATGTCTTCGCTACGACTCCGAAAGGGGTCGAAATCGTCGACAGCGGCGTGTGGACCTGGGACCACGGGGACCATTTCCATTACTACCGGGCCACGCCGGCGCTGCTCGGGAGTGTCCGCGGCGGCGGATCGCCAGTGGTCATTACCGGCCCGCTCTCCACCGCCGGCGGAACTGGGCTGTTCTTCCCCGATTCGGGGGAAGCGGTGCTCCTCGACAATGCTTCCCTCTCTCGTGGAGAGATCAGGGAGAGGTTTCGGATCGAGGTGACGCCGCACGCGGGGCTCGTTGCTCCTGTCGGCGACGGGGCAGTCGTGACGGCAGCGGACGCCGCTGGAACCCCCGCAGCATTGCAGTACTACGACGCCGACGGGAAGCCTGTGGCGGGCGTTCGGGCTGATTGCCCCGGCAGTCATGGCAGCATCGTGACGCGCGTCGGCACGGTGGTCGGCTGTGCCGACGGTGCGATCCTGATCACGGGGTCAGGGGACAAGCCCGTGCTCGAGAAGGTCCCGTATCCGGAATCGGCGCCGGCCGGTGCGGCCGTGAGGTTCGATTCGCGCAAGGGACGCCCGACCGTGGCAGGGCTGGGGGAGTCCTCGGGCGTGTGGCTGCTGAGCACGCGCCAACGCTCCTGGCAGTGGCTGCCGACCCAGACCCCGATGGTGCGCGCGACCGCCGTCGATGATTCGAGAGGGCACGTCGTCACCCTCGATGCCGGAGGCCGGGTACACGTCTACCTCGCGAAGACGGGCGAAGAGGTCGGCGTGACAGAGCCACTTCTGCCGAAGACCATGTCCGCCGCGCCGTCGCTCGAGACCGTGACCCTCACGGTTGACGCACAACGCGCGTACCTGAACGCTCCCGCCGAAGGCGTGGTCTACGAAATCGACTTTGCCGACAAGGCTCGGATTGCACGGACGCTCTCACCTTCCGTGCGGCCGGTCTTCGTGGCGGAGGCCGGTCGATGAGGCGCTTCCTCGCCCTCGCGCTGGTCGTGGTGTCAGTGTGTCTGGCTGGGTGCGCCCCAGTCCGCACGGCCGAGAAGCCGCAGATCATCGTGACCACCAACATCTTGGGCGACGTCGTGCACAACATCGTCGCCGATCAGGCCGATGTGACAACGCTCATGAAACCGAACGCTGACCCGCATTCATTCGAGATCTCCGCGCAGCAGGCGGCCCAGATGAGCCACGCGGACCTCATCGTCGCCAACGGACTCGGCCTCGAAGAAGGTCTTCAACAGCACTTGGACCGCGTGGCAAGCGCGGGCGAAAAGGTGTTCACCGCCGGAGATCATCTGACGCCCCTTCCATATTCCTCCGGCGACGCCGAAGGGGCGCCCGACCCGCATTTCTGGACTGACCCCGCACGAATGATGCAGGTCGTCCGGGCGTTGGAGGGAAGACTTTCCGGCGTCCGGGGCATCGAGCCGAGCATCCTTGCGGAGCGGGCAGCGGCGTATCGCGACCAACTCCAGCACCTCGACCGCGACATGGGTGAGTCCTTTGCAGCAATACCCCCTGCCCAGCGCGCGCTCGTCACCAACCACCATGTCTTCGGCTACCTCGCCGATAGGTTCAAATTCCGTGTCATCGGCGCCGTCATCCCGGGTGGCACGACACTCGCCGCCCCGAGCGCAGCAGACCTGCGTGCTCTCGCCGAAGCGATCAGGCAGGCCGGCGTGCCCGCGATCTTCGCCGAAACCTCGCAACCGGACCGGCTTGTCCGCGTGCTTGCCCGAGAGGCTGGGGTGGCCGTCGACGTCGTCGCCCTCTACACCGAATCCCTCTCTGAACCCGGGCAGGCCGCAGAGACCTATCTCGCGATGATGCGCACCAACAGCGACCGAATCACCACAGCACTCACCAAAGAAGCCGCACCCCAGAGAGGAACACCATGAAAAGATCACGATCCGCCCGCATTGCGGGCGCCGCAGCCACCGCCGCCGCAGCGCTCGCCCTGAGCTCGTGCGCCAGCACAGCTCCAGGAAGCCCCGCCGCCTCCGCGTCGCCGACGGCGGAAACAACCGGACGGGTGGCCATCACCTACAAGAGCGGCATCGCGGTGCTGGATGGCAAGACGCTCAAGGTCGTTGAGACCTTCCCGACCGAAGACTTCACCCGTGTCAATGGCGTCGGCGACGGACGGAACGTCCTCGTCACGACGTCAAAGGGATTCCAAGTCCTCGACACCGTGAAGCCCGCGCTCACCGACTCGGTATTCAACGCCACGGCTCCCGGCCACGTGGTGCGTCACGCCAACAACACCGTCCTCTTCGACGACGGAACCGGCACCACGACGATCTTCGGCACCGACGCACTGCTGAACAGCGGAGGCAAACTGCCCACGGCCGAGACCTACACAGCGGCGGCGCCGCACCATGGCGTCTCCATCCGACTCAGTGACGGAACCCTTCTCACCACAGTCGGGGACAAGGCGGGGCGCACCGGTGCCGCGGCACTCCGCCGAAGCGGCGAAACGTGGGAAAAGGTCTCCGAGAACAATCAGTGCAAGGGAATTCACGGTGAGGGGGCAGCGGCCGACGAAGCCGTCATCTTCGGCTGTGAAGACGGTGCACTGCTCTACCATCACGGGAAGTTCGAGAAATTCACCGCGCCGGATGCCTACGGCCGCATGGGCAACGCCTACGTCTCGGAAGCAAGCCCCGTCATCGTCGGCGACTACAAGAACAATCCGGACGCCGAAGGCTATCTGCTGAACGCCGTCACGCTCATCGACACTGCAAAACGCACTTACAGGGTCGTGAATCTCCCGAATGAGGTCCGGTACACGTGGCGTGACATCGCCCGAGCCACAAATGGCCTCGCCTACATTCTTTCCACCGACGGATCAATCCACGTTCTCGATCCGGCTTCGGGAGAAATCGTCAAGAAATACCCCGTCATTGCGCCATGGGAAGGACCCGGCCATTGGCAGGACCCGCACCCCGCCATCACCGTGAACGGCACCACCGGCTACATCACCGAACCCGCCACGAGCACGGTGTGCGCCATCGACCTCACGAGCGGGGCCGAACTCGGGTCGGTGAAGCTGTCGGCGCCACCGAATGAAATCACCGTGGCGCAGGGGTGACCTCGGCGTCGGGGGGCCCGACTTCGGCGGGGCGCGACCCGACTTCGGCGGCTGGGCCTAGGCGATGCGGTCGAACAGCGCCGCGAGCTCCTCGGTGAGCCTCCCCCGCAGGGTCGAGTCCGAGCCGATCGACTTGCCGTCGATGTGGTTCACGGGAGTGAGCAGGCGGACGGAGGAGATGAGCCAGACGGCGTCGGCGTCGAACAGGTCGTCGGGCTCGAGCGGTCCATAGCCGAGCTCCCAGCCGGCCTCCTTCGCCGCGGCGAACAGTGCTCCCTGCGAGGTGCCGGGCAGGATCCCGGAGTCCAGCTGGGGGGTGACCAGCCTCTTCAGGGTGAGGTGGCCGTCGTCGTCCGTCTCCGCATGGGCGACCAGAACGGTCGAAGTGGGGCCCTCGAGGACCTTGCCGTCGGATGAGGTGAAGATGACGTCGTCGGCGCCGCGCTCGTGCGCGTAGCGGAGCGCTGCCATGTTCACGGCGTAGCTGAGCGTCTTCGCGCCGAGCAGGAGCCAGGGCGCCCGCTCTGCGATGGTGGAGTCGTAGCCGCGGTCGAGGAGCAGGACGTCGACGCCGTGTTCACGCTGCCGCTTGGCGGTGGGCGCGGGCGGGAAGGCCGCGACCCAGCACGTGGGGGTGTGCGTGCCCTCGATCCCGCGGGTCACCACGAGCCGGACGACCACCTCGTCGAGGACCCCGATATCGCGCTGGTACTCGGCGAGGGCCGTGACGATGGCGCGCTCCCACGCCTCGTGGTCCGGAACCTCGAGGCCGAGCATCCGCGCGCTCGAGTTGAGGCGATTGAGGTGAGCGGGCAGCTTCCGGACGTGACCGTCGAGCACGAGGAGCGTCTCGAAAGCGCCGTCGCCGCGCGTCACACCGAGGTCGGTCGCGTACAGGGTCGGCTTGCTGGCGTCCTCGACACGTCCGTCCGGATACGCAGGGTCAAGGAACACGAGCACGGTGTGAGTCATGGGGACAGCTTAGGCTGTGCCCATGCTGTTCCAGCTGCCGCTCGTCGGCCTCCTGCCGGACTGGGCGACCCTCATGCTCGCGGTCATCGACCTCGTCATCCGGGTGGCCGCCGTCGGCATCATCCCGGGCAACCGCCGCCCGACCACCGCCATGGCCTGGCTCCTCGCCATCTTCTTCATCCCTACGGTGGGCCTCCTGCTGTTCCTCATGTTCGGCAACTTCCGCTTGTCGGGGAACCGTCGCGAGCAGCAGCAGGAGGTCGACAACCGCGTGCGGGCCACCCTGGCACGATCCGACGACGTCGACACGAGCTTCCCGGGGGCCGAATGGCTCCATTCCGCGGCTGAGCTCAATCGCCGCCTCGGTTCGCTCCCGATGGTGAACGGCAACGAGGTGCGCCTGATCCCGGGCTACGAGGACGCCCTCAAGGAGATGGCCGAGGTGATCCATGGGGCAAAGCGCTTTGTCAACGCGGAGTTCTACATCGTCAGTTGGGACGAGCTGACCGACGAAGTCTTCACGGCACTCCACGATGCGGCGGAACGCGGAGTCGAGGTCAGGCTCCTCTTCGATCACATCGGCACGGCACGCATCAACGGCTACCGCGATCTGCTGCGCCGCCTCCGTGCCTCGAAGATCGAGTGGCGGCGCGTGCTTCCGCTGCTTCCGCTCCTGGGCCATTGGCGTCGGCCGGATCTGCGGAATCACCGCAAGATCCTGGTGGTCGACGGCGAGATCGCCTTCACCGGCTCGCTCAACCTGATCGAGAGGTCCTACCGGAACCCGCGGCACCGGCGCGTGGGGCGGAAGTGGGTCGAGCTCATGGCCCGGCTGGAGGGCCCGGTGGTGACGACGCTCAACGTCGTCTTCGCGACCGATTGGCTCAGCGAGACTGGCAACCTCCTCGCCGAGCAGATGGAGCCGCCCGCCCCGGTCGGGGAGAATCCCGCCCAGGTGGTCCCAAGCGGTCCGGCGTTTGCCAACGAGAACAACCTGCGGCTCTTCAACACGCTCATCTACTCGGCCCAGCATCGCCTCTCGATCTGCAGCCCGTACTTCGTGCCGGACGACTCGCTCCTCTACGCCGTGACCACCGCAGCCCAGCGCGGCGTGGATGTTGAGCTATTCGTCTCAGAGCAGGGCGACCAATTCCTGGTGCACCACGCCCAGCAGTCCTATTACGAGCAGCTGCTCACGGCAGGCGTGAAGATCTACCGGTACCCCAAGCCATACGTCCTCCACTCCAAGCATTTCACCGTCGACGACGACGTGGCCGTCCTCGGCTCTTCCAACATGGACATGCGCTCGTTCTCGCTCAACCTGGAGGTTTCCCTCATGCTGCCTGGCCCCTCGATCGTTGCGCAGATGCGGCAGGTTGAGGACATGTACCGGAAGGTCAGCGTCCCTCTGGACCTCGGCACGTGGCGCACCCGCGGGATGTTCAGCCGGTACGTCGACAACGTGGCTCGGCTGACCGCAACGGTTCAGTAGATCTGCCGGCCGCGCTCCTGTCCAGTTGATACTTTCCAATCAGTCAGAACCGCGGCGTCTTGGCGGTTCCGGCCGTATCGCAGGAGAAGAACCGGACAGGAGCGCGCGGCCAGGAGGAGTTCAGCCGGGAAACTCGGACCCGAGCGCGCTGAGCACCCCGAACGCTTTGGCGCGGATCTCGTCGTGCTCGGCGTCGGGATCGGAATCGGCGACGACGGCGCCGCCCACCCCGAGCGTGAGTCGCATCCGGCCGTCCGGCCTGCCTTCGAGGACGAGAGTTCGGATCACCACCGAGAGGTCTGCCGCACCGGTCCGGGAGAAGTAGCCGATCGCGCCCGAGTACACGCCTCGGGGCCCCACCTCGAGGCGGTCGAGGATGTCCATCGTGCTGATCTTCGGGGCACCCGTCATGGATCCGGGCGGGAACGCGGCCGCGAGGGCCTCTGCGCGGGATGCGCCCGGGCGGAGCCGGGCGTCCACGGTGCTGACCAGCTGATGGACGGTCGCGTACGTCTCGACCGCGAACAGCCGGGCGACGGCCACGGAGCCCGGGACCGCGAAGTGGCTCAGGTCGTTCCGCAGAAGATCCACGATCATGAGGTTCTCCGAGCGGTCCTTCTCGTTCGCCGCGAGTTCGGCGATCACCCTGGCGTCTTCGGCCGGCTCGGCGCCGGGAGTGCGGCGGCGCGTGCCCTTGATCGGCTCGGCACGGAGGGCGCCCTCCGCCGAGATCCCGAGGAAACGCTCAGGCGACGAACTCGCGATCGAGAGCTCTCCGAAACGCGCGAAAGCAGCGAACGGCGCGGGGCTGCGGCGCCGCAGCATGCGGTAGACGGACCAGGGGTCGATGGCGGCCTCGCAGACCGACCCTGACGGCACGTCAGCTTCGAGGGTGGTGGTGAGGCACACCTCGTAGGTGTTCCCCTCGGCGATCTCGGCCTTGGCGGCGCGCACCTTCGCGCGGTAGGCGTCGCCGTCGTCGCGCGCGACGAACAGGGGCCCGTCACTCGCGGCCGCTGAGGTCGGGGCGCCTGCCGCCGAGGTCGGGGCGCCTGCCGCCCAAGTCACCGCCTTCTCCGCCTCCTCGAGCCATGAGGCGGCGTCGGGGGCGTCCAGCGCGAGGAGCCACACGTCCCGGGACTGATGGTCGAGCACCGCGGCTCGAGCCGCGAAGATGAGCTGTGCATCGGGGATCTGAGCGTCCACGTCAGCGCCGCCGCATTCCCGCTTGAGCTCGTACCCGAGATACCCGAGCCACCCCAGCACGAAGCCGCACTCGAGCCCCTTCAGATCGGCCGAGTTCGCGCCCCACGCCGAGTCGAGCCAGCGGAAGAACGGCTGGTCGAAGTGCGCGGTGGCCGGCGTCGCCGTCGTCGGACCGAAGACCACCTCGGTCCGCCCACCACGGTGCGCCATCCTGCGCGCGAGGAGGCCGCCGTCGTCGGCCATGATGCTGAAGCGGCTGCGCTCGCCTGCGTCGGGGACATCCGCGTCGGAGGCGTCGAGCCAGACGCTGTGCGAGGCACTCCCGAAGAGCGATTCGAAGAGGACGTCGGGCTTCGGCTCCGCCGCGACACGGCGAACGACGACGCCCGCCGACTCCCGCTGCGCCCGCTCCGGAGCGAGCAGATCACGGAGGGCCGGGAGCTCGGCGAGGGCGTCGAGGACTCGGCGGGTGGCCCCGTCGGGTCGCGAAACACCCGGCGCAGACTCGACGGTCACCGTCGCCGAGCTGCGAACGTCGTCGCCGGCGAGCCACGCCTCCTCCTGCGCCGCCCATCGGTCCCAGTGAGGCTCGTAGGTCTCGCCGTCCCGCTCGAGCGCGCGGCGTCGGCGTTCCTCGGCAGGCGCCTCGAGCCAGACGACGGCGTCCGAGAGCGAGCGCAGCTCCCGGGACCCGGCCCCCACCCCTTCGAGGACGACGACGTCGGCCGGCTCGGTGATCCGCTCCTCGCCGTCTGCGTCGGCGAGCCAGTCCCACGCCCGCCAGCGGGCGGTCTCGCCGCGCCGCAGTGGGGCCAGGATCTCGGCGGCGCAGCGCTCGACGCCGCGCGCGAGCCCCTCCCAGCCGGGGTACAGGTCTTCGAGATGCACGAGCGCTACGGATCGGTGCTCGCGAAGGGCCGCGGCGAGCTCCACTGCGAGGGACGTCTTGCCCGCCCCGGAGCGGCCGTCGACGGCGACGACAACGGGACGGGCAGAGTGCTGCCGGGTCACGCCCCTGCGAGAAGCGGCGGGCGGCGGGCTAGCTCATGACGCACATGGTCGACGATCCCGGGCACGGCGGCGTGAATGAGCTGCCACGTCGTCTCGAAGTCGCTCTGGTCACCGAACCACGGGTCCTCGATGCCCTGGTCGAGCTGGTCGAGATGGGCGACGGCGGGGTCGAACGAACGCAGCATCCGCACCTTGTGCTCTGTGCCTTCGGGGGCGAATTCGCGGAGGTGGCCGAAGTGGTCGATGTCGAGGGCGAGGATCAGATCCCGTTCCGCGTACCACTCGGGCCGAAACTGGCGCGCGACGTGCGTGCGCGGGTGGAGGCCGTGGGCGTCGAGCACGCGGGCGGCGCGTGGGTCGAGCGGCCTCCCGGCCTCGAAGTTGGTGGTGCCCGCCGAATCGACCGTTGCGTGCTCCTCGAGGCCCGCAGCGCGGAGGGCATCGGCGAGCATGAACTCGGCCATGGGCGAGCGGCAGATGTTCCCGGTGCAGACCGTGATGATCCGGTAGGGGCTCGCCGTCGAGTTCATGGGATCAAGCATAGAGTTCTGGTGCCCTCACCCGGAATCGTCAAACTCAGACGACCGCGAGGAGGACTCCGACTCCCACGAACAAGGAGCCGAAGACCCGGTTGAGGATCTGCTGCCCGCCCTCATTCCGGGTGAACCGCTGGAAGCTCTTGGCCGCGAGAGCGAAGAAGAACCACATGACCAGAATGTCGACGCAGATGATCGTCGCGCCGATCACGAGGTACTGGTTCACGAGCGGCAGCTCGGGCCGGACGAAGCCGGGGATGAACGCGAGGAAGAAGACGATCGCCTTCGGGTTGAGGAGATTGACCCACAGTCCGCGCTGGAACATGGACCACCACGGCTCGTTCTCGAGGGCTTCGGCGGCCTCCTGCGACACGTCCGGCTTCCGCAGGAACTGGCGCACTCCGAGATACGCGAGGTAGGCGGCGCCGAGGTACCGGATGACGTTGAAGGCGAGCGGTGAGCTCGCCACGAGCACGCCGAGCCCGGCCGCCACCACGGCGAGATGCGCTACGAGCGCGGCCTGCTGGCCGAGGACTCCCCAGATCGAGCGGCGGAAGCCCGCATTGAGCGAGTTGCTCATGGTGTTGATGGCGCCGGCGCCGGGAGTGAAGCTGATGAGGAGGCAGGCACCGAGCAGGGTGGCCCAAATCGAGAAAGGCACCTTTCAAGATTAGGGCCATTGTCCGCTTACGCTCGGCCGGTGACCTCACCGTTCGGAATGAGGAACCAGCCGTCCGACGACGAGCCCCACCGGTGCCAGCCGGCGGCGATCCGCTCGAGATCGACACGGTCGGCGAAACCGTACTCGAGCGCCTGCTCCGCGAAACCCGAATGCAGCACGCGCTCGCTCCAGACGCGCGCCTGCCACATCCGCAGCTGAGGCGTGGCGTAGAGCCAGTTGCTGCTCGTGGGGGAGACGTCGGTGAAGCCCGCCTCCTGCATCCAGCTGACGAGCCGCCGGCCCGCGTCCGGCTCCGCTCCGTTCCGCCGCGCGATGCGCTGGTACAGCTCCATCCACTCGTCGAGCTCGGGGACCTCGGGATACCAGCTCATGCCGTGGAAGTCCGCGTCGCGCACGGCCACGATCCCGCCGGGTTTCGCAACTCGCCGCATCTCGCGCAGGGCGGCAACGGGATCGGTGAGGTGCTGGAGGACCTGATGTGCGTGGACGACGTCGAACGCCTCATCGGCGAGGTCGAGGTCGTAGACATTTCCGACGGCGAAACGGACGTTGGGGACGCCGCGCTCCTCGGCGAGGGCATGCGCTTGAGCGACGACGTCCTCGGAGCGGTCGATGCCGAGGACCTCACCCGGTGCGGCGAGCACGGCGAAATCGCACGTGATGCTCCCCGGCCCGCAGCCGACGTCGAGCACCCGCGCGCCGGGGGTGAGGTGCGGGAGGACGAAGGCTGCCGAGTTCTGGGCGGTGCGGGCGGCGTGGGCTCGGACCACGCTTTCGTGGTGGCCGTGCGTGTACACGTCGTCGGGAGTCTGGCCGTGCATGGCACAAAATTACGCGGCACTACGTCCAGTTGGTGACAGGCGCGACAGGCCCCTGTGAGGTTGGCGACGAAAACCGCTCTCTGGCGAAAAGCCAACACCCTACCTGCCTACGCTTGAAAGGACAACACGAGGGGCAATGAGGCCCCGAATGCCCGAAGCGAAAGGAGCGCTACCCATGTCCCTTCTGGACAGCCACACCCCGCACCGCCGCAAGGGCCTCCTCGGCCGCCGCCCCGCCATGCACCTCGGCGAAGACATCCTCCTGGCCCGCCACGGCTCTCGCATCGACCGCATCAGCATCGACCGTCGCAACCACCGGACGGTGGCCGTGCTGAACGACGGAAGCGTCGACTCCGCACCGAACCGTCTCGTGGCTGTCCCCGTCACTCCGCTCGAGCGCTTCACCCAGCAGGTCCGGGACATGCGCGAGACCGCGAGCCCCCTGACCAAGGAGGATCGGCGAGTCCTCTTCTGGTTCACGCTCGGCTGGATCGTCGTGTCCGTGCTGTTCGTCGTGGGCGTGGTCGCGCTCTCCTCCATCACCGGGCCCCAGACGTTCGCCCAGTCCGCGGCGTTCTTCCCGACGTACTGAACCGTTCCATCTGGCGGACGCCCGATCTCCGTAGGGTCTTCCCGAGCGTAGGCTGGATCGGTGACCCAGCAGCCTGCGGGCCCGTCCGCCCAGCCCGACCCTTCGCCGTCGTCTGCGCCGCTCTCGCCGCAGGCGGCCGCGTCGTGGAACCCTCGGCTCGCGCTGCTCGTGGCCGCGACCTACTTCATGGAGTTCCTCGACGGCACCGCCCTCTCCACGGCGCTCCCCGCGATCGGTTCGGACTTCCGTGTAGTGCCGGCGGACGTCAATGTGGCGATGACGGCGTATCTTGTCGCCGTCGCGATGGGCATCCCGTTCAGCTCTTGGCTCGCTGAGCGCTTCGGGCCTCGGCGCGTCTTCTGCTCGGCAATCGCGGTGTTCACCTTCGCCTCGCTCCTGTGCGCGCTGAGCCCAAACCTCGGCGCCCTGACAGCCTTCCGGGCCCTTCAGGGCTTCGGCGGAGCCATGATGGTGCCCGTCGGGTCTCTCGTGGTCCTGCGGGGCACTCCCAAGGACCAGCTGCTCAAGGCCACCGCGTACCTCGTGTGGCCCGGGCTGCTTGCACCGGTCCTCGCGCCGCTCGTGGGCGGCGCCCTCACCCAGTACCTCTCGTGGCACTGGATCTTCCTCGTCAATCTCCCGCTCGGCCTCGCGGCCTTCCTCATCGCGCTCCGGCTGGTCCCGGCGAGCGGCGCGGACCGGAATCGGCGACTCGACTGGCCAGGCCTCGCGCTCACGACGCTCGGGGTGGCTGCCGTCGTCGTCGGCCTCGAGCTGCTGAGCGAAGGGCGCCCGTCGGAATGGGCGACGGCGGCGCTCGCCGGCGGCGTCGCAGCGCTGGCGGCGGCGGTGTGGTGGATGCGCCGCGCACCCAGGCCGCTCTTCGACTTCGCGGTGCTGCGCGTGCGCACCTTCCGCGCGACCCAGACCGGCGGCTTCGTCTACCGCCTCACGATCCAGTCCGTCCCGTTCCTCCTGCCGCTCCTCTTCCAAGACGGCTTCGGGTGGGACCCGGTGCACTCGGGACTCCTCGTCGCGGCCGTGTTCGTGGGCAATATCGGGATCAAGCCGGCGACGACGCCGCTGATCCGGCGCTTCGGCTTCAAGCCGGTGCTCGTGGTCGCCGCGGCGGCATCCGCCCTCACCTTCGCCGCGTGCGCCCTGCTGGCCCCGGACACCCCCGACCTGCTGATCGCGGTGCTTCTGCTCGTGTCGGGCGCCTTCCGTTCGATCGGATTCTCGGCCTACATGAACGTCCAGTACGCAGACGTTTCCGCGGCCCAGCTGCCGAGCGCCAACGCGATCGCCAACACGCTCGTGCAGCTCGCGGCGGCGCTCGGCGTCGCGGTGGCGGCTCTGCTGATCCGAACGGGCATCTCGTTCCTGCCGGCGGGGGCCGACCATGCCGGGCCGTACCGCGTGGCATTCGCCGCCATCGCCATTCTCATGCTCGTGAGCGTTGCCGACAGCCTCGTCCTGCCGCGCCATGCCGGAACTGAGGTGAGCGGGCGGCGCTGATTCCCGGAAGTGCGCCTGAGGCGAACTTGAGTGGAGTTGGCTCAAGTCCGGTTGACAGTTGAGGCTGGGTGCGTAGACTTGAGTGCAGATCGCTCAACTTGACCGGGGTGCTGCGAGGCGCCACGGCCCGGTTGGCTTCTCACGGCACCAGCAAACAGTAGGAGGAATCATGACCCGCGCAGTCGGTATCGACTTGGGCACCACCAACTCCGTCGTGTCCGTCCTCGAGGGCGGCGAGCCGACGGTCATCGCGAACGCCGAAGGCGGTCGCACCACCCCGTCCGTCGTCGCGTTCTCGAAGACCGGCGAGGTGCTGGTCGGCGAGATCGCCAAGCGCCAGGCCGTCAACAACATCGAGCGCACCATCTCGTCCGTCAAGCGCCACATGGGCACTGACTGGACCATCAACATCGACGACAAGAAGTACACGCCGCAGGAGATCTCCGCGCGCATCCTCATGAAGCTCAAGAACGACGCCGAGTCGTACCTGGGCGAGAAGGTCACCGACGCGGTCATCACCGTTCCGGCGTACTTCAACGACGCCGAGCGCCAGGCCACCAAGGAAGCCGGCGAGATCGCGGGCCTCAACGTGCTCCGGATCATCAACGAGCCGACTGCCGCGGCCCTCGCTTACGGGCTCGACAAGGGCAAGGAAGACGAGCTCATCCTCGTCTTCGACCTGGGCGGCGGCACGTTCGATGTCTCCCTTCTCGAGGTGGGCAAGGACGAGGACGGGTTCTCCACCATCCAGGTCCGCGCGACCGCCGGCGACAACCGCCTCGGCGGCGACGACTGGGATCAGCGCGTCGTCGAGTACCTCCTCAGCCAGCTCAAGCTCAAGGGCATTGACCTCTCGAAGGACCGCATCGCCCTCCAGCGCCTCCGCGAGGCGGCCGAGCAGGCCAAGAAGGAGCTCTCGTCCTCGACGAGCACCAACATTTCGCTCCAGTACCTTTCCGTCACCCCTGACGGCCCGGTGCACCTCGACGAGTCGCTGACCCGCGCGAAGTTCCAGGACCTTACCAAGGACCTCCTCGAGCGGACCAAGAAGCCGTTCCACGACGTCATCGCCGAGGCCGGCATCAAGGTCGCGGACATCAACCACGTGGTGCTCGTCGGCGGTTCGACCCGCATGCCCGCTGTCTCCGACCTCGTGAAGGAGCTCACAGGCGGCAAGGAGCCGAACAAGGGCGTGAACCCGGACGAGGTCGTGGCCGTCGGCGCCGCCCTCCAGGCCGGCGTCCTCAAGGGCGAGCGCAAGGACGTCCTGCTCATCGACGTCACCCCGCTCTCGCTCGGCATCGAGACCAAGGGCGGCATCATGACGCACCTGATCGAGCGCAACACGGCCATCCCGACCAAGCGTTCGGAGACCTTCACCACGGCGGACGACAACCAGCCGTCCGTGTCGATCCAGGTGTTCCAGGGCGAACGCGAGTTCACCCGCGACAACAAGCCGCTCGGCACGTTCGAGCTGACCGGCATCGCCCCGGCGCCGCGCGGCATCCCGCAGATCGAGGTCACCTTCGACATCGACGCGAACGGGATCGTCCACGTCTCCGCGAAGGACAAGGGCACCGGCAAGGAGCAGTCGATGACCATCTCGGGCGGCACCGCGCTGTCCAAGGAGGACATCGACCGCATGGTCGCCGACGCCGAGGCCCACGCGGCCGAGGACAAGAAGCGCCGTGAGGCTGCGGATCGCCGCAACACCGCGGAGCAACTCGCCTACTCGGTGGACAAGCTCATCGCGGACAACAAGGACAAGCTCCCGGAGGACGTCCGCAACGAGGTCCAGGGCGACGTCGACGCCCTCAAGAAGGCTCTCGAGGGGACGGACGACGAAGCGGTGAAGACCGCGTTCGAGAAGCTCCAGCAGTCGCAGTCCAAGCTCGGCGAGGCGATCTACGCGTCGTCGCAGGGCACGGCGGCCGGTGCGGACGGCTCGCACACGGCTGAGAACGCTGGTGCCGCCGGTTCCGCCGGGCAGGACGAGGACATCGTCGACGCGGAGATCGTCGACGAGGACGAGAAGAAGTAACCATGGCCCCTCACCACGGCAATGAAGAAGAGCACGAGGTCCGGGGCGAGCCGCAGAAGCCGGTGATCCGGGACAACCGCAAGGTTGACCCGGTCACGGGCGGCGTGCGGAAGCCCGGCGAGGGCGCGACCCCCGACGAGGGCGGGCGCGAAGCCGGCCCAGCGGCCGACGCCGAGCACGAGGAGATGCGCCCCGTGGACGAAGCCCACGACTCCGAGGACGTCCTGGCGCAGGCCGAGCGCATCCTGAGCGAGGCGGCCGGCGTGCAGAACGAGGCGGCGGAGCTCCGCGAGGACCTCCAGCGCCTGCAGGCGGAGTACGTGAACTACCGCAAGCGGGTGGACCGGGACCGGGCCGTCGCGGGCGAGGTCGCCGTCATGGGCGTCCTGACCTCGCTCCTGCCGGTGCTCGACGACATCGATGCGGCGCGCGCGCACGGCGACCTCACCGAGGGGCCGTTCGCGTCGATCGCGGCCAAGCTCGAGGGGATCCTCACGAGCCATGGCCTTGAGCGCATCGACGCGACCGGCGTCGAGTTCGATCCGAACATCCACGAAGCCCTGATCCAGCAGCAGGGCGAGGGGATCGAGGTCGACACGGTCCAGCAGGTGCTTCGCGCCGGCTACCGGACCCAGTCGCGCGTGCTCCGCGCGGCTCAGGTCATCGTCGCCGTCCCGTAGTCCCCGAAGGCGCGAGGACGACGGCGTAAGGCGAGAGGACGACGGCGGGCCCCACCCGCCGTCGTCCCCCTCCTCCGTTTCGGGTACAGATAATCCCCTTCGGAGGCGTTTCGGGTACAGATACCTCACCAGTTGGCGTACCCGAAACGAGGAATCAGGCGATTATCTGTACCCGAGACGATAAGAATGATGGAACGACGAAAAGGAGGCCTCATTGGCTAGTCAAGACTGGGTGGAGAAAGACTTCTACTCCATTCTCGGCGTGCCCAAGGATGCCTCCGACGCCGACATCAAGAAGGCGTACCGCAAACTCGCCCGCAAGTACCACCCGGACCAGAACCCGGGGGACGCTGAGGCCGAGAAGAAGTTCAAGGACATCACCGAGGCCAACTCGGTGCTGAGCGACCCGGAGCAGCGCCAGCAGTACGACGCGATCCGCGCCATGGGCGGCGCCCGCTTCACCGCAGGCGGACCCGGCGCGGGCCAGGGCGCCGCGGGCTTCGAGGACCTCTTCGGCGGCCTGTTCGGCGGGGGCGCGGGGCGCCACTCGCGCGGCTTCAACACGGGAAACCTCCCGCCTGAATTCGCCGACCTGTTCGGCGGCTTCAGCACCGGCGGGGGCGGCGGCTTCCAGGCGCCGCCGCAGCGTGGCGCTGACCGACAGGCGACGACGACGATCTCCTTCGCCGGCTCGATCCGCGGCACGACCGTGGGGCTGCGCGAGCAGAACGGGGAAGTCATCGAGGTGCGCATCCCCGCGGGGATCCGCGACGGGCAGAAGGTCCGCGTCCGCGGCAAGGGCGGTCCGGGTTCTGCCGGGCCGGGTGACCTCATGGTCACCGTCCACGTCACACCGCATGAGTTCTTCACCCGCGAGGGCGACAACATCCGCATCCACGTCCCCGTGAGCTTCGACGAGGCCGCGCTCGGAGCCCAGATCGAGGTCCCGACGCTCGACGGCCACACCGTCCGGATGAAAGTCCCCGCCGGCACGAATTCGGGCCGGACCCTGCGCGTGAAGGGCCAGGGAGTGAAGACCTCCAAGGGCGCGGGCGACCTCTTGGTGACCATCGACGTCGTGGTCCCCCAGAACCTCTCGAAGGAAGCGGAGGAGGCCGTGCGCGCCTTCGCTGCCGCTGCCAAGAAGAACTCCGAGTCCAACCCGCGCGCCGGGTTGGCTGCCAAAGCGAGGCTGTAGGCCATGGCCATCGATCCGTACGCGCCGATCTTCGTGATCTCCGTGGCGGCGGAGCTGGCCGAGATGCATCCCCAGACCCTCCGCCAGTACGACAGGCTGGGGCTCGTCTCGCCCTCCAGGCAGTCCGGGCGGCAGCGGCGCTACTCGCAGCACGACGTCGAGCTGCTCCGCGAGGTGCAGCGGCTCTCGAAGGACGGCGTGTCCCTTGAGGGCATCCGCCGCATCCTCGAGCTCGAGAACCAGGTTGCGGCCCTCCGCTCCCGCGTCGCCGAGCTCGAGCGGGAGGTCGACGACGCGCGGCGCCTGGGCGGGGACGCGCGGCGCATCTTCGCTGCCGGGATGGCAGGCGATGTGGTCACCCTGACCCGCGGGCAGCGGCCCGAGCGCTCCGGTGCCCTCGTGGTCTGGCGGCCGCGGCCGCAGCACGACCCCTTCTGATCGGCACCTTCTAGCCGGCCCCTCCGCCCAAGGTTCGCCCAACGTTCATCTGGGGCTCGGCGTTCGGTGAAGGCCGCCGTCGTACGGTCGTAAGCGTGTCCGACCGTCGCAGCCAGGAGGCCCCCATGCCCACGAACGAGCTCCCTGTTGTCCTGCCCGCCGAAGCCCTCGACGGCCCCGATGCCGAGCTGGTGGATGCGAACATCGACGTCGTCAACGCGATGTACACCGAGCTTCTCGGCGAGGACGAGATCGCGGCCAACGCGCTGCGCAGCTACTACGTCGACTTCTTCCTGACCGAGGTGCTGGACGGCGGATTCGCCCAGTACGTGGTGAGTGCGGGCGAGCGGGGCGACCTGGATCGCCTGGTCCGCGAGGGCCTGCGGGAGATGGGCGCAACGCAGCATCTCGCCCTGTTTGACGCTATGGTCGCCGCTTTCGACGGGCTGGACGACGACGATGCTGTCGCCTACCTCGAGGGCGACGGCGGCTCAGATGCGGTCGGTGCCCTCGAGGCCCTCGACGACCGAGTCGAGGAGGTCCTCGAGCAGGAGGACCTCGTCGCGCTCAACGGTGCCTGGCTCCGTCGACAGGAGGGACTGCTCGCCCTCGATGAGGACGGGATAGACAACGAGATCGCACGCCGCGTCGCGCTTGTGCCCGACCTTGACGAACGCCGCAGGGAGGCTCAGGCGCTCGAGGACGAGTTCAGCGAGATCTGAGACTCGTCAGGCCGCGGAGAACTGAGGGCACGCCTCGTTGGAGCATCCGCGGTCCCGCGGAATCCAGCGCTCTCCGTCCTGCTGCCAGATGATGTGGCGGTGCTGTCCGCAGAGCTCGCAGCTCGGCGCGACGTAGCTGTGCTTCTCTTCTTCCGTGTAGCTCCGGAAGTCCGACATGGCTCCTCCTCGCTTCGGGAACAACCAATCTACTCCGGAGTCACAAAGGTCACCAGTGTCGGGTCAGTAGCCCGAGGTCCCCGAGCTGTCCGAGCTGCTCGGCGAGCTCGAGCTGCCCGAGGTCGACGCCGCGAGCGCTCCCTGGATCATCGACCCGTCTGGCGCCACCACGTACCACACGCCCGCAACACCCTGGCCGTTGACCTGTCCCGGGGCGGTGTCCTTCGCGTAGTAGTAGATGGGCATGCCATTGATGGTGACCTGCTGCTTGCCGTCGGCGGTCGTGATGCTGCCGATCTTGCCGGTCACGCCCTGGAGCTTGGGCGCTGTGTCGCTGGTGACGGCGGGCCACAGCGTGGCGCAGCCGCCCGTGCAGGCACTCTTGGTCGCGCCCGCATTGTCCCGCGTGTAGAAGTAGACCGTCTTGCCGTCGCCGTCCACGACGATCGTCTTGCCCGCGACCGTCGTCGTCTTGAGGGTCTCGGACTCTCCTGAGGACGAGGACGAGGACGAGGACGACGAGGACGACGACGGCGCGGCCGCCGGCGTGCTCGAGGTGCTGCTTCCGCTGCTGCCGCCACAGCCTGCGAGGGCGAGGGTGGAGGCCGCCGACAGAGCGGCGAAGAGGAGTGCTGCTCGCTTGTTCATGATGTCGCCTTCCCTGATGAGACGGCGGTCGGCCGCCGCTGACCTTGCAGACGACGGCAATCCCCATATGGTTCACATCGAGGCTGAATTGTTCATCCCGAGGCAGAATGATCGTGAATGAACCGTTTCCGCCCTCACATCGTCTATGCAGTGATACACGTGGGCCGGACGGCACCCGGGAGGCACCATGCCCATGGACGAGGAAGCGGTGGCGGCGATCTACCGCGACCACGGCGCAGCGCTCAAGCGCTTCGCCCGCCGGGCCATGCCCAGCGATGACCAGGCTGAGGACATCGTCCAAGAGGCCATCATCCGCGTGTGGCGGCAGGCGCCCGAGACGACCGCTGGCCTGCGAGCGTACCTGTACCGGACGGTCCGCAACCTCATCGTGGACCAGCACAGGCAGCGGGCCCGCCGTCCCCACACCGTTCCCGGGCCGGGCGTCGACGGCTTCGACACCGCCGTCGACGCGGAGCGGATCAACGAACTGCTGGACCGCGTCGTGATGGAGGAGGCTCTCATGCGGCTCACGCGGGAGCACCGCGAGGCGCTCGTCGCCGTGCACTATCGGCGCCTCAACGTCACCGAGGCCGCCGCCGCACTCGGCGTCCCCGCCGGAACCGTGAAGTCGCGCTGCTTCTACGCCCTCAAAGCGCTCCGCGCGGCCCTCGACGAACTGGGGGTCGAGCGATGAACCACCCGATGAGCCACCGAGAACTGCGGATCTCCCTCGGCGCCTATCTGCTCGGCGCGCTCGACGCGGACGAGATGAAGGCCGTCGAGGCCCACGTCGCCACGTGCGCCGAGTGCCGGGCCGAGATCGAGCAGCTCGAAATGCTCCCCGCGCTCCTTGACTCGGTCCCTCCCGCGCGCGCCGAGGCGCTTGCCGCCGAAACGGCCGTCCCCCAGGAGGACCAGGCTCCGCCGGCGCTCCTCGCCCGGGTGCGGGCCCGCCGTCGTACGCTGCGTCTTCGCTGGGGCGGAGCTCTGGCCGGTGCTGCGGCCGCCTCGCTCGCGGGCGGCATCGCGCTCGGTCCCCTCGTGGCGACAGCGCCCACCGCCCAGCCGACCCCGACGACGACGGCGACCCCCGCCGCGAGCTATCAGCTCGCCTCGGCGGATGGGGCCCAAGTGGACCTCGCGCTCGTGAAGAAGGGGTGGGGCACGGAGCTCGACCTGACGTGCCGCGGCATGCCGAGCACCGGCGTGTTCAGCGTGTGGATCGTGACGGACGGCGGCGAGCAGGAGCAGGCCGCGAGCTGGACCTCGACGGGCTATTCCGGCCGCGCAGTGCTCACTGGGGCGACGTCGTACCAGCTCGCCTCGATCCGGTCCATCCAGATCCGCGACGACGCCCAGCGCACGCTCGCGAGCGTCAATGTGAGCTAGATTCCCCCGGACCCTGCACAGAGACCCTCGGGGTGGGGTAGCACTGGAGCATGACGTCGATCGCCGTTCGCCCTGGACAGAAGTCAGTCTCCGCGCTCGTCGACGAGCTGCGGTCGCGCCTCGAGGGCGACGTAGACGATTCCTCGCTCGCCCGCGCGCTCTACTCGAGCGACGCGTCGAACTATCGCATCCCCCCGGAGGTCGTGGTCCTCCCGCGCTCGCGGGAGGACGTCATGGCGACCGTCGACGCCGCGCGGCGGCACGGCGTCTCCGTGACCGCGAGGGGCGGGGGAACCTCGATGGCGGGGAATTCGATCGGGCCCGGCGTAGTCCTCGACTTCTCCCGTTACCTCAACCGCATCCTGTCCGTGGACCCGGAAACCAAGACGGCCGTCGTCGAGCCCGGCGTCGTGTTCGCGTCCCTCCAGAAGGCCTGCGAGCCGTTCGGGCTCCGCTTCGGGCCCGACCCGGCGAGCGGGTCGCGTTGCACCCTCGGCGGCATGATCGGCAACAACGCGTGCGGCTCGCATGCCATGGCCTACGGGCGGACGGCGGACAATGTCGTCTCGCTCACCTTCCTGCTCCCCTCAGGGGAGATCCTCGAGGCCTCCTCCGGCCCGGAGGCGCTTGACGCCGTGCCCGGACTCGCCGACCTCATCACCCAGAATCTGGGGGTGATCCGCACGGAGTTCGGACGCTTCAGCCGGCAGGTCTCCGGCTATTCGCTCGAGCACCTTCTGCCCGAGAACGGCCGGAACCTCGCCGCGGCACTCGTCGGCACCGAGGGCACCTGCGGGATCCTGCTCGAGGCTACCCTGCGGCTTGTGGATAAGGCGGAGGCCCCGGCGCTTGCCGTGCTCGGCTACCCGGACATGGGGTCCGCGGCCGACGACGTCCCCAACCTCCTGCCGTTCAGCCCCCTTGCGCTGGAGGGACTCGACACCAAGCTCCTTGAGGCTGTGCGCCAGCAGGGCAAGACGCAGGTTCCGGACGTTCCCGACGGCGGCTGCCTCCTCATTGCCGAGGTCCCCGGCGGCAGCCCAGACGAGGCAGCGGCTACGGCCCAAAGGCTTGCCGACGCCTCCTCCGCCCATGACACGAAGGTCATCCCGGCCGGCGACGAGGCCGAGCGGCTGTGGCGGATCCGCGAGGACGCCTCCGGGCTTGCCGGTCGGACTGCGGCTGGCGTGCAGGCCTGGCCCGGGTGGGAGGACTCGGCCGTGCCCCCCGAGCAGCTCGGCGACTATCTGCGAAGGCTGGATGCGCTCATGGACCAGGAGGGCGTGACCGGCACGGCCTACGGGCATCTCGGCGACGGCTGTGTCCACCTCCGCGTCGACTTCCCGCTCGAGCGGGACGGCGCAGTCATGCGCCGGTTCCTCGAGCGGGCGGCGGCGCTCGCCGCCGAGCTCGGCGGTTCCCTGTCCGGCGAGCACGGGGACGGGAGGGCGCGGTCCGAGCTGCTCGGGGCCATGTACAGCCCTGAGGCATTGCATGCGATGCGGGCGTTCAAGGGCCTTTTCGACCCCGAGGACACGTTCAACCCGGGGGTGATCGTGCGTCCCGATCCCGTGGACGCGCACCTCAGGCGGCCCAGGGCCACGGCGGCGCACGCCGCCAATGGCTTCGCGTTCTCGGACGACGACGGCTCGATCACCAATGCTGTCCACCGCTGCGTGGGGGTAGGGAAGTGCCGCGCGGATCTCCGGGGCCAAGGGGGCTTCATGTGCCCCTCGTTCGTGGCGACGCACGAGGAGAAGGATTCGACGCGCGGGCGGGCGCGGGCGCTCCAGGAGATGCTCAACGGGGGCGTTGTCCAGCTGGGTTGGCGCTCGCCGGAGGTACACGAGGCCCTGGACCTGTGCCTGAGCTGCAAGGCCTGCGCCAACGAGTGCCCGACTGGGATCGACATGGCGACCTACAAGTCGGAGACCCTGTACCGGACGTACAGGGGACGGGTGCGCCCGCTCAGCCATTACACGCTCGGCCGGTTGCCCCAATGGCTCCGCCTCGCCGCACCGTTTGCGCCAATTGCCAACGCCGTCGGCCGGGTGGCCCCGCTCCGGAAGGCCGTCCTCACCCTCATGGGGGCGGACACCCGCCGCTCACTCCCGCACCTGCCCAAGGCGCCGTTCCGTTGGGACCTGAGCTCCAGACGTCGTCATGCCGCGCCGCCGGACGCGCCCCAGGTGCTCCTTTGGGTCGATACCTTCTCGGACGCCCTCGACCCCGGGATCCCCCGCGCCGGCATCGAGGTCCTCGCGGCGGCGGGCTGCGACGTGGAGATCTCGACCGGAGCGTGCTGCGGCCTCACCTACATCTCGACCGGCCAGCTGCCCGCTGCGAAGGCCCGGCTCCGGAACACGCTGGACACGCTGTTCCCGCACGTCGAGGCGGGCAGGACGGTGGTGGGGCTCGAGCCGAGCTGCACCGCTACCCTGCGGTCGGACCTCGTCGAGCTCCTGCCCGAGGACCCCCGCTCTGCGAAGCTCGCAGCGTCCGTCAAGACCGTCGCGGAGTTCCTGACCTCGATCGATTGGACCCCGCCGCACCTGGACGAGCGGCTCCTCGTCCAGCCGCACTGCCATCATCATTCGATCATCGGATACGGCGCCGATCAGGCGCTGCTCAAGGCCGCAGGCTGCGATGTCGAGATCTCGGCCGGCTGCTGCGGCCTGGCGGGGAACTTCGGCATGGAGAAGGGCCACTACGAGGTTTCGACGATGATCGCCCAGGGCGGCATCCTCGCGAAGGCCGGCGCCGCCCCGGACCGGGACCTTCTGGCGGACGGCTTCTCGTGCCGGACGCAGGTCCGGGACTTGGCCGGGCTTGAAAGCCGTCACCTCGTCCAGGTCCTCGCCGACGCCCTCCGCAGGGAAGGCCGCTAGGTGCTCCTGGGTTCCGCGATGATCGCCCTGACCGCAGTGCTCTGAGCCGGGACCTGCGGCCTCGCGCGGTGGGCGAGCACGACCCCGGCGATCACCACGAGTCCGCCCAGCGGCTGGTTCCAGCTCAGGGTTTCGCCGAGCACGGCCGCGCCGAGGGCAACTCCCACGAGCGGCGTGAGATAGGTGACCGTCGAGGCCGCGACCGGGCCCCAGCTCGTCACGATGGCGGTATTCCAGATGTACGCGATGCCGGTGCCGAAGACGCCGAGGAGTGCGAGGGCACCGAGGGCCGTCGGGTTGGGCTCGAGTGGGCCCGTCGCGAGGAGGGGGGAGGCGACGATGGCGACCGCGGCCGCCGTCGTCAGCTGCACCGTGGAGACGGTGAGGCTGTCGTAGCGGTGCTGCCCCACGACGAACCGTCTCAGGTACGCGAACCCAAGGCCGTAGCAGGCGGTCGCGCCGAGGCAGGCGAGCTGGCCGGGGATCGAGCTGAAGCCAGCGAGGCCCGACGGCGCGACCACGATGACGACCCCGGCCGCGCCGAGCGCGATGCCCAGCCCCTGCCGCGCACCCATCCGTTCCGTCGGTACGACGGCAGCCGTCGCCACGGCGGTCATGAGCGGCGTCGACGCGTTGAGGATCGCCGAGAGGCCCGAGGGGAGGGACTCGCCCGCCCAGGCGAAGAGGCTGAACGGCACCAGGCAGAGGAGGAGGCCGACGACGGTCATGTGTCCCCAGAAGCGGGCTTCGCGGGGCCACTGGCGGTCGGCGATGACCATGAGGGTCCGGAGGGTCAGTGCTCCGAGGATGATCCGGCCAACCGCGACCTGGCCGGGGGTCAGGCCGACGAGAGCTTCCTTGATCAGCAGGAAGCTGGATCCCCAGATGAGGGCGAGAGCCACGTAGGCGGCTGTGAGGCCGAGGCGTCTTGTCGTCATGCCGATTACTGTCGCGCTGGTGGCCATATGAATCAAATACATCCGGCGCATCTGGGCATACCATGAATGCATGGCTCCGACTGTTCCCCAGCTGCGTACGCTGCTCGCCGTCGTCGAAAGCGGCTCCTTCACCGCCGCCGCCCAATCCCTCGGGGTGAGCCAGTCCTCCGTGTCGCGCACGCTGCGCGCCCTCGAGGAGGACCTCGGCGGCGTGCTCCTGGATCGCGAGCGCGCCAATGCGCCCACGGCCCTCGCGAGCGAAGTCCTCCCGCACGCCCGGGCCGCCGTCGCCGCGCTCGACGCTCTCGACGGCAGCATGCGTGCCCGGTCCGGGGTGGTGGAAGGCCGCGTGCGTCTTGGTGCCGTGCCTACTGTGTGCCAGGGTCTCGTTCCCGGGCTCCTCGGTGTGTGGTCGGCGCGCCTGCCCAAGGTCGAGGTAAGCCTGTTCGAGGGCGACGACGACGAGATCCCGGAGTGGCTCGACGACGGAACCGTGGACGCCGCGATCCTCGTCGACCCTCACCCCGATCCCGCCGGGTCAGTTCTGGTGGGCGAGGACGAATACTGTGCGATCCTCCGCAAGGACCATCCGCTTGCGGGCGAGAAGGCAATCCCCCTTGCCGAGCTCCACGAGGATGGGCTCCTCGTCAGCACCGGCGGCTGCGAGAACGAGGTGCGCCGGATCCACGCGAAGGCAGGGCTGCCTTTCGAGATGCGCCAGCGCGTCCGCGAGCTCGCGACCCTCATGACGATGGTGCAGGAGGGGGTTGGCGTTGCCATCATGCCGCGTCTCGGCGAGGTGATGCTGCCGAAGACGCTCCAGATGGTCCCGCTCGAACCGACCCTCGGCCGCCGACTGGTCCTGAGCGGACCGACGAACCGGGCTTGGAGCCCGTTGGCGGAGGCCCTCGTGGGCACCCTCCGCGACGACGCGCGGTAGCCCGGAGGCTGCCTTCCGGCGAAACCCCCGCGATCCGCCGAGACCCTCGCGTGCAACCGGGGGTCTCGGTGGCTTCCCGGGGTTTCGCGGTCGGGAGGCGTCCCGCTAGACCCGAACCGCCGTCAGGTCGAAGATGACCCGACCGGCCTTCAGGGCCTTGTTCTCGAAGCTCGTGAGCACACGGCCCTCGAATCGAGGCGCCCAGCCGCCCACGAGGTCGGACTCCCCGGTCGGCTCGCAGTCCACTCCAGAAGCCCACGCCGCGGTGAGGGGACTCTCCGAACCGGTGCGCTCGCCGTCGTGCGCGTTGCGGAAGTCCGGGGACGCGGCGACGACGTCGCGCATCTGCTGCGCGTAGCCGGACCAGTCGGTCGCAAGCCGCCAGAGGCCGCCCGGCTCGAGCACCCGGGCGGCGAGCTGGGCGAACGATTCGTTGATGAGCCGCCGCTTGTGGTGCTTCGTCTTGTGCCAGGGGTCCGGGAAGAATACCCAGAGCTCGCTCACCGAGGCCTCGGGGAGCATCGTGCCGAGCACCTCGGGCGCGTTCGCCTGAACCACGCGGACGTTCGTGAGCCCCCGCTGGCCGATCCGCAGGAGCGTGTTCGCGAGCCCGGGCCGATAGACCTCGACGGCGAGGAAGTTCCGCTCCGGATCCGCCTCCGCGGCCGCGACAACCGCCTCGCCGAGCCCAGACCCGATCTCGACGATGAGCGGCGCGGAACGCCCGAACTCGCCCGTCGCGTCGAACACGTACTCCGGGTGCACAGACGTGTCCGCGACGTGCCGCGGAACGTCGACGACGAACGACTCCGCGTGCTCGTCCCAGGCCTGCTGCCGCCGCCCCTGCAGCCGGGTCCCGCGGCGCACGAAGCTCACCGGCTGACGACGGTACGTGCCGAAGGACGCCTGGCTGCCGGGGGTGATGGGGTTTCCGGCGTCGCCGGAGGGAACTCGGGGGTGCTCGCTCATCGCCCCCCAGCCTAGTCGCTGAGGTCCTTGCCCTTCGTCTCGGGCAGGGTCATCACCACGAGGATCGAGACCACCATGAGCGCCACCGCGTACGCGTTGAACATCCACGGCTGCTTCACCACGTCGGTGAACAGCGTCTGCAGGTACGGCGCAGTTCCGCCGAAGAGCGCCACGCAGATCGAGTACGGGACGCCGACGCCCACGGTGCGGATGTGCGCTGGGAACAGCTCGGCATAGGCGGCGGGCGCGATCGCCGCGCCGGCGGCGATGAAGAACAGCATGACGGACATCGAGACCGCCAGCTGCCAGGCCGAATCGTGGAGGAGCCAGGTCATGGGGAAGTGCAGGAGGGCGCTGCCCGCGGCCCCGGCGATCATCACGGGCTTCCGGCCGATCCGGTCGCTGAGCCTGCCCCAGAACGGCAGGGCCGCGAGGAACACGAGGTTCGCCACGATGCCGGCCCAGAGGGCCTGCCCGGCGTCGATCTTGAGACTCGTGGAGGCGTACGTCGGAGCGACGACCGCCCACAGGTAGTAGATCACCGTGAGGCCCACGGTCATGCCGATGACCTGGAACGCCTGCTTGCGATGCTCGACCACGGACTTCCACAGCGACGGCTTCGCCGCCCGCCCTTCGCGCCCTGTGCCTTCGGCGATCCCCTCGAAGGCCTCGGTCTCCGGCATCCGCGCCCGCATCACGAGCCCGTACAGCCCGAGCGCGGCCCCGACGAAGAACGGGATGCGCCAGCCGAAATCGGCCATCTGGGTCTTGCTCAGCGCCGAGGTCAGCACGGCCCCCATGAGCGTCCCGGCCACGATCCCGAGGGTGCCCGAGAAGTAGATGAGGGTGGACCAGAATCCGCGCCGTTCACGCGGGGCCATCTCCGAGAGGTAGGTCTGCGACGACGGCAGCTCGCCGCCGTGCGCGAGGCCCTGGATGAGCCGGGCGACGAGGAGCACGAGCGAGGCCAAGGCACCGACCGCGCCGAACGTCGGCGCGAGCCCGATGAGGAGGCTGCCGAGCGAGGCAAGGCCGACGGCGAGCGTCATCGAGGTCTTGCGCCCCACCTTGTCGCCGATCCAGCCGAAGACGAACCCGCCGAAGGGGCGCGCTACGAAGCCGACGGCGAAGATGGCCAGCGTCGAGAGGATCGCCGAGGTCGCGTCGGCCGGATTGAAGAGCTGCTTCGAGAAGAACGGCGCGAAGGTCGCGTAGATCGCCCAGTCGTACCACTCGGCCGCGTTGCCGATTCCGGTGCTGACGAGAGTCCGTCGTGCCGAAGGCGCGGCAGAAGACGGGGCGGCGGAAGGAACGACGGCGGTGCGAGCCGAGCGCGCTGCCACCGTGTCATCGCTGGGGGTCGTGTTGGTGGTCAAGGGAGCATCCTCCATGTCGGGGGTACCGGGCTGTTGCTCAATGAGCGCTTGCTCAATGCGCCGCGAGCTCGGCGGTCTTGGTGAGGGCCAGCTGCGCGTACAGGGCCGCGCCGTCGGAGAGGACGCCGTCGTCGAACGTCGCGAAGGGGGAGTGGTTGAAGGCGCTCGTCCTGTGGTCAACCCCTGCCGGAACCGCGCTCAGCCCGATGAAGCTCCCCGGCACCTCGGCGAGCACCCGGGAGAAGTCCTCGGACCCGCTGAGGGGCTGGGCGAGACGCGCATGGCGTCCGCCGTCGTGTCCGAACAGCTCCGCAATCGCGGATTCGGCGAACTCCGTCTCCGCCTGATCGGTCACGGTGAGCGGGTACTCCGCGGCATACCGGACGTCGACGTCAAGGCCGTGAGCGTGCGCGATCCCTTCGAGGAGCCGGGGGATCGCGGTCTGCATCCGCTCGCGGTTGGCCTCGGAGAAGGTACGGATGGTCGCGTCGAATTCGGCAGTGTCGGGGATGACGTTGCGCTTGGCGCCCGCCGCGAGGCGTCCCACGGTCACGACGCAGGGATCGAACATGTCGAACTGGCGGGTGACCATGGTTTGGAGCGCGAGCACCATCTCGGCCGCCACGGTTACGGGGTCCTTCGCCGCGTGGGGCGCTGACCCGTGGCCGCCGGCGCCGCGGACGGTCACGAAGAGGCCGTCGGAGGCGCTCATCATGACCCCTGGCCGGGTCACGAATTGCCCGTGGGGCGCCATCGAGGAGAAGACGTGCAGGCCGAAGGCGGCGTCCGCTCGCCGGCCGGCCGCGTCGAGCACGCCTTCTCGCACCATGACGCTCGCGCCGTCGAAGCCTTCCTCGCCGGGCTGGAACATGAAGACTACGTCGCCGGCGAGCTTGTGCCGCTGGTCGGCAAGGAGCGTCGCGGCGCCGAGCAGCATCGACGTGTGGAGATCGTGGCCGCAGGCGTGCATGGTTCCGTCGATGCGGGACGTGAACTCGGCGCCCGTCCGCTCCTGGACCGGGAGGGCGTCCATGTCGGCGCGAAGCAGCACGACGGGTCGCGAGCCCTCCGCCGCAGGAGCCCCGGCTTCGCCCCGCAGCACCGCGGTGACGGAGGTCGTGTCCGTTCCGGTCGAGACCTCGAAGCCGAGGCCGTCGATGGCCTCGAGGACCTTCTCCTGGGTCCGCGGCAGGTCGAGTCCGATCTCGGGTTCCCGATGGAGGGCATGCCGCCAGTTCACAAGGGTGTCCTGCAGCCCGCGCGCCTCGTCGATCAGTTCCACTTCTTCTCCTTCTGTGGCGTGTGCCACATTCGCCTCTTCCCTGACGAGTGTGCGCTGAAGGAGCCGTCAAACTGCGGCTCGTGCAACAATCGATCACATGAGCCCCTCGGAGCAGCGTTCTGTTTCATTCGGGGCGCCCGTCGTCCAGCTCTCGGAGGAGGACCTCGCCCTCCTGCACGCGCTGCAGATCGCCCCTCGGGTCCCTTGGCTGGAAGCGGCTGAAATCCTCGGCGCCCACCCCGCGACGCTCGCCCGGCGCTGGGAGCGGCTGCGCCAGGCCGGTCTCGCCTGGAGCACCGCTCACCTGAGGGGGGATCCGGCGGAGATGGTCGTCGCGTTCGTGGACGTCGAGTGCGACCCGGGGCAGCGCGAAGAGGCGGTCGCGGCGCTCGCGGCGATCCCGGAGGCGCAGACGATCGACGTCGCCACGAGCCACCCCGACCTCTCTCTTACCGTCTTCGCGCGATCGCTCGTGGACTGCGCCGAGCGGGTGCTGCCTCAGATTGCCGCGGCGCCGGGAGTCAATCGAATCCAGAGCGAACTGTGCACTCGGCTGCATTCGGGCGGCCATTCGTGGCGCCTCGCTGCCCTGGACCGGGCGCAGATCGCCGCCTTCGCCGAACTGGGCCGGGTCGAACCGTTCACGGGCCCCCTCCCAGCCGCCTGCTTCGACCTCCTTCCGCTCCTCGTGCGCAACGGGCGCGCGAGCGCCGCCGAGATAGCCCGCGAACTCGGGCGCAGTCCCGCGACCATCCACCGGCAGCTCGCGAAGGTCCTCGGCAGCGGCCTGCTCTCGTTCCGCTGCGAGGTCGCCCAAGGGCCCGCCGGCTACCCGGTGGCCTGCAAGTGGCTCGCGAAGGTTCCTCCGGGGCAGCATGCGCAGGCCGCCGCGGCGATCGGGGGCTTGCGCAACGTGCGTCTCGTCGCATCGACGACGGGCCAGACCAACTTCACGATCATGATGTGGCTCCGCACCGTCGCCGACGTCATGACGGCGGAGCTCACCATCCAGGAGCGGATCCCCGGCATCGAGCTCGTCCAGAGCACCGTCATGCTGCGGGCGGTGAAGCGGGTGGGTTTCATGCTTCGCGCCGATGGAACGACGACGGGTGAAGTGGTGGCCAGCCCAGCCCTGATAGACTAGGGAAGTTGGAGTTCGGGCTCACATCCCCTCCAACAGCGTCGATGAACGCGATGACTGCCCTGGGATGCACCCCTTGCGCGCTCCCGGATCCGGCAGTGCCCTGCGGTAGCCAGGCTCTCCCTTTCCTCGGCGAACCCGTGACGCCGACGTGGCCCACGGGACGATCCGATGCTGGAGTTGCCTGCACTCATGCCTGCCCCCACGTTTGCCTCCCTCGGCGTTCCCGCCGTCCTCGACCATACCCTCGCAGCCCAGGGGATCGAGTCGCCCTTCCCGATCCAGGCCGCGACGCTCCCGGACACGCTCGCCGGCCGCGACGTGCTCGGCCGCGGCCGCACCGGCTCGGGCAAGACGCTCGCGTTCGCGATCCCCCTGGTGGCGCGCCTCGATGCCGCGGGTGCCGCCGTCGTCCGTACTCCGGGCCGCCCGCTCGGCCTCGTGCTGGCGCCGACCCGCGAACTTGCGACCCAGATCAACGCGACCGTCGAGCCGCTCGCCAAAGCAGCCGGGCTCACTACGACGGTCATCTACGGCGGCGTCTCGCAGGTGCGTCAGGAGCGCGCGCTCGGTGCCGGCGTGGACATCGTCATCGCCTGCCCTGGGCGCCTCGAGGATCTGATGCGCCAGCGCATCGTGGACCTGAGCCACGTCGAGGTAACGGTCCTTGACGAGGCCGACCACATGGCGGATCTCGGCTTCCTGCCGGTCGTGCGGCGGCTCCTGGACACCACGCCGAAGGACGCGCAGCGGCTCCTGTTCTCCGCGACTCTGGACAACGGCGTGGACGCCCTCGTGAAGCGCTACCTCCACAACCCGCTGACGCATTCCGTCGACGAGCCGCGCGCCGCGGTCACCACGATGGAGCATCACGTGTTCGTCGCCGCGGATGCCGGCGCGAAGAAGAACCTCGTGCACGCCCTCGCGTCCGGCCGTGGACGGCGCGTCCTCTTCATGCGGACCAAGCACCACGCGAAGCGGCTCGCGAAGCAGCTCACCCAGGCGGGCATCCCCGCGGTCGACCTCCACGGCAACCTCTCGCAGAACGCCCGCGACCGCAACCTCGCCGACTTCGCCTCCGGCGAGGTCCGCGTGCTCGTCGCGACCGACGTCGCCGCCCGCGGCGTGCACGTGGACGACGTCGAGCTCGTGGTCCACGTCGATCCGCCCGCCGAGCACAAGTCCTACCTGCACCGCTCGGGCCGCACGGCACGCGCTGGCTCGGATGGCGCCGTTGTGACGGTCGCGCTGCCGGAGCAGCAGCAGGAGGTGCGCCAGCTCCTGCGCCACGCGGGCGTCAAGGTGGAGTTCCAGGCGGTCTCGTCGTCGTCGGCCGCCGTCGCCGAGCTGGTCGGCGAGCCGGCCGAGTATGTCGACCCGGCCGAGCGCGCCGCCGCCGTCGCGGCGAAGCAGCCGCGGCAGGGCGGGGGCGCGTCGACCGGCGCAAACGCCCAGCGCAAGCGCTCGCGCCGCGGCCGTGGGGGCTCGGGCGCCTCGGGCCCCGCTGCCGCATCCAAGGCGGCGTCGGGGTCGAGGGGCGCCGCATCGCCGCGGGCTGCGGCCCCGCGCTCGGGGTCGACGGCGGCCTCCTCCTCCCAGGGGGCAACGTCGTCGTCCGCGCGCCGCGGCCCGCGCCGCCCGGGCTCGCGCCCCTCGAACGCTCGCCGGGGGTAACCCGCAGGGGGTAACGACAAACCAGGGCATCGCGGGCAGACTGGTCCCATGAAGACCGTGCTCAACCTCATCTGGCTTGTCTTCGGCGGGCTCGTCCTGGCCCTCGGCTATTTTCTGGCCGGGATCCTGTGCTGCCTGCTCATCGTCACGATTCCGTGGGGGATCGCGTCCTTCCGCATCGGCGCCTACGCGCTCTGGCCGTTCGGGCGGATGGTGGTGGATCGGCACGAGCAGATGGGCCTTCCAAGCCTCCTCGGGAACGTCATCTGGCTCGTTGTGGCGGGAGTCTGGATCGCCGTCGGGCACGTGGCGACCGCTGTCGCCATGGCGATGACCATCGTCGGGATTCCCCTCGCCATCGCCAATATCAAGCTCATCCCGGTCTCCCTCTTCCCGCTGGGCAAGCAGATTGTGCGCACCGATCGATTCCTGGCCAGCTACAGTCGGTGACCCAACCGGGTCCGTCTGCTCCCATCCTTTGTGACTGGCCGTGGCGGCGCTAAGTTTGGTACGACGAAGGAGGCCCCCATGCCGGAAATCGATCCCTCGTACGCAGGCGAATGGCGGTTCGACCCAGCCCACACGCGGCTCGGCTTCTCGACGCGTCACGCCATGGTCACCAAGGTGCGCGGCTCGTTCAACGACGTAGAGGGCGTCATCAATATCGATCCCGATGACCCGACGGCGTCGACGGTCAACGTCACCATCAAGGTCGCGAGCATCGACACCCGCAATCCCCAGCGCGACGAGCACCTTCGCACCAACGACTTCTTCGACGCACCCCACTATCCGGAGATCACGTTCGTGAGCAAGCGGATCGACCAGGTCGAGGAGAACAGCTTCATTGTGAGCGGCGACCTCACGATCCGCGGCGTCACGAAGGAGATCGCGATCCCGCTCGAGTTCATCGGCGTCGAGCGTGACCCGATGGGGAACCTGCGCGCCGGCTTCGAGGGGTCCCGGCGGATCGACCGCAAGGACTTCGGCGTCAACTGGAACGCGGCCCTCGACTCGGGCGGCGTGCTTGTCTCCGACCGCATCCTCCTCGAATTCGAGATCTCGGCCATCAAGACCGAGGCGTCCCAGAACTAGAGACGTGAACGCGGACGAGGCTCCCGAGGAGTCGGCTCCGGGCGAGCCGATGGGGGCCTTCGTGGTCGTCGCCTTCGTGGAGCCGACGCCGGTGGGCGTTCCCTTCAGCAAGCGGCGGTGGCCGCTCCACGTGACCCTCCTGCGCTTCGACGCGCCGCGTGGGCCGGCGATGGCCGCGGTCGGCCGTGCTCTCGCCGCTCACCACGACCCCATCACCGTGCGCATTGCCGACGACGCCAACTTCGGCTTCCGCGGCAGGGTCCGGGTCTCGCTCGTGCACCATGAGCCGGGGCTGCATGCGCTCCACGAGCGGGTCCTGAGCGAAGTGGCCGCCGTGGGCGGCCGGGTGCACTCGCCGCAGCACACCGGCCGCGGCTTCCGCCCCCACATCACCGTCCAGGGCGACCGGCGGGTGCATGAGGGGGAGCGGGTGGTGCTCGACGACTTCGCGCTCATCGACATGGCGCCCGACGGCGACACCTCCGTACGCTTGCCGCTCGTCGCGTGGGGGCGGGGCGCGCGCTAGCGGCGCAGGCTCGCGAGTTCCTCGCTCAGATTCGTTCTGGCACGGTCGAGCCAGAGCTCCCGCGCGCGCTCGGTATGGAAGAGCGGGTCGAGCGCGAGCAGGTGCTCGAGGACCTGGGCGCGCCCGGCGCGGAAGGGGCCATCGGGGACGTGGGCGTACTCGGCCCGCACCTGCGCCGTGTACCGGCGGTAGCCAGCGCTGTCGCGACCCAGCACCGCGAGGTCCGCGTCGCACAGGCGCTGCCCGCCGTCGTCATCCGCGGATGGCCGATGCGCGGCGGTGAGCCGGACGAGCCGCCCGACTTCCGCAATCTCCCGCGCCGGGAGGCCTGCGTCGGCGAGCCGCGACTCGGCGAGCAGTGCCGAGTCCTCTTCGTCCTGGCCGGGCTTCCCAGCGTAAACGGCGTCGTGGAACCATGCGGCGAGGCTGACGGGGCGCGGGGTGACGCCGTCGTCTGCAATCTCGTCCAGCGAGGTGAGCACGGCGAAGAGGTGGGCGTTGGTGTGGTAGCGGCGGTGGGCCTCCGACCAGCGCCCGATCAGCTCGCGGCCCAGCTCGGCGCGGCCCGGCAAGAGCCGTTCCCAGCGTTGGGCGAGCGGCACCGCAAGGGCCTTGGCGCGCTCTCTCGCGGGGACCCGCAGGCCTGAGGCGATGAGTGCGCGGGTGAGCGTGCGGCCGTCCACGGGCCGCGCGCCCCTCTGGACCAAGTCCGCGTGCCGGCGTTCGGGGACGTCGTAGTGGTCTTCGTCGAACGCGCGCTCGGGGATCTCGGCGGCGGCGGCAAAGGCGTGAAGCTCCGCGAGGGACGCGTCGGAGACGAGGTGGGCGAAGACGGTCCCGTGAGCGGGCCACATCGGGGTATCGATGAGGATGGCCATGCCTTCCAGCATGACACCGACCAAGTTGCCCGAAAGACTTGAGTTGAGTACACTCAAGTTAAATGCGTTGACCTTAGTGAAGGCTGCGCGGTTGGATGGTCCGGTAGCAGGGGAAGGAGCTCTCGTTGGACGTCAAATTCACTACCAAGAGCCAGGAGGCGCTCTCGGCCGCGGCCATGAATGCCTCCACCGCAGGGAATCCGCAGGTGGAGCCGCCGCACCTGCTCAAGGCGCTCATGGATCAGCGCGAGGGCGTCGCCGTCGCCCTCCTCCGCGCGACCGGCGCGGATCCGGATGCGGTGAGCGTCGCCGCGAGCACCGCGATCAAGGCCATGCCGTCCAGCTCGGGCAGCAGCGTGGCCCAGGCGCAGCTCAGCCGCCAGGGCCTCCAGGTCATCCATGCAGCGCAGCAGGAAGCGGAGCGAATGGGGGACAGCTTCGTCTCGACCGAGCACCTCCTGCTCGGGCTGGCAGCCGACGGCGGTGCGGCCGGCAAGGCTCTTCGGGACGCCGGCGCGACCCTCGAGTCGCTCAAGGCCGCGCTTCCAGGCGTCCGCGGAGACCGCAGGGTTGACAGTCCCGACCCCGAGAACACGTTCCAGGCGCTCGAGAAGTACGGCACGGACCTCACGGCCATCGCGCGGTCCGGCAAGCTCGATCCCGTGATCGGCCGCGACGCCGAGATCCGCCGAGTCGTCCAAGTCCTCTCCCGCCGTACGAAGAACAACCCTGTGCTCATCGGTGAGCCCGGCGTAGGCAAGACCGCCGTCGTCGAGGGCCTCGCCCAGCGGATGGTGGCCGGGGACGTGCCGGAGAGCCTGCGCGGCAAGACGCTCGTGGCGCTCGATCTCGGCTCGATGGTCGCCGGTGCCAAGTACCGCGGTGAATTCGAGGAACGGCTCAAGGCCGTCCTTGAGGAGATCCGCAGCTCCGAGGGCCAGATCGTCACGTTCATCGACGAGATCCACACCGTCGTCGGCGCCGGGGCCACCGGAGATTCGTCGATGGACGCCGGCAACATGCTCAAGCCCATGCTCGCCCGCGGCGAGCTGCGGCTCATCGGTGCGACCACGCTCGACGAGTACCGCGAGAACATCGAGAAGGACGCCGCGCTCGAGCGGCGCTTCCAGCAGGTCTTCGTGGGGGAGCCGAGCGTCGAGGACACGGTCGCGATCCTCCGCGGCCTCAAGGAGCGGTACGAGGCCCATCACAAGGTTGCCATCGCCGACTCCGCTCTTGTCGCTGCGGCTACCCTCTCCAACCGGTACATCAGCGGTCGCCAGCTGCCAGACAAGGCCATCGATCTCGTCGACGAGGCTGCCTCGCGGCTCCGCATGGAGATCGACTCGGCACCCGAGGAAATCGACCAGCTGCGCCGCGCCGTCGACCGCCTCACCATGGAGGAGCTCGCCCTCGAAGGCGAGACCGACGAGGCCTCGATCGAGCGTCTCGCCGCGATCCGCGAGGACATGGCGGACAAGAAGGAACAGCTCGCCGCCCTCAACGCCCGGTGGGAGTCGGAGAAGGCGGGACTCAACCGCGTCGGCGACCTCAAGGCCAAGCTCGACGAGGCGCGCTCGCTCGCGGACAAGGCCCAGCGCGAGGGCGACCTCGCCGAGGCCTCCCGCATCCTGTACGGCGAGATTCCCACCCTTGAGCGCGAGCTCAGGGAGGCGTCCGCCGCCGAGGAGCAGGCGATCGGAAAGTCGAAGATGGTCGCGGAGGAGGTCACGGCGGACGACATTGCCGAGGTCATCTCCGCGTGGACCGGCATCCCCGCCGGGCGCATGCTGCAGGGCGAGAGCCAGAAGCTCCTCCACATGGAGGAGGAACTCGGCAAACGGCTCATCGGCCAGACGAAGGCCGTTCAGGCGGTCTCGGACGCGGTCCGTCGTGCCCGCGCGGGCATCAGCGACCCGAATCGGCCCACTGGCTCATTCCTGTTCCTCGGCCCCACCGGCGTCGGGAAGACCGAGCTCGCCAAGGCCCTCGCGGACTTCCTGTTCGACGACGAGCGCGCCATGGTGCGGATTGACATGAGCGAATACTCCGAGAAGCACGCCGTCGCGCGGCTTGTCGGCGCGCCTCCGGGATACGTCGGCTACGAGGAGGGCGGGCAGCTCACCGAGGCCGTGCGTCGGCGGCCGTACTCGGTGATCCTGCTCGACGAGGTGGAGAAGGCCCACCCCGAGGTCTTCGACATCCTGCTCCAGGTGCTCGACGACGGCCGCCTCACCGACGGGCAGGGCCGTACCGTGGACTTCCGCAACACGATCCTCGTGCTCACGTCGAACCTGGGAAGCCAGTTCCTTGTGGACCAGGACCTGAGCGCGGAGACGAAGCGCGATGCGGTGATGGGAGTCGTGAACTCCTCGTTCAAGCCCGAATTCCTGAACCGGCTGGACGAGATCATCGTCTTCGATCCGCTGAGCGTGGACGACCTCTCCAAGATCGTCCAGCTTCAGGTCGACGCCCTCCAGCGCCGGCTGCACGAGCGGCGCCTCACGCTGGATGTCACAGACGGTGCGCGCGCTTGGCTCGCGATGTCCGGCTACGACCCCACCTATGGGGCCCGGCCGCTGCGTCGGCTGGTCCAGCGCGAGATCGGCGACCGGCTCGCGAGGGCGCTCCTCTCGGGCGAGATCACCGACGGGGACACGGTGCTCGTGGACGTCGCAGATGTCTCGGTCGACCTCGAAGCCCTCAGTGGGGCGTCGACGGGTGGCCTGAGCGTCACACGCAAGGCGCCGGCGGCGCAGGAGGCCTGAGAGTCAGGGCAGCAGGGATGTCCTGAGGGAGTTGCCAGAGGTGCTCTCCACGAAGCAGTCCACGCGGCGGTCGCCCGTCGCCCAGCCGTCCTGGGTGGGGAACACGTTGCGCTGCTTCAGACTGCTGGTATCCGAGGGAAGGGCGAGCTTCGTCTGGCGGCAGAGGTCGGCCGCCCGCTGTTCGAGCGCGTCCTTCCCCGGATACGAGTCCCCCACGGAGTAGCTGGTGGTGGCCACGAGCTGTGCCGAGTGGGCTTCCGTGCAGGGGACCGTCCGGTTCGCCTCGGCATTCACATCGAAGTTCGAGAAGCAGTCGCCGGCCTTGTAGCTGGCGGCGGCCGTGAGACTCGCGCCGGGTTTCGCCAGCAGCGAAGCGGTGACCGCCCACAGGATGAGGACCGCGACCGCGCAGCCGCCGACCGCGAGGATACGACCCCAGGCCGTGGTGGGGAAGCGCGGACGACGCGGTTCCCGCCGAGGCCGCTCGGGAATCCGGGCCCGACGGCGCGTCAGCGGTTTCGAGGCATCTTCGGCCGAGGCGCCGTGGGAACCCTGATCGGTCTCCATGCGGATTCGATGCCCTTCCGTCGTGCTCGTGGGAGGCGGGGTTCGCGGGCCCCCGATTGCCAGCGCGGCACGTCCCGCGAATACGCAGGCCACCGCAATTACATGTAGTCTAGACCTACGACAAATTGATCAATGACTCCGGGGCCTCGCGAGCCTGCCTTCGCGACTACCTCCGGGACGAGGCAAAAGAGGGGGTCACGCCATGGGGCGCGGCCGTCAAAAGGCTAAGGCAACCAAGCAGGCTCGGGACATCAAGTACTACAGCCCGAGTACCGACTACGCGGCGCTTGAGCGCGAGCTCGCATCGAACTCGCATCCTGCGCACCATGACGCCGACCTCGAGCCGGATTACTCCGACTACGAGGACAAGTACGCCGATCAGTTTGACGACGACGACGAGGATTCTCGCCGTATCGGCTGACTCGCCTTGATGAGCGAGTCGGCGGACCGAGGACACGATCCCGCAGTTGCGCGAGCCCACGCGGCAGCGCTCCGGTCGATCGCACGTGAGGTCGTTGAAACCGTAGAACCTCAGGACTCCTCTGTGGCTCGCGCCGGTCTGCTCGATCTGCTCCGCGAGGGGGCCGTCATGGCTCTCACCGGTGCAGGGGTGTCGACGGCGTCCGGCATACCCGACTACAGGGGTCCTCACGGGTCTTGGCGCAAGCATCGGCCCATGACGTACCAGGAGTTCCGCCACGATCCCGCGGCACGGCACCGGTACTGGGCCAGGAGCTTCGTCGGGTGGCGGCACATCGACAGGGCGCGGCCCAACGCTGCGCACCGAATCCTCGCCCAGCTCGAGGCGCGCGCCGTGGTGCTTGGAGTCGTCACGCAGAACGTCGATGGGCTGCATGCTGCTGCAGGCTCGCACAACCTCGTCACCCTGCACGGCGACCTCGACAAGGTGGTGTGCCTGAATTGCGGCATCGTCGAGGGGCGTTCGAATCTGGACGAGCGGCTGGCCCAGGCGAACCCGGGCTACGCCGAGGCTGTGCGCCTCGACCCGTCGACGGTCAACCCGGACGGCGACGTCGAGCTCCCGCAGGCCTGGGTCGACCGCTTCCGCATGGTGGGCTGCCTCGTGTGCGGCTCCGTCGAACTCAAGCCGGACGTCGTGTACTTCGGCGAGAGCGTTCCCCTGGAGCGGAAGGAGCGGGCGACGGCGATGCTCGCCTCCGCCCGGAGCCTCCTCGTGCTCGGGTCATCGCTCGCCGTCATGAGCGGTTTCCGGTTCGTGCTCGACGCCGTACGGGACGGGAAGCCAGTGGGGATCGTCAATGCGGGACCGACCCGCGGGGACAGCCGAGCGCAGTGGCGGTGGCGGACCGACGTCGGCGCGGCCCTTGAGGAGCTCTCGGCGGCCCTCTGACCCCACCCCCGTCTCGGGTACCCCACCCCCCGTCTCGGGTACAGAAACTCAACTCTCAAAGCGTCTCGGGTACGCCAACTGTCGCAGTTGGCGTACCCGAGACGTTAGGCGTAGGAGTTGACGAGGCGGACGGCCCCGCCGTCCACACCCTTCGCGCCCTGGACGTAGTCGGGGTCGCTGGCAGCGGCCGAACTTTCGTCGGCGCTCACCGTTCCCATGGTCCAAGCGGGAACGCCGCGCTCGGCGAGCCGACCTAGCGCGGCGTCGGCAGCCTCGGGGGCCACGATGGCCACCATTCCGACGCCGAGATTGAGAGTCCGCTCGAGATCGGCCTGGGGGACTCCGCCAAGCTCGGCCACGAGCTTGAAGACTGCGGGGAGTTCCCACGTGGAACGGTCGACCGTGGCGAGGAGGCCCTTCGGCAGGACGCGCGCGAGGTTGGCCGCGAGGCCGCCGCCCGTGACATGGCTGAATCCGCGGAGCGGGAGGTCGGCACCGGCCTCGGAGGCAGTGTTGAGGAAACGAACCAGGTCCAGGCAGTCGGAGGCATACACCCGCGTCGGCTCGAGCAGCTCCTCGCCGAGCGTCCGGCCGAGCTCGGAGACCTGACGGTCAAGCGCCCAGCCAGCGTGGTTGATCACGCGCCGGACGAGGGAATACCCGTTCGAGTGAATACCCGAGGAAGCCATGCCGATGACGACATCGCCGGTGCGAACGCGCTCCGGGCCCAACAGCGCGTCGGCCTCGACAACCCCCGTAGCCGCGCCCGCGACGTCGTACTCGCTCTCGCCGAGGAGGCCGGGATGCTCGGCCGTCTCTCCGCCGACGAGCGCTGTTCCAGCCACCGAGCAGGCGGCGGCGATGCCGCGGACGATGTCGGCGATCCTCTCGGGGACGACCTTGCCGCAGGCGATGTAGTCGGTCATGTAGAGCGGCTCGGCACCTACCACGACGATGTCGTCCACGACCATGCCCACGAGGTCGAAGCCGATCGTGTCATGCACATCCATCGCCTGCGCGATGGCGACCTTCGTCCCCACGCCATCGGTCGACGTCGCCAGCAGGGGGCGGCGGTACGTCAGGAGACGGCTCACGTCGAACAGCCCGGCGAATCCGCCGACGCCGCCAAGCACCGAGGCACTGTGCGTCGCCTTCACGGCGTCCTTCATGAGTTCGACGGCGCGGTCCCCGGCTTCCACATCGACGCCGGCTGCGGCATAGGTGATGCCGGCCGAGGGGCTCGAGACGGGGGGTGCGATGGGCTGGGGAGCGGAGTTCGTCATACGTTGGCCTCGTTGGGTTCTTCTGCCTGGTTCAGGAGGGATTCGAGTTCAGAGCCGGGCCCCGGATCGCAGCCGGCCGCGCCGGGCCGGTCGGCAGGGTCCGCGGTGGCCCCATCCTCGGTGGCCTCGACCGTAGCCTCGCGCTCGAGCAGATTCTTGCCCAACTTGTCCGCGCTCGGCAGCTCGATCGGATACTTTCCCGTGAAGCACGCCGTGCAGAGCCTTGCGCGCGGCTGCTGGGTCGCGGCGATCATCCCTTCCTCGGAGATGTAGCCGAGCGAGTCGGCGCCGATCGCCTGAGAGATCTCCTCGACGGTGGCGCCGTTGGCAATGAGCTCTGCGCGCGAAGCGAAGTCGATCCCATAGAAGCACGGCCACTTCACGGGCGGCGAGGAGATCTTGACGTGGACTTCCTTGGCGCCGGCCTCCCGGAGCATGCGGACGATCGCGCGCTGGGTGTTGCCCCGGACGATCGAGTCATCCACGACGACGACCCGCTTGCCGCGGATGACGGATTCGAGGGCGTTGAGCTTGAGCCTGATGCCCAGCTGGCGGAGCGTCTGGGACGGCTGGATGAACGTGCGCCCCACATAGGAGTTCTTCACGAATCCGTGGGCGAACGGGATACCCGACTCCTCGGCGTACCCGACGGCGGCCGGCGTGCCCGACTCGGGCACCGGAATCACGATGTCCGCCGCGTGCGTGTTCTCGCGGGCGAGCTGGCGGCCCATCTCGACGCGGGACTCGTAGACGGAACGGCCCGCGATGCTGGCATCCGGACGCGCGAGATAGACGTACTCGAAGACGCAGCCAGCGGGAGTCGCCTCGCCGAAACGCTGCGACCGAACCCCCTGCTCGTCGATGGCGATGAACTCGCCGGGTTCGATTTCGCGGATGAAGCTCGCGCCGACAGTAGCCAGCGCCGACTGCTCGGACGCGACAACCCAACCCCGCTCGAGGCGCCCAAGGCAGAGGGGGCGAACGCCGAACGTATCCCTCGCGGCGTAGAGCGTGCTCTCGTCCATGAACACGAAACAGAAGCCGCCACGGATCTTGGGCAGGAGAGCCATCGCGGTCTGTTCGAGGGTCTGGCCCTTCTCGCCCTGGAGGAGGGCCGTGACCAGCGCTGTGTCCGACGTATTGCCCTGCTTCATCTCGCCCGTGAGCTGGCCGCCCGTGAGCTCCTCGATCATGTCCCGGAGCTCGGCAGTGTTCGTCAGGTTGCCGTTGTGGGCGAGGGCGACCGTGCCGTTGGCCGTGGCACCCAGCGTGGGCTGCGCGTTGGCCCAGTGGCTTGCACCCGTGGTCGAGTAGCGGCAATGGCCGACGGCGATGTGCCCGGTCAGCGTGTTGAGCGTCGATTCGTCGAAGACTTGGGACACAAGCCCCATGTCCTTGTACACGCTGATGCGCGTACCGTCGCTCGCTGCAATGCCCGCGGATTCCTGGCCGCGATGCTGCAGAGCGTAGAGACCGTAGTAGGTGAGCTTGGCGACTTCTTCGCCGGGCGCCCACACCCCGAAGACGCCACAGGCGTCCTTGGGGCCTTTGTCAACAGGGTCTAGGTCAAGTGAGAGGAGTCCGTCACCGCGTACCACTGGTCAATTGTCTCATGGCCGCGGCGGCGCCTTGGCTCAGGATGCAGGGCTCTCGCCGTCGGCGTCATCAGGGAGCTCCTCGACGGTCGCGCGGCGGGCTCGCCGCACGCTGACACGGTCGACGATCAGGACGACGACGCCGCCCACCAGAACTCCCGCGGCGACGAAGAGGACGAGGAAGTAGCCGAACACAGCTTCGCGTGTGTAGCCGTCCGGAACGGGGCCGCTGTAGCCGAAAATCGCCGCGGCGATCACACCGAGGAGGCCGCCCGTGACGAGGAACGGCACGAACTTCGGCGCGCGGCGGACGGTGATCTGGCGTTGCGAGGGCATGCATCTAGCCTAGCGAGTCGGACGAACTGCCGCGTCCCGTGCGGGTTGCGCGGGACGCGGCACGCCCCCTCAGCCACTACTTGTGAGCGAAGACGCCTCCATGGCTGTTGGGGAAGAAGCCGCCCGCGACGATCGGGGAACCGGGGCCCGAGAGGGCACGCACTGGGTTCCGCTGGTAGACCGTCGTGGTGCCGTCGGCGCCCTGACCGTACGCGCCGTAGCCCCAGTTCCACACGGAACCATCAGTCAGGAGCACGTGCACCCCGTAGTAGCTGACGGCCATCTCCTTGATCGTCCCCGAGGGGATGGTTCCGGCATAAGGGGCGGCGTACTGACGATTGGCCTGGCTCGCGGGGGAGTGCACGTAGTACGAGCCGTAGCCCCACGTGTAAACGGTGTTGTTACTGCCGAGGGCAGCGCTGTGGTAGGCCTCGTGGTAGAACTTCGGCAGCTGGGCGATCCCGGTCAGGGGAGTCCCCGGGCCGGTGAGCACGGGTGCTGCGTAGTTCTGGTTCGAGTTGCTGCCGTTGGCGTTCATGCCGCCGGCGCCGTAGCCCCAGCTGTAGACCATGCCGTTGCGGAGCGCGAGGCCGCCCTTGAAACGCCCCCGGATCTGGCTCACGCCCGATAGCGGTGTGCCGTCCTGGAGGATGACGGGCTTCATGACGGACTGGTTCCCACTCAGCCCTGTTCCGAGGTCGGACTGGTCGTTGATGCCCCACGTCCAGACGCGGCCCTTGGTGTCGAGTGCGATGCCGCCGGTGTACCCGGCCGAGATCGCCTTGATGAACACGTCCGGTCCAGAGATGAGCACGACCTTCGGCACGTTGGTGTCGGGGCCGTTGGTGCCGTCGCCCAGCGAACCCGTCGCGGTGTTGAAGCCCCACGAGAAGATCCGGCCGTGGGTCGTGAGCACGTAGCCGCCGCCCGTGAAGGCGACGGTGTCGACAAAGCGCTCACCGGGGAGGAGCGCGGAGGCTCCGCCGAAGCCGAAGATGCCGGCCGTCGTCGAGGTCGTCCCCGGAGCGCACGCGTTGGAGCCTGCGCCATGGCTCCACAACGTGTTGTCGCTGCGGATGAGGTAGCTGTTGTGATCGCGATATCCGCCGGCCATCGCGATGATGGAGGTCGCCCCGAGCGTGCCGGCCCCGTTGAGGTTGTCCGGCGTAACGGCGTAGGTCTGGATGACGCTACCAGTCCGGTAGAGGGTGGTCCCGAGGTTCTCGCCCCACACAATGCCATCGGTCGCGGCCGGTACAGGGTTCATCGCGACGGTGAGCGTGGTGGTGCCCGGCGTGAAGCCCGACGAAGTGGCAGTGAGCGTTCCGCTGCCCACGGACGACGGCGCCACAACGCCATTGAGGCTGAAGGTCCCGGTGGCCGGGTCCACGCTGGCTGTCGAGGGACCAGTCCACCCCGGCGGGTAGGTCAGGGTGACGGTGGCTGGGAGCGAGGTGCCGACGTTGGGGATGACCTTGCCCGTGATGGACCCGTAGGTCATGCCGGGCCCCACGATGTACTCGGGGTAGTCGAACACGATCGTGCCGCCGGTGGGGGACGCCGCGGCCAGCGGAGCCGCGGCGACGGCGAGCGCCACGGGCACAGTCCAGGCCGCGGTCCGCGTCACGGCGCGGCGGGTAATTCCCTCTTCCTGGGCGGCATTTTCCCCGTTCGGGCCGCCGGGAACATTGGGCTCAGTCATGCTGCCTCTTTCTCATAGGATTCGCTGGGCGGCTTCAGAAGGAAACCGGTCATTCTGAACCGTAGAGGGCTTCGCGATTCACCGTCGTTGAAAAGGCATTTCAGCGCCAAACGGGCAGCATTAAGTGCTCTCCGTGTCGATCTCCGTGGTCCACTGCCGGGGCTATCTTGGGAGCCTGAAATCGGTGAGGAACCACATTTTGGGGGATGACTGTGAGCGAATGGGCGGACGGGGCCCAGCATGATTTCCTGGGCGCGGAAGGGCTCGCGGAGCTCGAGGGCTTCATCGCCCCGCTCGGCGAGCCGGGAGAGTTCGGCCTCCGCATGAGATCGGTGCGCGCACGCGACGTCTTGGTGACGTATGCCGCCGTCGCCCCTTCCCGCACCACGGGGAAGGCGATCTTCGACGGGGACGACGACTGCGTCCACCTCGTCTTCCCCTTCGACGCACAGTTGTTCGTCGAGGACTTCGCAGAGCGGGGCATTCCGGCGGGCGGCATGGTCGCCTACGCCGAGAGTTCGCCGCTCAGGCTGCGCATGGAATCCACCGGGAGGGTGATCGTGGTGAGCCTCACGCGCGGCGTGCCGCCCGGGCGGCTCGTGTTCTCCGTGGAGAATCCCTATCTCCTCAGCGGACCGTCCGCGAGCATGTCGGCCGTCCGCGCCGTGGCGGAGGTGGTCTTCCGATCGGGCGAGGACGACGCGGCCGCTGCGGATCTCCTCGTGAGCCTGAGTGCGGCAGTCCTTGTGGAGGCCTCAATTGAGGCGTGGTCCGAGGACCGGGACGAGTCACTGGTGGCCGAGGCCACGAGGATCATCGCCCAGGATTTCCGCAACAAGGAGTTGACTCCAGCCGAAGTCGCGAAATCCCTCGGTATCTCGATTCGCGCGCTCCAGCGGGCATTTGCGGGACGCGGAGGAATGACGCATACAATTCGCGCGTATCGCACTCAAGAAGCCCTCAGGCTTCTCGGCTCAGGCTCTATCCGCGACGCGAGTCTTGAACGCGTTGCGAGGAGCAGCGGCTTTCTCGACGGCCGGGCCATGAGAAAGGCCATCATTGCGAGTACGGGAATTGAGCCGAGGGACTATCGAAAGAACTTCGGCTGAGCTGGCGTTTTGAAAAGCATAAAGGGCGGTCCCGTCCTCTCCGTGGAGAACGGGACCGACCTCAGTGTTGCGAAGCTTCAGGGCCTCAGTGGTCGTGTGCGGCGTCTGTCGTCGCCACCTTGACCTCGTTGCCTTCCTTGTCCACGATCTTGCCGTTCTCACAGCGATCGCCGTCTTCAAGCGCGTCGAGGACCACGAGCGGGATCATCCGCGTGGGGGCCGCAGCGAACACGGAGGGGCTCTTTGGCGTGCCCCGCTTGATGACGTTGAACAGGATGTTCAGCAGGACGGCCATGATGGCTGCGGAGCTGATCCCGGAGTCAAAGATGACCTGGACCCAGGTGGGGAACTTCGCGTAGAAGCTCGGGCTCACCACGGGGACGAGGCCGAACGCGATCGACGTCGCCACGATGATGAGGTTCATGCTGTCCTTGTAGTCGACCTTCGAGAGCGTCCGGATGCCGGAAGCCGCAACGGTGCCGAAGAGGACGATCCCGGCGCCACCGAGTACCGGCATGGGCACCGCCGCCACGACTCGCCCGAGGATGGGGAGGAGGCCGAGGATCATCAGGACCCCGCCGCCCGCGGCGACGGCGAAGCGGCTCTTGATGCCCGTGACGGCGACGAGGCCGACGTTCTGCGCAAACGCGCTCTGGGTGAAGCCGTTGAAGACGGGCGAGATGGCGGAGGAGAGCATGTCGGCCCGCAGACCGTCGGCGATCCGCTTCGAATCCACCTTGGCGCCCGTGACCTCGCCGACGGCGAGGATGTCTGCGGTGGTCTCTGTCAGGATGACCAGCACGACGATGACCATGGAAATGATGCCCGCGGGTTCGAACGTCGGAAGGCCGAAGTGGAACGGCTCGGGGAAGGCGAAGATCGGGCCGTTCAGGACCTGGGAGAAGTCGGCCCGTCCGAGGATGGCCGCGATGACGGTGCCGATGACGATGCTGAGGAGGATGGACAGGCGCGAGACCATGCCGCTGCCGAGCTTGCTCAACAGCATGATGATCACCAGCGTCAGCGCGGTCATGCCGATGTTGGCCGGATCACCGTAGTCCGGCGCCTTCGCGTTCCCTCCGAGAGACCACCCCGCCGCGACGGGGACGAGCGAGAGGCCGATCGTCGTGATGACGACGCCGGTCACGACGGGCGGGAAGAAGTGGATGATCTTCGCGAAGAACGGCGCGACGAGGAGCCCGATCAGCGAGGCCGTCATGACGGCGCCGAACACCGCGGGAAGGCCACCGCCGCCGTTGACGATGGCGAGCAGGGTGGCGACCGAGGCGAAGGACGTTCCCTGGACGAGCGGGAGGCGCGAACCGAACCATTTGATGCCCAGAGTCTGCAGCAGGGTCGCGAGGCCGCCGATGAAGAGGCAAGCCGTGATCAGCAGCGCCAGATCCGGCCCCTTGAGGCCGGCGGCCGAGCCGATGATGAGCGGCGGGGCGATGATGCCGCCGTACATCGTGAGCACGTGCTGGAAGCCGTAGGCGAACGCCGTGAGGACGGGCAGCTTCTGATTTTCCGGGCTCACGGCCGCTTGCTCGACGGCAGTGGGGGCGGGTGCGGTCTTTCGGGACACAGCAGACCTCCTTGTCAGCTTTGAATACCGAGTGCGCAACTTGGGATGGGTGTGGATTGGCTAGCCGGCGGGCTCGGCGGGGCGAGCCCACAGGAGGACGACGGCGGCCGGAGTTCACCGCCGTCGTCCTTCCTGGCGCTGGGGTGGGAGAGGCGGCTCAGCAGAAGCCGGCGATGCCGTCCCAGGCATTTCCTGCGTCCGAGATCGTCTCGCGCTGGAAGTTCGCCTCGATGAGGCCGTACGGGCGGTCCGCCGCGTAGAAGACCTCATTGGGGTTGTCGAGCCCGAACGGGGTCAGGTCGACCACGAAGTGGTGCTTGTTCGGCGTGGAGAAGCGGATCTCGTCGATCTCCGGGTGCGCGTCCAGGACCTTCTGGGCCATCTGGAACAGCGTCTGCTGGAGCGCGTAGGAGTACCCCTCGGTGAAGCCCTCGAGAAGGAGGGCCTTGACGTCGTCGTACGCCTTGTTGAAATCAACCGTGCCGTTCGCGATTGCCTCGTTGTTGTAGCGCCAGCGTGCCGAGACGTCAGTCGCAAGGATGCGGTCCGTGGTCTCCTGAAGGGTCGTGAAGCGGTCCTTCGGGTAGCCGACGAAGCCGGATTCGGTGGACTTCAGGACCGTGAGGTCGTTGAGGCCCGAGATGACGTAGAGGTTGTCGCCGTCCTTCGTGACGACCGCGTTGCGAACCTCTTGGCCCTTCCGCACGAACGAGTGGTCGTGGCCCTCGCCGTGGGCGATGATGCGCTCCCAGGCGTACTGCTCGGCCTCCCAGCGGCCCCCGGTGACCCAGGCGAACTCTGACGTGAAGTGATTCGCGAGCCGGATGAGGAACTCCTCGGGGGAGCCGATGCCGTTCCGTGCGAAGCCGTAGACCGTGTTCTTCTGGGTGTCGGTCGGAACGACGTGGGCGTTGTCGCCGTCGAGATGCGCGGCCTCGAAATCGCCTCGGAGCTGCGAGGTGACGTTCAGGTCCTCGATCTCGTGGCGTGCAGTATCCCGGGTGATCTTGACGACCCGGACCTCGGCCTTGCCGTACTGGTTCTTGCCCAGCACGACCGCGCTCTTTGTGTTCTCAGTGGTGTTCTGCGCCATGGCGCTTCAGCTCCCTCGGTATGTAGAAAAGGCGAATGGACTCAGCAGGAGCGGCACGTGGTAGTGAGCCTCGTTCTCGTTGACCGTGAAGGTCAGAGAAACCTCCGGGAAGAAGGTCTCCTGCCCGATGCCGGCGAAGTAGGCCCCAGTCGCGAACTGCAGGCGGTACGAGCCGCTCTGCAGGCGCTCCGGGCCGAGGTCTTTCACCCGCCCGTCGGCATCGGTGGTGCCCGTTCCAATCTGGGACCATGCCTCGCCGTCGCGGGCGTAGAGTTCGACGGCGACACCCGCAGCCGGCTTCCCGGCTGCGGTATCCAGAATGTGGGTGGTCACGTGGGAGACGCTCATGAGCTCATGCTCCTCTCGCCGGGAACGCTCTGCTCCAGCAGGCTCTGCTTCAGCAGGCTCTGCTTCAGACGGAGCACGGCGATCTCGCGGAGCTGCTGTGCGACGACGGGCTCCTCCTGCTCGGGCGTGTGGCCCAGGCGCTCGTGGAGGGCGGCGAGCATCTCGTCGGCCGTTCGGCCAGCGGCGCGGATCAGGAAGACCCGGCCGAATTTCTCTTCATAGGCGCGGTTCCCCTCGGCCAGCGCAGCGATCGTGCCGGCATCGCGCTCGTCCACACCGGACTGCTCGTTGCGGGACATCGATGCCTCGGTGGACTTGCCGCTGACCCTTTCGCCAATGCGGGGATGGTGCGCGAGGGCGCCCTCGAGTTCCGCGGAGGTGAAGGGGTCGGCTGCTGTGCGCGCGGTGTCGAGGAGGTCGTCCAAGCTCGCGAAGGGGCGGGCGGAAATGACCTCATCGATCCAGCGGGGCACGTCAAGGCAAGGCTTCAGGAGCTCTCGTGCCTCTTCGGCGGGGGCGGCGTTGAACTGTTCAAGCAACATGGCTTGTCGGGTCCTCAACTGCTCAATGCTGGCATCCACGGTGACGGCTATACGGAACGTCGGTTTCTTTGGTTCCGTATCGTGGAACTGTTATTTCAGCATGTGTAAATATTCTGGGGGACGCTCATGTGATTGTCAACACCCTAGCGTGTGATCCACTCCGCTTGGGGTCGTCGCCGTGTTCCTGTCCGGTTCTAGGCGACGCGAAGCACGAAAAGAGGGGCCCCGGATGTCCGGAGCCCCCCAAGATCGGGTGGAACGCGAAGGGACTAGACGCCCAGGCGCTCCCGCAGGGCGGCGACGTGGCCGTCGGCCTTCACGTTGTAGTCGATCGACTCAATGGTCCCGTCGGGGGCCACAACAGCGGTCGAACGGAGGATGCCGTCCACGACCTCGCCCTTGACGATCTTCTCGCCCCACGCGCCCCACTCCTTGGCGACGGCAGCACCGTCGTCCGCGAGCAGCGGGAAGGTGAGGCTGTAGTCGTCAGCGAACGAGGCGATGGCCTCCACAGGATCGGGCGAGATGCCCACAACGCTCACTCCGGCCGCGTTGAGGGCGTCAAGGCTGTCGCGGAAGTCGCAGGCCTCCGTGGTGCAGCCCGGCGTCGCGGCCTGGGGGTAGAAGTACACGACGACGCGCCGGCCGCGGTAGTCCGAGAGCGAGACGTCCTTCCCGGACGCGTCCGGAAGCGTGAAGTCCGGTGCCTGCTGCCCCGCAGCGAGCTTCGTGGTGGTTGTCATAGTTCCTCCTGGGAAGATCGAATCAGGCCGTGCCGCGGCGAATCAGCTGCCCCTTCGGTTCGCTGAAATCCACCTCGGTGCCGCGCACGAAGGTGCGGCGCACCACGCCAGAGAGGGTCTTTCCCTGATACGGCGTGATGTGGTTCTTGTGGTAAAGCTTGTCCGCGTCGACGACGAACGCCTCGTCCGCCGCGAAGATCGCGAGGTCCGCATCGTACCCCGGGGCGAGCGTCCCCTTCCGCTGGAGCCGTGCGAGCTCGGCAGGCTTGCGCCCCATCCACTCGACGACGCGCTCGAGCGGGATGCCCCGCCGACGGGCCTCGGTCCAGATGATCGGCAGGCCCAGCTGGAGCGACGCGACGCCGCCCCAGGCCACGCCGAAGTCGCCGTTCTCGAGGTCCTTCAGGTCGACGGTGCTGGGGGAGTGGTCCGAGACGATGCAGTCGATGGTCCCGTCCTCCAGGCCCTTCCACAGCAGCTCCCGGTTGGAGGCTTCGCGGATCGGCGGGCAGCACTTGAACGCGGTCGCGCCGTTCGGGATCTCCTCGGCCAGCAGCGTGAGGTAATGCGGGCACGTTTCGACGGTGAGCTTGACGCCATCGCGCTTCGCCGTGGCGATCATCGCGAGGGCGTCCGACGACGACAGGTGCAGAATGTGGGCACGAGCACCGGTCCAGCGGGCCCGTTCGATCACCTCGGCGATCGCAACGTTCTCCGCGCCCCGTGGCCGCGAGTGCAGGAAGCTCTCGTAGACGTCGCCCTCGGGGTTCGGCGCGTGGTCGATGGCGCGCGAATCCTCCGCGTGGACGATCATGAGCCCGTCGAACGAGGCGATCTCCGCGAGGTCCTTCTCCAGCTCGTCGACGTCCAAGTGCGGGAACTCGTCGACGCCCGAGTGCAGCAGGAAGCACTTGAAGCCGAACACGCCCTCATCGTGAAGGGCGCGCAGGTCACCGGTATTCCCCGGGATCGCGCCGCCCCAGAAGCCGACGTCCACGAAGGACTGCGTCTCCGCGGCCGCCCGCTTCACCCTGAGCGCGTCGACGTTGACGGTCGGGGGGATGCTGTTGAGCGGCATGTCGATGATGGTGGTGACGCCTCCGGCGGCGGCGGCGCGGGTCGCCGAGGCGAAGCCCTCCCACTCGGTGCGGCCGGGCTCGTTCACGTGCACGTGGCTGTCCACGAGGCCGGGGATGAGCGTCTCGTCGTCGGCGAGCTCGATGACCTCGCGGCCCGCGAGCCCATTGCCGAGCGGCTCGAGCGCGACGATCCGCCCGTCCATGATGCCTACTTCGCGCGGCGCGATGCCGGCCGTGGTGAGCACGCGCTGCCCGCGGATGACCAGATCGAATCCGGTGTCAGTCATCGCACAGTTTCCTTCCTGCTGTCAGTGTCAACGTTAGTGAGGGGGTCCGACGTTCCCGCAAGCGCCCCCTGAAGGCCCGCCCCGATGAGGCGACCCGCCTCCCGCACGAGGCGACGTGCTTCGCGGAGGCACACCTCGACGTCGCCCTCCAGGTCCGTCAGGGCGTGGACGGCGGAGAACCCGGCTCCGCGCAGCGTCGCCTCGTCGAGGAGGGTCCGCCCGCAGACAGCGACGACGGGAACGCCGAGCGCCCGGCCGGTGGAAGCGACCCCGACTGGAGCCTTGCCGGCGAGCGACTGGGCGTCGAGACTGCCTTCGCCCGTGACGACGAGCGCTGCCCCCTCGAGCTTGTGCCGCAGGCCCGTGAATTCGACGACGACGTCGATCCCGCGCCTCCTGTGGGCACCGAGGGCAAGCGCCGCGTACCCCACGCCGCCCGCTGCCCCGGCCCCAGGGGCATCCTTGGCCGCAACGGTGCGGGCGCCCATCTCGCGGCCCAAGACCTCGGCGAACCGGGCCAGCGCGGCGTCGAGCTCGGCGACGTCCGCCGGTGTTGCGCCCTTCTGCGGGCCGAACACGGCGGCAGCGCCGCGCTCGCCGAGAAGGGGATTGTCGACGTCGGCCGCGAGAATCAGGGTTGACCCGTCCAGACGAGCGTCGAGCCCGGAGAGATCAGCCTCGGCGATGCGGGCGAGAGCGGCCCCTCCGAGCGGGAGCTCGTTGCCGCCGTCGTCCGTGAAGCGCGCGCCGAGGCCTTGGAGCATGCCCGCGCCGCCGTCGGTGCAGGCGCTGCCGCCGACGCCGAGGATAATCTCGCGGGCGCCCGCGTCGAGCGCGGCGCGGATGAGTTGGCCCGTCCCGAGGCTCGTGGCGTTTCGGGCATCCTTGATGCCCCCGGGAAGCACGTCGAGGCCCGAGGCGGCGGCCATTTCGACGACGGCACGGCACCGGCTAGCAGAGGAGGCATCCACGGCGAACTCCGCCGTGAGCGGCTCGCCGGTAGGGCCGGAGACGCGCGCTCGGCGCGGGGAGAACCCCGCGCCGAGCGCCGCACCCACGGTGCCCTCGCCGCCGTCGGCCACGGGGACCAGGATCAGGTCCGCCCCGGGAAGCACCTCGCGGAGGCCCTCCGCGAGTGCGTCCGCGACCTCCGGGGCGGTGAGGGATCCCTTGAACTTGTCCGGTGCGAGGACGATCTTCATGCTGGTTCCTTCGATTTAGTCGAGCAGCGCCACGAGCGCGGTCGGGGCGTCCTCGCGCGACTGGGCGAGCTCCTCGAACTCCACCACGTTGTCCAGCTCGGTGCCCATCGCGATGTTGGTGACGCGCTCGAGGATGGCCTCGACCACCACGGGCACCTTGTACTCCGCCATGAGGGCGCGGGCCTTCTCGAAGGCCGGGCCGAGATCGTCCGGGTGCTCCACGCGGATCGCCTTGCAGCCGAGGCCCTCGGCCACCTTGACGTGGTCCACGCCGTAGGCCTGGGCGGCCTCGGAGCCGGTCGCGTTGACGTTCTCGAACGCGAGCGACACGTGGTAGTCCATCTCGAAGCCGCGCTGCGACTGACGGATGAGCCCGAGGTACGAGTTGTTCACCACCACGTGGATGTACGGCAGCTGGTGCTGCGCGCCCACGGCGAGCTCCTCGATCATGAACTGGAAGTCGTAGTCGCCCGAGAGTGCTACAACGGTCTCGCCCGGCTTGCCGCGCACCACGCCGAGGGCAGCAGGCCCCGTCCAGCCGAGCGGCCCAGCCTGGCCGGCGTTGATCCACTTCCGCGGGCCGAACACGTGCAGCATCTGGGCGCCGGCGATCTGGGACAGGCCGATCGTGGTCACGTACGTCGTCTCGGGACCGAACGCCTTGTTCATCTCCTCATAGACGCGGAACGGCTTCATGGGCACGTTGTCGAAGTGCGTCTTGCGCTGCATCCGGCCGCGCTTCTCCTGGGCGGACTCGGCCCAGGCGGAGTAATCGGGGAGGGCGCCCGCTGCCTTGCGCTCCTTCGCGACCTCGATGAGGGCATCGAGCGCCAGGCCGGCATCGGAGACGATGCCGAAGTCGGGGGAGAACACTCGGCCGATCTGGGTCGGCTCGACGTCGATGTGCACGAACTTCCGGCCCTCGGTGTACTTCTCGATCGAGCCGGTGTGGCGGTTGGCCCATCGGTTGCCGATGCCGATCACGAAGTCCGACTCGAGGAACGTGGCGTTGCCGTACTTGTGGCTCGTCTGGAGCCCGACCATGCCTGCCGTGAGGCGGTGGTCGTCCGGGATCACGCCCCAGCCCATGAGGGTCGGCACCACGGGGACGTTGAGGAGCTCGGCGAACTCGACGAGCTTGTCCGAAGCGTCCGCGTTGATGATGCCGCCGCCGGCCACGATGAGCGGCCTTTCCGCTGCGGTCAGCATGTCGAGGGCCTTCTCGGCCTGCTTGCGTGTGGCGCGCGGCTTCTCGACCGGGAGCGGCTCGTAGGCGTCGATGTCGAACTCGATCTGCGCCATCTGCACGTCGAACGGCAGGTCCAGCAGCACGGGGCCCGGGCGCCCGGTGCGCATGAGCTGGAACGCCTTCTGCACGGCCCCCGGAACCTGGCCGGGTTCCAGGATGGTCATGGCCATCTTCGTGAGGGGCTTCGCAATGGACTCGATGTCCACCGCCTGGAAGTCCTCCTTGTGCAGCTTCGCAACGGGCGCCTGGCCCGTGAAGCACAGCATCGGGATCGAGTCGGCTTGGGCCGCGTAGAGGCCCGTGATCATATCGGTGCCCGCCGGGCCCGACGTGCCGATGCAGATGCCGATGTTGCCGGCGTTAGCGCGGGAGTAGCCGTCAGCCATGTGCGAGGCACCCTCGACATGGCGGGCCAGGGTGTGGCGGATGCCCCCGTGGGCCCTCATCGCCGAGTACAGCGGGTTGATCGCGGCGCCGGGCAAACCGAATGCCTCGGTCACGCCCTCCTTCTCCAGGATGGCCACGATCGCGTCGACAGTGCGCATCTTTGCCATGTCGGTGCTCCTTAATTCTTTCCGGAAAGTTCGTTGGTGAGCTTGAAGAGCCCCGAGTGGTCCAGGCCGCCGTCGCCGCGGGCCACAAGCGCCGAGACGAGCTGCGCGACCGCCGCGCCGAGCGGAACCACGACGCCGGCCTCGCGGGCGGCGGAGGTGACGATGCCCAGGTCCTTGTTGTGGAGGGCGAGGCGGAAGCCCGGGTCGAAGTTGCGGTCCAGCATCTTCTGGCCCTTCTGGTCCAGGACCTTGGAGCCGGCGAGGCCTCCGCCGAGGACCTTGAGCGCGGCGTCGGTGTCCACGCCGTAGGCCTCGAGGAAGACGATGGCCTCTGAGAGGGCCTGGATGTTCACCGCGACGATGAGCTGGTTCGCGGCCTTGACGGTTTGGCCGGAGCCGGAGGGTCCCACGTGGACGATCGTCTTGCCGACGGCGTCCAGGACCGGCTGCGCGGCGGCGAAGTCCTCGGCGGAGCCGCCGACCATGATCGACAGGACCGCGTCGATGGCGCCCTGCTCGCCGCCGGAGACCGGGGCGTCGAGGGACCGGATCCCGGCCTGCCGCGCCTGGTCGGCGAGGCGGACGGCGACGTCGGGCCGGATCGAGGAGGCGTCAATCCACAGGGCCCCTTCCTTGGCGTTCGCGAAGACGCCCTCGGGGCCGGTCACGACGGCCTCGACGTCGGGGGAGTCCGGCACCATGGTGATGACGACGTCGGCATCCGTGACCGCCTCGGCAATGCTGGCCGCGCGCTTGCCGCCCTCGCTGACGAGCTTCTCGATCTTGTCCTGGCTGCGGTTGTAGCCGGTGACCTGATGCCCGGCCTTGACGAGGTTCACGGCCATGGGGAGGCCCATGATGCCGAGACCGATGACTGCAACGTTGCTCATGTTCTCTCCTGAAGGTGTTTCGTCGTGGTGCGGCTCAGCCGGCGACCGGGCGGATGGCCCACTGGAAGGCTTGGGCGGCGGGCGCCTTGTACTCGAGGCCGATGTAGCCCGCGTAGCCGAGCTCCCGGGAGCGGGCGATCCACTCGCCCAGGGGGAGTTCGCCGGTGCCGGGGGCACCGCGGCCGGGATTGTCGGCGATCTGGATGTGGCCGAAGTCCTTGGCGTGCTGCTCGATGACGGCCGGGACGTCGTCGCCGTTGACCGCGAGGTGGTAGAAGTCCGCGAGGAGCTTGATGTTCTCGGCCCCGGCAGCCTGCACCTTGCCGATGACGGCGAGGGCATCGGCGGCCGTCTTCAGCGGGTAGGCGGGGGTGCCGGAGACCGGCTCGAGCAGCACTGTTCCGCCGATCGCCGCGACCCCCTGGGCGGCCGCGACGAGGTTCTCCAGTGCGAGCTCGTCCTGCTCTTCAGGCGTGGAATCTTCGAGGCGGTTGCCGTAGAGGGCGTTGAAGGCCTTGGTGCCGAGCCGTTTGCCGATGGCGACGACGACGTCGATGTTGTCCTTGAACTCCCTGCCGCGGCCCGTCCACGACACGAGGCCGCGGTCGCCGCCGGGCATGTCGCCCGCGAAGAAGTTCAGCCCGCTGAGCTGGACGCCCGCGTCCTGGACGGCCGTGACGAAGGCATCGACGTCGCCGTCGGCGGGGACGGCCTCGGTGAAGGGCCACCAGAATTCCACCGCGTCGAACCCAGCGGCCTTGGCCGCCGCGGGGCGCTCCAGGAGCGGAAGCTCGGTCAGCAGGATCGAGCAGTTCACCGTGTACGTCATTGTCGCAGCCTTCCTGTTCATCTTTCACATTGCGGAAGAAGAATTTCTCTTGATGAAAAGTGTAGGTGGCGATCGTGAGCGTGGTCAACCCCGGTATACCGAGTGCGAGCGTCAGCATGCTTTCCGATCTCCCCAGTTCTTGAACCGGGCTCCCCAGCTTCCGCGGCGGCGTGGAGGATTGGGCCCGTTCCCCGGGCCTCCTCGTCTTCTCCCGCTTGCGCCGCGACGCGTCTCAGCACTGAGGAACTGGGGAGGTCGGCGTGGAAGGTGGGGAGCTCGGTTGGGGTCGCGGGACCTTGGACCACTGGCTTTTCGCCCTGAGCACGGGCAACAATGACCGTATGGCTAGCTATGTGGGGGCGGAACGCGCCTCGAGCACTGACCCCCGCGACTGGGGACGGGCACTTGCGGTTGCCCTCGACCGACTTCTGGAAGCCGCGCGGACCGACGGACGGTACGCGCAGCACGAGCACCTCTGCGGGGTGGACCTGGTCCTCCGGATCGAGGAGGACGGCGACGGCGCCAAGGTCGCGGTGCGGTGGGTGCCGGAAGACGACGACCTCGACGAACCGGAGAAGCTCGCCGGCTGAGCGGGCGAGAGCCGGAGTTGGGTACCGCTGCGTTGCGTTAAACAGCTCCGCCCCCGGTGTTGCGCGACCGGGGGCGGAGGTGGGTACGACGGCGCAGGGCGGCTCAGTGCCAGTCCTGCCCCACGCCGTCGTGCTTGAGGGGCCCGCACAGCGGGCCGTGGGGACAAGGCGTCAGGTGAGGCGGATCTGCCGGTTGACGTCCTTGTACAGGAGGTAGCGGAAGCGGCCGGGCCCGCCCGCGTAGCACGCCTGGGGGCAGAAGGCCCGCAGCCACATGAAGTCACCGGCCTCGACCTCGACCCAGTCGTCGTTGAGGCGGTAGACAGCCTTGCCCTCGAGGACGAAGAGGCCGTGCTCCATCACGTGGGTCTCGGCGAACGGGATCGTGCCGCCGGGCTCGAACGTCACGATGTTCACGTGCATGTCGTGCGCGAGGTCGCTCGGGTCGACGAAGCGCGTAGTCGACCAGACGCCGTTGACGTTCGGCATCGGCGTGGGCTCCACCTCCTTGTCGCTGGTGACGAAGCTCTTCGCCTCGTAGCCCTCGAGCCGCTCGTACGCCTTGCGGATCCATTGGAATGAGGCGATGTCCTCGGAGTCGTTCGCCACGGACCACTCCGCACCTGCGGCGAGGTAGGCGTAGCCGCCCTCCTCGAGGTGGTGGGTCTCGCCGTCGAGCGTCAGGGTGAGCCTGCCCTTGGTGAGGAACACCACGCCCTCGACGCCCGCCTCAGGCTCGGGCTTCTTCGAGCCGCCGCCAGGGCCCACCTCGACGATGAGCTGGGAGAACGTCGTGGCGAAGCCTGCGATGGGACGCGCGATGATCCACGAGCGGGTGTTCTCCCAGCCGGGGAGGATGCTCGTGACGATGTCGCGCAGCACGCCCTTGGGGATGACCGTGTAGGCCTCCTTGACGATCGCGCGGTCGGTGAGGAGCTGGGTCTGCGGCGGCAGGCCGCCCTCGGGGTAGAAGTAGCTCATCGTGACGCTCCTTGGGGTTCTGGGGTGAGGCGCGGGTGCGCCAGACGGGTGAGGTCAGCCTCGGAGAGGCCGGTGCGGGCCAGGACCTCCTCGGATCCCACGGCCCCGCATTGGACGCCGCGGAGAACGAAGGCCGCGAGGGCCCGAGCGGTGGCCGGCTCGTCGAGGACCGCGCCGATGGTCTGCTGCACGTAGTTGCGGAGACGCTCGGCGGCCTTGGGGAAGCCCTCCCGATAGAACGCGTACGTCGCGATATACCGCGTGGGCAGCTGGTGCGCGTGGAGGTCCCAGCCTTGGTAGAAGCCACGCTCGAGCGAGCGGCGCACGAGGCGGGCGTGCAGCTTCCAGGCCTCCTCGCGCTGGGCATCGTCGCCGACGGGCAGGATGTTCGTCGATCCGTCGGAGAGCCGGATGCCCGTCCCGGCGACCGCGAGCTGCATGACCTCCTTGGCGAAGTCCGCCGCGGGGTGCTCCATGGACTGATAGGCCGCCGCGATCTGGAGCGACGCGGAATAGTCATAGGTGCCGTAGTGCAGCGCGGTGATGCGGCCCTCGGACTTGTGCGGGAGCTGGGCTACCGGGTGGCTGCCGTCGGCACCGATGATGAGCTGCGGGGTCTCCACCTGGACCTCGAAGCCGAGGCGGCCGCGGCGCAGGCCCAGCGCGGACTCGAGGCGTTCGACGGCGTAGACCATCGCCCCGACCTGGTCCACTGTGCTCACCTTGGGCAGCGTGAGGACGAGTCCTTCTGGGAGGCCGCCCCGCTGGACGAGGCGTGACACGAACAGCTCGAGCGTCCGCAGGCCGCGTCGCCGCGTCGCCTCCTCGAAGCACTTGAAGCGGATCCCGATGAACGGCGTCGCGATCCCGGCCGCGAGCGCTTCGGTGACGCGGTCCGCGGCGCGGATCACGTCGTCGTCCTCTGTCGCCTCGGGGTCGCCCGACTTTGCCGCGGCGAGGTAGCCGTCCTCGAAGTCGATCCGGAGGTCTTCGATGGGCTCGGCGCGGAGCTTGGACTCCACCCGCGGGGCGACCTCCGCCGCGAGCTCGGGGGAGAGGCCCACGACCTCGGCCAGGCGCTGGATCCCGCCCGCCGCGCCGGCGGCGGCGAGGGCCTGGTGGCCCCACTCCGCAGCGAGCGAGGGCGTGAACCGGTCGGCCGGAACGTAGACCGTGTGCACCGGCTGGCGGGTGCCGGAGTCCCCCGGGTAGCCCGCGGCGAGGAGCCGATCGGTGTCGGCGAGGCCGGCGTCGATCCGCTCATAGTCGCCCGCGGAGAAGATGGGCTGGGGCTGAGTCATCAGCCCACCAGCTCGTAGGCGGGCGTGGTGAGGAAGTCCGTGTAGTCCTCGGAGAGGCAGATGTCCGCGATGAGGCGGCTCGCGGGCTCGTAGTACTTGGTGAACAGATCCGCCTCGACCTCGCCGCGCAGGCGCTCGGTCTCCTCGGCCAGGATCCGCTCCACGAGTTCCCGCGTCACGGTGTTGCCCGTGTCCGCGAGGACCACCTTGTTGTGGATCTGCTGCCACACCTGCGAGCGGGAGATCTCGGCCGTCGCGGCGTCCTCCATGAGGTTGTGGATCGCCACCGCGCCGTTGCCCGAGAGCCACACCGCGGTGTACGCGACGGCGACGTAGAGGTTGAGGTGCAGTCCCTCCTCGGTGGCGACGCCTTCAGCCGAGGAGACGTCGAGCAGCTGGTCCGCCGTCACGTGGACCTCGGGGCGCTGGCGGTCCACCTGGTTGGGCTTGTCGCCGAGGAAGCGGTCGAAGACCTCCTGGCACGTCTCGACGAGATCCGGGTGCGCGACCCACGAGCCGTCGAAGCCGTCCGTGGCCTCGCGGGTCTTGTCCGCGCGGACCTTCTCGATCGCGGCGGCGGTGATCTCCGGCTCCTTGCGGTTCGGGATGAACGCAGCCATGCCGCCCATCGCAAAGGCCCCGCGCTTGTGGCAGGTCTGGACGAGGAGCTCGGTGTAGGCCCGCATGAACGGCGCGGTCATGACGACCGACGCGCGGTCCGGGAGCGTGAACTGCTCGCCGGCGTCCCGGAAGTACTTGATGATGCTGAAGAGGTAGTCCCAGCGGCCCGCGTTGAGGCCGGAGGCGTGGTCGCGGAGCTCGTAGAGGATCTCGTCCATCTCGAACGCGGCCGGGATGGTCTCGATCAGCACCGTGGCGCGGATGGTGCCCTGCGGGATGCCGAGGTAGTCCTGCGCGAACACGAAGACTTCGTTCCAGAGGCGTGCCTCGAGGTGGCTCTCCATCTTCGGAAGGTAGTAGTACGGGCCGCGGCCCGACGCGATGAGGAGCTTCGCGACGTGGAAGAAATGCAGTCCGAAGTCCACGAGGGCGCCCGAGGCGGGTTCGCCGTCGACCAGGACGTGCCGCTCCTCCATGTGCCACCCGCGGGGGCGGGTCACGACGACGGCGAGCGGCGCGTCGGCGCGGAGGCGGTACTCCTTGCCCTCCGGGGAGGTGAAGGAGAGAGTGCCCTTGGCCGCGTCGCGCAGGTTGAGGACGGAGTCGACGACGTTGCTCCAGTGCGGGCTCGAGGCGTCCTCCATGTCGGCGAGCCAGACCTTCGCACCCGAGTTGAGGGCGTTGATGGCCATCTTCGCCGGGCTCGCGGGGCCGGTCATCTCGACGCGGCGGTCCTGGAGCGGCGCGGGCGCCGGGGCAACCTTCCAATCGCCGGCGCGGATGTCGGCGGTCTCCGGCAGGAAGTCGAGCCGGCCACTCGAGGCGGCCTCCGCGCGTCGTGCTTTCCGAGCCACGAGGCGAGCCTTGCGCTCGCCGGCGAAACGGCGGTGCAGCTCCTCGACGAAGGCGAGTGCCTCCTCGGTGAGGATTTCCTCGGCCCGGTCCACGGGGTGCTGGTCGGTCACGGTGATGGCCATTGCGATGCTTTCCTTCTCCCTGATGTGAGTCGTGGTTCCGAAGAATCAGGCGTTCACGGCGGCGACGATGGCCGCGGCGACGTCCTGGGCGACGTGCGGGTCGAACACGCTCGGGATGATGAAGCTCGCGTTGAGCTCCTCTTCTGAGACGCGAGCCGCGATGGCCTGGGCGGCTGCGACCAGCATGGCAGGAGTGATGTCTGCCACGCCAGCGTCGAGCAGGCCGCGGAACACGCCGGGGAATGCGAGGACGTTGTTGATCTGGTTGGGGAAGTCGCTGCGGCCGGTGGCGACGACGGCGGCGTGCTCCGCGGCGGCGATCGGGTCGGTCTCCGGGTCAGGGTTGGCCATCGCGAAGACGATCGCGTTCTCGGCCATGGTGGCGACCTGCTCCGGGCCGAAGAGGTTCGGTGCGGAGACGCCGATGAAGACGTCGGAGCCCTTGAGCGCATCGTGGAGGCTGCCCGAGAACTGCTCGGGGTTGGTGTTCTCCGCGATCCAGATGCGGTGGGCGTCGGTGAGCTCGAGGCCCTTGTGGATGGCGCCCTTGCGGTCGCAGGCGACGATGTTCCTCGCGCCCTGGGCGAGGAGGAGCTGGATGATCGCGTTGCCGGCCGCACCGACGCCCGAGACGACGATCCGGACGTCCTCGATCTTCTTGTCCACGAGCTTGAGCGCGTTGACGAGAGCCGCCAACGTCACGATGGCGGTGCCGTGCTGGTCGTCGTGGAAGACGGGGATGTCGAGCTCTTCCCGGAGGCGCGCCTCGATCTCGAAGCAGCGCGGCGCCGCGATGTCCTCGAGGTTCACGCCGCCGTAGACGGGCGCGAGGGCCTTGACGATCTTGATGATCTCCTCGGTGTCCTGCGTGTCGAGGCAGACCGGCCAGGCATCCACGTTCGCGAACTGCTTGAAGAGGGCGGCCTTGCCCTCCATGACGGGGAGGGCGGCGGCGGGGCCGATGTTGCCGAGCCCGAGCACTGCCGAGCCGTCCGTGACGACGGCGACCGTGTTGCGCTTGACGGTAAGGCGCCGCGCGTCCTCCGGGTTCTCCGCGATGGCGCGGCACACGCGGGCGACGCCGGGCGTGTAGGCCCGCGAGAGGTCGTCGCGGTTGCGGAGGGGAACCTTGGGGACGACCTCGAGCTTGCCGCCGAGGTGCATGAGAAAGGTGCGGTCCGAGACCTTGCGGACGCTCACGCCGTCGAGCGCCTCGAGCGCAGCGGCGACCTCATCGGCGTGCTGCTCAGAGGTGGTGTTGCAGGTGATGTCGACGGTGAGGTGATCGTGGTGCGATTCACTGATGTCGAGGGCGGTGACGGGAGCGCCGACCGCGGCGACGGCGGCGGCGAGCTCGCTCGTGATGCTGATGCGCGACGGCGCGTCGAGGCGGAGCGTGATGGAGTTGCCTGGGCTGGGACTCGCCATTGAATCGTCCTTCGGTCGGGGAGGCTATCGGCCTCGGTTCAGTTTCCGTAATACGGATACTATTGTCTGCATCTTGGAAAAACAAGTCCCAGTGGCTTGCGCGGTCAGGTTTGCAGGGTGGGGGACCCTGCAAACCTGACGGCGCAAGAAGAGAGAGTGTGCGGTATCGTGAGATAGACCGCAGAGTTTCCGGGATGCGGATAATATTTGCCGGAACACCACCGGCCGCTACCCATGGAGGAGACATGGCCGAGAAGGCCTCAGGCGGCGTCCAGTCAGTCGAGCGCGTCTTCGAGCTGCTCGAACTCATCACCGATGCCGGTGGAGATGTGACGCTGAGCGAACTGTCGTCGTCGACTGAGCTCCCGCTGCCCACGATCCACCGCCTGCTGCGCACCCTGGTGTCGCTCGGCTACGTCCGCCAGCTGCCGAGCCGCCGTTACGCGCTCGGGCCGCGCCTCATCCGCCTCGGCGAGGGAGCGAACAAGCAGCTGGGCGCCCTCGCGCAGCCCGAGCTCAAGACCCTTGTGGACAGCCTCGGCGAAACGGCCAACATGGCTGTGCTCGATTCGGACATGGTCATCTACGTGGCCCAAGTCCCGTCCCCGCATTCGATGCGCATGTTCACCGAGGTGGGACGCCGGGCGCACACGCACGACACCGGTGTGGGCAAGGCGATCCTCGCCCAGCTTGACGACGAGCAGGTCCGCGCCATTGTGGGCCGCCAGGGCATGCCGACCCCCACGACCTACAGCATCGGAGACGTCGAGACCCTCCTCGCCGACCTCGACAAGATCCGCGCCCGCGGCTACGCCATCGACGAGCAGGAGCAGGAGGTGGGCGTGCGCTGCTTCTCGATGGCCGTCCCCAATGCCCCCACGCCCACGGCGATCTCCGTGTCCGGCCCGGTTTCTCGTGTGGACGACGCATTCGGCGAGCGCGCTGTTCCTGCTCTCCGCGCGGCTGCGGAGCGGATCTCGGCGGAGCTCAACCGCACGTAGGGCTGCATCAGGATTTCGCTACGCGGAAGCCGAATTCCAAAAAACTTTCCCCAACCTATGGCGCGCGTCACAAGACGTTGCTACCGTTGAAGGGTCACGGCGGGCCCCCGGGCGATCCACCAAGCGGATCCCGGAAGGCTATCTACCAGGCAACCTCAATTCAGAGCTTTCGAAGTCTGGTCGGGCCCGCGGTGCTCCAGTTGGCAAGCCAAAGGCATGGCCGGACTTCCCCAGGCGAGGGAGTCTCCCCATGACCACCACCCCCAGCGTCGCGCCGCTCACGGACCAGGACCACGTGCACTTGGCGCGGGCCGTCCGGCTGGCCGCCCAGAACGTCCTCGACAAGGGCGGCCCGTTCGGCGCCGTCGTCGTCACGGCGGATGGGCAGGCGTTCGACGGCGTCAACCGCGTCACCGCCAATAACGACCCGACAGCCCACGCAGAAGTCACGGCTATCCGCAACGCCTGCAGCCAGCTCGGCACCTTCGACCTTTCAGGCGCCACGCTCTACTCGAGCTGCGAGCCCTGCCCCATGTGCCTCGCGTCGGCTCTCTGGGCGCGCATCGCCGTCGTCCGCTTTGCCGCCGACCGGCATGATGCCGCAGCAGCCGGCTTCGACGACGCCGTCTTCTACGACTACTTCGACACCCCCGCCGAACTGCGCTCGATGCCCGTGCTGCACACTGAGCCCGAAGGGATCAGCCGCAAGGCGCCCTTCGAGCAGTGGTCCAGCTTCGCGCAGCGCATCGAATACTGAGGCGGCGTGCCATGAGCATCGATTCGAGCACAGAGACCGCTGCAGTGGAAACCGAAGAACAGACGACGACGGCGCCCGCCGCCCGGGCGCGCACTGCTCCTTCCGGTCGGGGCCTCCTTGACCGCTTCTTCCACATCACCCGGCGCGGCTCGACCATCCCGCGCGAGATCCGCGGCGGGCTCGTCACGTTCTTCACGATGGCGTACATCGTGATCCTCAACCCGCTCATCCTGGGCGGCTTCAACGCGACGACCGCCCCGGTGGACGTCACCGGCGCGTTCCTCCCGGCGGCTCAGGTCGGCGCCGTCACCGGGCTCACGGCCGGCGTGCTGACCATCCTGTTCGGCATCTTCGCGAACTTGCCGTTCGGCCTCGCGGCGGGGCTGGGGATCAACTCGTTCCTCGCCGTCGCGGTCGTCAAGGATGTGTCCTGGCCCGAGGCCATGGGCCTCGTGGTGATCAACGGCGTCCTCATCGTCCTGTTCGGCGTGACCGGCGCGCGGACGGCGATCTTCCGGGCGGTGCCGCGGGAGCTCAAGGCCGCGATCACGGTCGGCATCGGGCTGTTCATCGCGTTCATAGGCTTCGTGGACTCGGGCTTCGTCCGCGGCACAAAGGCGGGGCCACCCGTGCAGCTGGGCCACGACGGCTCGATCACCACGCTGCCGACGCTCGTCTTCGTGATCGGCCTGATCCTCATGGGTATTCTCGTTGCGCGGAAGATCCAGGGCGGCCTCCTGATCGGGATCATCGCGACGACCGCGGTCGCCATGCTCGTCGAGGCGATCTGGCACCTTGGCGCCTCCGGCCCGAACAACCCCGACGGCTGGCATCTGAACACCCCTGTTCTCTCCGGACAGCTCGTCTCCATCCCGGACCTGAGCCTCGTGGGACACTTCGACCTCTTCGGCGCGTTCGGCCGGATTGGGCTCCTCGCGGGCATCACCCTCGTCTTCACGCTCGTGTTCACGAACTTCTTCGATGCCATGGGCACCATGACGGGCCTCGCCAAGAGCGCCGGCCTCGCGCAGAAGGACGGCACCTTCCCCCGGCTCAAGTCGGCGTTCATCATCGAGGGCTTCGGCGCGGTGCTCGGTGGAGCGAACTCGGGCTCGTCGAACACGGTGTACGTCGACTCGGCCGCGGGCATCGGCGAGGGCGCGCGAACCGGCCTGGCCTCGGTGGTGACGGGCGCGCTGTTCCTCGGTTCCATGTTCCTCACGCCGCTCACGAGCGTGGTGCCCCTCGAGGTCGCCTCCTCGGCGCTCGTGGTAGTCGGCACAATGATGGCCGGGCAGATCCGCGAGATCAACTTCCGGAAGTTCGACGTCGCGCTGCCCTCGTTCCTCACGATCGTGACGATGCCCCTCACCTACTCGATCGCGAACGGCATCGGCGCCGGCTTCGTGACGTGGGTCCTCGTCCGGGCCGCGAGCGGGAAGGCCCGGAAGATCCATCCGCTCATGTGGGTGGTCGCGGCGGGGTTCATCGTGTACTTCGTCCGCGGGCCGCTGGGGCACCTCATCGGGGCCGGCTCCTAACGCCGCAATTGTCGGGTTTCTGCGGGTGCAGGAGCTTCGCACCCGCAAGAACCCGACAATTCCCGGGCCAGGCCCGACCACAAAGACCGCGCCCGCGGGACCCGGATGTGACGCTCCGGGGTCCCGCGGGCGCACCATATATACACTCCGTCCGCGCGCGCCGTCGGACGGACCTCAGGCAAGAAGGGGGAGCCAATGATCGAGCTCCTGAACGAGCTGCCGGGATGGCAGAAGGCGGCGAAAGGCACGCGGTGCGCCATCGCGACCATCGTCGCCACGAGCGGATCCGTGCCGCGACCCGTCGGCACATCGATGCTCATCTGCGAGCCCGAAGGCCCCAACGGATCACCGGCCGTTCTCGGCAGCCTCTCGGGCGGCTGCGTCGAGGGCGCGGTTGTCTCCGCAGCCCTCGACACCCTGGGCGACGGCGCCACGCGCCTCGAGCGCTTCGGCTACAGCCAGGAGGACGCGTTCGCCGTCGGGCTGACGTGCGGCGGCGAACTCGAGGTCCACCTCCAGGTCCTCGCGCCCGACGCGGTGGCGGGCCTCCCCGCGCAGCCGGCGTTCGCCGTCGTCCGCCGTCTTGCAGGCGTGGGTGAGCGGGCGGACGACGCCGCGCGACCCGTGCTCCTCGCCTCGCCTCCGTCAGAGATCACCGAGCTGGCGTCGGTGCTCGCACCGCTCTTCCGCGGCGATCCCATTGCGGACCGGGCCGCCGCGCTCGTGGCGCCCGTGCTCGCGCAGGGCATGTCGGCCGTCGTGCCCGTGGAACCGTCGGGAGGCTGCGGCGCGGCGCCGGGGACCGGCCCGGTGCGGCTGCTCGTCGAGAGCCGGCTGCCGGCCCCGCGGTTCCTTGTCGTCGGCGCGAACGACTTCGGTGAGGCCCTCATCCCGGCCGCGAAGCTCCTCGGCTACCGGGTGACCCTCGTCGACGCACGGCCCGCGTTCGCGCGGCAGGACCGCTTCGCGGTCGCGGATGAGGTCGCCGTCGCGTGGCCGCACGAGTACGTGACGTCGGAGGCCAGAGCCGGGCGGCTCGACGCGCGGACGGTCGTGTGCGTGCTGAGCCACGACCCCAAATTCGACCTCCCGCTCCTGGACGCCGCCCTCCGCCTCGACGTCGCCTACGTCGGGGCAATGGGGTCGCGCCGGAGCCACGAGCAGCGCATCGCGGCGCTCCTCGAAGCGGGCCACGGCCCCCTCGATCTCGCGCGGCTGCACTCGCCCATCGGCCTCGACCTCTGCGCCGTCACTCCTGCCGAGGTCGCGGTGTCGATCCTGGCCGAGGTCGTCGCGTCGCGGGCGCCGGGCGCGAGCGCGGCTCCCCTCAGGGCCCGGGAGGGCCGGATTCACCGCACAGAGGAGGCACCCGCATGGACCTGAACACCGTCGAGGCCCTCGTGCCCACCGCGGACCCCGCGGACTGGCGCGAGGGCGACGCCTGGCTCGCCGGCGGCACCGTCCTCTTCTCGTACGGGAGCCAGACCCTGCGCCGCCTCCTGGATCTCACCTCCGCTGGCTGGGAGCCGATCGAAGAGGACGACGGCGGCATCACGCTGGCCGCGACCTGCACGGTTGCGCGGCTCTGGGAAGCCGGGGACCCGGAGGGGGCGATCGTGCAGCGGTGGCCGGGGCTCGCCGTCGTGCGCCCGTGCTGTGACGCGTTCGTGGCATCGTTCAAGATCTGGAATCTCTCGACCGTCGGGGGCAACATCGCCACGTCGCTCCCCGCGGGACCCCTGACGTCGCTGTGCGCCGGACTCGACGGGGTTGCGACGCTGTGGGGCATCGCCGGCAATCGCGAGGTCCCCGTGGCGGAGCTCGTGACCGGTGACGGCCGCAACGCCCTCGAGCCCGGCGAGCTGATCCGCTCGATCCGCCTTCCCGCCCACGCGCTGCGCGCCCGCACGGCCTTCCGCCGGCTCTCCCTCAGCAACTTGGGCCGTTCCGGCGTGCTGCTCATCGGACGGCGCGACCCTGACGGGGGCTTCGTCCTCACCGTGACGGCCTCGACGAAACGCCCTGTGCAGCTTCGGTTCACAGCCCTTGGGCTTCCCTCCCCCGACGCTCTCGCGGGGACCCTCGACGCCGCGATCCCCGAGGCGCTCTACCACGAGGACCTCCACGGCCTCCCCGCCTGGCGTCGCGACATGACCTACCGGCTCGCCGAGGAACTCAGGCTCGAGCTGTGCGACCAGGAAGGTGCCTGACATGGCGATCGAGATCAACGGCAGCCGGGCGCAGGGGACGCCGCGCCCGGGCCAGTGCCTGCGCACCTTCCTGCGCGAACAGGGGGCGCTCGGCGTCAAGAAGGGCTGCGACGCCGGGGACTGCGGGGCGTGCACCGTCCACGTCGACGGCGTGCCCGTCCACTCGTGCATCTACCCAGCCCAGCGGGCCGAGGGACACGCCGTGACCACGATCGAGGGCCTGTGCGGGGACGAGGAACTGCACCCCATGCAACGGCAGTTCGTCGAGGCGCAGGGCTTCCAATGCGGCTTCTGCACGGCAGGCATGGTCATGACGGCGGCGACGTTCGACGGCGCCCAGCTCGCCAACCTGCCCAGGAACCTCAAGGGCAACCTGTGCCGCTGCACGGGCTACGCCGCGATCGAGGCCGCGGTCTCGGGCGCCGGGCAGGGCGGCCCCGCGGACGGGCGGATGGGGGAGGACGTCCCGGCGCTCGCGGGCCGCCGGATCGTCTCGGGTACAGAAAGGTACACCCTGGACGTCACCGAGGCCGAAGTGCCAGGCGGCCAGAAGGCACTCCTCCACCTCAAGCTCGTCCGGTCACCGCATTCGCACGCGCGCATCCTGTCCGTCGACCCTTCGGCCGCGCTCGCGGTACCGGGCGTCGTCGCGGTCTTCACCCCCGACGATGACCCCGGCGTCCTGTACTCGACCGCGCAGCACGAGCTCGTCGAGGACGACCCGGACGACACCCGGCTGTTCGACACCGAGGTCCGCTTCCGCGGGCAGCGTGTGGCCGCCGTGGTTGCAGAGACGGTCGCCGCGGCCGAAGCGGGCGTGCGCGCCGTCGTCGTCGATTACCACGTCTTGCCCGCCGTGCTCAGCCCGGAAGAGGCGCTCGCCCCCGGCGCCCCGCTCGTGCACGGCGAGAAGGTCTCGGCGCTGACCCGCATCGCCGACCCGGCCCGGAACACCGTCGCGGAGCTGCATTCGGAGATCGGGGACGTGGAAAGCGCGCTCGCCGCCGCCGACTTCGTCTACGAAGACACCTTCCGCACCCACCGCGTCCAGCACGTGGCGCTCGAGACGCACTGCTCTATCGCCTGGACCGAGGGCGACCCCCTGGGCGGCTCGGGCGTCCTCGCAGTGCGCTCGTCTACGCAGGTTCCCTTCCTCGCCCGGCGGACGCTCTCGCGGATCTTCGGGCTGCCGCTCGAGCAGGTCCGCGTGGTCACCGGCCGTGTGGGCGGCGGCTTCGGCGGCAAGCAGGAAGTCCTCACGGAGGACGTCACGGCGCTGGCCGCGCTGCGGCTGGGACGTCCCGTCCAGCTCGAGCTGACGCGCTCCGAGCAGTTCCAGGCCACCACGACCCGCCACCCGTTCACGATCCGCCTGCGTGCGGGCGCGAAGCGCGACGGGACTTTCACGGCGCTCGCGCTCGACGTCGTGACCGATACCGGCGCGTACGGGAACCACGCGCCGGGCGTGATGTTCCACGGCTGCAACGAGTCCGTGAGCGTCTACCGGTGCGCGAACAAGAAGATCGACGCTCGGGCCGTCTACACCCACACCGTGCCGGCCGGGGCCTTCCGGGGGTATGGCCTGAGCCAGATGATCTTCGCCGTCGAATCCGCGGTGGACGAGCTCGCCGCTGGTATCGGCATGGACCCGATGCAGTTCCGGCGGCGCAACATGGTCCACCGCGGGGACCCGATGATCGCCTCGCACCCGGAGCCCGAACCCGACGTCCTGTACGGGAGCTACGGGCTGGACCAGTGCGTCCGACTTGTGTCGAAGGCCCTCAAGCGGGGCAGGGAGCGCGAGCGGACGTTCGGGCTCTCGGAGCTCGGTCCCGAATGGTTCATCGGCGAGGGGTCCGCTCTGTCAATGATCGACACCGTGCCTCCGCGCGGGCACTACGCGCACTCACGGATTGCTCTCCTCCCGGACGGCCGCTTTGGCCTCGACGTCGGGACGGCCGAGTTCGGCAACGGAACGAGCACCGTCCACGCCCAGCTCGCCGCGACCGCGCTCGCGGCCGGGGCCTCGGACATCGTGCTCCGCAACGCGGACACCACGCTCACGGACCACGACAGCGGCGCGTTCGGCTCGACCGGGACGGTCGTCGCCGGCAAGGCGACGCTCGCCGCCGCAGAGGAACTCGGCCGCAGGATCTTGGCCTTCGCCGCCGAGGCAACCGGCGCCGACCTGGCCGATTGCGCACTGGTGCCCGGCGCCGTCGTCTGCTCGGGAGAGCGCCTGTTGCTCGCCGAGCTGGCGGCCGCCGCGTCCGAGCGCGGGGTCGAGCTCGCGGCCGAGGGCCGGTGGGGCGGGACGCCGCGCTCCGTCGCGTTCAACGTGCACGGCTTCCGAGTAGCGGTTCACCGGGGCACCGGGGAGCTCCAGATTCTGCAGAGCGTGCAAGCGGCGGACGCGGGCGTCGTGGTCAATCCCCGGCAGTGTCGCGGCCAAGTCGAAGGCGGCATCGCGCAGGCGCTCGGGGCGGCGCTGTGGGAGGAGGTGCGGCTGGACGAGTCCGGGAAGGTGACCACGGACATCCTCCGGCAGTACCACATCCCCACCTTCGCCGACATCCCGCGGAGCGAGGTGTACTTCGCCGAAACCTCGGACTCCACGGGACCCCTCGGCGCGAAGTCCATGAGCGAAAGCCCCTTCAATCCCGTGGCGCCCGCGCTCGCGAACGCCTTGCGGGCCGCGACGGGCCTTCGGTTCACGGAGCTGCCCGTGACGCGGGACCGGATCTACCTGGCGCTCAAGGACGCGGGGCTGGCATTGCGGGCGCGGCCGGTTCCCGCGCCGGTGCCAGCCGCGCGCGGGTAGACGGGAGGGAACAGCTCCGCGGGGCTGCGGCCTCTCTCGTCGCGCCCCGAGTAGGCCGCGCGCATCCTGTCGAAGAGCTCTTGGCCACGCCGCCGCCACCGCGCGGTATCGAGGCCGGGGATCCCCCCATCGTCGACCACCGTGCGGCCCGCCACCACACTCAGCACGCACTGCCGGGCCGAGCCGTTCAGAATGAGCGTCCGGAGAGGATCCTCGTGGACGCCGTCCCGCAGGTCCCCCAACCCGAAGGCGACGAAGTCGGCTTGAGCGCCCGGGGCCAGCCGCCCCACGTCGGGGCGGCGGAGGGCACGGGCGCCGCCGAGGGTCGCGGCATCGACGTAGTCGGAAAGCCGGACGGCGTCCCGCCGCCCCTCGACGATCTTCGCGAGGTGCCACCCCGCGTCCATCCCCCGGATGAGGTCTGGGGGAAAGGAATCCGTGCCGAGGGCCATGGGCACGCCCGCGTCGATGTATGCGGGAAAGGAATCGAGTGCCTCGCCGTATCGCATCGACGTGAGCGGGCAGTGGACGACGCTCGCCCCCGATGCCGCAAGCCTCGCGAGGTCCCCGCGGTCCTCTCCATGGACCCGCGGGTGCCGGTCGAGGAACAGCGCGTGCGGAATGAGGAGGCGGTCGCCGAGGAGCCCCGCGTCGTCGAGGAGGTCAAGTGGCGTCATACCGTGGTGCTCGATGACGAGGGCCCGTTCGTTCAGGCCCTGCAGACTGTGGAGGCGTACGAGCACGTCGCGCTCGCGGGAGATTCGCGCGGTCTCATCGAGCAGCTCGCGCGTGAGCGTCTCGATGCGGCAGGGCAGGAGGACCCCGGTGACGAGCGGATCGCCCAGCCCGTCCGCGTAGTCCAGGAACCGGATCGCGTCTTCGAGGCCCTCGCGGCCGCGTTCCTCGTCGAAGAGGACTCCCACGCTGCCGTCCTCGAGCGCCACGTTGACCCCCGAGCGGTACGCCGGCCCGAGGAAGGCCCGCAGCCCGAGCTGCCGTGAGGTTTCCGCCATCCCCACGAGCTCGTCGAAGCCCTCCGCCCACGAGGAGTGGATCTCGGAGGCGATGGGCATGAAGGACGTGACACCGTGGAGCGCCAGCTGGATGAGGGCATACCGGCGGACGTCCTGGCGCTCCTCGGCCGTGAAGACGTTCTCGCGGCGGTCCCGGAAGTACTCCTCCGACCAGAGGTGGCCGCGGGCGAGCTCGCCGCTGGCCCAGCTGTCGAGGATGAGGTGGTCGATGTCCGAGAGGGCGTCGAGGTCGATGAGCCCCGGCATGAGCAGGGCGTCGCCGAGGTCGCGGTGCTCTTCGGCCGGGGGAGCGTCCGAAGACGGACCCGCGTACAGGATCACTCCGTCCTCGTGGACCACGGTTCCGTTGTCAACGAGAACGTGGCGGGTGTCCTGGTGGGCGAGGAGATAGCGGGCGGAGACTGAGATCTTCACGGGTGCCTCCTTCACGAGGGCAGCGACGGGTTGACTTCGGCCTTCGCCACCGCTCCGTCCGCGACGTTCCAGGAGCTGAGGATCTTCTTGTACGTCCCGTCGTCGATGAGCTTGTTCAGGGCCTGGCCGACGAGGTCCGCGAGGGCCTGGTCATTCTTCGCGACGGCGATCCCTCCGGGTCCGCTGTTGTACGTATCACCGAGCTTCTCGATCGCGCCGCTGGTCTGCTGGATGGCGTAGCCGACGGTAGGGGAGTCGGAGACCATCGCGTCGAGGGTTCCGTTGACGAGCCGCGTGGTGATGTCCGTCTGGCTCTTGAGTGAGACGACGTTGATGGGGCTCTTGCCGGCCTTGCTGCACCGCTCGGTCCGGTCCTTCAGATCCGGCTCCTCCTGGATGGTCCCGGTTTGGACGCCGACGGTCTTGCCGCACACGTCGTCGAGCGAGAACTTCTTCGGGTTGTCCTTCTGGACCGCCCACTGCGTGCCCGAGTCGAAGTAGCTCACAAAGTTGACGGAGGCGAGACGCTTCTTCGTGATCATGAAGGAGCTGACGCCGAGATCGTATTTCGGCCCGAGGGCGGGCAGGATGCTCGCGAATTCTGCCGTCTGCACGTCGACCTTCAGGCCGAGCTTCGCTCCGATGGCCTTGGCGAGGTCGACGTCGTAGCCCATCGGCGTGTGGTTGTCCGGGCCGCCGAGGAATTCGGCTGGGGCGTAGGTGGTGTCCGAGCCGATTTCGAGCGTGCCCCGCGCAGTGATCGCTGCCGGGACCTGGGCGGCGAGGGCATCGTCCTTCCGAACACTGCCGGGGTCGAAGCTGGGCGCGGGGCCTGAGCTGGCGGGCTGCGCCGAACCGGTTTCGGACGCGCTCGTGCACCCGGTGAGGGCGAGCACGCTCAGCGCAAGAGCTGCGGTGCCCTGGAGAGCGAGCTGGTTGAAGAGGCGCATGGGTGTCTTTCTTCTTGGGGGTGGCGGGGTGGCCTGGATTACGCGCTCAGGACGGCGAGGCCATCCGCGACGACACGTCCGCGGTGGAGGACAGTGCGGTCGTGGCCGCGGTCCATGACCGCCGCGGCTGGGCTCTCACCATCGACGAGGACGACGTCGGCCGGGTCGCCGAGGTCGGCTCCCGGACGGTCGCCGACGCCCAGCACGCGCCGGGCCCCTGGATCGATGACGCTCGCCCCGCCCATCGTGGCGACCGCGAGGCAGTGCTCGATGAGTTCATCCCGGCGGAACCCCTGCGTGAAGGAGAGCTGCCAGGTGCGATCGAGCATGTCGGCGTTGCCGTACGGGCTCCAATAGTCGCGCTGGCCGTCCTCGCCGAGGCCCACGCGCACACCTGCCTCGGCGAGGCGGACGAGCGGGAGGTGCCGGGGCGGAGGCGGGGCAACCGTCGCCAGTGAGACGTCGAGTTCGGCCATCTCGTCGATGAGGCGGCCGCGTGACTCGTCGTCGATCGATGAGAGCTGGAAGGCGTGGCTGATGGTCACCTTGCCCTGCATGCCGAGCGCACGGGTGCGCTCGAGGATCAGCTCGGTCGTGAAGGCGCCGAGGGTCCCGGTCTCGTGGAGATGGATGTCGACGGGGGCCGAATACCTGTCGGCCAGCCCGAAGACGATGTCGAGGTGGCGTGCGGGGTCGCGGTCGAGCGCTGACGGGTCAAGCCCGCCGACGACGTTCGCGCCTGCCTCCATCGCTTCCTCGAGCAGCTTCTCGGTCCCGTCCTCGCGCAGGATTCCGGCCTGCGGGAAGGCGATGATCTCGACGTCGGCGGCGTGGGCGTAGCGTTCCTTTGCCGCGAGGACAGCCTCGAAGCGCTCGAGGCGACAATCGACGTCGACCTGCGCATACGAGCGGACCCGCGTGGTTCCGCGGGCGATCATGCGCTCCAAGGCAATGGCCGAGCGCTCTCCGATCTGCACCTCGGCGCTGCGCCAGTTCTCCCGGTCGTTGAGCATCATGGCCCACACGCCGGGCGATCCCGTGTGCGGACGGAAGGGGAGGCCTAGGCGGGTCGAGTCGAGATGGACGTGCACGTCGGAAAAGGCGGGAAACAGGAGGCGGCCGCGGCCCTCGACGACCGTCACACCGTCGTGGGAGCCCGCCGCTGCCGGGTCGTGGGGCACGACGGCGGCGATCGCCGCTGAGCGTCTCGCCGCGTTCTCGATGACGACGTCGCTCGCTTCCCTGCCCCAGGGACGGACGTTGCGGATCAGGGTCTTGGAGGCCATCGGGTCAGTCACGAGTCTCTTTCTTCGGCGGATTCTTGAGCGAGGGGACAAGGTCGATTGGTATACCAAGAACGAGCGTAGGTCAGAGCTCGCGGTGCTGTAAATGATCTAGCCGGAAATCATTTGGCATGCCAAGTCCGGCCAGACGCGGAGTTCGCACCTCTGAATATCCCGCGACCCCAAGTGATTTACATCTCACATTCTCCGATCTACAGTTGTTTGGCATGCAAGAACGTCAAAACCCTTTTGAAGGACAGTGATCAGGTTGGCTCCACAGCAGGCACCCGAGCAGACCGTTCGGCAGGCCAGCATTGGTCGAGGGCATTGGGTGACGGTCATCGTCGTCGCCACGCTCATCTCGGTCGCGGCCGTGCTCATCGGGACCTACAAGCTCCAGCTCGGCCCTGCCGCGCTCGTGCTCTTCCCCATCATCTGGGCGGTGATCATCGGCGGCATCATCGGCACCCAGCGAGTGCGACGCCTATCGGGCTCGAGCCGAGCCGTGGCGGGCTTCCTCCTCGAAATAGGCATCATTGCCTTCCTGGCGGCACTCGGACTGCAGATCGGCCCGTCGCTGGCCAAGTTCACCCAGATCGGACCGGCGATCCTGCTCCAGGAGGTCGGGCACATCTTCGGCACCGTCATCCTGGCGCTGCCCATCGCCGTCGCGCTGGGGCTGGGGCGGGTGGCGATCGGTGCCTCGTGGTCGATCGATCGCGAGTCCTTCCTCGCCTACGCGCTTCAGCGGTTCGGCGTCCGGTCGGGCGAGTACCGGGGCGTCTTCTCCGTCTGGCTGCTGGGCAGCCTGTTCGGAGCGGTTTTCATCTCCCTGCTCGCTGGCACCGTCGGAAACCTCGGGATTTTCGATCCTCGGGCGCTTGCCTTGGGCCTTGGCCTCGGGTCAGCCTCGATGATGCTCGGCGGAGTCGGAGCGCTCTCCCTGCTCTTCCCGCAACGGGCCCCAGAGATCGCGGCCCTCGCGGCCCTGTCCAATCTGGTCACCAACATCGTGGGCTTCTACGCGGGCGTGTTCCTGTCCCTGCCCTTGTGCCGCCGCCTCTACCGCTTCTGGAGCCAGCTCTTCGGCCGAGACGACGAGGGCCGGTCCCTGCGGGGGAAGTCCACTGGGAGCCAGGCGGCACAGGCGGTCAAGCCGCTCGGCAAGGTCGAGACGGATCCGGCGCTAAAGCCGAACGCGCGAATGACGCTGGTGGCCTACACCGTCGTCGGACTCATGGCGCTAATCGCCAACGTCGTTGGCTCGAAGTCCTTCCATCCCGAGGATCTCATGGGCGTTGCCATGCTGCTGACCCTCACGTGGCTGGCCTTCGCATTGTCCAAGCTGGTGCCGGCGGTGCCGTCGAGCGTATGGGTCCTTTCGATGGCTACGGTCCTCTCCGCGCCCTTCATGCCGACTGCTGGCTTCCTCGGCGGCATGACCCAGCATCTCGACTCGCTGCTCGTTGGCCTCCCCGCGTTGACGCTCATCGGACTGACCCTCGGTCGCGACATCGGCGCGCTCAAGTCCCTGAGCTGGAAGGTCGTGGTCGTCGCCCTCGTAACGTACGGCGCGTCGTTCCTCGCCGCCGCTGCCGTGGGGCAGCTGGTGCTCCACTGACACCCGGTGCGGGCTGGCGGACAGAAACCCTTGACCGGACAGGAGCTGGGTCGGTAGGATTCCACGTATCAGAAAATCCTTTCCGATACGTGGAATAGACTGAGAAGGCTCCGAGTCCAGAAAGGGGAGGAAAGATGCCCACGAAAGAGACGAATCAGCTTGCACCCGCACAGGAGGCAGCAGCAGTCGAGCGCTACATTCCCCGCGAATGGACCACCGACCCCGACTTCGCCGTCCATTCCGACCGCCACGGCACCAAGCGCGATTGGTTCAGCCGGATGCTCGGCTGGCTCGCCGCTCGCTGAGCTTCCCGCGCACCAGAGAGGGCCCCGACGAACTGCGTCGGGGCCCTCGTCTGTTTGCGCCGTCAGCTTTGCAGGGTGCACACCCTGCAAAGCTGACGGCGCAACGGTTAATCCTCCGTGCTCGCGGCCGGGCCGGCGTTGACGTCGAGGAGGCGGTACTTCTCGATCGCCAGCCGCGGCGCATCCGCGGGGACCTCGCCGCGGCGGGCAAGCTCTTGGAGCGCGCGGACGACGACGGAGGTCGAGTCGATCTTGAAGAACCGCCGTGCCGCGGCGCGGGTGTCCGAGAACCCGAAGCCATCGGCCCCGAGGACGGCGTAGTCGCCGGGGACGAACTGCCGGATCTGGTCCGGCACGGACTTCATGTAGTCCGTCACGGCCACGACCGGACCGCGGGTCCCCGCGAGCTGCTGCGTCACGAAAGGCACGGGCGCCTCGAGCTCAGGATGCAGGAAGGCCTGCTCCTCGGCGGCGAGGCCGTCACGCCGGAGCTCTGTCCAGGACGTCACGCTCCACACGTCGGCGGCCACACCCCAGTCCTCGGCGAGGAGGCGACGTGCCTCGATGGCCCATGGCACCGCGACGCCTGAGGCGAGCAGCTGTGCGCGCGGGCCGTCCGCCGGCACCAGTGCCTCGAGCGGGAGCCGGTACATCCCCCGCAGGAGCCCGTCGACGTCGAGTCCTTCGGGCTCGGCGGGCTGGGCGATCGGCTCGTTGTACACCGTGAGGTAGTACATGACGTTGGGGTCTGGGTGCCGGCCGCCGTACATCCGCTCGAGACCAGCCCGCACAATGTGCCCGATCTCGTACCCGAAGGCGGGGTCGTAGGTGACCACAGCGGGGTTGGTCGACGCGAGGATGGGTGAGTGGCCGTCCGCGTGCTGGAGGCCCTCGCCCGTGAGGGTGGTCCGCCCGGCCGTGGCGCCGATGATGAAGCCGCGGGTCATCTGGTCGGCGGCGGCCCAGAACGAATCGCCAGTGCGCTGGAAGCCGAACATCGAGTAGAAGACATAGATGGGCACGAGCGGCTCGCCGTGGGTCGCATACGACGTCCCGGCTGCGGTGAAGGCGGCCACAGCGCCCGCCTCGTTGATGCCCGGGTGGATGAGCTGCCCGGCAGGGGACTCCTTGTACGCGAGGACGAGGTCGCGGTCCACGGAGAGGTAGTTCTGGCCCTTCGGGTTGTAGATCTTGGCCGTCGGGAAGAACGCGTCCATGCCGAACGTGCGGCTCTCGTCGGGCACGATCGGGACCACCCGCCGGCCGAACTCTTTGTCCCGCATGAGGTCCTTGAGCAACCTCACGAAGGCCATGGTGGTGGCCGCCTGCTGCTTTCCAGAGCCGCGGCTCGCCACGGCATAGGCGGACGACGGCGGGAGGCTCACCTCCGCGTGCCGGCTCCGGCGCTCCGGAACGGAGCCGCCGAGCACCCGGCGCCGCTCGAGGAGGTACTGGATCTCGGGCGCCTCCAGCCCTGGGTGGTAGTAGGGCGGGCGGTAAGGATCGGCCTCAAGCTGCTCGTCCGTGATCGGGATGCGCAGGAGGTCGCGGAAGTCCTTGAGGTCCTGGAGGGTGAGCTTCTTCATCTGGTGGGTCGCATTGCGGCCCTCGAAGTGCGAGCCCAGCCCGTAGCCCTTGACGGTCTTCACGAGGACGACCGTCGGCTTTCCCTTGAACTCCGTGGCGGCCCTATAGGCGGCATAGACCTTGTGGTAATCGTGACCGCCCCGCTTGAGATTCCAGATCTGCTCGTCCGTCAGATCGGCGACGAGCTCCTTCGTCTCCGGCGACTTGCCGAAGAAGTGCTCGCGGACGAACCCGCCGTCCTCGGCCTTGTACGTCTGGTAGTCGCCGTCGGGGGTCTCGTTCATGATGCGCACCAGGTGGCCGTCCCGGTCCTTCTGCAGGAGCGAGTCCCATTCCCGGCCCCAGACGACCTTGACCACGTTCCAGCCGGCGCCCCGGAAGAACGCCTCGAGCTCCTGCATGATCTTGCCGTTGCCGCGCACCGGTCCGTCGAGGCGCTGGAGGTTGCAGTTCACCACGAACGTGAGGTTGTCGAGGCCCTCGTTGGCCGCGAGCTGGAGGAGCCCTCGGCTCTCGGGCTCGTCCATTTCGCCGTCGCCGAGGAACGCCCACACGTGCTGGTCCGAGGTGTCCTTGATCCCGCGATGCTGGAGGTAGCGGTTGGACTGCGCCTGGTAGATCGCGTTCATGGGCCCGATGCCCATCGACACCGTGGGGAACTCCCAGAAGGACGGCATGAGCCGAGGATGCGGGTACGAGGAGAGGGCGTGGCCCTCGTGGGACTTCTCCTGGCGGAAGCCGTCGAGGTCTTCCTCGGTGAGCCGGCCCTCCATGAATGCGCGCGCGTACATTCCGGGCGAGGCGTGGCCTTGGAAGAAGACCTGATCTCCGCCGCCGGGATGGTCCTTCCCTCGGAAGAAGTGGTTGAAGCCGACCTCGTAGAGTGTCGCCGCACCCGCGTACGTCGAGATGTGGCCGCCGACGCCGATGCCCGGCCGCTGCGCGCGGTGGACGAGGACCGCCGCGTTCCAGCGCATCCATGCCCGATAGCGGCGCTCGGTCTCCTCATCGCCGGGGTACTCGGGCTCCTGATCGGCGGGAATGGTGTTGACGTAGTCCGTCGTCGTGACGAGCGGGACTCCGACGCTCTGGGCTCCGGCCCGCTGGAGGATGTTCCGGACCATGAACTGGGCGCGCTCGGTTCCGCGCTCCTTCACGAGAGAATCGAACGACTCGATCCACTCGGCGGTCTCCTCCGGGTCGTGGTCGGGCGGTGTTCCGAGCCCGCCGACGATCTGCTGGGTATGCTCTCCAGTCAACACGTCGAACCTCTTTCCTGCGCGCCGGGTTGCGCGCGCTCGTCCTGGGGATGTCGTCATCCCCCGGATGGCTGGTCTGCATCGTCTCCTTGATTTCGTATAATGGAAACGATTTATTGCAATGTGGATTAAGAGTGGCTTGTCGGCGTGATGTGCGTCAAGCTCGGCTCAGGATGAGGAGGCTGTATGAACGAGACCCCGCGGGTCGCCGTCGTGACGGGAGCCGGTTCCGGGATTGGTCGGGCCGTGGCCCGCAGGCTTCTTGCTGACGGGTGGAACGTCGCGCTCGCCGGGCGCCGCGCCGCCCCTCTCGCCGAGACAGCCGAGGGCTTCGGCGATCGCGCGCTTCGCGTTGCCGCCGATGTCAGCATGCCCGACGACGTCGAGCGCCTGTTCGCCGAAGCCACCGGCCGGTGGGGCCGGGTCGACGTCCTCTTCAACAACGCGGGGACGTTCGGGCCCAGCGGGGACGTCGGCGAGATCTCTCCGCAGGACTGGGAAGCGACCGTATCGATCAACCTCACGGGCAGCTTCCTCTGCGCGGCAGCGGCGTTCCGAGCGATGAAGGCGCAGAGTCCCCAAGGCGGCCGGATCATCAACAACGGCTCGATCTCGGCCCACACCCCGCGCCCCAAGTCCGTCGCGTACACGGCGACGAAGCATGCGATCACGGGCCTCACGAAGAGCATCGAGCTCGACGGGCGGCCTTACGGCATCACATGCGGCCAGATCGACATCGGCAATACACGCACGGAGATCATGACGACCCTCGGCGTCGGGCAGGGCGCTCTTCAAGCCGACGGCTCGCGCCGAATCGAGCCGACCTTCCCCGTCGAGGAGGCCGCGAACGCCGTCGTCCTCATGGCGTCCCTGCCGCCCGAGGCGACCATCGGATCGCTCCTCATCACGGCCTCCGGGATGCCGTTCGTCGGACGGGGGTGAACTAGGCGAGCGGCATGAGCCCGCTCAGGTCGGTCCGCGTCCCGGAGGCGCTGAGCTTCCCCGTGGCTACGGCGTCGAGCCAGGCCATCGATCCCGTCGCGAGCGCGAGCCAGGTCTCGCCGTCGGTCTCGACGACGTTCGGGGGAGTGCCGCGCGTGTGCCGGGGCCCCTCGATGCACTGGGCTACCCCGAACGGCGGGACACGCACCTCGACTGAGTTGCCAGGGGCACGGGCGGCAAGTTCCTCGAGGGTGTAGCGCACTGCGGTGGCCAGGACCGAGCGGTCCACTGGGGCCAGAGGTGCCCCGCCCGGTTCCGCGACGCCGTCGCCCTCCCGGGCCGCGAGCCACGCAGCGACAGCCGCCCGACCGTCGTCGGCCGTGATTCTCCGTCGTGGGGGCACTGGCTTCCTCCCTTGCTGGTCCTGAGGGCCACGTTACCGAGCGCTCCTGTCCGCTTCTAGACGCGCCAAGTGCGTGTTCTGCCGAAACGCGCCGCTTCCTGGCTGATGGGGGAAGAACAACCGGACAGGAACGCGGCCGGCGTCAACCCAACAGGGCCGAAACAGCACGCCCGAGCCGGATCCGGCCCACGGCGCGACCACCGCCCATGACGGGCTCCACGACGTCCTCGAGGACGCGCGCAACCTCGGGGATGTCGACGGCGTCGGCGGCGGCGAGCATGGTGAGCCCCACGAGGGTGGTGGCGCGCAAGCTCCCGTCCAGCATCTTCACGGCTGCCGTGGCGCCCTGGGGCGTGGCGAGGACCAGGATGCCTTCGGCGCCGATCTTCGCGATGATCCCCAACTCGTCCATGACCACGGTGTTCTCGCGGCCCTTGCCCTGGACGGCCCAGGCGTAGTCGAGCATCGAGGTGACAATGGTGGCGGCGCGCGCATCGCCCGCCTCGCCGCGCATCCCGGGCGCCTTCGCCAGCTGCGAGTACGCCCGCGCCAGGCCGGTCAGCGACATCGCGGCCACGGGTGCGCCGCATCCGTCGATGCCGAGGTGGGCGATCGGTTCGCCCGTGTACTCCTCGATCGTCTCGAGGACGCGCTGCTGAAGCGGGTGGTTCGGCTCGAGGTAGCTCCCGCGGCCCCAGCCGTTGACGGAACAGGCCCAGAGGAACGCGGCGTGCTTCCCGGAGCAGTTGTGGGCCAGACGCCGCTTGCCGCTCTCTGTGCGAACGAGCCAGGCGCGCGCCTCCTCGTCCCGCGGCCACGCCGGCGGGCACTGAAGATCCGCCTCTCGCACTCCAGCGGCCTTCAGCATTCCCTCGACGACGTCCAGATGGTCGAGCGACCCCACGTGCGAGCCGCACGCGATGGCCACCTGCGGGCCCCGCAACGGGACCCCGCTGCGCATCGACGCGAGCGCCTGGAGCGGCTTGAGTGCCGAGCGGGCGTAGACGGGAGTCCGGATGTCGCCGAGTTCGGTCACCACGCTGCCGTCGCCGGCGAGCACGACGGCGGATCCGAGGTGCCGTGACTCGACGAAGCCGCTGCGTTCGATCACAGCGAGTTCCACGGCGTCGTCCGCCGTGAAAGTTGCGTGGGTGGCCATGTGCGAAGTCTATGCTTCGCGTGCCGCGCATCGATGCAAGCAGCGCAGGCGGACCGATAACCTTGGGGTGTGAAGGTTCTCGTGATCGGCCCGGGCGGCCGCGAACACGCCATTGTCCGTTCCCTTTTGGCCGATCCCGCCGTCACCGAAGTGCATGCGGCACCCGGCAACGCGGGGATCGCCCAGGTCGTGCCGACCCACGCCATCGACGCCAACAGCCCCTCTGCCGTCACGCACCTCGCCCAGAAGCTCGAGGTGGATCTCGTCGTGATCGGCCCCGAGGCGCCCCTCGCCGCCGGCGTCGCGGACGCCCTGCGGGAGGCCGGCATCCCGGTCTTCGGCCCGAGCAAGGCCGCCGCCCAGCTCGAGGCATCCAAGGCGTTCGCGAAGCAGGTCATGGCGGAGGCCGGCGTGCCCACGGCCATGGCGCGGGTGGCAACGACGGCGGAGGAGGCGGCCGACGCGCTCGATTCCTTCGGCGCCCCCTACGTGGTGAAGGACGACGGGCTCGCCGCAGGGAAGGGCGTCGTCGTGACCGAGGACCGCGAGGCGGCACTCGCCCACGCGCAGGCCTGCTTCGACGCCGGCGGCAGCGTGGTGATCGAGGAGTTCCTGGACGGCCCCGAGGTCTCGCTCTTCGTGCTCAGCGACGGCCAGACGGTGGTGCCGCTCTCCCCGGCTCAGGACTTCAAGCGCATCTTCGACAACGACGAGGGCCCGAACACGGGCGGCATGGGCGCCTACACACCCCTCGACTGGGCACCGGAGGGCCTTGTCGACGACGTGGTGCGGCGGGTAGCCCAGCCTACGATCGACGAGATGGCCAAGCGCGGCACTCCGTTCGTCGGCGTGCTCTACTGCGGCCTCGCGCTCACGTCCCGCGGCACAAGGGTCATCGAGTTCAATGCGCGGTTCGGCGACCCCGAGACCCAGGCCGTCCTCGCGCGCCTCAAGACGCCGCTCGGCGGGATCCTCCTCGCCGCCGCCAAGGGGCATCTGGACGACGCGGACGAGCTGCGCTGGTCGCCCGAGTCCGCGGTCGCCGTCGTGCTCGCCTCCGAGAACTATCCCGACAAGCCGCGCACAGGCGATCGCATCCGGGGCCTGAAGAAGGCGGCCGCGGTCGAGGGCACACACGTCCTCCACGCGGGCACCAAGCTCGACGACGACGGCCACGTGGTGAGCGCGGGTGGCCGTGTCCTCGCTGTGGTGGCGCTTGGCGAGGACCTGCAGGAGGCTCGCGAACGCGCGTACGAGGGAATCGGGCTCATCCGTCTGGACGGCGGCCAGTACCGCAAGGACATCGCAGCGAAAGCCGCACGCGGCGAGATCCGCGTGCCCGAGCGGGCCGGAAAGGCAGGGGTCTGATGACGGAGACCCGCGGTTTCCAGACGGAGGCGCCTCTCCTCGAAGGCTGGCGGCACATCTATTCGGGCAAGGTCCGCGACCTGTACGAGCCAGTCGAAGGCGCCGTCATTTCACATCCTGCGGATGTCGTCCTGGTGGTCGCCAGCGACCGCATCAGCGCCTACGACCACGTCCTCTCCAGCAGCATCCCGGACAAGGGCCGCATCCTGACGCAGCTGAGCCTGTGGTGGTTCGACCAGCTCAACGTGCCGAACCACGTGGTCGGCTCCACGGTCGACGACGGCGTGCCCGCCGAGGTCGTGGGCCGCGCCATGATCTGCCGCCGCCTCGAGATGTACCCGGTCGAGTGCATCGCCCGTGGCTACCTCACGGGCTCCGGCCTCGCCGAGTACCGCGAGAGCGGCACGGTGTGCGAGATCCCTCTGCCCGAGGGCCTCGTCGACGGCTCACGCCTGCCCGAGGCGATCTTCACACCCTCGGCGAAGGCCGAGGTCGGCGAGCACGACGAGAACATCACCTACGAGGACGTCACCGGCATGGTGGGCGACGACGCGGCCGCCCAGCTGCGCAGCCTCACCCTCGAGATCTACCGCGAGGCAGAGCGGATCGCGCGGGAGCGCGGGATCATCCTCGCGGACACGAAGGTCGAATTCGGCCTGGATCCCATCACCGGCCTCATCACCCTCGGGGACGAGGTGCTCACGCCGGACTCGTCCCGCTTCTGGGATGCGGCAACGTGGGAGCCCGGCAAGGCCCAGCCGTCGTTCGACAAGCAGTTCGTCCGGGATTGGCTCACCTCGCCGGAGTCCGGCTGGGATCGACACTCCGATCAGGAGCCCCCGGCTCTTCCTGAAAACGTCGTCGAGCGCACACGCGCACGCTACGTGGAGGCGTTCGAGCGGCTCACGGGGCGCGCCTTCGAGGGATGAGCCTTCTCCGCGCTGCTTAACCCGGGGGCGCCGGCTTCTCCTCGGGATGCCCGGCGCGCTGCTGCGCGAGCCGGATCTCGAGGATCGCGTCCATGGTCTGCTGGACCTTCTCCGAGGCGCCCGCGTAGCTGAACTGCTCGCGGGCGTCCTTGAGGAGCTCGAGCGCCTCGTCGTTCCGGCCGAGGGCCTTGAGCGCGCGGCCGTAGAGGAGGGCCACCTCTCCCGCGGTGTGCCGGCCGAGGACCTTCTTCTCCGCGTGGATCTCCTTGAGCTTCTCGATCGCTTCCGGGAGTTCGCCGTTGAGGTACAGCCACCGGGCGCGGATGAACGCCACCTCGAGCTGCTCGGGCCGGCTCCCTCCCACGATGGAGAGGGCCAGCTCGGCGCGCTCGATCGCGGCGAGGGTCTCCGGCTCGACGATGCCGCCGGACAGGCGCACCGCGGCGGAGGCCTTGTTGAACCGGGCCCAGAGCTCGATGTCGTTCGCGGGGGAGAGGAGCTTCGCTGCCCGCTCGTGGTGCTTGACGCCCTCTTCGTAGTCGGCGCGCATGAACGCGACGTTCCCGATGACCCACTCGACCTCGCCCGAGAGCTGGCCCATGGACTCCTCGTCCACGAGGGAGCCGAGAATCTTGCAGTAGTCCCATGCCTCGTCCAGGCGGCCGCTCTCTGCAAGGGCGCCGATGAGGGCGCGGAGCGCTCCGATGTAGATCGTGGAGCCGGCGGGGAGTTGGGCCCCGAGGCGCACTGCTTCGCGAGCATGTTCGACGGCGGTCCCGAGCTGGCCGAGGCCGTGGCACACGGCAGCGAGCATCTGGTGGGCGCGGACGGCGAGGCCATCTGACTCGGCGATGATGGGGTGTTCGAGGAGATGCTGGACGATCCGCTGGCACTCGGCGAGCTGGCCCTGCTTCATGAGGCACTCGGCCTGCATGTACGTCATGTTCCACCATGCGCTATTGTTTTTCGCCTCGAGGGCGAACTGCGCGGCCGTGGCTGCATGGCTCGCGGCTTGGGCGTAGTCGCGCATGTCCCACGCCTGCCGTGCATACAGGCCGGCAAGGACGTATTCGGCGTCATTGGCCGTAACAGGCTGGCTCCAGGCCTCGAGGGCCTTCGGTGCGAGTTCAAGCCGGCGGGCCAGCTCCTGGATGACTTCGGGAGTCGGCTCCCGACGGCCAGTTTCGAGGAGGGAGATGTAGCTCGGAGAGTAGAGATCCTTGCCCAATTCCGCCTGGGTCAGCCCACGCTCGAGGCGCTCGGCCCGCAACTTCTCGCCGAATCCGCTCCCCACAACTTCCTCCTTGACAGAGCACCCCGGTCTGCAACTTGGGGTAAGGCGATACCCTAGCGGCTTGACACCTGCTGTGGATCTTATTTTACTTGGTGTGTCAATCACGACAAAGCACGCTCTGCCCGATTGCACCCGCTACAACATAAGGACATGACATGCTCAAGAAGTTGACCGCGTCACTCGCCCTCGTCGGCGCTCTGGCGCTGGGAGGCGTTTCTGTTGCCCCGACGGCCATCGGCAACTGGCCTGACCCCATGAAGACCACGGCGATCGGCAACTGGCCTGACCCGATGAAGTCCACGGCGATCGGCAACTGGCCCGACCCGATGAAGGCCACGGCGATCGGCAACTGGCCCGACCCGATGAAGTCGACCTTCTGATCTGACTTATCCAGGCGAGCGGACGACTGCCCGAGGCAGGCAGCAACGTTCGACTCTCCGACATGATCCGCGCTAGCGGGTCCAGAGATAGTGCAGGGGAGCCCCGCCCGTCACCTCGACGGGCGGGGTTCTTCGTTTTCTAACCCGGGTATCCCGCGAATTGTGGGTTTTGTGCGAGTGATGGGCATGGATACGCGCAAAAAAGCGACAATTCTGCGAAAGCAGAGGGCAATAAAAAAGTGCCCCGGCATTTTCCGCCAGAGCACTTTTTGTGGTCGGGATGACAGGATTTGAACCTGCGACCTCTTCGTCCCGAACGAAGCGCGCTACCAAGCTGCGCTACATCCCGATCCGCTGCCATTCGTGGACCAAGTCCCCGAAGCAACTCATCCAGAGTACCCGATTCGGGCCCCTGACGTGAAATCAGACCAGCGACTCGCGCCACGCCCCGTGCAGCGCCGCGAATCGCCCGCCGCCCCGGATGAGCTCCTCGGGGGTGCCGTCCTCGACGATGCGGCCGCCGTCCATGACGAGGACCCGGTCCGCGATCTCCACCGTGGAGAGCCGATGCGCGATGATGATGGCCGTCCGCTCACGCTGGGCGAGCAGCTTCGCGAGGCCAGCCTGGACGAGCCGCTCCGACGGGATGTCGAGCGACGAGGTCGCCTCGTCGAGGATGAGCACCGCCGGTGCCGCGAGGAACGCACGGGCGAAGGAGATGAGCTGGCGTTGGCCCGCCGAGACCCGCCCACCGCGTTTGTTGACGTCCGTGTCGTAGCCCTCGGGCAGGGCTTCGATGAAGTCGTGCGCGCCCACCGCCTTGGCGGCGGCCTCGACCTCGGCGCGGGTCGCCGTCGGCCGTCCCAGCGCGATGTTGTCGGCGACCGAGCCGCTGAAGAGGAACGCCTCCTGGGTGACCATGACGACGGCTCGCCGCAGGTCGGTCGTCGAGAGGCGCCGGAGGTCCACGCCGTCGAGCATCACCGCGCCTGAGGTGACGTCGTAGAAGCGCGCGATCAGCTTGGCGAGGGTCGATTTCCCCGCGCCCGTGGCCCCCACCAGCGCGACGGTCTGACCGGCTGGAATGTCGAGGCTGAATTCCGGGAGGACCACCGGGCCCTCGCCGTAGCCGAACTCAACGCGGTCGAAGCGGACCTCGCCACGCGGGTCCGGGAGCGGCGTGGGATCGCGCGGAGGCACCACTGTGGGGACCTCCTCGAGCAGTCCCGAGACCTTCTCGAGCGCCGCCTGTGCGCTCTGGAAGGAGTTGTAGAACATGGCCATGTCCGCGACCGGCTGGTAGAAGCGCTTCACCGAGAGGACCAGCGCGAGGAGCACGCCGACGGCGAGCGTTCCGTCGAGCACGCGGAGGCCCGCGACGAGGAGCACGACGGCGACCGTCACGTTCCCGATGAGCACGAGCCCGGGCTGCAGGATGCCGTTGAGCTGGATCGAGCGGGCGGTCACCTTGCGATAGTCCTCGGCGAGGCCGCCGAAGACCTCGTTGTTCTCGGCCTCCTTGCGGAAGGCCTTCACCGCGCGGATGCCCGTCATCGTTTCGACGAAGTGCACGATCAGGCGCGCCGAGGCGACCCGGGAGGCCCGGTAGGCCACCTGAGAGCGCTTCTGGTACCAGCGCGCGAGGGCGAACATCGGCGCCGCCGCCGTGAGCATGATGAAGCCGGACGGCCAGTCGAGCAGGAACACCGTGGCCGCAGTGAACAGCATGAACAGAATGCCGGAGACGAGCGAGCTGACGCCTGAATCGAGCAGCTCGCGCAGGGCCTCGAGATCCGAGGTCTGGCGGCTGATGATGCGGCCCGAGGTGTAGTGCTCGTGGAAGTCCAGGCTCAGGCGCTGCGTGTGCCGGAAGACGCGGACGCGGAGGTCGAGCAGCATCGCCTGGCTGAGTTTCGCCGTGGAGGTCACGTAGCCCGCGGTGAGCCCCGCCGTCGTGAGCGCGGCCGCGAGGTAGGCGGCGCCGGTGAGCCAGACGAGCAACGAGTCGCCGTGCAGGAGTGCGGGCAGGGCGCGGTCCACGCCGAGGGCGATGATCGCGGGGCCGGCGGCTTTCGTCGCCTGCGACACGACGACCATCCCCAGCGTCGCCCAGAAGCGCACCCGCACCGGACGGATGAGCTCGGCGAGGAGTCGGAGGGACCGGCGGCGGACCGCGCGCGATTCCTCGCGGGAGAGGACGACGTCGTCCTCGGCGTGCGCTTCCGGCGCGCCCGGGCGGGAGGTGCCTCTCGCCGTGCGGGGAGCGTGGCTCATCGGGCCTCCTCCAGATCGTCCAGATCGCCGGCTTCGAGCTCCGAGTCGAGGTCCCGCGGGGCGGTGTCGAGGCTCGCGATGACGTACCGGTAGTGCGAGTTCCGTGCGAGGAGCTCGGAATGGGTGCCCACGTCATCGATGACGCCGTCCCGCAGGAGCGCCACGCGGTCGGCGAGGGCGACGGTGGACGGGCGGTGGGCGACGATGAGGGTCGTCGTCTCGGCGAGCACCTGTCGAAGGCGCGCCTCGACGCGTTCCTCGGTGGCGACGTCGAGCGCGGAGAGGGGATCGTCGAGGACCAGCACGGCAGGCTTGGCCGCGATCGCGCGGGCGAGCGCAATGCGCTGCCGCTGCCCGCCGGACAGGCTCAGCCCCTCCTCGCCGATCCGGGTGTCGACCCCCTCGGGGAGCGAATACGCGAAGTGGGCCTGCGCGACGTCGAGGGCCTCCTGGAGGAGGGCCTCCGCCTCTGGCCCCTCCCGGGTCGAGGCGCCGAGCAGGACGTTGTCCCGAACAGACGTCGAGAAGAGCGTGGTGTCCTCGAACGCGACGGAGACGATCCGGCGGAGGTCCGAGAGCGCGAGGCTGCGGACGTCCACACCGTCGATCTCGACCGAGCCGCCGCTCACCTCGTACAGCCGGGGCACGAGCTGCAGGAGGGTGCTCTTCCCCGATCCCGTCAGGCCTACGAGGGCCATGGTCTCGCCGGGGACGAGCTCAAGGTCGATGTCGCGGAGAACCGGGCGGGCGCCGTCGTCCTTGCGCTCGGCCGATCGCGAGCGGGAGGGCTCGTACGCGAAGCGGACACTGCGGAAGGCGAGCGCCCCGCGGGGCCGGGCGAGACGCCGCGGCTCCTTGGGGTCCGCGATCGAGACGGGCTCGTCCCGGACCTCGTAGTGGCGGTCGATTGCGGTCTTCGCCGTGAGGGCCATGCCCACGAGGGCGCCCGACATCTCGACGGGGTTCGCGACCGCGGCCGCCGTGGCGAAGAATGCGGCGAGGGCGCCCACCGTGATCTGGTTGGTCGCGGCGAGCCACAGCCCCACCATGAGCCCGGTCCCCAGGGCGAGCTCCGGCAGCAGGGTCACGACCATGCTGAACACCGCGAGATGACGGGCCTTCGTGACCTCCGTGGCGCGGAGCTCCTCGGCCTGCAGCGTGAAGTTCTCGAGCGCCTCGCGGCTCCGTCCGAACGCCTTGAGCACCCGGATGCCGTGCACAGACTCCTCGACGGCCGTCGCGAGGTCTCCGGCCTGGTCCTGACTTCGGCGGGAAGCGGCTACGAACTGGCGGCGGAAGCGGAAGCTGTAGATGCTGATCGGAACAGCCGCGGCAAGGAAGATGAGCGCAAGCTGCCACGAAATGGTGAACAGCATGGCGATGCCCACGATCACGGTGGTGATCGAGATGACCAGATAGATCGCCCCGAACGCGAGCCAGCGGCGCAGCATGTTGAGGTCGGTCATGGCACGTGAGAGCAGCTGGCCCGAGCCCCAGCGGTCGTGGAACGAGACCGGCAGGAGCTGCAGGTGCCGGTACAGCGTGACGCGCAGCGACGCCTCGACATTCGTTGCGGGGTCCAGCACGAAGATGCGGCGCAGGAAGGTCAGCAGCGCTTCGAGCACGCCCATGATGAGGACGACGACGGCGGCGCTCACGACGGCGGACGGCGTGGCACCGGCGCGCAGCAGCGTGTCGATGATGGCGCGGAACACCTGCGGCACGAGGACCGCGAGAACCGAGGCGGAAAGCCCCACGCCCAGGCCCGCGACGAGCCGCGGAATGATGCGCCGCGCCTCGGGCGCGAGCCGTGCCAGACTGCGGCGGAAGGGGATCTGCTCTCGGGCGGGGGCCTTGACGGGCATGCCGGTGCGTGCACCTCCGGCTAGAAGTAGTTAGCTGCGGCAACTACCCTACGCCATGCGGCTGTGAGGGTCTGCTGGAGGCGGCGGTGCGCGGGGGAGCCCGGGCCGCCGATTACCGCCGTGCGGTCAGCGTCAGCAGCACAGCTTCCGGGCGGCACGCGATGCGGATAGGCGCGAAACGCGACGTTCCGATGCCGCCGGAGACGTTGAGAGGGACCCAATGGCCGTCGTGCTCCCAGCCCGTGAGGCCCTTGGCGCGCCACGTCGGGAGGTCGCAGTTCGACACCAGAGCGCCGTAGCCGGGGAGGCAGATCTGACCGCCATGAGTGTGGCCCGCGAGGATCAGGTTGGCTCCCACACGCGTGAAGTGATCGAGCACCCGCTGGTACGGGGCATGGATGACCGCCACCTTCACGTGCGGCTTACGGTCGTGGCCCGAAGCGCCACGGGGCCAGTCGGCGTAACGCTCGCGCTTGAGGTGCGGATCGTCCACTCCGGAGAAGTCGAAGCGCGTCCCGTTGAACGCGAGCGACTGGGAGCGGTTGGTGAGGTCGATCCAGCCGGCCGCGCCGAAACCCGCGAAGAGGCCGCGCCAATCGAGCTCGATCCGCTCCGGGAGGGGGCGGCGGTTCGACGGTCCTAGGAGGTACGTCGCCGGGTTCCGGGCGATGGGCGCGTAATAGTCGTTAGAGCCCGGGACGTAGACGCCGGGGAACGTCAGAAGGGGCGCGAGCGCCTCGAGCAGGGGAGCGACCGCTTCCACGTGGCTCAGGTTGTCGCCGGTGTTGACGACGAGGTCGGGATTGAGGCTCGCGAGCTCCCCGAGCCACCGCGCCTTCTTCGTCTGGCCCGGCACGAAGTGGATGTCGCTGAGGTGCAGCACCCGCAACGGCGCGGAACCGGGCGGCAGGATCGGAACGCGCTCCTCGCGGAGACCGAACTGCTCCTTCTCCCACCAGCCGTAGGCGGCTGCCGCGGCGCCAGCCGAGGCCGCCATGCCGGCCAAGAGCCCGGTCCGCTTGCCCGCCCGGGCGAGGGCCGCCGTCGTCCGCCGCGCTGTACGGGCGAGGGCCCGCCCCGAAGAGGGGACGGGCCCTTCAAGGGCTGCCATCAGCCGTTGCCCTTGCCGTTGCCGGGCTTCGTTTGGACTGGCGGTGGCTGCGGCGCGAAAGTCTGCAGCGGCGCAGGCTGATTCTGGCTCCCAGTTCCGCCCGCGCCCTGGGTAGTGGTACCGCTGGGCGGCGTGGCGCCAGAGCCACCGGTGATGAGGTTCTGCGGCGGAGCATCGAAGTCGCCGTGGTCGTACAGGCCGAGCACCTTCTGCATGTAGTAGGCCCACTGCGGTCCGGCGATGAACGCACCGTCGACGCTTGTGTAGAACTTCCCGTTGACCGTCACGCCGCGCCCGATGCGCGAGCTCGGGTCATTCAGTGCCTCGCCGAAGAAGGACGCCGTAGCGAGGCCTCGGGTGTAGCCCACCACCCACGTCTGGCTGTTGTACTGGTTGGTACCGGTCTTTGCCGCGTCGGGGACGCCGAGCTTGATGGTCTGGCCGCTGTTGTCCTTGATGTTGTAGCCCGAGCCCTTGGTGAGCACGTCTTGGAGCACGTTTGTGACGGCCTTGGCCACGTCCGGCTTGATCGCCCCCTGCTGGCAGGTCGGAGCCTGGCCGCCGATCTTCTTGCCCTGCACGTCGGTGACCTCCGTAATGGACATCGGAGTGCAGTAGGTGCCGTTGCTCGCGAAGGTCGCAAACGCGTTCGCCATGGTCATCGGCGCCACGTTCATGCCGCCGAGGAGGTTGCCGAGGGTCGAGAGGTCGAGCTTCTGGCCCTTGCCCTCGCCGTCATGCATGCCGAGCGAATCGGCCGCCCGCTGGATGTCGCAGAAGTCGTTGAGGCCTGCCGCAGAGGCGAACGTCGCGGTGTTGATCGACTGATAGATGCCCTCGCGGACCGACATGGGCCGGTACCAGCCGGGTTCGTCGTTCTGCAGGTCATCCGAACCGGACACGGTGGAGTCATAGAAGCCGTTGACCTTGCCGCACGTGGACTTCCACGGGTAGTTCGCGGGATAACGGCGCTGGGCCGCGTTGACGATCTGGTTGGTCGGCTTGCCCTCGTTGAGCCATGCCGCGAGCGTCACCGGTTTCATCGTCGAACCGGGCTGCATGCCTCCCGCGCCGCCGAGGTCATTCCCGTTGGGGTCCGTTCTGTCGACGTTGAAGTTGTAGGACGTGACGAAGTCCTTCCCCTGGCCGGGGAGCATGCGGGTGTTCTGGGCCATCGCCAGGATCTTGCCGCTGCCGGGCTCAATCGTCACGAGTGAGGCGCCCCATTTGTCCGGGTTGGCCCCGGCAGTCGCGTCGACCTGTTCCTGGGCAGGGCCCTGCATACGGGTGTCGAGCGTGGTCTTGATGGTGAGGCCGCCGCGCGTGAGCTTCTGGTCTCGCGCATCCTTGTCTGCGCCGAAGGCGGGATCGTTTTCAATCTGGTGCACCACGTAGTCGCAGAAGTACTGCGCCTGCCCCGCGTACTGGCAGCCCTGCTTCGGTGGATTCACCTTGAGCTGGATCGGGGTATTGACGGCGTCGTCGTGCTGCTGCTTGTTGATGTAGCCGTGCTCGAGCATCGAGTCGAGCACGAGGTTCCGGCGCTTGATCGAGTTGTCCGGGTGCGCGATGGGGTCGTAATAGGACGGGCTGTTCACGAGGCCCGCGAGCAGCGCCGCCTGCGGAAGCGTCAGGTCCTTTGCGTCAACCGAGAAGAAGTACTGGCTCGCCGCCTGGATTCCGTACGCGTTCGTGTTGAAGAACACGATGTTGAGGTAGCCCTGAAGGATCTGCTCCTTCGAGTACTGCTTCTCGAGAGCGATGGCGAGCTTCATTTCCCGCAGCTTGTCGCCGACGCCCTTCTGGCCGTTGAGGACCACCTCGGCGTCCTTGCCCTGCGAGACGAGGTTCTCGTTGATGACATTCGTCACATACTGCTGGGTGAGCGTCGAGGCGCCCTGCTTGTTCCCTCGCGCGTTCGAGACCAGCGCCCGGAGGATGCCCGTGGGGTCGACGCCGCCGTGCTCGTAGAACCGGTAGTCCTCGATGGCCACGATGCCGTTCTTGATATTGGGAGACATCTGGTCGAGCGGGACCTGCGTCCGGTTCTCCGCGAACAGGGTCGCGATCTGCGAGCCGTCGGCTGCGAGGAGCTTCGTCACCTGTCCCGGAGGGGTCACGGTCAGTTCGCTCGGCAGGCTGTCGAAGAACTGCACCGAACCGTTTGCTGCGCTCCCCGTCACGGCTGCAGCGGGCACCATAAGGCCCGCCACGAGCACTCCGCAGATCGCGCTGACACCAAGGAAAGCGATGATCTTGCCGAGCGTTGTGGCAGTGTCGAAGAGCGGATTCTTGCCAGACGCCATGTAGGGCAGTCTACCGGGACCGATTACGCTGGACCTTATGACCACGTGGGAGTACGCCACCGTACCGCTGATCGTCCACGCGACAAAGCAGATTCTCGACCAGTGGGGAGAGGACGGCTGGGAGCTCGTCCAAGTCGTCCCCGGGCCTGGCGGAAACGGACTTGTGGCCTACATGAAGAGGGAGAAGCAGGCGTGAGCGAAGTGCAGGCAACGGCCGCCGAGGGCACCGCGGAAGGTGCGGCGGGCGCCGTCGAACGTCGGCTCGCCGATCTCGGCCTGAGCCTCCCCGAGGTGGCCGCACCCGTGGCTGCGTATGTGCCCGCCGCCGTCGCCGGCGGGTTCGTCTACACCTCCGGCCAGCTGCCCTTCGTCAAGGGCGAGCTGCCGGCCACCGGCAAGGTCGGAGCAGAGGTGGGCGCAGAGGACGCGAAGAAGTACGCGGAACTGTGCATCATCAATGCCCTGGCAGCCGTCAAGGCGCAGATCGGCGACCTCGACCGTGTCACCCGCATCGTCAAAGTCGTCGGCTTCGTCGCTTCGGATCCGTCGTTCACCGGGCAGCCGGGCGTCGTCAACGGCGCCTCCGAGCTCCTGGGCAAGGTATTCGGCGAGGCGGGCGCTCACGCCCGTTCCGCCGTCGGCGTCGCGGTCCTGCCGCTCGACGCCCCTGTTGAGGTGGAACTGATTGCAGAGTTCGCATAGCCGTCGCTTCATCGTTCCGAAGCGATACCAAGGAGCGGCGCGCAGCTGGCTCGACGAGGCAGACCGTCCTCGTCGCAGCGCACGGCTCGCGTCTTCGGTCGTCCTCGTCCGGGACTCCGCCGAGGGCACTGAGACCTGGCTCGACTACCGGCCCGGGAATTCTCCGCTGGGAGCGGTCGCCTTCCCGGGAGGATCCGTCCAGAACGCCGACCACGACACGTTCGACTGGTTCGGCCCTTCGGTTGGGCAGTGGGCTGAGATGCTCGGCGTCGACGATTTCTCGATTGCCCGCGCTCACGTTGTCGCCGCCATCCGCGAGCTGTTCGAGGAGACCGGCGTCCTGCTTGCCGGCACGGACGCGACGACCGTGGTCGAGGGCACTGGCACTGCGGAGTGGACCCGCGCGCGGGAGGCCGTCTCGAACGAGGAGATCGGCTTCGGCGAGCTGATGTCCAAACGCGGCCTCGGCCTCCGCACGGACCTCCTCCGGCCACTCGTCCACTGGATCTCGCCCGACTTCGCCCACCGGCGTTTCGACACGCGGTACTTCGCGGCGACTCTCCCCGAGGGCCAGACTCCCATGCTGCTGCCGAGCAAGGGCGTGTGGGGTGAATGGGTCCTTCCCGCGCGGCTCCTTGCTCATCGGGAAACTTCCGAGCTCGGGGACCGGATCGGCGAGGAGGACACGAAGGGCCTGCCCCTCGCGGAGCTGCTCGTTCCCGCCAGCGAGATCATCCTCGAGAAGATCGCGAAGGCCAAGGGCTGCATCGCCTACCTCAACCTGAAGCGCTCCACGCATACGTACCAGGCGCATCTCGAAGAGGAAGACGGGAGGCTGTGGCTCCGCGTCGAGGCGCCGACTTCGGCCCCCGCGACGGCAGCCCTCAGCGCCATCCCCCACCCCTGACCGTTTCGGGTACACCAACTGACGACGACGGCCGGCGCTTCCGCGGGGGAGGCGCCGGCCGTTGAGTTTCTGTACCCGAGCCCGTGTGGGCGGTGAGTTGGCGTACCCGAGAGGGGTCAGCGGGAGCGCTGGCGAAGGCGCGGCATGTCGAGGATGACGACGGCGCGGGCCTCAAGGCGGATCCAGCCGCGCTGCACGAACTCGGCGAGAGCCTTGTTCACGGTCTCACGGGAAGCACCGACGAGCTGCGCGAGCTCCTCCTGGGTGAGCTCGTGCGCAACAAGCACGCCGTCCGTCGCGGGACGGCCGAAACGGTCAGCGAGGTCGAGGAGCGCCTTGGCGACGCGGCCGGGCACGTCGCTGAAGACGAGGTCGGACAGGGAGTCGTTCGTGCGGCGAAGGCGGCGCGCGAGGGCCTGGAGGAGCTGGGCCGAGACCTCGGGGCGGGCGCGGAGGAGCGCAACCAGGGCGTCGTTCTTGAGGCCGGCGAGGCGCGTCTCCGAGACGGCGGTTGCGGTCGCAGTGCGAGGGGCCGGGTCGAACAGCGCCATCTCGCCGAACAGCTCGCCGGGGCCGAGGATCGCGAGGAGCGACTCGCGGCCGTCGGGGGAGGTGCGCCCGAGCTTGATCTTGCCGGAGACGATGAAGTACATCTGATCGCCCTGATCGCCCTCGCGGAACACCGAAGCACCGCGGGAGAGGTCGACCTCCGTGAGCTCGTCGGTCAGAAGGCGGAAGGCCTCGTCGTCGAGAGTGGCGAAGAGCGGCGCGCGGCGCAGTACCTCGATGTCCAATTCAGTCTCCTAGTCAATAGCCTTCAGCTTGCGCTGGGGGTCATTCTTCCAGATTCGACAAGGCTTTGTGACGAAGTCGCCACCGCGGCGCCGCACAGGATTGCCTCAGGCCCCGCCGATAGACTGGTGGGAATGTTGGACACGACCTTCCTGGACCTCGTGCTCGTGGTGGTCCTGATCGGCTACCTCATCTACGGGGTCCGGGCCGGTTTCCTCGTGAGCCTGGGCGGCATCGTGGGCTTCCTCGTCGGCGGCGCCGCAGCGTTCTTCGCCGTGCCCCTTGTGAGCCAGTGGCTCTCCGACAGCGGGTGGCGCGCGGCCGCCGTCGTGATCACCGCGATCCTCCTGATGGCCGCCGGCAACGCGGTGGGCACGGGGCTCGGGCGGCGGCTGAGGGGCAAGATCCGGTGGAAGCCGCTCGCCATCGTGGACAAGGTGCTGGGCGGTGTCGCGAACGTCGCGGTCGCGGCGATCGTGATGTCGATGCTCTCCTTCACGGTGTCCAGCGTCGGGGCGCCCGTGCTTTCGCAGCAGCTCTCGTCGTCGCGGGTCATCACGGCGATCGACGGTCTGACGCCGGATCCGGTCAAGGCGGAGGCAGCGCAGATCAGGGCCTTCGTCCTCGGCGACACCCTTCCGCGGATCATCGAGGGGATCGGGCCGCTCCAGCCGGTGCCGATTCCGGATGAGAACACGGACGCGCCTGCGCTGCGCACTGCGGCCCGCTCGATCGTCCGGATCACGGGCACGGCGTTCCAGTGCGGTCAGAATCAGACCGGCAGCGGATTCGTCGTCGCGCCCGGGCGTGTCATGACGAATGCCCACGTCGTGGCGGGCGTCCAGGAGCCGGTCGTCGAGCTACCCGGTGGCGGTGCGCGCACCGCGCACGTGGTCTACTTCGACAGCGTGCACGACCTTGCCGTCCTCGCCGTCGACAGTCTGTCGCTGTCCCCGCTCCCGCTTGCCGGGAACAGTGCGCCCGGCACGTCCGCGGCCTTCGGGGGCTATCCGCTCGGCGGTCCTTTCCAGATGCGTCCCGCGGCGATCCAGGGCACGACGACGGTGCTCGCCCCGGATATCTACGGCGCCAATGCCGTGCCCAAGATGGTCTATCAGATTGCCGGCAACGTGCAGCAGGGCAATTCGGGTGGGCCCCTGCTCACACTCGACGGTTCAGTGACGGGCGTCGTGTTCGCGAAGTCGGACAACGCCCCGAACGTGGGCTACGCGATCACCATGGGCGAGGTCAAGCCCGTGGCGGACCAGGCGCCGGGCCTCTCGCAGCCGGTGCAGCCGGGCCAATGCACCCGGAAGTAGCTGCAGCAAGAGACAAGTAGCTACAGCACCCCGGAAGTGGCTATAGCGCCCGTTCGCGCGTGAGTTCTGCGAGGTATTCGATCGCGAACCGGTAGCCGAGCGTGCCTGCGCCAGCGATCACGGCCCGGCACACGTCGCTCAGGTACGAGTGGTGCCGGAACGGTTCGCGGGCGTGGACGTTCGTGATGTGGACCTCGACGGCGGGGAGGCTGACGGCCGAGATGGCGTCGCGGAGCGCGACCGACGTGTGCGTGTAGGCGGCTGCGTTGATGACGATGCCGATCGCAGAGTCGCGGGCCCCGTGGATCGCGTCGACGAGGGCGCCCTCGTGGTTCGACTGGACGAAGTCGCATTCGAGGCCGTGGGCGTCCGCGGCGCCGGCGCACAGCCGCTCGATGTCACCGAGCGTCGCCGTCCCGTACTTCTCCGGCTCGCGCGTCCCCAGCAGATTGAGGTTGGGCCCGTTGACCACGAGAATGCTCGTGCGGGCGGCCGGTGCGGAGGGCGCAGGAGACGACGACGGTGTGGGCTCGGTCATGGACTCGATCCTACGCGGTGGGTCCGGTGCCGCTCCGTTTGATTGCTTGCCGCGTCGCGCGGGTGGGTCTACCCTTGTCGCAGTTCGTGAGCTCCACGGGTCATACCCTGTTCGGCAGAGGTCTCGGCGCCGAAGCGGCGTCCATTCGATAGCGGGGATTCTGGGCTGCCGCCCGCCGTCGGTGCGCGCACGGCGCGCGCCGGCAACCCGCCGTCGTCCGCGCTGGCCGGGCACGGCACGCACCTCTTGCGAGGAGCACCTCCATGTCATTCCGTTCACATGGGCGCAGGATCGCCGTTCTGCTCGCGCTGGTCGGCCTCCTGATCGGCCTCTTCGGAACAGCGCCTGCCGAGGCATCCGTCACCACCAATCCCAACACCGTTACCTGGAAGGTCCTCGTGGGCGAGCAGTCGCCGGATCTGGCCATCCAGGGCATGAGATTCCTCCCCGGCGACATCACGATCGACCAAGGCGACTCGATCAACTTCGTGGCCAACAGCGCCGAGATCCACACCGTCAGCTATGGGAATCCGCCTCTCCCGCCCACCAGCGTTGACAACCTTCTCGCTGACGCCGTGCCGCGCGTGGGAGGGCCCGTCTTCGATCCGACCGCACCGTGGACTAATTCCGGCATCCTCACCACGATGCCCTCGTCCGAATTCCCCTCGGTGACCTCGTACGTGCAGAAGTTCACGACCCGCGGCGACTTCACCTTCTACTGCGTCATCCACGGCAAGATGATGTCCATCACCGTCCACGTGCATGCCCCGCACGCGCCGTACCCGCATACCCAAGCGTGGTATGACCTGCAGGCACGACTCCAGACGGCGAGCATTCTCGCCGACGGCTACTGGTTGTGGGCCACCACGGCTGCCAAGGCAACGCCGACCCACGTGTATGTCGGAGCGAGCGACGACGTTGCGATGGTCATGCGGTTCATCTGGGACAGGGACGTGGTGCCGCTCGGAACGACCGTGACGTTCGACCTGGGCGCGAACCAAGTTGTGGTGCCGCACACCGTGACGTTCACTTCGCTCCAGCAGAATGGGAAGCCGGTTGATTCCGGGACGCTCCTGCCCGCCTTCGCAGGCGGCCCCTCCACCTTCTCGGTGAAGTTCACCCAGAGAGGGACCTGGGATTACTTCTGCGAATTCCACGACGACATGGGGATGGTCGGCAGCGTGACGGTGCTCTGAAGGCCCGAGACGTAGCGCCACCCGACAGAGCGGTGCCCCGGCAGTAGCCGGGGCACCGCTCTGTCGGGGGAGGCGGCGCAGGCCGCGACCCGCACCGACTGGATGCGCTCGCGCAGGTAGCCGAGCGCCTGCCCGGGCAGGCCCCCGTCGGTGACAAGGCCGTCGACGTCATCGAAGCCGCAGATGCTTCCAATGCCCTGGACGCCCCACTTGCTGTGGTCCGCGACGACGACGACGCGCCGGGAGGAGGCCGCGAAGGCCTGATTGGTCTCCGCCTCGAGGAGGTTCGGCGTGGTGAAGCCCGCCCGTTCGTCCATGCCGTGCACCCCGAGGAACAGCAGATCGAGGTGCAGATGCCGAATGGACGAGGTGGCGAGCGGCCCGACGAGGGCGTCCGATGGCGTCCGCTCGCCTCCCGTGAGAAGCACCGTGGAGCCGGACGACGACGTATCGAAGGCCTCCATGACCCGCACCGAATTGGTCAGGACAGTCACGCGGGGCCCGGAGGAGAGCGCCTTGGCGAGCATCCACGTCGTCGACCCTGCCGTGATGCCCACGGCCATTCCCTCGCTCACGAGCGCAGCCGCCTCGCGGGCGATGGCGGCCTTCTCCTCGAGCCGCTGGGTGGACTTGAGCGCAAAGCCGGGCTCGTGCGTGCCCACGTCCTCCTGGAGCATCACGCCGCCGTGCACGCGGGTCAGCATCCCGGAGTCGCTCAGCACATCGATGTCTCGGCGGACGGTGACCGCCGAGACCCCGAGGCGCTCGGCCAGATCGGCCACCTTGACGACGCCCTCCTTGTGCACGGCGTCGAGGATCGCGGACTGTCTGGCTGCAGCGAGCATGCCCTACCCCTTGCTCGAGCCGAGGGTGAGGCCCGCGACGAACTGCCGTTGGAGGAGCAGGTAGATGACGAGCGTCGGGATGACCGTGATGGTGGCCCCGGCCGCAAGCAGGTTGTAGTTGCTGAGGAACACTCCTTGGAGGTTGTTGATGGCGGTTGTCACCGGCAGGCGGTCGCCGCTCTGGATGAAGAGCAGGGGCCAGAAGAAGTCGTTGTAGATGAAGATGACTTCGAGGGTCCCCAGGGCGGCGAAGGCAGGGCGGCAGAGCGGCATGATGACCGACCAGTACTGGCGCCAGATGCCTGCTCCGTCCACGAGCGCGGCCTCCGTGAGATCAGGCGAAAGGGCCTTCATGTAGTTCGAGAGCACAAACGTACAGAAGCCGATCTGGAACGCCGTGTCCACCGCGATGACCGAGATGTACGTATTGAGGAGCGTTCCCGAGTCGCTGAACCAGTAGGGGAGGTTGAGGTGCTTGAACATCTGGAACAGCGGCGCGGCCAGGACCTGGGGAGGCAGGAGGTTGCCGGCCGTGAACATGATGAGCAGCGTGATGTTGAACTTCCAGCTGACCCGGCTCACGGCGAAGGCCATGAGCGAGGACAGGAACAGGGTCAGGATCACGGACGGGACGGTGATGATGACCGAGTTCCAGAAGTACTTCGAGAAGCCGCCCTGATTCCAGGCGGTGACGAAGTTGTCGAAGTTGAACGCACCCGCGACGCTGAAGTAGCCGTACTGGTTGGTCGATTCGACAGGGCGAAGCGCGGTATAGAGGGACCAGCCGAGCGGCAGGAGCCACATGACGGCGAGCACGAGCAGGATCACATGGGTTCCGTAGTGCCGCTTCGGGCGCGACCCGGAGTACTCCGTGCCCCTGGCGAGATCTGTCGGTGTTGCGACAACCGTCATGACTCCTTCGCCTCCTTTCCGAAGGTGCGGGTCAGGTAGAACACGATCGGGACAAGCGAGATGACGAGCAGGATGGTCGCGAGCGCGGACCCGACGCCGATCACCTGGCCTTCGCCGACGAGGTTCTGGATGACGAGGGCCGAGATGAGCTCGAGGCCGTTCGTGCCGCGGTTGATGACGTACACGATGTCGAAGGCCCGGAGGGACTCGATGATCGTGATGACCACGATCACGATGTTGATCGGACGCATGGCGGGGAAGACGACCCGGAAGAAGGTCTGCCCCGCGTTCGCGCCGTCAAGCGCTGCGGCCTCCTTGAGCGAGGGGTCCACCCCCTTGAGGCCCGCGAGGTAGAGCAGCATCACGTAGCCGGCATGCCGCCAGGTGGCGGCGACGAGGGCGGCCCAGATGTTCACGTTGCTGTCGCCGAACCAATCCACAGCGGAGGGCTGCCCGGCGGTGCCGAGAAGGAAGTTCAGCAGGCCGTGGTCCCGCTGGTAGAAGAGCTGCCAGATGACGCCCACGAGGGCCAGGGAGAGCATGACCGGCGCGAAGAAGATGCTCTGGTACAGGCGGCTCCCGCGGATGTTCTGGTCCAGCAGCACAGCCAGCAGGAGCCCGAGCGGTGTCGCGACGACGGCGAGGAATACGAGCCACAGGACGTTGTGCTGCACCGCGGGCCAGAACGGCGGGTACTCCTGCGCCACGAACTGGTAGTTAGAGGCACCCGCCGGCCGGATGTCGGTGAGGTCGAGGCCGTTCCAGCGCGTGAAGCTGAGGCCGATGGAGAACAGGGTGGGAAGCCAGACGAAGACGAGCTGGATCAGGGTGGGGATCGCCACCATGACGGTCAGGACCAGCCGGTCCCGCTTCGAGAGGCGCCGCACCTTGCGGGGGATGGTGGGCATGACGGGCTTTCTTACTGGGCTGCGTAGAGCGTGGCCGCCTGCGACTCGAGGTTCTTGATGTCCACGGTGCCGTCCTTGATGAAGGACTGCAGGGCGGGAATCATGACGTTGTTCGCCATGGCCGGCAGGGCATCGCGGTCGAAGAACTGGCTGATGTTCTTCGCGTTGGCGATCGCATCCGCACACTTCTTGTTCAGCGGGGAGAACTTGGATGTGTCCGCACCCTTCGCGGTGGCGATGTTCGAGGTGTCCACGGAGTAGTAGGTGTTCTGCGCCTCGGGCGTGCCCATGAACTGGAGGAAGTCCTTGGCGACCTGGCTGTCGCCGCCCTTCTTGGACAGCAGCAGGCCATCGATCGGCGCCTCGATCGAGTCCTGGCCCTCGACCGCGATCGCGGGGAACGGGAAGAAGTCGATGTCGTCAAGCGTCGCCTTGTCCGTGAACTGCTGCGTGACGAAGGATCCGAGCAGGTACATGCCTGTCTTCTTCTGGCCGAGCAGCTGTGCGGCGTCCTGCCAGGTCTGGCCGAGCGCGCCCGGGTCCTGATACGGCAGGAGGGCCTTCCATGTGTCGAAGACGGCTTGGACCTTCGGCTGGTTCCAGGACTCCTTGTGGGCGCACAGGTCCACGTGGAACTGGTAGCCGTTCAGGCGCATGTTGATGTAGTCGAAGGTTCCCATGGCCGGCCAGCCGTCCTTGTCGGCGAAGCCGATAGGGATGATGCCATCGGCCTTCATCTTCGCAGCGAGGGTTTTGAGCTCATCGAACGTCGTCGGGACTGTGTAGCCCTTCTGCGCCCAGAAGCTCTTCCGGTAGAAGAAGCCCCAGGGGTAGTTGTAGTTCGGGACGAAGTACATCTTGCCGTCCGGGCCAGTCGAGGCCTTCTTGAGCGCGTCGGAGAAGTTGCCGCCGATCTGCTTCCACACGTCGTCCACCGGGGCGAGCAGTCCCTTCCCGGCGTAATACTGCATGCGGTAGCCGGCGAACCAGGTGAAGGCGTCGTCCGGGCTGCCCTGCAGGTACGAGTTGATCTTGTTCTGGAAGTCGTTGTGCGACACCGTGTTGACCGTGACCGTTGCGCCCTCCTTCTTCTGGAAGGCATCGACCACGGCTTGGTACGCGCGCTTCGGGACGTCGTCCGAGGCCGACGAGCCGAACGTCATGGTCTTCGATCCCGAGCCTCCCGCAGGGCCAGATCCTCCGGTGCAGGCCGAGAGGAGCGGGATCCCTGCAACGCCCACGGCACCGATACCGAGGGTCTTCAGGAGGGTGCGCCGGTCGAGGGTTGGAGAAATCGTCATTGTCTGTCTCCTGGGGTGAGTGCGCAATCGATGTGATCTGCGCCACACGATGATGGTAGACGATCAGAAACGATCGGAAAAGATCAGGAACGTAAGTTCCCGAATCGTGATCTAAGCGAGGCGGACGACGGCGACTCCGCCCGCGGGAATGGTCAGCGCACCTTCCGTCGGGGTGCCTGAGATGAGCTCGATGCCGTCCACGGAGAGGCGTGCATCGACCTCGCCGTGGTTGATGGCAAAGAGCCAGGATGTGCCGTCCGAGGTCCGGCGGACGACCTCCAGCTCCGGGAACTCCGCAGCGTGCGCGGGGGCCTCGAGGCCGGCATCCTCGAGGACCCTGGGCAGGAACGCGGCGAGCGCCTCGGCGTCTGGCGAGGTGCCCACGTAATAGGCGGTTCCCGCACCGGAGACGTTCCGGGTCACGGCCGGTGATCCCGCCGTCGGTCCCCTTTCATAGCGGGAGACAGCCTCCGCCGTCGTCGTCCGTCCCAACTCGCTCCAGCGCTCGCCGGAGCCAGCCGTCAGCGCCAGCGCCTCACCATCGCGGAGGGGGAAGAACTCCTCGATCTCCACGCCCAGAAGGTCCCGGAAGGCGCCAGGGTAGCCGCCGCCCTCGACCGGATCCATGATGATGCGGTCGTGCTCGTCGACGATTCCGGAGAAGTACGTGAGAAGGAGCGTCCCGCCACCCTCCACATAGCGCCTGAGGTTCGCGGCGCCGTCGTCTGTGACGAGGTACAGCATGGGGGCGACCACAAGCCTGTAGGCGCGGAGGTCATCGGTGCTCTGACGCAGATCAGCAGTGATCCCGGAGCGGTAGAGGGCGTCGTGCCAGTCGCGGAGCTCGCGCGTGGGCTGGGCCTCGATGCTCGGGTGGGAGTCGAGCTCCGCGGCCCAGCGCGCGTCGGTGTCGAACACGAGGGCAGCGTCGGCCGCGACCCGAGATCCGGCGACCTCCGACGCCGCTTCGAGGGCCTTGCCGAGCTGGACCACTTCGCGCCACACCTTCGTATCGCGGCCCGCGTGGGGAACCATGCCCGAATGGAACTTCTCGGCGCCTGCCCGGGAGGCACGCCACTGGAAGAAGAGGATGCCGTCCGCGCCGCGGGCGAGGTGCTGGAACGAGTTCCGCAGCATCTGGCCCGGGGCCTTCGCAATGTTCCGCGGCTGCCAGTTCACCGCCGACGTGGAGTGTTCCATGAGCAGCCAGGGGGCGTTGTCCGCCCAGCCCCGGGTGAGGTCGGCCGCGAGGGCGAGGTCCTGATGGTTCCGGAGGTCCTCGGCGATGAGGTAGTGGTCGTTCGAGACGATGTCCATGCGCGGCGCCCAGCGCCAGTAGTCGATGGGCCGGGCGAGGCCCATGTTGAGGCCCATGAAGTTCGTGGTGACCGGCTTGTCGGATTGGGCGCGAAGGATCGCAGCCTCGGCCTCGAAGCACTCGAGCAGCGAGTCCGAGGAGAAGCGCGCGAAGTCGAGCTGATGGGACGGGTTGATGTGCGTTCCCGAGCGGCGCGGCGGCATGATCTCGGCCCAGTCGTAGTAGTGCTGGGACCAGAACGCGGTACCCCAGGCCTCGTTGAGGCCATCCAGGCTTTCGTAGCGATTTCGGAGCCACTCGCGGAAGCCGCGCTCCGCGTGAGGGCCGAAGTCCGGCTGGTTGTGGCAGCCGTACTCGTTATGGACGTGCCACATCGCGAGGGCCGGGTGGTCCGCGTAGCGCTTGGCAATGGCGGTGGTGAGGGCCGCGGCTGCCCGCCGGTAGTCGGGGGAGCAGGCTGCGAACGCCTGACGTGAGCCGTGGGTCTGGCGGACGCCGTCTGCGTCGACCGGGGCGGAATCCGGGTACTTGACCGTGAACCACGGCGGCGGCGACGCGCTCGCATTCGCGAGGTCCACGGCGATGCCATTCTCGTGCAGCAGGTCCAAGACCTCGTCGAGCCAGCCGAACTCGTATCGGCCCTCTTCCGGCTCGAGCAGGGCCCAGCTGAAGATGCCGACACTCACCAGGTTCACCTTGGCCTCGCGCATGAGTTCGACGTCGTGCTTCCACACATCCCGGGGCCACTGCTCGGGGTTGTAGTCCGCTCCGAAGGCGATGCGGGGCGTCCCGCCGCCGAGCTGACGGGTGAGATCGTTCATGTCCATGGCGCTCTGCCTCTGCTCTGAGGGGTCTGTGGAGATTCCAAGCGTAGGGGAGACGCACAGAAACGTACAGAACGAATCAGAAACGAAAGCCCTGCTCCTAGCGGGGCTGAAAGGTGTTGGTGCTGCACCTATGGCCAGCACGCACTTCCTCTGCTCCGGCGGACTTGGCACGGTGGTGGAACCGCTCCTAGCGTTCGGCGTCAGCCGAGGCAACGAGGTCAATCAGGTGAAAACGCGATCTTTGGGGGAAGCCTTGTTCAAGAAGCTCCTAGCTTGGGCCACGGTCGTCGGAATGACGGCGGGAACGCTCCTCGTCGCTGCGCCCGCAGCGACGGCGGGTCCGAACTGTCGGACGTACCGCGCCGTTTGTGTGTGGCATGACGAGTGGTATCAAGGGCCTCGTGCCGACTTTGGCGCGTACGTCGGTGAGTACGGTGCGTTCGGGTGGCATGACCGCGCTTCCTCCTACGACAGCAATCTGCCGTGGGACCTGGTGTTCTACGAGAATCCTTGGCTCGGCGGCAGAGGCGTCATAGTCCCTGCCTACTCCTACAACCGCAGCCTCGGCTCATGGAGCTATGGGCTGAACTGGTGGGAGAACTGGAACGACCGTATCGATAGCCACACCACCTGATGGGGCGTGGAAAGCATTTCGCCGTTGTAGCCCTCGTCATATCAGTAGGCCTCGGCGGCTGTACCAACAAGCCATCCGATGCCACCGAAGCAGATCTCGGGGGTGTCCCCGCCGTCCGAGCTCATTTGGACAGCGATGCTGGAACGATCTTCATGCCTCTTGACGACGTGCTCTTTTCACCGAGCGAGAGGGTCCTCGTCCAACAGGCGAACAACATCCTGATTCGCAAGTGCCTGGCGAAGAGCCAGATCAATCTGTCGAAAGACTTCGGGGTTTTCAAGCTCGATCAGGAAGATCGCAGGTACGGGATCTGGGTTCAGAGGTTGGCCGACGAAAACGGTTACGCGAAGACGGACAGAGAGGGCATCAGTTCCGAGTCAACAGCGCCCTACGACGCTCAGGAAGGCTTCAGGGATGCCTACGTGAGGTGTCGAGAGGATCTTCAGGGAAGTCTGATCGTGATGAGACAGGTCGGAAGGCCGGAGGCCCCCGAGGTAATTCAGCAGATTGACTCCAAGGCATATGGGAGTGCGATGAAGGCTTCAGATTGGGGGAAGGCGAAACAGGATTGGAGGGATTGTCTACAGGAACGGGGAGTGGTGGTCAGCGAGGACAAGAATTCTTGGGTGCCCCAAGTGCCCAATGACCGCAACCAACAGATCCGAACAGCGCGAATCGACATCGACTGCAAGAACCGCACCAATCTGATCCAGAGAGTGGCGGACCTCGAGGCCAAGTTTCGAGCGATATACATGGCTCGGAATCAGGCCGACGTCAATTCTCTTCGTTCGGCGAAGGCCGCAGACCTTTCCAAGGCGAGAGAGATCGTGTCGGGCGTTGGCGCATCCGATGTATCCCGCTAATGGTCCGATTTCGCGACGAGCCCAGGATTGGGGGCCCGAAGGAGGTATTTACAGGCGGCTCAGCAGACCATGGCTTGTCTTCTCATTCTCGCTCGTTGTGATCTTGTCGGCATCGGCTGGCTACGCCAGCGCGACTCTCATCGCGAAGCCGAGTCTGGACGCGGAGAGGATCGCGCGGTCTGCCGTGCCGGTTTACGCAAAAGCAGAGAAGCGTCCGGCAGGAGTGGCCATGACATTCCAGGGCGGAGTCCGCGAAGGTCGCATCGTCAATCTCGAACCGAATAGGGGTTTTCCCTCGAATCCGCGGGTTACAGCCGTGTTCGTCAAGCCCGGAGATCCGTACGAGGAACTGAGGCTGCTCGCGATGGCCTCGGGCCGACCTCTGATTACTATGGCTGGGTCGGTACCGATCTACCGTGACCTCCGCTTGGGAGACAAAGGTCACGACGTCCTCGTCCTTCAGAATTACCTGAGAGGTCAAGGATATGCTCTTGCCGCAACCGGCGTGATGGGAGTCGATTCGATCCATGCTGTGGCTCGGATCTATACGGAACGTGGCCTCGAACCCCCGACCGACGGCGGTGTCATTTTCAGGTACTCCGACTTCGTTCAAATGGACGCCAGCGCTGGGACTATCATTACAGCTGCGTCCGTTGCCCAGATCCTCGACGAGAAGCATCCGATTGCCGGAGTTCGAGTAGAGCCAAAATTCATTTCGTCCCGAGTCACCGTAGACCAGAAGACACGCGTTGCCGTCGGAGACAGGCTCGAAATCTTCTCTGACGAACGGCATGGAAGTGCGCCGATTATGGAAATCGGACCATTCGCGGAATCCGCGCAAGCGGGTGTCCCAGCTGGGCATGACGTTCGAGTCGAACTTCCAACGAATCTCATCGATCTTGAACCTGGACAGCCGGTGGCCTTGTCGAAGACTCCCTCGACTCAGTCGACCCTCGCGGTGCCGGTCCTGGCCATCCGAGCTGAGAACGGCAGCGGACACGTGCTCCGGAAATCCCGGGAGGGGGCACCAGACGAACGAGTGCCTGTTGAAGTCATAGATCAGGCCGGCGGCTGGGCAGCGATAGTTGACAGCGGTTCAGTCCTGGAAGGGGACGAGGTTCGCATTGGCTGACGCGAGTGAGGTCGTCCCCGCGCTCGAGCTCAACAACGTATCGAAGGCGTTCGGTGGAAATGTTGTCCTCGAAAGAGTCGATGCTGAGGTGGCAGCAGGCGAGTTCGTGGCCATCATCGGCCCATCCGGGTCCGGAAAATCGACTCTCCTGAACATCATGGGACTTCTGGCGGTGCCGACCGAGGGCTCGGTCAAGGTCTTCGGCGAGAGGATCGATCGAGTGCCATCCAGTCTTCTGGACCGCCTCCGAGGCCAACAGATTGGCTTCGTGTTCCAAGCTTCATATCTCGACGAGAGCAGATCGGTTCTCGGGAACACGATTCTTCCGCTTCAGATCGCAGGCATGAAGCTAAAAGGCAGCATTGATGAGGCATTGGAATCCTTGGCGTGGGTCGGGATGGCCGATCGATGGAATCAGCCGGCCCGCAGTCTGTCGGGAGGCGAGAAACAACGTGTGGCCTTGGCACGCGCGGTGGTGCACAGGCCGAGGATTGTGCTGGCGGACGAGCCGACCGGAAACCTCGACTCCGCTAATACGCGGCAGGTTGTGAGGCTCCTTCGGGAACTCGCGACCCGTGGCGCCGCAGTCGTGGTCGTTACTCACGATCCTGAAGTGGCAGAGTTGGCCGATCGAGTGATCCGGGTGGGAAATGGTGCCTTGGTCGACGAGAGAATCTCAAGCACTCCGCAGCGCAGCCAGGGGAACCTGGCGGTACCACTGGCCACTGCGCTGGCGCCAGCAAGCTGGACGGCACGTTTGGCGGGAAGGGTTGCAGAAGCAATCAATTCGCTGACTTCGCCTCTCGGGAAATCTGCCGTCATCTCGATGGCATTCGCGATAGGCGTGGCTGGACTGATTCTTGCGGCAGGCCTTTCCGAAAGCGCCGCAAGAATGGTTGATTTGTCCATCGTCAACAGTTCCCCGTCGATAATGTACGGGCGCCCCGAGACATCCGGGCCGGTGGCTGTGGCAGGCGGGGAGTGCGGAGTCTGTAGCCCGGGTAGTCAGGCCCATAAAGGCGCTCCCTGGCGTTTCTGGGGTTGGGGTGCAAGGTGAGGTTCCTCCTGAAGCTGCAAGGATTTCCAAGATCATCCCGGAGGGAGAGAGGCTCTTTACCGGCCAGGCTTATGTTGGAACAGCAAGTCTGCTGGAGGTCCGAGACGTGTCGTTGATGCCGAACGCACGGCTGGACCTCCTTGATAATCCGGACGTCTCGAGCGTGATCGTGGGCGTGGATGCAGCGAAGAATCTGGGGCTTTCTATCAATCTGGACCAAGAGTTGCTTCTCAACGGCCGCCCGATTGCCATCGCCGGGTTCATGGTCGCTGCTACGGATGACCCTCTGCTCTCCTCGGTGGTGCTCTCCCGTTCAAGCCTCTCAGCCGCCGTTGTTCCAACCTTCGTTATCGAGGTGGAGCCCGGCTACAGCGTGCCCCTGGCGACATCGATTCCCCTCGCGGTCGATCCGGCCAATCCTTCGTCGTTCAGGATTGATCCTGTGGCAAATGTCGACGGGCTGCGTGCGGCAGTGGCTGATGGGTTGTCCAATTTAGTCTCAACGATCTCGGTCGTGGTGCTCGGATTGTCCTGTTTGAGCGGCGGCCTGACGATGTATTTGTCAGTTCTCTCGAGGCTTCCCGGAATCGCCATGAGAAGGGCAATGGGCGCTTCTCGAGGGGCCATCTTGAGAGCGTTCCTGTTGGAAGGCTCGATGGTGGGGTTGGCGGGCGGCTTGTCGGGAGTGGCCATCGGACCAGACTTGCTGATTCTTATCTGCAACGCACAGGGATGGATTCCATCTTTGGAAGCTTTGACGTTGCTGACGGGCGTCTCGTCAGGTGTAGCTGCTGGACTCCTGTCTGCCGCGGTTCCCGCCTATGTGGCCTCGTGCGCAGCTCCAGCCGAACTCATTCGGTCTTGATGCCGCGGGAGGTAGGTGCAGAGTCGCAGCTGAGCCTCCCCGTCGAGCGTCAAGATGAGAGCCTCGAAGGTGAGCAGGCCGAGGGTTGCATGAGTGAAGCTGACGTCTCCCCTGTACGACTCTCCCACCGCATGTCCGTCCCAGTGCTTGCGAAAGAGGGCCGACCGCGTGCTGAACCGCTGAGCGAGAGTGTCGAAAATCGAATCGTCGGGGTACCTCGCCCACTGCGCTCGGAATTGCTCTACGAGGGAGCGTCCGATCATGTCGGGATTGACGAATCGGCCAGCGAAAGCGTCATCGAGGAAGAACTGCTCAAGCTTGTTGGTGCCTGCGTCGACATCGAAGCACTCTTTCGCGAGGGCGTTGGCGGCGATGACGCGCCAACAGGGATCGACGACGTAGGCAGGAGTGGTGATCGTCTTCACGAGCTCTCCGTATCGAGCGTGGTCTGCGGGGGAGGGCGCAATGACCCTCGCCCCGCTGTCGCCTCTCGCGAGACCGAGAACATAGCGGTGCTCATCGGCGTTCAGTCGGAGCGCCCTGGCAACGGCGTCGAGCACTTCAAGAGAGGCGCCGGCCGCTCGCCCCTGTTCGAGCCACGTGTACCAGGACACGCCGACGTTAGCGATCGACGCGACTTCCTCTCGCCGAAGGCCTTGGGCGCGCCGCCTACCCGAACTTGGAAGGCCCACGTCAGCGGGAAGGAGGCCCTCTCGCTTGAGCCGCAGGAACTCGCCCAGGCGCCGATATCGCTCGGACAAGGGTGAAGACACCGAGCTCACCCCCATCAAGGCATCCAGGACGCAGGAAGAAGTACTTCCCGATTCCTCCTTCAAGAGTAGATACCATAAAACTATATTCAGTTGTCAAGAAAAGGAGCCATGGGTGTGCCGTCACCTCTGCAGGGTGTTTTCAGCTGAGCGCCTTGAGGTGTAGCAGGAGCGCGTGCTCCGGACGGAGCACCGGGAGGGGGAGGCCGACGTCGGCCAGGAAGCGGCCGCTCGCCGTGGCCCCTTCGGCGACCCAGGTGGGCGGTGCCGTTTGGATGAAGGTGCCCGCGAAGTCACCGTCCTCTGGCGTCGGAAGGACAACCTCGACCCGGTACTCCCGGTCCAGATCAAGCCCTGGGAGGCCCACTCGGCCGGGCATCTCCGCCGCGAGCGTGCCCAAGGCCACGGCGGCGAAAAGGCCCTCGCCGCCGTCGTACGCCACGACGCCGTGCAGCGAGAGGTTCGGCTCTGCAAGATCGGCGTGGATGGGCGCGCCCGAATGAATCAGCGCCCGGTGCTCCTTGTACAGCGCGATGGCGCGTCGCAGCGTCTCGCGTTCGGCCGGAGTTGCCTGGCGGATGTCCCACTCCATCCCGAAGTGGCCGAACAGGGCGGTGATGGCGCGGAATGAGATGTCGTGGACCCGGCCCGTGGTGTGCGAGTGGGTCGGCCCGACGTGTGCCCCGACGAGCTCCGGCGGGAGAACAGCCTCCGTCCAGCGCTGGATGGTCTGCCGCTCGAGGGCATCGTTGCAGTCCGAGGCCCAGACCCTGTCCGTGCGCTGCAGGATTCCGAGGTCCACGCGGGCGCCGCCCGACGAGCACGACTCGATCTCTACGTCCGGATGCGCCGCCTTGAGCGCGTCGACCAGGCGGTAGGCGGCAAGGGTCTGGTCGTGCACCGACGGCCGGCCGGCGTGGCCCTGCTCGGCCAGGTCACGGTTCTGATCCCACTTGAGGTACGAGATCCTGTTCTTGCTGAGGAGCTCGTCGAGGCGATCGTAGACATACTGCCACGCATCGGGATTCACGAGGTCGATCACGTGCTGATGGCGCCACTCGTGCGCGAGCCGGCCGCCGTCCTTGTACGAGGTTGGCGACGGCCCCGAGACCCAATCCGGATGCGCCCGGGCCACGTCCGAGTCCAAATTGACCATCTCCGGCTCGACCCACAGGCCGAACTCCATGCCGTGCCCCGTCACCGCGTCGATGAGCGGGGTGAGGCCCTCAGGCCACATCGTCTCGTCGACGTACCAGTCGCCGAGCCCCGCGTGATCGTCGCGGCGCCCGCGGAACCAGCCGTCGTCGAGCACGAAGCGCTCCACGCCCAGCTCCGCCGCGGTCTCCGCGAGCTCGAGCAGCGGTTCAAGGCGGTGGTCGAAATACACCGCTTCCCACGTATTGAGGACAACCGGGCGCACTCGCCCGGAGGTGGTCTCCACATGCTGGGGCCGGGCGCGGAACCAGCGGTAGAACTCGTCGGTCACGCCGTCGAGGCCCCGGTCCGAGAACGCCGCGTAGAGGGTCGGCGTGCGGTAGGACTGCCCCGGAGCCAAGACCACCTCGCCCGGGCCCAGCAGCTCGGCGGCGCCGAGCATGCGGCGGCCGTCGGCGAGCGAGTCGAGGTACTGCTCGTGGTTGCCGGACCAGCCGAAGTGGATCGCCCAGACGCGGCCCGCCCGGTTCGAGAATCCGCCGGTCCCTGCGGCCACGAGCAGTGACGAATCGTGGCCTGTCCGGCCGTGCCGCCCCGAGCGCACCCATGTGCCCTGCTGGATGCGATGCCGCTGCGGATGGTTCTCACGGCACCACCGGCCGGTCAGGTCCAGGAGCTCCTCCGCCTGCCCGGGGACGGGGACGACGACGCCGAGTTCGCCCAGGTGGTACGGCCCATCCCCGCTGTTGGTCACCTCGTGCGTGATCTCGAGGAGTCCGCCCTCATGGAGCGTGAGTAGCGTCTCGACTGTGAGGCCCGCCTCCGCGTCGGCCTGAATGATGCGCGCTCCGCGACCGTCCAGCGTCAACTCAGCCGAGGTCACGCGGAAGGCGGGGGAGAAGGCGAAGCCGGGGACTGCAGCTTCTGTGCCTATGGCGTTCGTTCTGTGGCCCCGCAACCCCGGCCGGCCAAGCCAGCCCGACGACGCCTGCGGGACGAGCCCGGCGACGACAGGCTGGTCGAGCGCGGAGTGCGGAACGGGGCTGCGGAGGATGCCGAGGTCGGGGAGCGTCTCGCCGAGGTCGGCACCCCAGTGCACCATCTCGGCCTCGCCGGAATCGAAGGCGAGCAGCACGCTGGTGCCGGCTGAGCGGAGATGCAGGGGGTCCATGGAACTCGCTTTCGTGTCGCTGACTGGGAGGCGTTCTAGAAGTCATGGGCTGGGGCCCGGCACGGTGCCGGGCCCCTGAGTGGGGTCAAGTATTCTCCCCGTTCTGGCTCACCGGAAGAGCGCGTTGACCTGCTTGTTCGCGTCGGTCAGCGAGCTCGCGGGGGCCTTGCCGGAGACGACGGCATCCATCGCGGGCTTCATGATGCCGTCGATCTTCGACGCATTGTCCGTGATCGGGAAGAGGAACGTGGTCTTGTCCTTCACCTGCTGGGTGAAGGCGGTGACGTCCACGCCCTTCGCCTTGAAGGCCTCCGCGGCCTTGTCCGTCGAGCTGGAGATGGCCGGGAAGACCACGGCCTTCGACGCGACGACGTCCTGGCAGGCCTTCGAGCCGGTGTACTCGACCCACTTCACCGCGGCGTCCTTCTTCTTGGTTCCGGTCCAGACGGAGTCGGCGAGGCCATTGAACATCGAGGAACGCTTGCCGTCGGGGCCGACTGGAGTCGGGGCGATGCCCACGTTCACGCCCTTGTAGCCGGTGTACTGCCCGATCATCCACGAGCCGCTCGAGTTGATTGCAGCCTTCCCGGCCCCGAAGTTGTCGGTCATCGAGGCGCCCACGGTGGTCTCTAGCTTGGGCATGTAGCCCTTGTCGGCGAGGCTCGCCCACCAGGCGATCGTCTGCTGGAACTTCGGGTCGTCGTAGTTGTACTTGCTCCCCCACGGGTTCTTGTCGGTGTGGGTCCAGCCCGTGGTGCCGGTGAGGAAGCTCCATTGCGTCTGACCCATACCCGAGCCCGAGCTCTCGAGGCCCAAGCCGTAGACCGCCGCGCTGTTCTTGTCGAAGCCAGGCTCGTCGCCGCGCTTGCCGTTCTTGTCCACGGTGAGGTGGGCGATGACCTTCTCATACGTGCCGCCGTCCTGCGGGTTCCACGTGAGGTTCTTCATCTGGTCCTCAGAGATGCCGGCCTTCAGGAGCATGTCCCTGTTGTAGAAGAGGCCGATCGTGTCCCAGTCCTTCGGGAGGCCGTAGCGTTTGCCGTCCGGCCCGATCCACAGGTCGGCGAGACCCGGGTTGTACTGCCCCAGGTCCACGTTGTCTGCCTTGACGGCGTCGTCGAGGGCGAGGAGCTGGCCGTTCGTCGCGAGCTCGGGGTACCTCGAGAGATGATCGGCGAAGGTATCCGGGGCGGTGCCCGAGGCCATGCCGTTGGTCAGCTTGCCCCAGTAGTCGTCCCAGCCGGTCTGGGTGATCTTGACCGTGATGTCCGGGTTCGCCTTGTGGAAGTCGTCCGCGCACTGCTGATAGGCGGGGAGCTGGTTGGCGTCCCACATCCAGTAGGAGACCTCGCCCTTCGCGGAGTCCGCGGAGTTCCCTCCGCCGGAGCTGCCGCTTCCGCAGGCAGAGAGCGCGAGGGTCGCCGCGGCGGCGACGGCGATGGCGCCGAGGGTCTTCTTCATGATGGTCCTTCCGGGGGTTTGGGGGTTACTTGGTGCCGTTGAAGCCGATGGAGTTGACGATTCGCCTGCCGAAGGCGGCGAAGAGGATGAGCACGGGGAGTGCCGAGACGAGGGTCGCGGCCATGAGGCCCGACCAGTCCGGAGCGCCTTGCGGCGATTGGGACTTGAAGACGCCCAGACCCACCGTGAGCACGCGCGTGCTTTCGTCGGATCCCACGAGGAGGGGCCAGAAGTATTCGTTCCACTGGCCCATGAAGGTCAGCAGGGCGAGGGTGGCAATCGGGGCCGCTGCGTTGGGGAGGACGATCTGGAAGAAGATCCGCCAGTGCCTCGCGCCGTCGAGCATCGCGGCTTCCTCGACCTCGCGCGACATGTTGAGGAAGAACTGCCGCATGAAGAAGATCGCGAACGGGGTCATGAACAGGTACGGCAGCACGAGCCCGAGCATCGTGTTGAGGAGGCCGAGGTTCTTCACAAGGAGGAAGTTCGGCAGGGCCGTGAAGATCGGCGGGACGAGCATGGTGCCGAGGAACAGCGAGAAGACGGCGTTGCGGCCCTTCCAGTGGAGCCTGGCGAAGGCGTAGGCGGCCATGGAGCTGAAGAACACGGCGCAGACCGTCGTGATCCCGGCGAAGAGGAGGGAGTTGGTCAGGTACCGCCAGAAGTTGATGGATGCCCCGGAGCCGCCCTCGGCCACTGCCTCGGCCGGAGTCTGGAGCCCGAAGACCCGCTGGAAGGCACCGAGGCCGAAGTCCGCGGGGAGCAGATTCGCCGAGTTGGCGGCGAGGGCGTGGTTCGACGAGAGCGCGGTGCGCAGCACCCAGTAGAACGGCAGGACGCTGACGGCGATCGCGAGGACGAGCAGGGCCCAGGCGATGACGCGGCGCCCGTTCAAGCGGCCCCGGGTCACGCGGCGCACCGGCGGGAGGTGCCGTCGGACGGTGGTGGTGGCAGACATGCTTGGCTCCTTAGTCCAGGTCCGACTCGTTGCCCCGCAGGAACTTCATCTGGATGAAGGCGACGAGGGCGAGGATGACGAAGAGGATGACGGCCAGGGCCGAGCCGTAGCCGAAGTCGTGCTGGGTGAAGGCCCGCTGGAAGATGTAGTACTGGATGACGCGGCTCGCGTTGATGGGGCCGCCTTGAGTCGTCACCGCCACTGTGTCGAAGACCTGGAACGAGCCGATCACCGTCACCACGAGCACCAGGACCAGCACGGGCCGCAGGAGCGGCAGCGTAATCCTCCGGAACGCCTGCCCCGATGAGGCCCCGTCGAGGTGTGCCGCCTCGTACAGGTGGTTCGGGATGGCCTGAAGGCCTGCGAAGATCAGCAGCGCCGTGTAGCCCATGTGGCGCCAGGTGTTGATAAGGGCCTGAGTCGGGATGGCCCACTCCTGGGACCCGAAGAACGCTACGCGCGGGAGGCCGAGCCACTCGATGATCTGGTTCACGATGCCGATCTGGTAGTCGAGCATCCAGAACCACAGGAGCGCCGCGATGACGTTGGCCATGAGGTAGGGGAGCAGGAGTGCGCCCCGGATGATCGTGGACTTGGCGATGCGGTGCATGAGCAGCGCGAGGCCGAGGGCGAGGGCCGTCTGGAGCACGATGTTGATGACGACGTACTCGAGGGTGACGCCGAGCGCGTTCCAGAACAGTGGGTCCTTCGCGATGGCCTCATAGTTGGCCGTCCCCACCCATTTCGGGTCGGCGAGGCTCAGGGTGCTGTACTTCGTGAAGCTCAGATAGATGCCCCGGACCGTGGGGACGAGGTAGAAGAGCACGAACCCGATGAGGGCCGGTGCTACGAAGACGAGGGCAATTCCGAGGTCGCTCCGGCTGCGCCGCCGACCGGGCTGCGCTTCCCCGATGCGGAGGCCGCGTTGCCGTGGCGCTCGGGTGTCCAGTGAGGTGGCCGCCAAGGATCCTCCTGTGATGTGGCTAACAGCTGAATGAAGCTGCGGAGGAATCTACACGAGTAACTTTTGGCGACGCAAGCCCAAGTTGACGCGCTTAGATACTGTTGACTCGTGTAGATTTCTCATGCCAGACTGCCGCGCATGACGCACACTTCACGCTTCTCCCTCGGCATCGTCGGCGCGGGTCAGTTCGCCGGGCAGTTCGCCAAGCTCTTCCACGCCCACCCCGCCATCTCGGCCGTCCACGTCACGGACGTGATCCAGGATCGGGCTACCGCGCTGGTCGATCGGCTGGGACTCGACGGGGCCTTCCCCAGCTTCGAGGCGATGCTCGACGGCGATGTCGACGCCGTCGCGATCTTCACCCAGCGCTGGACTCACGGCCCGCTCGTCGTCCAGGCCCTCCGCGGCGGCAAGCACGTCTACTCGGCCGTGCCCATGGCCATCAGCGTCGGAGAGATCGCAGCGATCATCGAGGCCGTCCGTGAGACCGGGCTGACCTACATGATGGGCGAGACGAGCTACTACAACCCCGCGACCGTCTACGCCCGGCAGCGCCGAGCGGAGGGCGCCTTCGGCCGGATCTTCTACGCAGAGGGCGACTACGTCCACGACATGGACCTCGGCTTCTACGAGGCCTATCAGTACAGCGGAGGCGCCGAGTGGAAGCGCACCGCGAGCTACCCGCCCATGCTCTACCCGACCCACTCGGTCGGCGGCGTGCTCGGCGGGATCGGCGGCCATGCCGTGAGCGTGAGCTGCATCGGAGTGCGCGACGAGCGGGGTGACGGCGTCTTCGACCGCGCGGTCAGCATGTTCGACAACGACTTCTCCAACGCCACCGCGCTGTTCGAGCTCGCCGGCGGAGGCTCCATGCGCATCAACGAGTTCCGCCGCGTGGGCTACCCCTCGCACCTGCGCGAGAGCCGCTTCCGCTACTTCGGCACCGAGGGCAGCTTCGAGCAGCTCGTCGACTCAGCGGTGTGGCAGGACAAGGAGTCTGTCACCGATGTCTCAGAACTCTTGAGGACGACGGCGACGCTCGCCGCCGACGACCCCTCGCTCGCCGATGTTGCGCCCGCCCTGCGGGATGGCTTCGTGTCCGGACTCGCTCCCGTGCAGGACGCTTCCCGCCTCCCGCATGAGCTGCGGGCACTCCCGACCGGCCACGAGGGCAGCCACCAGTTCCTCGTCGACGACTTCGCCCGCGCCGTGGCGGACAGGACCCTGCCGCCCGTGAACGCGTGGGAGGCGGCCCGGTATACCCTGCCCGGAATCATCGCTCACCAGTCCGCGCTGCGCGGCGGCGAACGCCTTCCCGTCCCCGACTTCGGCGACGCCCCGGCCGACGTCGCAGCGGGGGCGGCGTCGCCGTCGTCGGCGTCCTTCCCTGCAGGGCCCAGGGGGTCCCGGCGATAGCATGGTCGCCATGCCGTATCCCTCTGCAAAGCCGACTGCCACCCGCAAGGACGTGGCCCGGCTCGCAGGGGTGAGCACCGCCGTCGTGAGCTATGTGGTCAACGGGGGACCGAAGCGCGTCTCACCAGCGACGGAAGCGAAGGTCCGCGACGCGATCGCCGCGCTCGGCTACCGGCCGAACGCGGCGGCACGTGCTCTCAAGCTCGGATCCAGCGAGATGCTCGGAATGGTCGTCCCGGACGCCACCAACCCGTTCTTCGCGACGCTCGCCCACGCAGTCGAGGAGGCGGCCGCCGAGCGCGGGTACGCGCTGCTCATCGCGAACTCAGGCGGATCCCTTGCATCGGAGCGGCGGCAGGTCGCGAATCTCGTGAGCCGGCGGGTGGACGGCGTCTTCCTCTGCAGCGTCCTTTTCGAGCCAGACCTAAGGGAACTCGAGGCGGCCGACATCCCGGCCGTGCTCCTCAACCACAGCGCCGAGACGCCCGGCTTCGATTCGGTAGGGGTGGCCCTCGAAGAGGGGGCGCGGACCGCCGTCGGGCATCTCGTCTGGCACGGACACCGAAGGATCGGGCTCATCATAGGCACGAACACCGGCGGGGACCTCGATGCGCGTGAGGTGGGCTGGCGCGCCGGACTCGCCGAAGCGGGACTTCCTTCCGGTCCGGTGATGCGCGGCCCGTTCAGTCGGGAAGGCGGATATCAGTCCGGAAGGTGGCTGCTCAACGAGGCCGAAAGGCCGACGGCAGTGTTCGCGAGTTCCGACCTTCAGGCTGTCGGGCTGCTCAAGGCCTGCCACGAGGCGGGGGTGCGCGTGCCGGAGGACCTGGCGATCGTCTCGTTCGACGGCTCCGCGGAGGCCGAGTTCAGCTGGCCGCCGCTCAGCACGGTGGCCCAGCCCGTGGGGGAGATGGCGCACGCAGCCGTCGACGCCCTCGTGGGAGGCGGCGACCACAAGCGGAACCGGATCTTCCCCGCGACCCTGGTCCGCCGGGCGTCCTGCGGGTGTTGAGCCGACACCTTGTCGCGACGAAGTTCGCGTGAGCGAGGTCAGCAGTTCCCCTCTCGCGGACGAGTTCCCGTCATGTGAACTTCTCCGCGAGCAGTGAGCTTCCTGCCGGTCGGAGGCCGCCCTCGAGCAGCTTCGCCCGCAGAAGTGTTGGCTGTTCGAGCTCAGCCCAGTCCCACCGCAGTACCGGATGACCGGACGCCAACAGGCGGTTCTCGCGACGCTTCTCCCGTCGGATGACGTCACGGGGATCCTCGTCTCCTGTCATTTCCCGGCGGAAGTACTTCCCCCAGCCGTCGAATTCGCCCACCGGGTCCGGACTGATGTCCCAGGCAAAATCGGTTCGACCGATGAATCCCTGCATGTCTCGATGCTCCCGTTGGAGCACCGGCTCGGGGAAGCCGAAAATGTGCATGAGTGCTCGGCTCACGGATTCGCCGGGAGACTCGGCGCCGGCCCGCGCGAGAGACGCAACGAGCTCGGCCCTCTGGCGTTGATTCTTATGCGACAGGGCGGCGATTCCGTCTTGAACCCCGGGCACCGCGAGCAATGAATCTTCACCGCTGCCCCGCAAGAGTCCGTCCGCTACGGTGAGCGCGCGGGCGAATCGTCCGGTGCCGAGGACCTCGACGAGCGCTGTGACGATCGGGACTGTCGCGTACTCGCCGACAAGAACTGGGCCAACGTCCCGATGTCGATGGCGCCGTACCGGCGGTGGAGGCGCGAGACGCGCTCTGCTGGCCTGATCCGATTCGCCTCGGACCGTGAAGGCGTTCGGTCGAAGCCCGAGCCGCGTGGTGGAATCCACCGCCACATCGATCGAGGGCGGAACCTTCACCACGGGTATTCCATGAAGGAACAAGGCCGTCTCGCCGCAGAAGACGGCTTGGGGGTTCGCGCGGGCGTGCGATGTGACGGCGGCTTGGAAGCGTTCGGTCGAGGTAGCGTCGAGCCACTGGGGCGTGGGGATGTAGAAGCCGCGCCGGAGGCGCACGAGCCGGCCATCGGCGAAACGCGTCCGGGGGTCGAACGAGGGGCCGTCAACCTTGCGGAGGGAACTGTCAATGAGGTGCGCCAAAAGGTCCATGCCGTCGATCCTGACAGTTGACCCGTTTCCGTCGATGACTGCAGAACACCTATGTGGATACCGCTCCGAACCGCTCTCGCGGAGGAGTTCCCGTTACGGGAACTCCTCCGCGAGAAGTGACGAACCTTCGCGGCGCACCGCGACTTTCGTGCGACAGCCGCACTTTCCGCTGACCTACTTGCGCAGGTCTTGGGCGATCTGCTGCATCACGCCAGGGTCGGCGAGGGTGGTCGCGTCGCCGGGGTCGCGGCCTTCTGCGACGTCCTTGAGGAGGCGCCGCATGATCTTGCCCGAGCGGGTCTTGGGCAGTTCGGGAACGACGAGGACGTGCTTGGGCTTGGCGATCGGTCCGATCTCCTTGCCCACGTGCGCGCGCAGCACCGCGGAGGGGTCCTCGCCCTCGGCGATCTCGACCTCGCCGCGGAGGATGACGAAGGCGACGACGGCCTGGCCGGTCGTCTCGTCGACGGCACCCACGACGGCGGCCTCGGCGACCCATTCGTGGGAGACGAGGGCCGATTCGATCTCGGTGGTGGAGAGGCGGTGGCCGGAGACGTTCATGACGTCGTCGACGCGCCCGAGGAGCCAGATGTCGCCGTCGTCGTCCTTCTTTGCCCCGTCCCCGGCGAAGTACATGCCCTCGAACCGTGACCAGTAGGTGTCCCTGTACCGCTCGGGGTCGCCCCAGATGGTGCGCAGCATGGAGGGCCAGGGCTCGCGGACCACGAGGAAGCCGCCGTGCCCGTTCGGGACCGGCGCCCCGTTCTCGTCCACCACGTCCACCGCGATCCCGGGCAGCGGCACCTGGGCAGAGCCGGGCTTGGTGGCGGTGACCCCGGGGAGCGGGGCGATCATGATGGCCCCGGTCTCGGTCTGCCACCAGGTGTCCACGATCGGGGCCTTGCCGTGGCCGATGACCTCCCGGTACCACATCCAAGCCTCGGGATTAATCGGCTCCCCGACGGAGCCGAGGACGCGCAGGCTCGAGAGGTCGTACTTGTCCGGGATCTCCCGACCCCACTTCATCATGGTCCGGATCGCGGTCGGGGCCGTGTAGAGGATGGAGACCTTGTACTTCTGGACGAGCTCCCACCAGCGCCCCTGATGCGGAGTGTCGGGCGTGCCCTCGTACATGACCTGGGTCGCGCCGTTCACCAGCGGACCGTAGGTGACATACGAGTGGCCGGTAACCCAGCCGATGTCCGCGGTGCACCAGTAGACGTCGGTTTCTGGCTTGAGGTCGAACACGGCCGAGTGCGTGAACGCCGTCTGGGTCAGGTAGCCGGCGGTGGTGTGGAGGATGCCCTTGGGCTTTCCGGTGGTGCCGGAGGTGTAGAGGATGAACAGCGGGTGCTCGGAGTCGTGTCCGACGGCGGTGTGCTCGGGGGAGGAGGCCTCCATCAGGTCCGCCCAGTGCACGTCGCGCCCTTCGGTCCAGGCCACGTCCTGCCCGTTGCGCTTGACGACGACGACGTGCTCCACCGTGTGGCCCGGCGCAGCGAGAGCGTCGTCCACGGCGGGCTTGAGGGAGGAGGGCTTCCCGCGCCGGTACGTCCCGTCGGCGGTGACGACGAGCTTGGCCTCAGCGTCGTCGATCCGGGAGCGCAGGGCGTCGGCGGAGAACCCGCCGAACACGACCGAGTGGACGGCACCGATGCGGGCGCACGCGAGCATCGTCACGACAGCCTCGGGGATCATCGGCAGATATACGGCCACGCGGTCGCCCTTGCGGATCCCCAGGGACTCGAACGCGTTGGCGGCCCGCTTCACCCGCTCGGTCAGGTCTGCGTACGTGATGGTCTCGGTGTCCCCGGGCTCGCCCTCGAAGTAGATCGCCACCCGGTTCCCGTGCCCTGCCTCCACGTGCCGGTCCAGGGCGTTGTACGCGGCGTTGACCTCCCCGCCCACGAACCATTTCGCGAAGGGCGCATCCGACCAGTCCAACGCCTCGTCGAAATCCTTCGACCACGTCAGGATGCTGCGTGCCTGCTCCGCCCAGAACCCGACCCTATCCTCCGCGGCTTTGGCGTAGATGTCCCCGCGCACGTTGGCCGCGGCCGCGAACTCCGGCGTGGGCGGGAACTTGCGTTCCTCGCGGAGCAGGTTTTCAAAGGCGTCACCGTTGACGGTTTGGGACATGGGAGTCCTTTCGGCTCGTTCCATCGCGTGATTCATCACCACACTAAACCTTCGCCCGTAGCAGGGTAGTTGCGTGCGTCACATTGAAGCGGCCGCTCGTCCCGCCCGTCCTGCGGTGGCTAGTCGAACTGGGCCGCGGGTGCTAGGTGCCGCACAGGCGTTGTGGCTAGGCTGAACCGCAAGGACGACCGAAGGAGCAGCCCATGTCTGATCCCACTCAGGGTCCCTCGCGCGGTGGCAGCACACTGCCCGGACCCAACCGCGAACCTGAGACTGACGGCCGCAGCGTGGCCGTCGTCGGCCCCTTCACGGCCCGCGATCTCGCCGTCTTCGGTGGCGTGCTGGTCACGCTCATCGGCTCGGTGCTCCCGCTCGTCCAGCGGGGAACCCAGCTGAACCTCTGGAACGCCCAGAATCTCTATTTCATCGGCATCGGCATTCTGCTGCCGCTCATCCTCGCGGGTCTCTTCGCCTGGCGACGGCTCGCGCCGTCGACCTCCATCCGTGTCGGATCGTTGTCCTTGGATCAGTTCGGGTCGGTCGTGGCGGCCTTCGCCTGCTCCTACTTCTTCGTCTTCGCGGTCACGGCACTGACCCCCGGAGGCTTCGTCGGGTTCGTCGGAGGCGCGATCCTCGTCGCGGCCACCGTGTTGGGGCGCTTCATTCCGGGCTTCGCGAAGGACTTCGCCGGCCGCGCCGAGGTGCCGGCACACGTCGTGGCCCGCGACGCCGTCGCCCCCGTCGTCAAGCCCAAGGCGCCGAAGCCCAAGAGGGCGCCCGCAGGCGCGGCGCAGCAACAGGCATCTCCCGGCGCGCCCGCACCATGGGCAGGCACGGTGATGCACGACGGCGGCCCGGCGCCCGCTGCTTCGACCCCGCCGAGCGCCGGGCGTTTCTCGCCCAGGCAAAGTGCGGCCCCTGAAACAGTCATGAGCCCTACGGCGGTGGGCCCGACTGCAGGCGCCGGTAGCCCTGCTGGTACTGGCGCTGCTGGTGCTGGGACCACTGGGGCCGCTGGTGCTGGCGCTGCCAGTGCGGGGGTTGCGGGTGCGGCAGTAGCTGCCGCCGCGGCCGCAGCGTCGGCCGAGAGGGATGCCCAGACCCGTGCGCTCCGGAGCGCCCCAGCGGGGCAGCAGGGGGACGACGCCGTCGTCCTCGGCGATGCCGATGGCGAGGCGTACGGCGCACCCGGCGCGGAGGAGAGGGCTGCGACCCCTGCCGCGACCGAGCCGACCAGAGCCGAGCCGGCCCCGGCCGAACCTGGCAGAGCCGAGCCGGCCCCGGCCGAACCTGTTCCAACCGCGACGGTCCAGGCGGCGTCCGTACCGGCAGCCGAATCGCCGGCTCCAGCGGCGCCGGCACCCGAAGTCCCGGGGGCCGAGCGCGAGACGGAATCCGCCCGCGCGCCGGAACCCGAGCCCGAGGTTGGGCCAGCCACTCAGGTCGCGCCCGCCGTCGACCCTTATGAGGAGTTCGAGGCCACCCGCAGCTTCGAGGAGCCGGAGCCCGAGTACGAGGCGTTCTGGTTCGCGGTGAACCAGCAGCGCATGGCGTTCGATCCGGAAAGCGGCCTCCCGGTCTTCGCTCTCGAACCGGGCCAGTGGATCCTCGCCCTGCAGGACCGCGGCAACGAGTTCCTCGTCCAGAGCCAGGACGGGAGGATCGGCATCCTGCGCGACCTCTCGGGAATCGAGCGCGGCTGAGCGCCAACGCCGGGCCCTCGCGAGGAACTTCGCGGCGCCGGCTCACCCCCGACGAGACGCCCCTCGCCCTCAAGCGGCGGGCGCGGAAGATCAACCGCATCCTCGCCGACTTCTATCCCTACGCGCACGCCGAGCTCGACTTCCGCAATCCCTTCGAGCTTCTCGTGGCCACGGTGCTGAGCGCGCAGACCACGGACGTCCGGGTGAACCAGGTGACGCCCGTCCTGTTCGCCAGATATCCGGACGCACGGGCGCTGAGCGAGGCGGAGCTCGCCGACATCGAGGAGATCATCAAGCCGACCGGGTTCTTCCGGGCGAAGGCGCGCAGCGTGCAGGTGCTCTCGCAGCGGATTGTGGACGACTTCGACGGAGTGGTCCCCGGCCGCCTCGAAGACCTGGTGACGCTCCCAGGAGTTGGGAGAAAGACGGCTAACGTCGTCCTCGCCAATGCGTTCGGCATCCCCGGGATCAGCGTGGACACCCACTTCGGACGGCTCGCCAAGCGTTTCGGCTGGACCGCCTCGGAGGACCCGGTCAAGGTCGAGCAGGACGTCATGGAGCTCTTCCCGCCGAGCGACTGGACGATGGTCTCCCACCGCGTCATCTTCCACGGCCGCCGCGTCTGCCATTCGCGGCGTCCTGCCTGTGGGGCATGCCCCCTTGCGGCGCTCTGTCCGTCCTTCGGGATTGGCGAGACTGATCCGGAGAAGGCCCGGAAGCTTCTCAAATACGAGATGGCCCCGGGCCAGGAGGCGCTCTACGCCGAGATGGTCGCGAACGTGGATTCGGCAGCTGACATCCGTCGCCGCGTGCAAGGCAATTCATGAGCGCGAAGGCTCAGCTCGAGGCGCTCGCGCACGGAATCCGGACCGGTGAGATTGACCCGTTCGATCCGCGCTGGCACCCCACGGCCGTGGGGCCGAAGGGGCGTCAGGCCGCCGTGCTCGTGCTGTTCGGTGTGCTCGATTCTGTTCCGGCAGCCTCGGACAAGCCGCTCGCGCCCGCGGACCTCGACGTCCTGCTTCTCGAACGCGCGCAGACGCTGGGGTCCCATCCCGGCCAGGTCGCGTTTCCCGGCGGCGGGCTCGAGCCCCAGGACGCGAGCCTCGTCGACTGCGCCCTCCGGGAAGCAGCCGAGGAGACGGGGCTGGACCCGTCGGGGGTGGACGTTCTCGCCGAGCTCCCCCCGCTCGGACTCGGCGTGAGCGGATTCCTGGTGACGCCTGTCCTCGCCTGGTGGAAGTCGCCGTCGCCCGTCGCCGTCGTGGATTTCGCCGAGTCGGCGCAGGTCTTCCGCACGCCGGTCCGTGACCTGCTGGACCCCGAAAACCGCTTCACAGGGGTCCTGCACCGCCGTGGGGTGACCTTCTCAAGCCCCGCGTTCGTCGTGGGGGGAGTCCTCATCTGGGGCTTCACGGCCATGGTCCTCGACGCGTTGCTCGAGGGGCTCGGCTGGTCCGTCCCCTGGGATCGGGACCGCAAGCACTACATCACGCCCTGAGGGCTACTTCGCCTGATCGTAGGAGTCGACGACGGCGATGCTCACGGGGAATTGCACGGGCGCGTCGCCGAAGAGGAGGCGCTTCGCCGCCGCAGCGGCGTCCCGGACCGCCTCCGCGCAGGCCTCCGCGACGCTTTCCTCCGCGTGGACCATGACCTCGTCGTGGAGGAAGTAGACGAGCTCTGCCCGGCTGCCCTGCGCAGCGAGACGCCGCAGGCGCAGGCGAACCTCCGCGATCCAGCATTCGGCCCACTCGGCGGCTGTGCCCTGCACCACGAAGTTGCGGGTGAACCGGCCACGGTCTCGTGCCGCGGCATCCGCCCGCCGCTGTTCCTCCGCGCTGGTCGACTGCTGGAGCCGCTTCCAGCGCTCCGAGGGCGGAGGCGAGCTGCGACCGAGGTGCGTGGTCACGATGAGCCCGCGTTCGCCGTCGCGCTCTGCCTGCTCCACCAACCCGACGGCCCGCGGGTAGAGCCGAGCGAGCTGCGGCATGAGTCGGCCGGACTCACCCGTGGTCGCGCCGTAGATGGCCCCAAGAAGGGCCACCTTGGCCTTCGCCCGGTCCCCGCCGAAGCCCGCCGCGGCGATGCCCGCGTAGAGGTCTGCGTCGCGCGCGGCGGCCGCCATCGCGTCGTCGCGCGCGAGGGCCGCGAGGACCCGTGGTTCGAGCTGGGAGGCGTCGGCGACGACGAGCTTGTGCCCTGGGAGGGCGCGCGCGGCGGCGCGGACCTGCTTGGGAATCTGAAGGGCACCTCCGCCGCGCGAGGCCCAACGCCCCGTCACGACTCCCGCCACCACGTACTCGGGACGGAACCGTCCGTCGCGGACCCACGCGTCGAGCCACGCCCAGCCGTTCGCAGCAAGCAGACGAGAGAGCTTCTTGTACTCCAGGAGCGGCGGGATGGCGGGATGCCGGAATTCCCGGAGCTCCCACGCGCGTGTTGTCTGCGCCTCGATTCCGGCTCGGTGGAGCGCGCGCATGAGTTCTTGGGGCGAGTCTGGATTGAGCTTCGGTGCTCCCAGGAGAACACGGAGTTCGTTCGCCTTGTGCTCGAGCAGGAGGGGGCGTTCGCCGCTTCGCGGGCGAGGGCCGAGCTGCTCGGTCAGGAGCGCCTCGTGCGTCTGCGCGTCCCACGGGATCCCGGCCGCCTGCATTTCGGCGGCGACGAGCGCGCCGGCGGAGTCGGCTGCGGCCAGAAGGCGAAGCCGCCCGGGGTCTGCGGACGCGCGGACCGCTCCCAGTTGGGCGAGGAGCTCCGCCTCGAGCACCTCTGCACCGGGTCCCTGCGCCGGGGCGTCCTCGAAAAGCGAAGCCTGGCCTTCGGGCGCGGCGAGCGGCGGCAGCGCGCCCGAAGGCTCGGCGGGACGGTCATCCGGGGGAAGGACCGGCGTGTAGTCGGCGCGGACGGAGCCACGGAGAATGCCTCCGACCAAGGCGAGATCATGGCAGCGCTCCACCGAGACGCCAGCGGCGAGAAGGGAGGGATACCAGTCCGAGGCGCTGCGCCAGACCCAGCGCGGCCTGCTGCTGTGCTCGGCATCGCGGACCGACTCCGGCAATCGGGCGAGTTCGACGACGGCTTCCGGCCTGGTCTGTCCGGCCGCGTCGAGCGTTCTGAGCACGATTCGACCGTCCGGGGCGGGGGCGAGGATGACGTGCACTCCCACATTCTGGCGTGGAGTGAGGACACAAATTGTCCTTCACACAGGAAGTGCCCGCATGTCGTCCACATGGATCGGGATCGGCGGCAGCTCCCGGTGATGGGTCCGAGAAGGTGGATTCATGGGCATGTCAGAGAACTTGAGGGGGCCGTCGGGCGGGGGCTGGCTGCCCGACGATGGTGCCGTCTTCTGCATCACGTCGGATCCCGGCCTCCTTGAGGAGTGCGCGCGGGTGGCGGCGGTGGCGGGCGTCCCGTTCGAATCCGCCTCGAGTTTCAGAGACGCGGGACGAGAGTGGGACAGCGGTAGGCTCCTTCTGCTGGGTGCCGATATCGACGACGTCCCACCCCGCCGCCGCTCTACCGTCGTCCTCCTGGGACGAAGTGTCGGGCGGGACCTCCTGTGGCGGAGGGCGGGCGTCCTCGGCGTCGAGCATGTTGCGGAACTGCCGGATGCCGCGGTGTGGCTCGTGGACTTCCTCGGGCGACGGCGGAGGGATGCGGGAGAGGGGCTGATCCTCGGCGTTCTGGGCGGTTGCGGAGGAGCTGGGGCGACGACGACCGCAGCGCTGCTCGCGGGTGCGTTCGCCGGCCGTGGCATGTCGACGGCTCTGGTCGACGGGGACCGGCTGGGGTGCGGACTGGAACTCGGCATTGCGGAGGAGCCGCTCATGGGCCTGAAGTGGCCTGATCTGGCCTCGGCGAGTGGCAGCATCGACCCGATGGAGCTCGAGTCGTCGCTCCCTCGCGTTCGGGGAGTGTCGGTGCTCTCCTGGCCGGCGTCGACGGGGCCTGTGCCGCCGGTCGGATCCTCGGTGATCGAAAGGACGCTCGAGGCGGCGCGACAGGCGTTCGACCTCGTTGTCGTGGACATCGGAAGGGGCAGGGAAGGGCTGGAGGACTTCGCCTGGTCCAGCGAACGACTCCTTCTCGTAGTGCCCGCGCGCCTCGGATCCACCCTCGCCGCCTCGCGGATGGTTGCCGACCTGCCCTCGGTCCCCACGTCAGTCCTCGTGAGGGGCGCGCTTGCTGAGGGCGTCGACGCAGAGCACATCGCGGAGGCGGTGGGCTGTCCGCTCGGCGCGCACCTTCCCGAGATGCGCGGAGTCGTTGCTGCAGCAGAAGGCGGGCGGCTGTTCCAGCTCGTCTCTCGACGTGCCGTCCGTGGCATGGCCCGAAACGTGCTCGGCTGGTCGCTGCAGGGTCGGAACGTCGAACAGGCATCGCGATGAGAGGCGGACGAGCCGTTGACCCAGAGCTCCTCCGATCCGTCCGGCAGAAGGTCCTGTCCGCTCCCGGTCCAGTCACGGCCGCCGGGATTGCCGCGGCGGTGAAGGAGAGCGGCCGCGTACTGGGAACCACCGGGACCTTGGCAGCCATGGAGGTGATCGCAGCGGAGCTGCGTGGGCTCGGCCCCCTGCAACCGCTCGCGCACGATCCCGCCGTCACAGACATCTTTGTGAACGGCCCTCACAGCGTCTGGGTCGATCGAGGACGCGGGCTCGAGCGGGCCGAGATCCACTTTGACTCGGAGGAAGCCGTGAGGTCGCTCGCTGCTCGGCTGATCGCAGCGGCAGGCAGACGCCTTGATGAGAGTTCTCCCTGCGTGGACGTCCGGGTCGCTGGCGGCTACCGCGTCCATGCGGTCCTCCAACCGGTCTCGACGACCGGGACCTTGCTGTCGATCCGGATTCGGCGTGAACGCGTGTTCGGGCTCGATGAGCTTGAGTCGAGCGGGACCGTGCTGCCCGAGCAGAGGGGCGTGCTCGAGGCTATCGCCGCGAGCGACGCGAGCTACCTGGTGAGCGGAGCGACGGGGACAGGGAAGACGACCCTGCTTAGCACCGTCCTCGGGCTCTCCCGCCCGGAGGAGCGGATCGTCCTCGTCGAAGACGCCGCCGAACTCAACCCCGACCACCCCCATGTGCTCGGGCTCGAGGCCCGGCACGGAAATCTCGAAGGCATGGGCGCCATTGACCTCGCAGAACTCGTGCGCCAGGCGCTCCGCATGCGCCCCGATCGCCTCATCGTGGGGGAATGCCGGGGGGCCGAAGTCCGGGAGCTCCTCACAGCCTTGAACACGGGGCACAGCGGCGCCGGAACCATCCACGCCAACTCGGCCGGCTCCGTGGCTGCGCGCTTGGCAGCCCTCGGAGCACTCGCAGGTCTCTCCGCCGAGGCGACGGCCCTCCAGGCAGCGAGCGCCCTCGGCTGTGTGGTGCACCTGGCGAGGATTCCCGCCGGGCGTCGCGTCGCCAGCATCGCCCACGTCTCCGAGCGCGAAGGACGGCTCGTCATTGAGCCAGCTCTGGAACGAGACCTTCGTACAGACCGTCTGTCGCGCGGGCCCGGATGGGATGGGCTCGAGTCGCTGCTTTCGGAGTCGGCATCAGCGAGGTGGGGTCTATGACCGGCGCGCTGGCGGTATTCGCGCTGCTATGGGCGGCAGCACTGCTCCTCCTCGTCGGCCGTCCAGCGAGGAGGCTCTGGGGACTGCGCCGTCCCCGAGCCTTCTCGTGGGCCTTGCGCGGTGGACAGGGCGTGAAGGCGAAGGGCCACCCTGAGGATCTGCACGCGGTTGCCTTCATGGTCGCGCAGCTCTCCGCACTGCTCACCGCAGGGAGGGCGCCGTCAGAGATGTGGCGTCAGGCCGCGGACCAGGCAGAGACGGAGGGAGCGGAGGCCATCCTTCGCGCGGCAGCTCGGGCTGCTTCCCTCGGACTGCCGGTGGCCCCGGCGATTCGCGCCGCCGCTGGGCAGACGGATCGCGCTCGCTCGCCCAAAGGAGGGACCTCGGTTTGGGAGGACTTGGCCGGATGTGTCGAGGCCGCGGAGACGACCGGTTGTCCTCTTGCGATGGTCCTCGACCGACTCTCAGCCCACGTGGAGGACGACGCCGATGCCGCAGCTGCCCGCGCGACGGCGCTCGCGGGCCCGAAGGCCACCGCTCAGATCCTCACCATCCTGCCCGCCGTCGGCCTCGTAGTGGGCGCGCTCATCGGCACTGATCCGCTTGGGGTCCTCCTTGAGACGCCCCTCGGCCTCCTCTGCCTCGTGGCGGGAGCCGCCCTGGCCTTCGCAGGCCGAGTGTGGTCCGCTCGTCTCGTTCTCCGGGCGGGGGAGCTGCGATGAGCATGGGATGGGGGAGTGTCCTCGGGGCGCTGGTTGTCGCGCTCGCCGGCGTCGCTGCTGTGGGTCTGTGGACCGACGGGAGGGGAAGATGGCAGCGCTTCGGTCTCATCAGCCAGTCTCGTGCTGATCCTCGACGCAGGTCGGCATCGGCGATCACCAGTCAAGCCCGGGGCGCAAGAACAGCTCTGATCCTCGAGCTCATCGCCGCGATCTTGGACTCCGGGGCGCCCCTGCCGAGGGCCATGACCGTCGCCGCGGATGTCTTCCGTCTCGAAGACACCGCCATTGCGCGCGCGGGGGCGGCGATGGCCCTCGGCGTCCCTTGGGCAGAGGCATGGCCGCCGGCCACGGACGAAGACCGACTGGCTTGCGCTCTGAGAAGGGGTCTCAGCTTTGCCGCCACCACGGGCGCGCCTTCAGCTCGACTCATTTCGGCCCATGCGCGGCTGCTGCGGCGCGAGCGGCACCGAGAACTCGAGCGGCGCGCCGCGACTCTCGGCGTCCGACTCGTCATCCCCCTCGGCGTCTGCTCACTGCCGGCGTTCATCTGTCTCGGCGTGGTGCCGGTGCTTCTGTCGTTGGCTCCCTCTTGAGCCCGACGACTCCTGGACTTCAACGGACAGGGAACGAGGGAATCTGCATCCAGAATTCGAGCCGCAGGGGCTCGGGTGGCCGTGACGGATGGTCTGTCACGGTGTGTGTGAGGGGGAAACCATGACAATCCGCGAGATGACCAGTCCACCTGAGGTGACCAGCCCAAGGGAGGCGGTGAGCCTTGAGCGCCATCCGAGCGAGCGCGAGGAATCTCCTGGCGGCGCGCAAGTCGTGCAGCTCTACCCCAATGCCGGATCCTTCCGGGCAGCTGACGGTCGCACAGGTGAAGATCGCACGGGAGAAGATCGTCCTGGAGACATAGGACCGGCGGGCCAAGATGGCATGGCCACGGCCGAGTACGCGATCGCGACGCTCGGTGCTGTCGCATTCGCTGGCCTTTTGGTGGTCATTCTCCGAAGCGACGAGGTGAGGGGATTCCTCCTCAATATCATCCGGTCCGCGCTCAGCCTGCCGTGACTCCCTTCCGTGCGGCAGCCCGTGCTCCGGCGGTTGAAGCCCGTGCTCAGGCCGTAAATAAAGCCCGTGCTCAGGCCGTAGAAAGGGCGCGGCGCGGGGAACGTGGGGCGGTGACCGCCGAGCTCGCTTTGGGCATCCTCGCCGTGGTCCCGCTGCTGGGCTTCCTCGTGACGGCCCTCACGGCAGGAATCATGCAGGTTCGGGCAGAGGAGGCCGTTCGGGCTGCCGCCCGGGAGGTCGCACGAGGAGAAATGTGGGAGGCCGCTTCCGTTACGGTGCGTAGCGTTGCGGGGGACGGGGCGGAGCCGTCCTTCTCGACGGACGGAAGCGTCGTGACCGTCACCGTCCGCATCGCGGTTCCCGGCCCCATCGCCTCGGCAGCAGGTATGACCGCTCAGGCCTCAGCCAAGCTGCCCCTTGAGGAGAGCCGATGAACGAGAGGGAACGAGGGGCGGGAACAATCCTCGCTCTGGCCTTGGCGCTTGTCGTCGTGCTCTCCAGCGCGGCGGGAGTGCTCGTGGTCGAGGGACTGGTCGCGACGACGAAGGCCGCGCGGGCGGCCGATCTGGCGGCCCTCATGGCCGCCGACGTGGAACGGGGCCTCCGACCCGGTCAGGCGTGTGCGGCCGCCGAAACCGTGGCTCGCCTCAATGAAGCCGCACTGGTCGGCTGCGAGATCGAGAGCCCTGGTGAGCGAGTTCGAGTGAGCACCAGAGTTCCGATGTCCTCGGGCTGGGGGTCGGCCGAGAGAAGGGCACGCGCGGGCAGGCCACCATGACCTGACGGGCCTGTGACCTTGCAGACCGCGATCACCAGGGCGCGGGGCCAGCCGAAGCCTTCGTCCGGTCGGCCTCCTTCAGGAGCGCCCCGAGCAGGCGAATCGCGGACGCCTTATCCAAGGGGTTGTTCTTGTTGCCGCATTTCGGGCTCTGGACGCAGGAGGGACATCCCGCAGGGCACTCGCAGGCCTCTATCGCCGCCTGGGTGGCCGAAAGCCATTCGCGGGCCCGCTCGAACCCGCGCTCGGCGAATCCCGCGCCTCCCGGATGACCGTCATAGACGAAGATGGTCGGCTCTTCCGTGTCCGCGTGCAGTGCGGTTGAGACGCCGCCCACGTCCCAGCGGTCGCTCGAGGCCACGAGAGGCAGCAGGCCGATCGCGGCGTGTTCGGCGGCGTGCAGCGCGCCGGGGAACTGCGCCTCGATGAGGCCGCCGGCGAACAGGCTCCGGGGATCCATAGTGAACCACACGGCCTTCGTGAAGAGCTCCCTCGCGCCGAGATCGAGTGGCTCTTCGCCCAGGACTTCATTGGAGATGAGTGCCTTCCGCTGGAACGAGACGACCTGGGTGATCACCTTGACCTCGCCGAAGTGGACTCCGACCGGGCCCCAGTCCTCCTGACGGTGCTCGCTGAGGACTTCGATCTGGGTGATATCGCGCGCCGTGGTGTAGTAGTCGGGGTTCACCCGGCGGACCACCACGCAGTGCTCCGCCTCGTTGAGCTCCTCGACGAGGTAGCTCGCTCCCTGATGCACGTAGATGGCGCCCTCGTGCGCTTGATAGTGAGTCTGCGGGGAGTCCATGGAACCGAGCAGCTGCCCCGTCTCGGAGTCGATGATCTGCACGGGCCCGCCGCCGTCCGAACGAAGGCTCACCATGCCTGCCGCGCTCTCGGGGTGAGTCCAGAACCAGCCAGAGGGACGCTTCCGCAGCAGCCCTTGGCGCTCGAGCTGGCCCAAGATGCCTTCGGTGGCGGGACCGAAGAGTTCAAGGTCGGCCTGCGTGAGGGGGCGTTCAGCGGCCGCTGCGCACAGGTGTGGGCCCAGAACGTACGGGTTGGAGGGATCGAAGACCGTAGATTCTACAGGGACGTCGAAGATCGCCTCGGGGTGATTGACGAGGTAGGTGTCGAGGGGATCGTCGCTCGCCACAAATGCCGCGAGGGCTTCCTGGCCCGCGCGTCCGGCGCGGCCGATCTGCTGGAAGAGGGACGCTCGGGTCCCTGGCCAGCCGGCGACGAGCACAGCGTCGAGCCCCGAGACGTCGATGCCGAGCTCGAGGGCGGAGGTGCTCGCGATGCCCAGAAGCTCACCCGACCGAAGCTTGCGTTCGAGCTCTCGGCGCTCCTCGGGGAGGTACCCCGACCGGTAGGCCGCGACTCTCGCCGGAAGGCTGGGGTCGACCTCGTCGAGCAGGCGCTGAGTGATCGAGGAGATGGCCTCCGCGCCGCGCCGGGACTTGATGAACGCAATGGTCCGGACGCGCGAGGCAACGAGGTTTGCGAGAAGATCAGAGGCTTCGGCTACGGCCGTCCTCCGCTGGGGAGCGCCGTTCTCGCCGCGCGCCTCCGTCAGTGCGGGCTCCCAGAAGGCGACTTCCGTGGCGCCGTGCGGGGAACCGTCATCCGTGACGGCAGAGACAGGCGCACCGATGAGGCGCGAGACGGACGTCTCGGGTTCAGCGGTAGTGGCCGAGGCAGCGACGAACACGGGGTCCGAGCCGTAGTACGCGCACACGCGGCGGAGCCGCCGGAGCAGATTCGCCACATGGGAGCCGAAGACTCCCCGGTAGCTATGCGCCTCGTCGATCACCACGAACTGCAGGCGGCGGAAGAACGAGGACCACCACGTGTGGTTCGGGAGGATCCCGAAATGGAGCATGTCGGGGTTTGCGAGGATGACGTTCGCATGCTCCCGGATCCACCGTCGCGCACTGGCTTCGGTGTCGCCGTCGTAGGTCTCGGCGCGCACGGTCGGAAGCCGCAGGGAGCGGATCGCCGAAAGCTGGTCTGCCGCGAGGGCCTTCGTCGGCGAAAGATAAAGGACGACCGCGCCGTCGTCGTGGATTCGGCCGGGCTCGGAGAGCACACGCAGCTCCGAGCGGTGGATGGCGTCGAGGGCGGGCAGCTGGTAGGCGAGGGACTTCCCGGAGGCCGTCCCCGTCGCCACGACCACGTGCCGTCCCGAGTGAGCGAGAGTCGCTGCTTCAACCTGATGGGTATAAGGCTCACGCACCCCCAACCGCTGATACGCCTCGACGAGGTCTGGATGCACCCATCCGGGCCATGGAAGGGTGCGCGCGGCGCGAGCAGGGATGAGCCGTACATGCCGCAGCTGCTCGGGATGGATACTGCGTCCGAGGAGCGGGATGAGGGAATCGTGCTGAGCCACTCACAGCATTGTGTCAGGTCGCGGAGGCCGGGCCCGAGTCAGTCGTTGAGCGACGGTCCGTCCGGGTTGTTCGGGTTCTTGAGCATGAGGACGCCCGAGACGTCGCTCCATCCGAGGTGGTGGTAGAGGTGCTGGCCGTCGATCGAGGCGATGAGCAGGCCCTGATCGGCGCCGTGTTCGCTGACGGCCGCAGTGAGAGCGCGCATGACGAAGGAGCCCAGACCCCGGCGACGGAAGTTCGGCTCGGTCACAATGCGGTCGAACACGGCGAAGCCGTCCGCGACGGCGACGTGCCCGCTCGCGGCGAGTTCGCCGTCGTCCGTGACCACGGTGACGGTCGCCGATCGCTCCTCGATCTCGGTCTTGAGCTTGAGCTCGTCGTCGTTCAGCCACGGCTCCTCGACGTCCTTGCCCTCGAAGTCCATGACCATGAGTTCCTGGTCTGCCCCGAGGACCGCGAGCCCCTGCTGTTCGGCCAGGGTGCGGAAGCGGAGGTGGTCGTCGGTCAAAACGGTCAGGATGCGGTCCCGGCTTCCCAGAGTGAACTCGGCGAGGCGGGCGAACTCCTCGTCCGAGGGGTCTGCCGCGAAGGTCGCCCAGTCGCCCGTGCGGTCAGCCAGCCGCGCGGCCGGGAAACCTCCGACGCTCTGCGTCGGGTAGTGGCGTGACGAGGCCCAGCCCTCCACCCACGTGGCCAAAAGATCCTTCAGCTCTGCCTCTGCCATAGGCATGACGATACCGGGATGGCAGGGTACTGATAAGCCTCGTGACGCAACTGTCACTCGGGGGTTCTCGGTACCCTAGAATGCGTGGCTCTGCACCGAATCGTCCTTTTCTACTGCTTCACCCCGTTGGCCGATCCGGAGGCAATCCGGCTCTGGCAGCGTTCGCTCTGCGAGAGCCTCGGGCTTCGCGGACGGATCATCGTCTCCGAACACGGCATCAACGCGACCGTGGGCGGCGAGCTGAGTGCGGTGAAGCGCTACCTGCGCGCCACGAAGGAATACCCCGGCTTCCGCGGAATCGACGTGAAGTGGTCCGAGGGCGGTGCAGAGGACTTCCCGCGCCTCAGCGTGAAGGTGCGGCCCGAACTGGTTTCCTTTGGCGCCCCGGAGGGACTCAAGGTCGATGACGACGGCGTGGTGGGCGGGGGCGAGCGGCTCACGCCCGAGGGGCTCCACCAGCTTGTCGACGCCCGCCGTGAGGAAGGGCGGGAGGTCGTCTTCTTCGACGGCCGGAACGCCTTCGAAGCCCAGATCGGCCGGTTCAAAGGCGCGGTCGTGCCCAACGTCGCAACGACCCGGGACTTCATGCGCGAATTGGACTCCGGCGCCTACGACGAGCTCAAGGACAAGCCGGTCGTGACCTATTGCACGGGCGGGGTCCGCTGCGAGGTGCTCTCGGCGCTCATGCGGCAGCGGGGATTTGAGGAGGTCTACCAGCTCGAGGGCGGGATCGCGCGCTATGGCGAGGCGTTCGGCGACGATGGGCTGTGGGAGGGCTCGCTCTACGTCTTCGACCGGCGCATGCACCTCGAGTTCAGCGAGTCGGCCGTGACCGTCGGGACCTGCGCGCGCTGCTCGGCCCCAACCAGCGACTTCCACAACTGCGCCAACCCCGCGTGCCGCGAGCTCACGCTGTTCTGTGCCGGGTGCGCCGTGGGAACGGAGGAGCTTCGCTGCCCCCAGGGGTGCGCAGTCAGCGCCTGACGATGCGGTAGGCGTACGCCGCGGGATCATCGTCCAGGGCCGCAGCGCGCACCTCGGCGATCGAATTCTCCGGGACCACGATGCTCCTCACCCAGACGCGCCCGCACGCGTAATCCGAATCGACGACGCCCGAGCCGGAGATCGTCAGAGACAGGTGCGCCGTCGCGGCTCCCCGGCACGCGTACTCGAGCACGAGCGTTCCCGTCGGCACGAACGCGGTGGCCAGGACCGGCTGGTCGGGCCTCGCGATCCCGTAGCCGAAGCTGAACGAGAGCCCGTCGGAGTCAGGCAACGCCGCTTCCGCCCAGCTGGTGAGCATCGACGCGCTCCATTCTTCTGGAGGCGGGTCCGAGGCGGCGGCCGACGGCGGCAGGAACCTCTGGCGTGGCAGGCGGCTGGGCGTCGGGGCGGGGGCGGACGACGGCGAGCGGTCGCCGAGGCGGGGAAGGCCGTCGTCGTACGTGTACTCGCAGCCTGCCAGCGCCGCAGCCGCCAGCATGACTACCACGCCCGTGGCCATGCGCGGCCACCGGACCCCCATGTGCACCTCCTTGCGCCCCCTGAGCCCGATCATCCGCCGCTCGTCGGCCCGAGCGCTACCCCTTTCGTCGCGATAGCGTTGTTTCACAGCAACCAACCGACGAAGGAGACTTCCGTGGGCCAGTCCGCAGTGCGAAACGTGACGCTCAACAACGGTGTGGAGATCCCACAGCTCGGCTTCGGGGTGTTCCAGGTGCCGCCCGCCGAGACCCAGGCCGCGGTGGAGGGAGCACTCGAAGCGGGCTACCGGCACATCGACACGGCTGCCGCGTACCAGAACGAGTCCGGCGTGGGCGCCGCCCTCCGTTCCACGGGCCTGCCGCGCGAGGAGGTCTTCGTCACCACCAAGCTCCGCAACGGCGAGCAGGGCACTCCGCGGGCAGCCTTCGACGCGAGCCGGCGCGCGCTGGGCATCGACGTCATCGACCTCTACCTCATCCACTGGCCGGTGCCGTCGCAGGACCTCTACGTCGAAGCTTGGAAGGAGCTCGAGGGCATCTACGAGCGCGGCGAAGCGCGGACGATCGGCGTCTCCAACTTCCTCCCGGACCATCTGGGCCGGCTGCTTGCCGCGACGGACGTCGTCCCCGCCGTCAACCAGGTCGAGCTCCACCCGACCTTCCAGCAGCGGGAGACCCTCGAGCGGACGCGGGCGGCCGGGATCGCCGTCGAGGCCTACAGCCCGCTCGGCCAGGGGCGCGATCTCGATGCGGATGCCGTGACCGACGCGGCCCGCGCCCACGACGCGACCCCCGCCCAGGTCGTCCTCGCCTGGCACCTGGCCCATGGGACGATCGTCATCCCGAAGACCACCAGCGCCGACCGGATGCGCGAGAACCTTGCTTCCGCTTCCCTCGAGCTCAGCGAGGACGAGGTCGCCGCGATCGACGCCCTCGATTCCGAGGCCCGTATCGGTGCGGACCCCGCGACGGCGGCGTTCACGCAGATGCCGCAGGCGTGAGGATGCCCCTTCGCGTCGAGGCTCCCGCTGCCGGCGATCTTGGCCTGCTGCGCGCGCTCGCCGAGGACCTCGAGACCCTCGGCTACACCGTCGAGGGCGTCGCCGAGCTCCTCGGGCCGGCGGCCTACAACGCCCTCTCGCGTGATCAGGTGGTGCCGGCCCTCGTTGCCACGGCGCGCGCCCTCGACAGCGACGACGGCCGGGCTCGGGGGCTCGCCGTCGTCGTCCGCTTCTTCCTGCTGGGGCGGGCTGTGCGCCGCGATCAGCTGGGGGCGGCCTTCCCGAGAATCGGCCTCGGCGGCCTTGAGGCGCTCGGGCTCGCCGAGCTGGGCGGGGCGGACGACGGCGGAGGCGTGCGTGCCGCGGTAGACCTCCGGCCGTACGCGTGGGACGACGCCGAGGCCGCGTCGGGGGAGGTTCGGCTGTGGGTTGCCTCGGATCTCGCCGCCCACCAGCGCCCCGGCGTCCTGCGGAAGGACCATGTGCTGGGGATCGGGCACGCCTCCACGACCCTCGTCCAGTCGACGGCCCGCCGCCAGGTCGAGACCGCACTCGACCTCGGGACCGGCTGCGGGATCCAGACCTTCCACCTCCTGCGGCACGCGCGCAAAGTCGTGGCCACCGACGTCTCCGAACGGGCGCTTGCGTTCACGCGCTTCAATCTCCTCCTCAATGCCCACCAGCTCGGCATCGACCCGGACCGGCTCGAGGAGCGGGTGGAGCTCAGGCTCGGCTCGTTGCTCGAACCGGTGGCGGGGGAGAGGTTCGACTTGGTGGTGTCCAACCCGCCGTTCGTCATCACGCCTCGCGCGGAGGACGAGCGGGCGGAGGATCAGTTCACCTACCGCGACGGCGGATTGCCGGGGGATCAGCTCGTTGCGGGACTCGTGCAGGGCCTCGGGGACGTGCTCGCTGAGGGCGGGACCGCGCAGCTGCTCGGGAACTGGGAAGTGCCGGAGGGCGTCGCGTGGCACGAGCGTGTTCGGTCGTGGATTCCGGAGGGGGTCGGCGCCTGGGTCGTCCAGCGCGAGCTCATCGGCCCCGAGCAGTACGCCGAGACCTGGCTTCAGGATGCGTCGGAGCAGCGTGACCCGGAGGGATACGAGGGCGCGTACGCGGCGTATCTCGACGACTTTGCATCCCGCGGGGTGGCCGGCATCGGCTTCGGCATGATGTGGCTCCGGAGGCCCTCGGCCGGGCAGGCGCGGCTCGACCGGTTCGAGGAGCTCACCCACCCGCTCGAGCAGCCCCTTGGACCCCACTGGCAGGCCGCCGTCGAACGGGCTGACTGGCTGGCGGAGCTGGGGGCGGACGGCCTAGGACCGGTACATCTGCTGGTCCCCGACGACGTCACGGAGGAACGGCATCAGCGCCCCGGTGCGGAACACCCCGGGGTCATCCTCCTCCGGCAGGGGGCAGGGTTCCGGCGCACCGCTCTTCTCAGCACCGAGCAGGCGGGGTTCGTCTCAGCGTGCGACGGCGATCTCTCAGCCCGGCAGATTGCGGGCGCCCTCGCCGCGCTTCTGGGCCGGGACGACGAGGCGTTCACGGGGGATCTGCTGCGTGACGTGCGGGAATTGCTGGCGGACGGGTTCCTTATGAAGCCTTAGTTTGACATCCTTGGAGAGATGTGGCGTAAATAACACCGCCACCCCACGACGTAAGAAGCACATGACTGACAAGAAGCGCAGCCCGCGCACCGAGAACCCGGTGCGGATCACGGACCCCAAGGCAATCAGAGCACTAGCCCACGGAGCCCGGCTCGCTGCGATCAACGAGCTGTATTCCAGCCAGAAGAGCTGGACCGCGACCGAGCTCGCCGCCTTCACCGGCCTCACCCCCAGCGCCATGAGCTATCACCTTCGCGCGCTCAAGAAGTGGGGCATCGTGGTGGACGCTCCCAACGACGGAGACGGCCGCGAGCGTCGGTGGAAGGCCGCGGGGACAGACCTGAACCTCGACACGGCCACCACGGGCCAGACCCCCGGCCTCGCGATCGTGGACATGGAGCTCGACGCTCTCCGCAAGCGCATCGCGAGCCACGCGAAACACCGGGACGCCGCCCGTCGGCGGGGCGAACCGGACGAGTCGCCTGTGATGATGGTCTCCGGGAATGTGCTCAGGCTGAGCCTCGAGCAGCGCGCGGAGTTCAAGCGGCGCATGTCGGAGCTGCTGGACGAATTCGATCGGGCCTCGGAGGAGGCAGAGGAGAGCTCGGACGGCAGGCCCGGCGTCGAGCGGATGTACGTGCTGTGGTCGATGCTTCCCGAGGTCCGCGAAACGGCGCCTGCTCCCGGCCGGCCCGCGGCGCACAGGGCAGCGGTGAAGGAACCGTCCGGCAGGACTGCCTGAGGGCGGTTGTCCACAGGCACGTGCTCCACTTGCGCGTGCGGCGCCGTCGTATGGTGAACTAGGGACTTGCGCCCAAGCACCTGTTGTTGTCCTGAGGAGAAGCGTGGCCACGAAGGCTAAAACCGGCAAGAAGCTCGTGATCGTGGAGTCGCCGGCCAAGAGCAAGACCATCGCCCAGTATCTGGGCGAGGGTTTCGAGGTCGACGCGTCGATGGGCCACATCCGGGACCTGCCCCAGCCTTCGGACCTCCCGGCCGAGCTCAAGAAGAGCTCCGTGGGCAAGTTCGCGGTGGACATCGAGCACGGCTTCGAGCCGTACTACGTGGTGTCGCCGGAGAAGAAGAAGAAGGTCGCCGAGCTCAAGGCGAAGCTCAAGGACGCGGACGAGCTTTTCCTCGCCACTGACGGTGACCGCGAAGGCGAGGCCATCGCATGGCACCTGCTCGAGGTGCTCAAGCCCAAGGTGCCCGTGCATCGCCTCACCTTCCCCGAGATCACGAAGGAAGCCATCCAGCGCGCGATGGCGGAGCTGCGGGATGTCGACGAGTCCTTGGTCGACGCCCAGGAGACCCGCCGCGTCCTCGACCGCCTCTACGGCTACGAGATCTCGCCGGTCCTGTGGCGGAAGGTCGCGGGGGGCCTCTCGGCGGGACGCGTCCAGTCCGTCGCCACCCGCCTCGTCGTGGAGCGGGAACGCGAGCGCATGGCCTTCCGGGCCGCGGACTACTGGGACCTCCTCGCGATTCTTGCACCCCAAGCGGGAGCGGACGACGACGGCGCAGCCCAGCGCTTCCAAGCCCGCCTCACAAGCGTGGACGGGAAGAAGGTTGCCTCCGGCCGCGACTTCGACGACCGCGGCAGGCTCACCGCGAAGAACGCGGTGCTGCTCGACGAGGCTGCCGCACGCGCTCTGGCCTCGGGCCTTGCGGATGCCGCGTTCTCGGTGCGCTCGGTCGAGGAGAAGCCGTACACACGCCGGCCCGCGGCACCGTTCACGACGTCGACGCTCCAGCAGGAGGCGGCGCGGAAGCTGCGCTTCTCGGCGCGGGTGACCATGCAGGTGGCCCAGCGGCTCTACGAGAACGGCTACATCACCTACATGCGTACGGACTCGACCGCCCTGAGCGATCAGGCCGTGAGCGCAGCACGCCGTCAGGCCTCCGAGCTGTACGGCCCGAACTTCGTGCCGTCGCGCCCGCGCGTCTATGTGTCGAAGGCCAAGAACGCCCAGGAGGCGCACGAGGCCATCCGCCCGGCAGGTGACTCCTTCCGCACGCCCGCCCAGGTCGCCAACCAGCTGCGCGGGGACGAATTCCGGCTCTACGAGCTGATCTGGAAGCGCACCGTCGCGTCCCAGATGGAGGACGCGAAGGGGTCCACCGCTACGGTCCGGCTTGGCGCCGTGGCCGCTGCCGGCGAGGCCGCGGGCCAAGACGCCGAATTCTCGGCCTCGGGCACGGTCATCACGTTCCGCGGCTTCCTCGCTGCCTACGAGGAGGGCCGCGACGAGGTGCGCGAGGACAGCGAGAACGGCTCGGCCGGGTCTGCGGGCTCGGGCGACGGCGGCCGCCTCCCCGCGCTCACGGCGGGCCAGCCGCTCGACGCACTCGAGCTCACCCCGAACGGCCACCAGACGTCCCCGCCCCCGCGGTACACCGAAGCCTCGCTGGTCAAGACGCTCGAGGAGCGGGGGATTGGGCGCCCGTCGACCTACGCCGCCACGATCTCCACGATCATGGACCGTGGCTACGTCCGCACCCGAGGCAACGCGCTCGTGCCGAGCTGGATCGCGTTCTCGGTGGTCCGCCTGCTCGAGGACTACTTCCACGACTACGTCGACTACGACTTCACGGCCGAGATGGAGGAGGACCTGGACCGGATCGCGGCTGGCGAGCAGGCCGGCTCCGATTGGCTCAGCGAGTTCTACTTCGGCGGCGAAGGCAAGCCGGGGCTCACCACCATCGTCAACGGCCTCGGGGAAATCGACGCCCGTGAGGTCAACTCCGTGGAGATCGCCCCCGGGATCGTGCTCCGCGTGGGCAAGTACGGGCCGTACCTCGAGAAGCCGCTCCCGGACGGGGCCCCCGAGGGAACGGTTCCAGAGCGCGCAAATGTCCCCGAGGATCTGGCCCCGGATGAGCTCACGGCGGACAAGGCCCGCGAGCTGATGGAGAATTCGGGTCCTGAGGAGCGCATTCTCGGCGACGATCCGCTGACCGGCCACACCGTCGTCGCCAAGAACGGCCGCTATGGGGCCTACGTCACGGAGGTCATTCCCGAGGCGACCCCGGAGCAGCTCGCGGCGCAGCCGGTCGAGTACTACAAGAACGGCAAGCCCAAGCCGCCCAAGAAGCCCGCGAAGGTCAAGCCGCGCACCGCCTCGCTGTTCAAGTCGATGAGCATCGACACAGTCACCCTCGACGACGCCCTGAAGCTCATGAGCCTTCCCCGTGTCCTCGGCAAAGACGAGGAGGGGAACGTCATCACGGTGCAGAACGGGCGCTTTGGGCCGTACCTCAAGAAGGGCACGGACTCCCGGTCGATAGGGAGCGAGGAGGAGATCTTCACGATCACCCTCGAGGAGGCTCTCAAGATCTACGCACAGCCGAAGACGCGCGGAGGCCGGACGGCCGCGCCGCCGCTGGCCGAGTTCGGGGACGACCCAGAATCCGGCAAGCCCATCGTGGTGAAGGAAGGCCGCTTCGGTCCATACATCACCGATGGCGTCACCAACATCACGGTGCCGCGTGCCACGCCCCTCGAGGAGCTCACCCGGGAGCGCGCCGTCGAACTCCTTGCGGAGAAGCGCGCGAAGGGACCGGTCAAGAAACCGGCGCGCCGCGCTGCGGGGGGAACCCGGGCCAAGGCGGGAGCGAAGTGAGCGCCGACGGGACGCCGGCGGCGCACCTCGATCCGCGACCGCTCAACGACCTCGAGGCGGCGCTGGACGCGGCCTCCAAGGGAGCAGCGGACAGCACTGAGCCCGTCCTCGCGTTCCTGAACAGCCTCGTCCACCTCCTCGTGCCCGAGCCGGTACCGGGCCAGACCGAATACGTGGAGCCCCTCGTGCTCACGAACGCAGAGGGCAAGCCGCTGGTGGCGGCCTTCACGGATGAGACGCGGATTCGGCCCGACTTCCTCGAGCACGCCCCGACAGTCGTCACGACCCAAGGCGCAGTCCTCCTGCAGAACCTCGGTCCGGAGCTCGGGATCGTCCTGAATCCCGGCAGCGCGTTCGGCTTCGAACTCGCAGCCGACCAGGTCGCGGCGATCCTTCGGGACTTCCGGCCCGCCACGCAAGACGAGTTGGACAGCGCGGCCGAGATTGTCACCGAAGAGGGCGGGGAATAATAGGCACATGCGTCTAGGCGTCCTCGACATCGGTTCGAACACCGTGCACCTCCTCCTGGTGGACGCCCATCCCGGCGCGCAGCCGATCGCCTTCGCCTCCCACAAGCGGTCGCTCTCCTTGGTGAAGCACCTCGAGGATGACGGCAGCATCAGCGAGAAGGGCCAGCAGGAGCTCATCGACTTCGTCCACGAGGCGTGGGACTTCGCCGGCCGCCACGACGCCGAGGACCTGCTGGCGTTCTGCACCTCTGCCATCCGCGAGGCCGAGAACGGGGAGACCGTGATCGAGCGGATCCACCGCGAAACCGGAGTGACTCTCCAAGAGCTCACGGGCCGCGAGGAAGCCGCGATGACGTTCTTCGCCGTACGTCGCTGGTACGGCTGGGGCCGGGAGAAGATCCTGTCGCTCGACATCGGCGGAGGATCGTTCGAGATGGCGATGGGGAACGACTCGCTTCCCGATGCGGCGGAGTCCGTCCCACTCGGTGCGCAGCGGCTCACCCGCGATTGGCTCCCCGAGGATCCGCCCAGCGCCAAGAGCGTCAAGGAGCTTCGCCGTTACATCCGCTCGACCCTCAAGCCCGTGGTGCGAACGTTCCAAGACCTCGGCAGGCCCACGCTGGTGACGGGGACGTCGAAGACCTTCCGTTCGCTCGCCCGGATCGCCGGTGCAGCGCCCAGCGGCGCCGGACCGTACGTCCGGCGCGTGCTGAAGGGCACGGATCTGGGGGTCTGGACGCAGAGGATTTCGGCGATGTCCTCCGAGGACAGAGCGCATCTCCCGGGCGTCTCCGAGACCCGCGCCCTCCAACTTCTGGCCGGCGCGCTCGTGGCGGAGGCGGCCATGGAGCTGTTCGAGGTCGAGGAGCTTGAAATCTGCCCGTGGGCCCTCCGGGAAGGACTTATCTTGCGTCGCCTCGACCAGCTCGTCTTCGATGGACCTCTCGCCCCGCCCGACCATATCCGGCCGATTGAGAGTGAGCGGCGTCGCAGCGCGATGCAGCACCCAGCTTGGAGTGCGCGATGAGCGAGGCTACCCTGCCCGAGTGGCGCCAGGCGCACGGCATGCCAGAGGTTCCGGTGGCCCTCTCGAGCGCATCCGTGTACCCCCTGAGCGTCCATGATGCATTCGCGTGCGCGGCGGACCTCGGTTTCGATGGTGTCGAGGTCATGGTCACGAACAACTCGACCAGCCAGGAATCAGACGCGCTGGTGCATCTGGCCGAACGCTACGATCAGCCCATCGTGTCCATCCACGCCCCGACCCTGCTCCTCACGCAGCAGGTCTGGGGCGGGGCGTGGAGCAAGATTCGCCGCTCGTGCCAGATGGCGCGCGAGGTCGGATGCGACACCGTGGTGGTGCATCCGCCCTTTCGGTGGCAGACCGGCTACGCCGACGGCTTCTCCATCGGCGTCCGCGACCTCGCGGAGGAGTACGAGGTGCACATCGCGGTGGAGAACATGTACCCGTGGCGGGTCCGCGGACGCGACGCTAGGGCGTACCTCCCGCACTGGGATCCGGTGGGGCAAGGCTACCGGGACGTCACCTGGGACTTCTCGCACGCCGCCACCGCACGGGAGGACAGCCTCGAGGCACTCAAAGCGCTCGGCCAGTCGGTGCGCCACATCCACCTCACGGACGGATCGGGCGCGTCCTTCCGGGACGAGCATCTTCTGCCCGGGCAGGGAACGCAGCGGGTAGGCGAGTGCCTCCAGTACCTTGCCGATTCGGCGTTCGAGGGCGTGGTGGTGGCCGAGATCAGCACACGGAAGGCTCGCGGGGTTGGGGAGCGCGAGCAGATGCTTGCCAAGACCCTCGAGTTCGCGCGGCACCATCTCGGACAGCTGGCGGGCAGGAGCGGGGCGCAGCAGAGCGCCCGCTAGGAAAGCGAAACGCCGGCCCGGCAGGAGATCTTGGGGGGGTAATCACCTGCCGGGCCGGCGCTCTGGTCCGTCCGGCGAACCGTTCGGACCCATCACTCGCACCTAATGAGTGGGTCCACTATGGCAACAGCGCCTGAGAGCACCCCAGACGGAAGCTGGATAGAAGCTGGAAGCTGGAGAGAAGCTGGAAGCTGGGGAAAGAGTAAGGCGCTGGCAGTGCGGGGAAGGTGGGGGACCATGATCCGCAACTGCCAGCGCCGTGCGACCGCTTGGGGAAGCGGCCGCTCCATCACTCGCACCCTGTGAGGTAGTAACCACAGTAGGGACCGATGTTGTGAGTAGGCCTCGGCGTACGTGTGAAGAAGCTGGGAATGCGCGCAGAGGCGGCGGCTGGCAGGATGGGCGCATGACCTACAAGATCGCCTTCCTCGGCTGCGGTTCCATGAACGAGGCCATCATGGCTGGCCTGCTGGCGGCGGGCGTTCCCAAGACGGAAGTCACGGCGACAGTGCGCCGCCGTGACCGCGCCGCTGAGCTTGCGAAGCGCTATGGGGTCACGGTCATGGCCACGGGCGAGGAGGAGGATGCCAACCAGCAGGCGGTGCGCGGGGCATCTCTGGTGATCCTCGGGGTGAAGCCAGTGGGCGTAGCGGATCTCGCGCGCGACATCGCTCCGGTGCTGCCGCCGTCGGCCGTCGTTGTGAGCGTCGCCGCAGCGGTTTCCATCGCGCAGCTCGAGCGTGCCCTCCCGGAGGGCCAACCGGTCATCCGGACGATGCCCAACACGCCTGCGCGCCTTGGGCGTGGGGTCGTCTCGATCTCCGGCGGAACGCACGCGACGCGGGAGCACGTCGAGAAGGTCAAGCAGCTCTTCGACAGCCTGGGGCTCGTGGTCGAGGTCCCCGAGGACCAGGTGGACGCGGTGAGCGCGGTGAGCGGGTCAGGCCCCGCCTATGCGTTCTATCTCGCCGAGGCAATGGCCGACGCCGGAACTCGGCTTGGCCTTGATCCCGAGCTTTCGCTCCGCCTGGCCCGGGAGACGGTGGTGGGCGCGGGGTACATGCTCGCCGAGCCCGGCGCGGATCCCGTCGCCCTCCGGCGCGCGGTCACGAGCCCGAATGGCACGACCGAGCGGGCGATTGCGACCTTCGACGAACGAGGTCTTCCGAACATCATCGCGGACGGAGCGCGGGCAGCGGCCGAGCGCTCGAAGGACATCACGCGCGAGCTCGGCTGAGTCGGGTGCCTTGATCTAGAGGAGATCGTGCTCGACGGCGAACAGGGTGGCGGCCGCCCGGGAGGAGACGCCGAGCTTCCCGTAGATGTGCCGCACATGGTGGTCCACCGTGCGGGCGGAGATGACCAGCGCGGCCGCGACCTCCTTCTTCGACGCCCCACGGCAGATGAGCCGCAGCACGTCGACCTCACGGTCGGTCAGGCCTGCCGGCCACGCCGCCCGGACGCGGTGGGCCCGAAGGCCGGCCGCGGCGAGGACCGCGTCGACCGCCTCGGGATCGAGACGTCGGGGGGCGAGGCTGGCCAGCGCGTCGGCCGCGGACGCCGGCTCAGGCGCCACGCCCGCCGCTGGCTCGAGGAGGAGCTCGCGGAAGGCCACGGCGGCCGCCAGGACGCGGGATTCCCAGGGAAGGTCTGCAGCAGACGCGCCTCGGTAGTAGCCTGAGCCGTCCAAGCGCTCATGGTGCGCTCCGGCGTGGCGGGCGAGGGGCGCCGTCGTCGGCACTCTCGCCAGGATGCGCTCGCTGTAGTAGGGGTGGAGCCTGAGCCGTTCGTCGTCGGCCGGCGACGCAGCGGCTCCCGCGGGGCGGCTGGGGATCGCCACCCGGCCGAGGTCCTGCACCAGCCCGGTGCGCCGCAGCAGGTCCGCGTGCGCGGGGCTGGCAGCGGCAGCGAGCTCGGCGACGTCCCGCGAGAAGCCCGCGCGGTCGGGTTCCTTGAGGTCCGCGAAGTCGGCGAACACCGCGAGCACCTCGTCGAGGCGTTGGGCGGGGACGACGGCGGCCGGCTGGGGCTCGCGGTCAAGGGCAACATCCCAGGGCGCTTCCGTGCGCGCCGCCGACAGAAGCTGGTCGAAGTGACGGCGTGCGGCGGCGGCCAGAGCCGGATCGTAGGCTCGCCCCGCCCGTTCTCTCAGCGCCGATCGAGCGGCGTCCGGGCCGCCCAGCCGGGTGATCACCTCGACGTCACGGGCCACGGTGACGACGCGCGCCGCGAGAGGAATGGCCTCTCCCGCGAGGCCGTTCGGGAAGCCCCGACCGCCCCACTGTTCGAACGCAGAGGCGAGCGCGGCGCGGGTTCCGGCGGGGAGCCCGAGCCGCAGCGCAAGCATCTCGGCCGCCTCGCAGTGCGCCCTAACGCCCTCCCGCATACGCTGCGCCCCCGAGGCAAGGAAGCCCGCCGTGAGGGACGCTCGGCGCGGGAGACTCATCCCGCTTCCGAGGGACGGCAGGACGCCCCGCAGGAACTCGACCGGCGCCGCCCCCAGGACAGGCGCGATCGCCGCCCGGAGCGCGATGTCGTTGCCCGCGATCGCGGCAGCCTCGTGGGCGTCCGCCGTGCAGCCCAGAAAGCGCAGGAGCGCCGTGTAGTAGATCTCCGGGAGGACGTCCTTCCCCACGCCGGCTGCCTCCGCCAATTCGAGCGAGACGAGGCACGTTCGCAGGCCCTGTTCGAGAGGCTGGCCCATGCCCAGATCCGTGGCCAGGGAGATGGCAGCGATGAACTGGGCGAGGCGCAGAGGCGGCGTCACGGATCGATCTGGGATCAAGGAGCGAGTCCTCGATCCCGCCGTTCCGCCTTTCCGTGGATGAGTGAGGCTGTTCGTCCGAGCGTCCAGCCGTACACGAGGTGGGCGACGTAGACACTGGCGGCTCTGCCAGGGCGGTCCTTGTGTGCGGGCGGGAGGATGCCGAATGCCGGCAGCCAGCCTTCGTAGCCTGCGAGCCAGACCATCGCGCCGAAGACGGTGCCTGTCCCGGCGTCTTGGTACTTGGAGGGAGTCATGCACGAGTACAGGGCGCCACCGCCCACGCCGTAGGCCACATGGGAGGCAAGAGCGAGGACTTCCCTCCCTCCAGCTGGCAGGCCCGGGAAAAGGGTGCGGACGATCTTCTCAGGTGGCTGGCGGTGTAGGAGACCCGAAGCTCCTGCCGCTCCCAAGACCGCCGTCATCGCTGCCGTGGCCACAGCGCCCGCCGCAGCCCCGCGGATCGCTCTCTTCACCAGTGCCATGGTTCAATCGTTGCACTGCGGTCCGCGGATCCGGAGAATAGCGCGATTGCGCGATGCGCAACCCGGCCCTCGAATCGCATGCTGGCGTCATGAGCATGTACAGCACCCAGCGTCAGCACCGCGTCATCCTCCTTCCGGGCAGCGTGCTCCCGGCCGCACCCGCCTACGGCGCCCTCATCGCGGCCCTCGGCGAGGGCGTCGAGGCAGTGGCCAAGGACCTCGAGGTCTACGCCGGGCCGACGCCGCCCCCCGACTACAGCCTCGATACGGAAGTCGCGGGGGTCCTCAGGACTGCCGAAGAGCTCGGTTGGGCGACGTTCCATCTTGTGGGCTATTCGGGTGGAGGGGCCTCGGCCCTCGCCTTTGCCGCGAAGCACGGGGAACGGCTTGAGAGTCTCGCGCTGCTCGAGCCCGCGTGGGCCGGAACCTGGGGGTGGAGCGAGGCACACCGCCTGCTGTGGGAGCGGTACCGCGGGTTGGACGGCCTTCCTCCGGAGGAGTTCATGGCGCGGTTCGTGGAGCTCGGCGTTCGCCCCGGTGTTACCGCGGGTCTCCCGGTGCGAGGAGGCGAGCAGCCACCGTGGATGGCGTTGCGCCCCGCGGGCATCCGGGCCTTCATCCGTACCTTCCAGACGTACGAGCTGGACCGGGACGCGCTCGCCCGCTTCTCCAAGCCGGTCTACTTCGCGCTCGGAGCCCTCTCGAACCCCGACGATTACGGCGAGATCGCCGAGCGGCTGTCGGGGGTCTTCCCGGACTTTCGGCTCGAGGTGTTCGCGGGCCGCCACCACTTCGACCCGCCGCACAGGATCGAGCCGGAGCGGGTTGCCGCCTCGCTTCGGAGCCTGTGGGCTCGCGCGGAGGCGACGGCGCAACGTGGGGGGAGGAGCTACGGCCGCGCGGCGAAGCGCTCGAGCAGGTCGACGTGACCTGACACGATGAGCATGTCGCGCCCGCTGACCTTCGTGTGCGGCTGGGCGTAGGTGAAGTCCTCGCCGGGGCTCTTGACGCCCACGATCGTCACGCCGTACTTGGCCCTCACCTGCGACTCCGCGAGCGTGAAGCCCTGGGTCTCCTTCGGCGGGTACATCTTCACGATCGCGAAGTCGTCGTCGAACTCGATGAAGTCGAGCATGCGCCCACTTACGAGGTGCGCGGTGCGGACGCCGGCGTCGGCCTCGGGGTAGATCACGTGGTTCGCGCCGATGCGCGAGAGGATCTTGCCGTGCGCGGGCGTGATCGCCTTGGCCCAGAGATGCTCGATCCCGAGGTCCACGAGGTTGGCGGTGATGAGCACCGAGGACTCGATCGAGGTGCCCACGCCGACCACGGCTGACTGGAACTCCTGCGCGCCGAGTTGGCGGAGAACCTCAAGGTTGGTCGCGTCCGCCTGGACGGCGTGTGTGAGGACGGGCGCCCAGGTCTCGACGAGGTCGTGGTCGCGCTCGATCGCGAGGACCTCCCGGCCCTGCTTGACGAGCTGCTGGGCGGTGGCCGAGCCGAAGCGGCCGAGCCCGATCACGAGGACTGGCGCGTTCGGGTTGGGCCGGCCCGGGGGGTTCTTGTCAGCCAATGATCGGCCTCTCTTCCGGATAGTGGTACAGCGCGCGCCGCTGGCGCAGGGCGAGGGCGGTGGCCATCGTGATGGTGCCCACGCGCCCGAAGAACATGAGGGCCGTGAGGACGTAGACGCCGGCGGGCGGCAGCTCCGACGTCAGCCCGGTGCTGAGGCCGACCGTGGCGAAGGCCGAGATCGAGTCGAACAGCACGCGGTCCAGAGTCTCGCCCGAGATCGCCAGGAGGACCGAGCACGCCACCATGAGCAGCGTCGCGGCCATGACGATGACGCTGATGGCGAGGCGCATGATCTCCTGCGGGATGGTCCGGCCGAACGCACGGACATCGCGGTCGCCCCGTGCCTCGGCGACGATCGCGAGGAACATGACGGCGACGGTGGTGACTTTGATGCCGCCGGCCGTCGAGGCCGACCCGCCGCCGGCGAACATGAGCGCGTCTGAGAGCAGGAGAGTCGAGGGCGTGAGGTGGTTCATGTCCACGAGGTTGAACCCCAGCGAGCGCGTCATCACCGACGCGAACACGGCCTGGACGACCTTCTCGCCCGGGGGCATGCCGCCGATGGTCCGTGCATTGTTCCATTCCATGGCGCCCCAGAGGAGGGCACCGAGGGCCAGGAGGATGAAGGAGACGACGATCGTGAGCTTGGCATGCAGCGTCCAGAGGCGCACGCGTGCCTTGTAGCGCAGGATCACGAGGAGCACGGGGAAGCCGAGGCTGCCGATGAAGCCGCCCACCATGAGCGGCACCAGGATCCACAGATCGTATTGGTACGGCACGAGCCCGTCGCTGTGGGGCGTGAAGCCGGCGTTGTTGAACGAGGAGATCGCATAGAAGACCGCGTGCCACACGGCGGACCCGAAGCTCTCACCTTGGGCGATGAAGGCTGGCGCGAGGAACAGCGCGAGCACGCCTTCCACCACCACGGACGTGGCGACGACGATGCGCAGCAGCCCGCCGACCTCGCCCAGGCGCCCGGCGTTGTTCATGGCCTCTCGGGCGATGAGCTTTCCTCGCACTCCCAGCCCGCGGCTCATGGCAAGCGAAAGCACGGATGCGAGGGTGAGGATGCCCAAGCCGCCTACTTGGATGGCGAGCAGGATGACGACGTGCCCGAACGTGGACCAGTGGGCGGCCGTCGAAACGACGGTCAGCCCCGTCACGCAGACCGCGGATGTTGCTGTGAAGAGCGACTGATGCAGCGGTGTGGCGTTTCCGTCGGCGGAGGCAATCGGGAGCGACAGCAGGAGCGTGAAGATGACGATCACGCCGAAGAACGACAGGAGCGCGAGGCGAGCGGGGGAGGAGGCGGCGAGCCGGTCGACGACGTCGCGCAGCCCGGTCAGGGGGCCGAGGCTCTCGCGCGGCGGAGTCGGCCGCCAGGACGACTGGGTCTGTGCCACGGGGACCAGTAAACCATGGGCCGTTCCGGTAGCCTGAACCTTATGTCCGATGCCGCACCGACGCAGCCCTCAGGCGCGGCCTCGGGCGGGATCCGGCGCAGGGAGTACCCCACCCGCATCGCGTGGGGCGAGTCCCTCCTCGCCTACGATTTCGGCCCTCACCACCCCATGCATCCAAGTCGGCTCGACCTCACCGCCCGCCTCTGCGAAGAACTCGGCCTCTTCGCGCTCCCGGGGGTCGCCGTCGTCGAGCCTCATGTGGCGAGCGACGACGAACTCGCCGCCGTCCACACCCGCGACTACATCGCTGCCGTCCGCAGCGTGAGCGAGGACCCGTCGTCGCCCCTCCCGGAACGCGGACTGGGCACCGACGACGATCCGGTGTTCGCCGGGATGCACGAGGCGAGCGCGCGCATCGCGGGTGGCTCGCTCGAGGCCGCCGACGCCATTCTCGACGGCCGGGCCCAGCATGCCGTGAACTTCGCGGGCGGCATGCATCACGCCGCCGCCGACCACGCGAGCGGCTTCTGCATCTACAACGATGCGGCGCTCGCCATCCAACGGCTGCTCGACGGAGGCTTCGCCCGGATCGCCTATATCGACGTGGATGTCCACCACGGCGACGGCACGCAGGCCGCGTTCTGGAACGACCCCCGCGTCCTCACCATCTCGCTCCACGAGAGCGGCCTCACCCTCTTCCCGGGGACGGGATTCCCGCACGAGATCGGTGGGCCCGACGCCCTCGGATCGGCCGTCAACGTGGCCCTCCCCGCGCGCACCGGCGACGCGGGCTGGCTCCGCGCGTTCCACGCCGTCGTCCCGCCGCTCGTCCAGGCGTTCCGCCCGGACGCGATCGTGAGCCAGCACGGCTGCGACTCCCACTCGCTTGACCCGCTCGCGGATCTGCGGACCAGCGTGGATGCGCAGCGAGAGGTCGCGCTCGGTGTCTCGGGGCTCGCCGCGCGCTTCTGTTCCGACCGCTGGCTGGCCACGGGGGGCGGCGGCTACAGCGTGCTCCACGTCGTGCCCCGGGTGTGGACGCATCTCGTGGGCATCGCCAGCGGGCATCCCATCCCGCTCGGCACCGAGATTCCGGCCGCCTGGCAGGACTTCGCTGCCCAGAAATACCCGAAGCTCGTCGAGGGCCAGACGATCCCGCACCGGATGGGCGAGGAGGCAGACACCTGGTGGCGCTCGTGGGACATCGGCTTCAACCCGAACGACCCCGTGGACCGCGCCATCATGGCCACGCGCAAGGAGGTCTTCCCGGTGCATGGCCTGGACCCGTGGTTCGACTGAATCCGGGGTTTCACCTCGATAGGCTGGAGGCATGGTGACAGACATCTTTGCCGTCATCGCTGACCACACTCGCAGGGACATCCTCCGCGAGCTGCGCGGCGGCGACAAGGCGGTGGGCGAGCTCGTCGAGGCGCTCGACGCGAGCCAGCCCACGGTGTCCAAACACCTCAAGGTCCTCCGCGATGCCGGCCTGGTCACCACGCGCGCGCAGGGACAGAAGCGCTACTACGCCCTCCGCCTCGAGCCGCTTGCCGAGGTCGGCGGGTGGCTCAGCTCGCTGCGGGCCGTTCCGGCCCCCGCCGAGCAGACGACGACGGCGACCGAGCCCGCCGCTGTGCCCTCCGCCGTCGTGCCTTCGCTGGCGGAGCCCCTCGAGGCCGCGCCGCTGGCGCCCAGCCTGCCGATCGTTCCCGCGTCGGAACCCTATGCGCCGTCGCCGGCCGGGGTGGCTGCCGCGGCGGGCACCCGGCCTCAGCAGATTCAGCGGACGGTCGAACGGACGGTCGAGCGGGCGGCGAAGGGGGCCGCCGAGATCATCGCGAACCTGCCGAAGTTCGGCCGCCGCAAGGAGCCCGGGCGACAGCAGGGCTGACGAAACCGTCCGCGGCCCCATCCGGTTTGAGCGAGGCTCCCACAGCAGCCGGGGGACCGGACATATCGTCGGATCCATGAGCAGCACGGAGCAGCTGGAAGTCCTCGAAGGGCAGACCTCGATCGAGGACCTGCTCGGCGAGCCCGTGCTGGGCGCGCCCGAGGAACGCCTCCCGCTGCAGCGCTGCCTGCCGGGGCTGGAGGGACTCGGGTGAAGCGTTCCTCGCTACCTGGCGGAATTGCCGAGCTCCACGAGCAGTTCCCAGGAGTTCCTCGCGGCGCCGGCCAGGAGGGAAAGCTCGACGGCGATCAGCCATGAGGCTCCTCGCAGGTCTCCGACAAGGAAGTCGACGGCGATGGCCAGCGCGGCGGTCTGGAGGAAGAGCCCGAGCCCGAAGCGCAGGACCTGCGCGCGCCGGGAGAGATGGCTGCGCTCGCGGCGGAACGAGCGGACGAACCGGGGCGCGCCCTGGACGATGAGGACCAGGGACGTCGCGGCCATTTCGATGCCGAGCTGGCGGGCCAGCTCCTTGGTGTCCTCGTGCTCGACGATCCGGCGGACGTTGATCGAGACCGAGACGAACAGCAATCCGAGGAGCGTGGCCGCGCCGCCTCCGAGCGTCCCGAGGAAGGGATGGAGCGGGTCAAGGTCACCGGTCATCGGGAGCCACCTGAATTCTGGGTAAGAACCCCTACTCCGCCCGGCCGTGCTCCCGCCGCAGCTCGCGCGCGTGGCGGATGTCCTCGTCCTCCTGCTGCTGCTTCTTCTCGATCTTGCGGGTGTCCTTCGGCGGGAGCTGGATCGTCTCCTCGGCGCGGATGCCGGCCTGAAGTTCACGGCCGCGCTCGACCTCGGCGTCGAATTCGGCGCCGAACAGCAAGGACATGTTCAGGATCCACAGCCACAGGAGAAGGATGATGACGCCGCCCAACGCGCCGTACGTCTTGTTGTAGTGGCCGAAGTTCCCCACGTAGAAGCCGAAGGCCAGCGTCGCGAGGGCGAATACCACGAGCGCGATGAGGGATCCCGTGCTCATCCAGCGGAACTTGGGCTGCCGCACATTGGGCGTGAAGTAGTACAGGATCGCGATGAGGATGATGGCGAGGACGACGGCCACCGGCCACTTTGCGATGTCCCACACTGCAACAGCGGGGCCGCCGAGCCCGATGGCTCCTCCCACGGCCTCTGCCACCGGGCCGCTCAGCACGAGCATTCCGGCGACGACGGCGGCGATGATCACGGCAACTACGGTGACACCCAGCATCGTCCCGCGGACCTTGACGAAGCCGCGGCCCTCGTCCACCTCGTAGATCCGGTTCATCGCGCGACCAAAGGCCCCCACGTAGCCTGAGGCAGACCAGAGCGCGCCTGCGATGCCGCCGATCAGCGCGAGTCCCGCAGCTGGGTTGTGCACGAGGTCCTCGATCGGCTGGCGGATCGTGTCCGCCGTTGAGCCCGGAGCCACGCTCTGGATGAGGTTCATCATCCCCTCGGTAGTCCTTTCGGCCTGCCCGAAGAGCCCGAGGAGCGAAACGAGGGCGAGCAGGGCCGGGAACATGGAGAGGACCGCGTAGTAGGTGAGGCTGGCCGCCAAGTCTGGGCACTGGTCGTCCGTGAACTCGCGGAATGTCTTCTTCGCGACGTATTTCCAGGAAGGCTTCGTGACTTCCCGCAGACGGTCGGGCTTGCGGGGATCGTCGGGCTCGGGGGCGGCCGCAGCTTTGCGCGTGGTGGTGCTGCCGGAGTTCACATCGCTCACAGGGTTTGCTCCTCGTCGGGACCAGAGTCAGATGGACGACTCATGCCCTCCGCGCGCACCAGTGAAACCAAGCGCATCACCCGCTCGGCGTCACCCTGCCTGTCGGCCGACCGTCGACGCCCGCACAATGAGCTCCGGCTTGAAGACCACATTCCGCGGCTCGAGCGCGGGATCCTCCGCCTCCTCGCGGAGGATCGTGACCGCCGTCTTCCCAATGAGCTCGCGCGGCTGGCGCACCGAGGAGAGAGGGACGACGGCGGCGCTTGCGAAATCGATGTCGTCGTACCCCACGATGGCCATGTCGTCCGGGACGCTGAGGTGGCCCTCGCCCATGAGCACCTGCAGGGCGCCGATAGCGACAAGGTCGTTGGCAGCCACGAGGGCCTCAGGACGGTCGGCCGCGTGCCGCGCCAGAAGTGCGCGCGCGGCGCGGCGGCCGTCGTCGAAGGTGAGGCCGATGGTCTCGATCGCCTCGACGGTCGCTCCGTCGAACGCCTCCGCAGCGTTCCGGACCCCGGCGAGGCGGTCCTGGATCTGGGCCAGGCCGGCGGGGCCGCCCACGAAGGCGAGCCGGCGTCTGCCGAGCTCGAGCAGATGGCGGGCAGCGAGCCTGCCTCCCTCGACGTCGTCGACCGCCACCGAGCTCAGGCTGCGGGTCCCGGAAATCCGATCCACGAGGACCGCGGGAGTCCCGGCTGAGCGGAGCCGCTCGAGGCGCTCCCCGAGATCTCCGATGGGGGAGATGAGGAGACCGAGGACACGCTGGGTCTCGAAGTAGTCCACGTGCGCGGCCTCACGCTCAGGGGATTCGTCACTGTTCGCCATGACCACCGAAAGGCCGCCGCGGGCCGCCTCGTCCTCGGCGCCGCGCGCGACGTCGGTGAAGAACGGGTTCCGGGCGTCGAGCACCACGAGCCCGATCGTGGTCGATCGCCCCGCGCGCAGCTGCCGCGCCGCGTCGTTGCGGACGAATCCCAGCTCCCTGATCGCGGCATTGACCTTCTCGACCGTCCCGGCGCGGACGATGTCCGGACGGTTGAGCACGTTCGACACTGTGCCGACGGAGACGCCCGCGAGTTCCGCAACGTCGCGGATGCTCGCGGTCCCAGGTCCGGGCGCAGAGGAGTGGGGGGCGCGGTTCATGGAGGGAGACTATCGCGTGAGAGCCGGGCCCGCTCTGCCATTAGGCGGCGCCACCCGCTGCAACGAGTGAGGCCGCGCGGGCGGCGTCCACCGGGCCGTCCACGAACCACACGCGGAAGGATCGCGTGAGTGTCTCGCCGTCGGCGAGTTCTACCGCCTGCTCCCACGCGAGTGCGGAACCGATCCCCGGGTACCCGGCGAGGCGGACGAACCACGGGTCGCCCGGCGCCTCGGGCGCGGAGGCGACGACGATTCCCGCCTCGGCCCCGCCGATCTTGGCGCTCCACGCCAGCCACGGCGCTGGGCGGCCGTGCACGGCCGCCTCGCCCTCGGCGTCCGGCGTGAAGACCGCCGCGTCCTCGCACGGCGCAAGCCGCAGGAAGAACCCTCCGTAGCCCCCGCCCGTGTTCCCGTTCGATCCCGGTCCGCCGAGGCTCACAGCCTGTACCGCGGTCAGGCGGCTTGCGACGTCGAGGCGCCACGCGCCGTCGCCCGCTCTTGTGGCAGTGGAGGTGCGGTCCTCGCGGAGCAGGATTCCGCCGTCGTGCGCTTCCCAGCTCAGCGCAAGCCGGAGCGAACCCCGCGCGGTCTCGGCGTCGTCGAGCGCGATCCGCCCGTGGTCCTCGCGCCAGACGTAGCGGCCCACCTGCCGGGTGTAGGTGCGGCCGCCCCAGAGGTTGGTCCCGGAGACGTCCTGCAGGGCGAAGCCCAGGCCGAGGTGCCACGGGTGGTCGAGGGGAAGGTGATCCGTGAGGGTTACCCCGCCAAGGGTGTGGACCGGGTGGAGGTACGGGCGCGGGGAGAGCGTGGGGGCGAGGCTCTGCCCGTCGCGCAGCTCGGCCACGGCCTGCCCGTCGGGGAGCGTGAGGGTCGCAGCGGGCTCCTCTCGAGCGGCCCACGGGAGACCGAGTTCGGCGAAGGTCGCCTGACCCTTGACCGCCCGCGCCAGCGCCTCCTCGATCCCCCGGACGATGGGCCGCGCGGCTTGGCCCTTGCCGGTCCACTCGACGTAGTCGTCCCCGATCTGCCGCGGCTCGGGCCCTTCGCGGACCGCCTCGAGGACGCGCATGAACGCGCCTGCGTCCTCGAGGGAGCTCAGAAGCGGGGCGCCCGTGGCCAGATGGTCGAGGAGGTTCTCGGTGAGATCCGTGCGGCCGAAGCGCTCCTCGCGCTCGCCGTGGTCAGTCCGGACGACGAGCCGGTCTTCGGTGTAGTAGAAGTCCGCCTCGCCCTCCGTTCCGTAGATGGTCACCCAGGGCTCGGCGGACTCCGCGGCGCAGAGCGTGAGGGCGCACATGATGGTGAGGCCGGGTGCGGTGCGGAGGCGGACAACGGACGTGTCGTCGGCTTCGATGTGGTGCGCGTGGTAGAGGTCGGTTTCGATGCTCGCCACGTCTTCCTCCCGGCGCGCGCCCGCGATCCGCAGGGCCGTCGCCACGGCGTGGGCCAGCGGGTTCGTCACGACGCCGTCGACCACCTCGACGCCGTTGAGGCTCCGCCTGCCCGCCCACGGCGAACGGGCGTAGTAGGCGAGATCGCGGGTCCACGTCCCGAACGCGCCGATCGACTGGACCCGTCCGATCTCGCCCGACGCCATGAGGGCCTCGATCGCCGGAAGGGCGTGCGAACCGAGGCTCTGGAAGCCGACCTGCACCGCTCGCTTGCTGCGCTGCGCGTGCCCGAGGAGCTCCCGATAGGCCGCGAGCGACGGCACCGGCGGCTTCTCGAGGTAGAGGTGGGCTCCGGCGTCGAGCGCTGCCGCGCCGAGGGGGCCGTGCGTCTGGAGCGGCGTGGCGATGATTGCGACGTCCGGAGTCGGGCGGGCGGCGAGGAGGTCGCCGAGCGAGGCGAACGACGGCGTCCCCTCCGGAACGCTTCCGACCTCCGGCGGCTGGGGGTCGGCCACGGCGTCGAGGACGACGGCGCCCTGCCGCGTGAGGCGCTCGAGGTTCCGCAGGTGGACCAGGCCGAAGCCGTGCGCCCCGACGAGGGCGATGCGGGCGGGCGTTCCAGTGGCTGTTTCCGTGGCGTTCGTCCGGGCGGTGGGGGAGGCGGGCGTGCTCATGGGGCTCCTTTGCGCCGTGAATGGGGTGTCGGCGCGGTTGGAAAGCGCTTTCCAGAAGTCTCGCACGGTCGCGGGGGTTCGTCCAGAGAAGGCCACCTCGTCAGCAGGCGCCCTTCCCTCGCATTGAGCGCCCTTCCCCGCTCATCCGCGCGGGGCCCGGCGCGGATGAGCGGGGAAGGGCGCTCCTTTCCGGAAGGCATCTCGGGTGGATGCGAATGTGCTCTTGACCCTTCTCGATTGCTGGCCTTACTCTGATGAAGACAGCCTTTTTGAATCGATTCATAAAACGACGACAGAGTCGCCGTCGACCCCGTCAGGAGCACCATGAGCGAGACCGCAGCGCGGCGGAGGATCTGCTTCCAGCAGCGGATCCACCCCGACCGGGTCGAGGAGTACAAGCGTCGGCACGCTTCCGTGTGGCCCGAGATGCTCGAGGCACTCAAGGCCACAGGCTGGAACAACTACTCGCTCTTCCTCAGCCCCGAAGGACTGCTGATCGGCTACGTCGAGACGGACAGCCTCGACGCCGCCGCAGCCCGGATGGCCGCGTACGAGGTGAACGCGAGATGGCAGGCCGAGATGGCCGACCTGTTCGACGGCCTCGACGCCCCACCCGACGAATCCTTCGTTCCGCTCGAGGAGATCTTCAACCTCGAGGACCAGCTGGCCGAAGCCCGTTCCGGGCACGCCATGCCCCAGATTTCACAGACAGGAGAGCACTGATGAGCACCGTTCAGATCCCGGAGGCCCTCGACCGCCTCGCGATTGAGGTCCCGTCGTGGGCCTATGGCAACTCGGGCACGCGCTTCAAGGTGTTCGGCACCCCGGGCACGCCGCGGACCGTGCAGGAGAAGCTGCAGGATGCCGCGAAGGTCAACGAGCTGACCGGCCTCGCCCCGAGCGTGGCGCTGCACATCCCGTGGGACAAGGTCGAGGACTACGCGGCCCTGCGCGAGTACGCCGAGGGCCTGGGCGTGAAGCTTGGCACGATCAACTCGAACACGTTCCAGGACGACATCTACAAGTTCGGCTCGCTCACCCATTCCGACGAGACCGTGCGCCGCACGGCGATCGAGCACCATCTCGAGTGCATCGACATCATGGACGCTACGGGTTCGCGTGATCTGAAGATCTGGCTCGCGGACGGCACGAACTATCCGGGCCAGGACGACATCCGCGCCCGTCAGGACCGTCTGGCCGAGTCCCTCGCCGAGATCTACGCGCGCCTCGGTGACGACCAGCGTCTGGTGCTCGAGTACAAGTTCTTCGAGCCGGCCTTCTACCACACCGACGTTCCGGACTGGGGCACGTCCTACGCCCAGACCCTGGCCCTCGGCGAGAAGGCGTTCGTGTGCCTCGACACGGGACACCACGCGCCCGGTACGAACATCGAGTTCATCGTGGCCCAGCTCCTGCGCCTCGGGAAGCTCGGCTCGTTCGACTTCAACTCGCGCTTCTACGCCGACGACGACCTCATCGTGGGCGCGGCGGATCCCTTCCAGCTGTTCCGCATCATGGTCGAGGTGGTCCGCGGCGGAGGCCTCGAGCTCAACTCCGGCGTGGCGCTCATGCTCGACCAGTGCCACAACCTCGAGGAGAAGATCCCGGGTCAGATCCGCTCGGTGCTCAACGTCCAGGAGATGGCCCTGCGTGCCCTGCTCCTCGACCGCGAGGCGCTCGGCGAGGCCCAGCGCAACCACGACGTCCTAGCCGCGAACGCGATCTTCATGGACGCGTTCTATACCGATGTGCGTCCCGCCCTGGCCGCGTGGCGCGAGGAGCGCGGGCTGCCCGCAGACCCGATGGCCGCCTACGCCGCCTCGGGCTACCAGAAGCTCATCAACGAGACTCGCGTCGGCGGCACCCAAGCCGGCTGGGGCGCCTAGGCAGCACCCGCCGTCGTCCGCAGTCCCGCTGCCCGAAGACTCAAGCAAGAGGAAACAATGAACCAGACTGTCGCGGATCTGATCGCCCGCTCGAACCGGCTGGGCGCCGACAAGCGCAACACGAACTACGCCGGAGGCAACACCTCCGCCAAGGGAACCGAGACCGACCCGGTCACAGGAGAGCCGGTCGAGCTCCTGTGGGTCAAGGGCTCCGGTGGAGACCTCGGGACCCTGACCGAAAAGAACCTCGCGATCCTGCGCCTGGACCGGCTGCGCGCGCTCAAGGGCGTGTACCCGGGGGTGGAGCGCGAGGACGAGATGGTCGCGGCGTTCGACTACTGCCTGCATGGCAAGGGCGGTGCGGCGCCGTCGATCGACACCGCGATGCACGCCCTCGTCGACGCCGCGCATGTGGACCACCTCCACCCGGATTCCGGGATCGCGATCGCGACGGCGGCCGACGGCGAGGCGCTCACCGAGAAGATCTTCGGCGGCCGGGTCGTGTGGGTTCCGTGGCGCCGCCCGGGCTTTCAGCTGGGCCTGGACATCGCCGCGATCAAGGAACAGCACCCCGAGGCGATCGGCACGATCCTCGGCGGCCACGGCATCACCGCGTGGGGAGCGTCGAGCGAGGAGGCCGAAGCCAACTCGCTGTGGATCATCGCCGAGGCGGAGAAGTACATCGCCGAGAACGGCCGCCCCGAGCCGTTCGGCCCGGCCCTTGAGGGCTACGGCGCGCTGCCGGAGCATGAGCGCCGCGCCAAGGCTGCTGCGCTCGCCCCGGTGATCCGCGGCCTCGCCTCGATGGACCGCCCGCAGGTGGGTCACTTTACCGATGACGAGCGCGTCCTCGACTTCCTCGCCGCCGCCGAGCACCCGCGCCTGGCCGCGCTCGGCACCTCGTGCCCGGACCACTTCCTGCGCACGAAGGTCAAGCCGCTCGTGCTCGACCTCCCAGCCGACGCCGGGATCGAGGAGAGCATCGCCCGGCTCAAGGAGCTCCACGAGGCGTACCGCGAGGACTACGCGGCGTACTACGAGCGCCATGCCGTCCCCGACTCGCCGGCCATGCGCGGCGCAGACCCCGCAATCGTGCTGATCCCGGGCGTCGGCATGTTCTCGTACGGCAAGGACAAGCAGACCGCACGGGTGGCCGGGGAGTTCTACCTCAACGCGATCAACGTCATGCGAGGCGCCGAGGCGATTTCGACCTACGCCCCGATCGAGGAGAGCGAGAAGTTCCGCATCGAGTACTGGGCGCTTGAGGAGGCCAAGCTCGCCCGCATGCCCAGGCCCAAGTCGCACGCGACCCGTATCGCGCTCGTGACCGGAGCGGCATCGGGCATCGGCAAGGCCATCGCGACCCGCCTCGCCGCCGAGGGCGCGTGCGTCGTCATCGCGGACCTCGACCTCGAGAAGGCCCAGGCCGCGGCCGCGGAGCTGGGGAGTGCCGACGTCGCCATCGGGGTGCACGCGGATGTCACCGACGCAGGCCAGGTCGCCGCGGCGATCGACGCCGCGGTCCTGGCCTTCGGCGGGATCGACCTCGTGGTCAACAACGCGGGCCTGTCCATCTCCAAGCCGCTGCTCGAGACGAGTGAGAAGGACTGGGACCTCCAGCACGACGTCATGGCCAAGGGCTCGTTCCTGGTCTCCCAAGCCGCGGCGAAGGCGATGATCGCCCAGGGCATGGGCGGGGACATCGTCTACATCTCCTCGAAGAACTCCGTCTTCGCCGGCCCGAACAACATCGCGTACTCCGCCGTGAAGGCGGACCAGGCCCACCAGGTGCGCCTCCTCGCGGCCGAACTGGGCGAGTACGGCATCCGGGTCAACGGCATCAACCCGGACGGCGTCGTGCGCGGGTCCGGGATCTTCGCCGGTGGCTGGGGCGCCAAGCGGGCCGCGGTCTACGGCGTCCCGGAGGAGGAGCTGGGCAAGTACTACGCCCAGCGCACGCTGCTCAAGCGCGAAGTCCTGCCGGAGCACGTCGCGAACGCCGCCGCGGTCCTCACGAGCAACGAGCTCGACCACACCACCGGGCTGCACATCCCGGTCGACGCCGGCGTCGCCGCCGCCTTCCTCCGGTGAGCATGGTGGGTTCGACTCGAGCTTTCGCAGCGGTCGACGTCGGCGCCTCCTCGGGGCGGGTCATCCTCGCCGTGGTTGCACCCGGCGCCGAGGGCGCCGCAAAAGGGCACGACGGCGCGCCCCGGGTCGCGCTCGACATCGTCCACCGCTTCCCGAACGGCGTGCTCGACGACGGCGTGAACAGCGACGGCGCGCGCGTCCTGCGCTGGGACGTGTGCGGGATCTTCGCTGAGGTCCAGAAGGGGCTCGCGAAGGTTGCCGAGATCGCCGGGTCGCGGGGGCTGCGGGTCGAGAGCATCGGGATCGATACGTGGGCCGTGGACTACGGGCTCGTAGACGGGGCGGGGCGGCTCAAGCTGCCCGTGCACGCCTACCGCGACCCCCGCACAGAGGCCACCGTGCCGGTGGTGCACCAGAGGGTCTCGCCCGAGAGACTCTACGACGTGACGGGACTGCAGTTCCTCCCGTTCACCACGCTGTACCAGCTTGCGGCCGAGCCCACGCTCGACGGCCTGCAGGCGCTCCTCATCCCGGACCTGCTCGCCTTCTGGCTGACCGGCGCACGGCGAACCGAGGAGACGAACGCGTCCACGACCGGGCTGCTCGACGCGCAGACGGGTGCCTGGTCGGCAGAACTGTTCGAGGCACTTGGACTCCCGGAGAGCCTGTTCCCCGAACTCATCGCCCCGGGGGAGGCCTATGGGACGCTTCTGCCTTCGGTCGCGCAGCGAACGGGGTTGCCGGCGGATACGCCGGTCGTCGCAGTCGGCTCGCACGACACGGCCTCGGCGGTCGCCGCCGTGCCCGCGGCGCCGGGGGAGGACGTCGCCTACATCTCATCGGGGACGTGGTCGCTCGTCGGCGTCGAGCTCGACAAGCCGGTCCTCAGCGAGGCGAGCCGTACAGCGAACTTCACGAACGAGCGCGGCGTGGACGGGACCATCCGATACTTGCGGAACGTCGGCGGGCTGTGGCTGCTGAGCGAATGCCAGCGGCATTGGGCCGAGGAGGGCCGCGAGCTGCCGCTCGAGCAGCTCCTGGCGGAAGCCGCCGCGCTCCCGGTTGGCGGCCCGCAGGTTGACGCTGACTCGGACGAGTTCATCGCTCCCGGGAACCTGCCAGCGCGACTCGCTTCCGCCGTCGAACGCGGCGGGGGCACACTCTCAGGCGAGCCGGCCGCCGTCGTCCGCTGCATCCTCGACAGCCTCGCCGCAGCCTACACGCGGACCCTTGCGCAGGCGCAGGCGCTCTCGGGGCGCCGCCCGCGGGCCATCAACGTGGTCGGCGGGGGCTCGCAGAACGAGCTCTTGTGCCAGCTCACCGCCGCGGCAACCGGCCTGCCGATCATTGCCGGACCGGTCGAAGCGACCGCGCTCGGGAATGTCCTGGTCCAAGCCCGCGCGGCCGGGGCTCTGACGGGGGGCCTGGACGCTCTGCGCGCCGCAGTTCGGGCGAGCACCAGGCTGCGCGAGTACGCGGCGGTCACCGCCTAGCCTGCGCCGTCACTTCCGCACGGTGTCACCTTCGAGGGGCAGGCCCGCCGCAGCGGCGCGCTCGAAGGAATCGTCGATATGCACCACGCCATACCCGGCTCGGTCGAGCAGGCTAGCCGCAACACCCGCCCGGTAGCCCGAGCCGCAGTGCACCCAAAGCCTCCCCGCCGGAACCTCGTCAAGGCGGGAGAGCAACTCGTGAATCGGGATGTTGACGGCCCCCTCGATCCTCGCCGCCTTGTGCTCCTCGGCTCGGCGCACGTCGAGGATCACGTCCTCCGGCGTGCGTTGCGCGGCCACGTCCTGCCAGCGGACCCGCGGATAGGAAGACAAGGGGGCGCCCGGCGCCAACCGTGCAGGATCCTCGCCAAGGGCCGCGTCCGGGGAGTCGATCCCGATGCGCGATAGGTCGCGAATCGCGTTCTCGACGTCGTCCCGCGAGCCGACGAGCGTGAGCTGGCGGTCGTAGGGGAAGAGCCAGCCAACGTACGTCGTGAACCGTTCGCCGTCCCCGTACTCGAAGCTCGCGCTGCCCTTGAGATGTTCCGCGGAATAAGCCACCCGATTGCGCAGGTCCACGACCCACTCACCGGCTGCGAGGCGTGCGCTCAGCTCGGCGGGGTCCAGCGGTTCCGGCACTGCCAGATCTGGTTCCCCGGGCCCCGCCGCGTTCAGAGGCGCCATATGGGCGTAGTAGCTCGGGTAGGCGGACAGGTTGGCGATGAGTTCGGCGACAAAGTGCGCTTCGTCGTCGTCGGTGAAGACGTGATTCGTTCTGAACTGTTCGCCGAGGGTTGATCCGGCCGCGCCGCTGGCCGGCCCGACCGAGCAGAACGAGCCGAACCCGTGGGTGGGGTAGAGCGCGGCCGTATCGCCAGCCTCACGGGCGAGGCGGCGGGCGGACGAGTACTGATCGTGGGCGAGCCCGATCGTGTCACCCGGGCCCAGCAGGTCCGTTCGCCCCACCGAGCCATACAGCACGCTGCCGCCGGAGAACACGGCCTGCCGGCCGTGATGTTCGACGACGAACGAGAGGTGGTTGTGCGTGTGCCCCGGGGTGGCAATCGCCTTCACGGAGAGCTCGCCGACCGCGAAGGTCCCGCCGTCGGAGATGCGCCTCCGCTCGAACGAGACGGTCTCCGCGGCGTTGACCACGTACGTGGCCCCGTGCTTCCGGGCGAGGATGTAGCCGCCAGTGACGTAGTCGTTGTGGAGGTGCGTCTCCGCCACGTGCGTTACGGTGACTCCGGCCTTCGCGACGGCCGCCTCCAAGCGGTCGATGTCGCGTTGGGCGTCGATGACGAGCGCTGCGTGACCGTCGTGCACGATGTAGCTCCGGTCGCCCAGCTGGGGTGTGTCGATCACGATGACGTCCATGTCAATCCCTCCGAGGCGAGCGTACGCCCGTGGGGTATCAGACGCGATGGGGACGGTTCCGCACGAGGGCGACAGCAGAGGGTCACGAAGTCGACGAAGGCCAGACCACGATTGTGCCCGGACCTGGCCTCTAAGAACCGCGTAGCGATCAGGAGGCCTTTTACGCCCCCGCAACACGCGCGCCCTCGCCACGAAACGGTGCTCTCCCACACTGGAGCGCAGGATCGGGGGAGGAGCGGAGGCATACATGGCAACACCCCTCAATCGCACAGTGGCGGACTCGGCGCTCTTGGGCCGATCCCTCCCGCTGGGGCTCTTGCGTCCCTACCTGCAGGTAGAAGACGATGGCGACGGACTCGGACCCCATCTCATGGCCGAGCTCAAGCTCATCGCGCGGGAGCCGTCGCTCCTCGTTGCGTGCAACTACGGCGGCACGCTCACCTCCGTGGACGGCCAAACCACGGAGACGCTCCCGCTGGGCAGCGCCGCCGTCGCCCTCCGCGCGCTCGCAGCGCTCCCCAACACGCATGCAGCGGTCATCTCAGGGCGTTCCCTCCGCGATCTCGCGGCGATGTCGCGCCTCCCGGCAGAGATCCACCTCGTCGGCTCCCACGGCCACGAGTTCGACATGGCGTTCGCGTACAGCACGTCGCACGCCACGGAGAGCGTGCTCCAGCTCGCGGGGAACGACCTCGTCGAGCGCCTCACGGCACGGCTCGGCGAGCCGCAGTCCGAACGCCTCGTCGCGGACCGCGGGCTCGCCTTCGAGCGCAAGCCCTCCGCTTTCGCCGTCCACCGACGCGACGCCGACCCTGACGCCGCAGAAGCGGCGACCGCCGTCGCCCGCGAAATCGCCGCCGCCTACGGCCTGTTCTTCGTGGAGGACGGCACCGTCGTCGACCTCTCGGTGCTGCCGCCTGCGAAGGGCGCCGCTCTGGACCGACTCCGGTCGCAGCTCGGGGTGAGCGCCGCGCTCTACGCCGGGGACGCTTCGAGCGACGAGGACGCGCTCGCCACCCTGCGGGGCCCCGACCTCGGGCTGCACATCGGGCCGCGCTCGACGACGGCGAAGCACCGGCTGCGCGATCCGGAGGCTTTCGCTCGGGTGCTGGCGGTCCTCTTCGAGCTGCGGCGCGCCTGGCTCTTCGGCGAGGAGGCCGTGGCCCTCGAGCGGCACTCCATGCTCGGGGATGGGAGCTCGACGGCGCTCGTCACCCCGGACGGCAAGATCTGCTGGATGACCCACCCGCTCCCCGACTCGGGTTCTCTGTTCGCGCACGTCCTCGGCGGCGAACCGGCCGGCCACTTCTCCGTGAGTCCCGTCGCTGGGACGCGGCTCCTGGGCCAGCGGTACCTCGACAACACGATGATCGTCGAGACCCGTTGGGCGGACATGGACGTGCTCGACTACCTCGAGCCATCGCCCGAGGGCATCACCCAGCTCGTGCGCGTGCTCACGGGGAAGGGCGTGGCCCGCATCGTGTTCGCCCCGCGCCCTGATTACGCCGGCGCACCCTGCGCGATCGAGGAGCGGGGCGAGTCGCTCCACGTTGTCGGGACATCGGAGCCGATCGCGCTGCACGCTCCGGGGGTTCGCTTCGTCGTCGCGAGCGACGGGCGTCACGCCACTGCGACCGGGCAGGTGGATCTCTCGCGGGGCCCTGTTGTCCTGACGCTGCGATGCGGGGATCCGGAGCCGTTCGAGCCGGATCCTTCAGGCGAACCGCAGCGGCGGGCGGCCGTTGCGGAGGGCGCGCGGGGCTGGGTGCGGCGCCTCGACATCCCGGCGGTCAAGCCGTCCTTGGTCGTCCGGTCGGCGCTCACGCTGCGGCATCTGGTCCACGAGCCCACCGGCGCGGTCCTCGCGGCGCCCACGACGTCCCTTCCCGAGGGCATCGGCGGGACGCGGAATTGGGATTACCGGTACTGCTGGCTGCGGGACGCGTCCCTGAGCGTCCTTGCGCTCGTGGAGCTCGGCTCCACGGACGAGGCGAACGGTTTCCTCGCATGGCTCGGCCGCATCCTCACGACCGCTTCGGGCCCCGAATGGCTCCACCCGCTCTACTCGGTCACGGGGGCGCCGCTCTCCACCGAGGCCTCGATCGAGCATCTTCCGGGCTACGCGGGCTCGCGGCCCGTGCGGATCGGCAACGCCGCGGACCATCAGGTGCAGCTCGATGTGTTCGGTCCGGTCGCGCAGCTCATCGACGCCCTCTCGGAGCGCACGGGGCACCTGCCCGATGAGCACTGGGAACTGCTGCGGCAGATGGCCTTCGCCGTGGCGGCCCGGTGGCACGAGCCCGACCACGGCATCTGGGAAGCCAGGCGCGCGCCGCGCCACCACGTCTACTCGAAGACGATGTGCTGGGTCACGCTCGACCGGGCCCTCCGCGCCGCCCGCCGCCACGGACGCGAGGCCGACGACGGCTGGGAGCCGCTCGCCGCCGTCGTCCGCTCCGAGGTGCTCGCCCAAGGCTGGCACGACGAGGCCCAGGCGTTCACGGTCGCCTACGGCAGCCCCGATTTGGACGCCGCCGTGCTCCACGTCGGGCTGTCTGGGCTCGTCGACCCGCTCGACCCGCGCTTCCTCGCGACCGTCGCCGCGGTCGAGCGGGAGCTGCGGGTGGGGCCCACCGTCTTCAGGTACATGTACGACGACGGCCTGCCGGGCTTGGAGGGCGGGTTCCACCTGTGCACGGCGTGGCTCATCGAGGCCTACCTCGCGGTGGGGCGGCGTGACGATGCCGAGGATCTGTTTGCACGACTCGTCGCGCTCATGGGCCCCACGGGACTGCTGCCCGAGGAGTACGATCCCTCGACCGAGACGCATCTCGGGAATCACCCGCAGGCGTACTCGCATCTGGGCTTCATCCGGTGCGCCCGGCTTCTGGACGAGAAGCGCCGTCCTGAATCGACTGCTCCATAACTGTCGTTTTCACCGCTCATAACGACAGTTATGGAGCAATCGATGGGGAGCGGAGGGGAGGGGCGGGCAGGCGCTTTCCCGTATATCTTTGGCAGAGGCGTGACGGTGAAGTACGGTTGACCAGAAACCGGTTACTCAGTCTCCGCAGCCTACGAGGAGTCCTGGACCAATGGCCCCCAAGAAGTACGCCCTCGCCGGAACCGGCTCGCGGGCGGAAATGTACGTCGATGCCCTGCTCGGCCCGCACGCAGACCTCGGCTCCCTCGTCGCATTCGTGGATACCAACGAGCACCGGATGTCGTACCACGACGCGCGCATCGCCGCCCGTCGTCCCGACGCTCAGCCGACGCGCCACTACAGCCCCGAGCGCCTTGGCGAGATGTTCGACGTCGAGCGCCCGGACGCGCTCATCGTCACAACGCCGGACTACACCCACGCCCACTATGTGACCGCGGCCTTGGACCGCGGCGTCGACGTGATCTGCGAGAAGCCCATGACGACGTCAGTCCAGGGCATCGCGGACATCGTCCGTTCGGCGCGGCGTGTCAAGGAGCAGTCGGGTGCCAACCTCGTCGTCACCTTCAACTACCGCTATTCGCCGCGCAACTCGGTCCTCAAGGACATCATCCAGTCGGGCAAGATCGGCAAGGTCACATCGGTGCACTTCGAGTGGTGCCTCGACACGGTCCACGGTGCCGACTACTTCCGCCGCTGGCACCGCAACAAGGCCAACTCCGGCGGCCTCCTGGTCCACAAGTCGACGCACCACTTCGACCTCGTCAACTGGTGGCTCGGCGACGTCCCCGAAACCGTCTACGCCCAGGGCGGCCTCCGCTTCTACGGCGCCCAGAACGCCGCCGAGCGCGGCCTCGGCGAGCGCCCCGAGCTGAGCCGCGACAACCCGAACCGCAACGACCCCTTCAATCTGGACCTTGAGGCCGACCCGAAGCTGCGCGGCCTCTACCTCGAGGCCGAGGCGGACGACGGCTACCTCCGCGACCGCGACGTCTTCACCGAGGGCATCGACATCGAGGACAACCTGAGCCTCGTGGTCGGCTACCGCGGCGGCGCCTCGATGGCGTACACGCTGGTGGCGCACTCCCCGTGGGAGGGGTACCGCGTCGCGTTCAACGGCACCGAGGGCCGCGTGGAGATCGAGGTCGTCGAGCGCGGCTCGGTGTCCCCGGACAAGCACACGCTCGACCCGTCCGTCGCCGAGGACTCCGAGCGCCCGGACGAGAACGTGCGGCCCGAGGGCCAGCGGATCATCCTCCAGCGCCTGTGGGAGCCGGCCCACGAGGTCCCGATCCCCGAAGGCACGGGCGGGCATGGCGGCGGCGACGCGATGCTGCTCTCTGACGTCTTCCGCGGGCCGGCTAGCGATCCGCTAAGTCGGCAGGCCGGCTACATCGACGGGATCCGGAGCGTCCTCGTCGGCGTCGGCGCGAACGAGTCCCTGCGCACGGGCCAGGCAGTCCGGCTCGCCGACTTCGGCGTCCCGCTCGACGATGCCTGAGGATTGCCGTCCCGGAGCTGTCTGAGCATCTCCGAAGTCCCCAACTTCTTCGCCAACTTCACCAGTTTTCACGGCCTTGAGAGAACGACGACGGCGGAGGTCGCCCGAGATTTCAAGGCTGGCCTTCGCCGTTCTCGCTGAATGATGGGGAGTCCGGCGGAGAATCTGGTGAGATCGGCGAGCGCCTTCAGCGTGCCGGCCCGATGCTCGCCCGAACCTCGAGGCGCGGCGTGACGGTGAGGTCGTGCTCGGGCTCCCGTGCGTTGAGCAGGTCCCACAGCCGCGCCCAGGCCTGCTCCCCGAGCTGCGTCTGGGGGACCGAGGCGGTCGTCAGCGCGGGGGAGGAGAAGCGCGAGAACGGGATGCCGTCGAATCCCGTCACGGAGAGCCGCTCGGGAACGGCGACGCCGGCTTCGTGGAGCGCGCCGAGGAGTCCCAGCGCCACGAGGTCGTTGTAGCACACCGCGGCGGTCGCGCCCGAGGCGAGGACGTCGTCGCGGACTCGGTAGCCGTCCTCGAACATCGCACCGCAGGGGATCCTTGAGACCTCGGGCCCGTCCGCGCCCAGCTGCTCGAGCGCCGCGAGGCGCGCCCGATTGCCGTAGGAGCTCTCAGGCCCCGTGAGGTACGCGATCCGCTCGTGGCCGAGCCGCTGCAGCTCGCCGACGATCCGCCGCACGCCCGCCCCGTAGTCCACGGCGAGGCTCGGGACGCCGTCCACGGGACTCTCGCGGTTGACGAGCACCACCGGCGCAAGCTCGGGCAGAAGGCTGCCGAGGGCGCTCGGATCCATGCGCGGCGAGACGAGGACCAGCGCGTCGCAGCGGCGCCGGGCCTCCCGGGCCAGGATCACCTCTTCGTCGGGGTTCTCGATCGAGTCGGCCACCAGCACCCGGTAGCCCTCCTTGGCCGCTGCGCGCGTGAGGCCCCGGAGGGTCTCCTGGAACATGGGATTGGCGAGGTCAGGCACCACGATCGCGACCGTCTGCGTGCGCCCGATCGCGAGGCTCCGCGCCACGGTGCTCGGCATGTAGTTGAGCTTTGCCGCGGCGTCCCTCACGCGTTGGCCGATCTCCGGGTCTACCGTGGCGAGGCCGTTCATCACGCGCGAGACCGTGGCGCGCGAGACGCCCGCCTCCTCGGCGACGTGCGCGATCGTGACCCGCTGGGCGGGTCTCGTGCTCATCCGGGCCATGAGGACCTCCTCGTCAAAGTCACCGGGATGACGGGTCAGAAATCGCTTTCCCGACTAGACTTCCATGCTATGCCAGCCATCGACCTCCCACTCGCCGAACTGCGTGCGTACCGCGGAAGCAGCCCACTGCCGGCCGACCTCGACGCCTTCTGGTCGGAAACCATCGACGAGGCCCGCAGCCATCCTCTCAGCCCGCGCTTCGATCGGGTGGAGACTCACCTGCCCCTCATCGAGACCTATGACGTCACCTTTGCCGGCTACGGCGGCGACCCGATCAAGGCCTGGCTCCACCTGCCCGCGGCCCAGCCCAGCGCGGCGGCGGGTGGGCAACTCGAGGCGCTTCCCGCCGTCGTGCATTACCTCGGCTACTCCGGCGGACGCGGCCTCCCGCATCAGAACACGATCTGGGCCCAGGCGGGGTACGCGATGCTCGTTATGGACTCGCGCGGCCAGGGGTATGGCGGGCAGCTCGGCGAGACGCCGGATCCGCACCCGAGCGCCGGGGGAGTGAGCTTCCCGGGGCTCATGACTCGGGGCATCCTCGACCGGCGCACCTATTACTTCCGCCGCCTGTTCACTGACGCGCTCCGCGCGATCGAGGCTGTGCAGGCGCATCCGAGGGTGGACGCCTCGCGCGTCGTGGTCCAGGGCGTCTCGCAGGGCGGCGCGCTCTCCGTCGCCGCTGCGGGGCTCGCCGCGGGAAGGGTCGACGGCGTCATCGCCTGCCTGCCCGACGTCAACTTCCTCGCGGACTACTCCCGAGCCCTCGACGTCGCCACGACCGGCCCGTACCCCGAGCTCGAGAACTACCTCAAGCGGCACCGCGGCGAAGTCGAGGCCGCCTTCGCCACACTGCCGTATTTCGACGTCGTCAACCTCGCCCGCGCCGCGCGCGTCCCGGCGTACTTCTCGGTGGCCCTCCGCGACACCACGTGCCCGCCGTCGACCGTGTACGCCACGTACAACAACTACGGCGAGTCCTCCCCGGTGCCCGTCGAGAAGTCCATCGAGGAGTACCCGTTCAACAACCACGAGGGCGGGGGAGAGCACCACGTGGCGCGGCAGCTCGCGTGGATGCGGAAGCTCCTGCCCTGAATGGTGCTTCTCGCCTGTGTGGTGCTTCTCGCCTGAATGTTGCGCCGTCACCTCCGCAGGGTTGGCGCGACGGCTGCGGATCCCGTAAGGTGCTCGCATGATCAAGCGTTGGTATGCGTATTTTGCGTTGGCTCTGGAGGGCCAAGCGTAGATACGCGCATACCAACCTTCAGAGCCGACAGGGCAGGGACTCGGTCCCTGCCCTTCGCCATTCCAGGCAGGCTCTGAACGCGGGGTCTGTCGGAGAGAGACAGGAACCGATGAACCCGCAAGCCCTCGCAGCCCAAGCAGCTCCCGCGCTCCGCAATGCCCGCGTCGCCGAGTTCGCCCCGCTGCCGACCCCGCGCGAGCTCCTCGCCGAGCTCCCGCTCACCGCCGACGCCGAGGCCACCATCGCCCGCAGCCGCGACGAGGTCCGCGCCGTGCTCGACGGCGTCGACGACCGCCTGCTCGTCATCGTCGGCCCCTGCTCCATCCACGATCCCGAGGCGGGCCTCGACTACGCCAGGCGACTCGCCGTCGTCGCCCGCGAGCACCGCGAGGATCTGCTCGTGGTCATGCGCACCTACTTCGAGAAGCCGCGCACCACCGTGGGCTGGAAGGGCCTCATCAACGACCCGCACCTCGACGGCTCGCACGACATCGCCACCGGCCTCCGCGTCGCCCGCCGCGTGCTGCTTGACGTCCTGGGCCTCGGGCTGCCGACCGCCACCGAGTTCCTCGAGCCCATCTCTCCGCAGTACACAGCCGACGCGATTGCCTGGGGCGCGATCGGCGCACGCACCGCGGAGAGCCAGATCCACCGCCAGCTCGTCTCGGGCCTCTCGATGCCGGTCGGCTTCAAGAACGGGACCGACGGCGGCCTCCAGGTCGCGATCGACGCCTGCGGTGCAGCTTCGGCCTCGCAGGCCTTCCTGGGGATTGACGACGACGGCCGCGCCGCCCTCGTCGCGACCTCCGGCAACGCGGACACCCACCTTGTGCTCCGCGGCGGCGGGGCTGGACCGAACTACGACGCCGCTTCCGTCACCGCCGCTTCAGCCACCCTCGCCGGCAAGGGCCTGAATCCGCGCCTCGTTGTCGACGCGAGCCACGCGAATAGCGGCAAGAACCACCACCGCCAAGCCGAAGTCGCCCTCGAACTGGGCGCCAACATCGCGTCCGGTGGCGCGTCCTCGGGAGCGATTGCCGGCGTCATGCTCGAGAGCTTCCTGCTTGGCGGGGCGCAGGCCCTCGACGTCGCAGCGCACGCTGCGGGCAAGGGCCAGCTGGTGTACGGCCAATCCGTCACGGATGCGTGCATGGACTGGGCCGTCACGGAGGACGTGCTCGGCCACCTCGCCGCTGCCGTGCGGAGCCGGAGGATCGCCGCCTGACCTCGGAAAATGCCACTTTCACAAGAGTCCCTCCAGCAACTACAGTAAAAGCAATGCGCAAGTGAGGGCACAACGGCGAGCGAGGAACTGAAGATGGCTGGATCTGGGGAGTTCGCAAACACTCGCTTCCTCACGGTCGCCGAAGTTGCGGCGGTCATGCGGGTCTCCAAGATGACGGTGTACCGGCTCGTGCATTCGGGCGAGATGCCCGCCGTGCGCTTCGGGCGTTCGTATCGCGTGCCCGAGGCTGCGGTCGAGGAGTATGTTCGCCGCGCTGCCGTCGAGGGGCACTCCGAAACAGCGTGACGTCCCGCGTGCTGTATTCTGTTCAGGAACGTTTTACGTCACGTCACCAGCAGTTGGTTGCAGCGGCCTCTGGGCGCCCCGGCCAGCGGCCCGGGACTCCAACTACTGTAAGGATCTTCTGTGGGATCAGTTATCAAGAAGCGCCGCAAGCGCATGGCCAAGAAGAAGCACCGTAAGCTGCTTCGCAAGACTCGTCACCAGCGCCGCAACAAGAAGTAAGCGCGACGCCTCAGAAGAGGCAGGTGAAGTGAGGCCCGTCCCCGATCGTTGGGGCGGGCCTCACTGCCGTTTCGGGTACACCAACCGCCGCCTTCAGCCGTTTCGGGTACGGCTACTGACGCCCTCAGCCGTTTCGGGTGCACCAACTGCGGCCCTCAGCCGTTTCGGGTGCACCGACTGATGCCCTCAGCCGTTTCGGGTGCACCGACTGAGGCCCTCAGCCGTTTCGGGTACGGCTACTGTGCACGATCCCCTAAGACATGCCCTGACCCAGGCGAGTTGGTGCACCCGAGACGGATTTGGGGGTGAGTTGGCGTACCCGGTACGGATTTGGGGCCAGGTGAGTTGGCGTACCCGAGACGGATTTGGGGGGTGAGTTGGCGTACCCGAGACGGGGATGGGGGTTAGCGGCGGAAGCGCGTGTAGCTGCGCCAAAGGCCGTAGATCGCTCCGCCGACGGTGGCGAGCTTGAGGCCGAGCGTCGCGGCGCGTCGACCGGCCCGGAAGTCGTAGATGGGCCAGTTGTGCGCGTTCGCGTGCCGACGCAGCCGGACGTCAGGGTTGATCGCCACGGGATGGCCCACGAGGCTCAGCAGCGGGATGTCGTTGTGCGAGTCCGAGTAGGCCCAACACCTCTTGAGGTCCAGGCCCTCGCGCTCGGCGAGGTCCGCCGCCGCCTCGGCCTTGGCCTTGCCGTGCAGGATCTCGCCCACAAGCCGGCCGGTGTATGCGCCGTTCTCAATCTCGCCCACGGTCCCCAGGGCTCCTGTGAGCCCCAGCCGCTCGGCGATCACGGAGGCGATCTCGATCGGCGTCGCCGTCACGAGCCACACGCGTCGACCCACTCGCAGATGCTGCTCGGCAAGTGCCTTCGCGCCGGGCCAGATCCGGGACTCGATCATCTCGTCGTAGACCTCGTAGCCCACGGTCGCGACGTCCTCGGCGCGGATGCCGGCCGCGAGGGCAAGGGCCGACGCCTGAATCGAATGAACGTCCTCAAGCTTCTCGCCGCGGAGGAGGAAGGTGAACTGCTTCCACGCGAAGCCCGCGGCGTCGCGCAGGGTGAAGGCCTTCCGCTCGTACATCTTGCGGCCCACGTGGAAGATGCTGGCGCCGCGCATGAGGGTGTTGTCCACGTCGAAGAACGCCGCTTCGGCGGGCCGGGCCTGCGGGGCTGGGCGCGCCGGGGCAGACGCGAACTTCTCGGCAGGCATGGTCCGAGTCTAATCACTCGGTGCAGATCGTTCCGCGCCGGTCCTGGTGGGCCACCGCCCCGCGCTACCGTGGAATGGTGCATGCCCCCGAGATCGTTCTGCTGACCCGCCGCGACTGCCATCTCTGCGAAGCGGCCCGCGAAACCGTGGGCCGTGTTGCCGAATCGCTTGGCCTGGAGTGGGCTGAGCAGCTGATTGACGACGACGCTGATCTCGCCGAGCGCTTCGCCGAGGAAGTGCCCGTCGTACTGGTCGATGGCGTCCAGCGGGACTTCTGGAAGATCGACGAGGCTCGTCTGCGGCGGACGGTCGAGGCAGCGGCACGCGGCTGAGCGGCGCGAGGCCGTTTTGGCGGGCGGGCAGGCCAGTTCTAGAGTGAATCGGACCCGGACACGCGGGCGAACAACGGCAGATGCGGGAGGAACGCGGCGATGACGTCTCACGCGAAGATGCCCGACGCCGAGCCCGCCGCCAAGCGCCTGCCGAGTGCCGTCGTCGCCCGCCTGACGATCTACCTCCGAGCGCTCAACGGCTTTGTGGCCGAGGGAGTGGAGAGGGTCTCGTCCGATGAATTGGCGGAGGCGTCCGGCGTGAGTTCCGCCACGCTCCGCAAGGACCTTTCTCAGCTGGGCTCCTACGGGACACGGGGCGTTGGCTACGAAGTGGAGAACCTGCTCCAGCACCTTTCGGCCGCGTTGGGCCTCACCCGCGACTGGCGGGTCGCGATTGTCGGGGCGGGCAACCTCGGCCGCGCCCTGGCCCGCTACGGCGGTTTCGAGACGCGGGGGTTCGAGGTGGTCGCGCTGCTGGACACGGACCCTCAGGTGATCGGGAACGAGGTCGGCTGGCTGCGCGTCACGGACGCCGCCAACCTCGAGGCGATCTTCCGGCGCACGAAGGCGAACATGGCCGTCCTGGCACTGCCCGGCTCGGTGGCTCAGGAGGCGTGCGACCGGGTGGTCGCGGCAGGAGTGCGCAGCATCCTGAGCTTCGCGCCGACCATTCTCCAGGTGCCGCGCGGGGTCACCCTCCGGAAGGTGGACATGGCGACTGAGCTGCAGATCCTCGCCTACCACGCCCAGCGCGGCGAGGCGGGCGGCCATTCCGGTGAGGACGAGCACGGCGAACCCGCGGAGGGCACGACGGCGGACTAGCCTCCGCGGGGATCAGCGAACATAGCCGCCCCGCGCGGCTTTCGCCAGCGAGAAGTACGCGTTCGACGGCGGAAGCCACTCCAGCACGGTGGCCACGATGTACGCCGTGGTCGTCGCGGCGCTCACGATGTAGACCGGGAACGACCGGGCGAGCTCGCCCACCATCTGGGTGCCGAGACCGAGGATGAGCACGGCGCCGAGGAGGACGCTGAGAAGGCTCAAGGCGGCGAACACCGTCTGCAGGATGCGCACCCAGTTGCGGCCGGCGCGGATGCCCAACGCCATGAGGACCCCGACGGCAGCGGCCAGGAGTGCGCCGACCCAGAACGAGGGGACGGCGATGTTCATGATCTGGTCGAGCAGCCCGGGCGGAATCGGCCGCCTGGACTGGACGGTGTACTCCGCCATGACCGCGGTGAATGTGTCCGTGAACACCTGGATCTGGTACGGCACGAGGATCAGCGGGAGCACGGCCGAGGCGACGAGGCACCAGAATGCAGCAGTGACAGTCCGGGGCCTCTGGAACCCCGTCTGGGGCATGCCGGGGAACGTCCCGGTCGGCACTTGGCTCGGCCACGGGCCAGAGTAGTTTTCAGTCATGTGCGTTTCCCCCTTCTGAAGCTGCTACTGCCCGTACGGGTTCCCGAACGACCGCGGAGGCCCGGCATACGGATTGGCGAAAGTGTTGTGGGCGTTGAGGTAGGCCGTGACGCCGGGTCGGAACAGCAGCACGATCGACGCGACTGCGAGGCCGATGGTGATCAGGGCGAACAGCCCGGACACCACGAAGCTGAAGATCGTCAGGGCCAAGAAGACAGTGCCAAGGGTGCGGGCCCATCGGCGTCCGCGCTGCAGGAAGATCGCGCTGACCACCAGGATCGCGGCATTGATGATGGCGCCGACGAAGGCCGCCCACAGGACGGTCACCAGGACGTTGCGGAACTCCTCGAAGCTGATCTGCGTGGGCTGTCCGGCAGTCTGCTCGTTGTAGATGGTGCGGAACGCCGAGAGATTGTTCATGTTGACCGCGAGCCCGAAGATCCCCATGAGCACCTCGACGATCGCCGTGGCGATGATCAGCCAGAACGCCACCGTGACGGCCTTGCGCTGAGCCTCTTGCGGGGGCGCCCAATACCCTGCGGGCTGGCCGTATTGCTGTGCTGGCTGACCATACTGCTGCTGGCCATACTGCGGAGGCTGGCCATACTGCGGAGGCTGGCCATACTGCGGCTGCTGCCCGTACTGCCCGTACTGCGGTGCCTGTCCGTAGTGGGGCTGCTGCCCGTACTGGGGCTGCTGCCCGTACTGCGGAGGCTGGCCATGCTGCGGCTGCTGTCCCGGGGCGTACTCCCCGTAGCGCGGTGCCGGCCTCGGCTGCTTGGGCTCCGGCGGTCCGGGCGGTTGGGCGGAGCCAGAACGTTCCTCGTCGTCGCGCGGCTGATCGGGCTGTGGTGATGAGGTGCTCATGGCTCGTCCTCCAGTCGGCCTGTGGACGGCCAGCATCCGTCCCCGCACTGCTCACATTACCGGGAGGTACCGACATTCGAGAGGAAAAAACAACAGCGCCGATCCGGGATTTCCGGATCGGCGCTGCGAGAGCACTGCGAAGGTGCTGCCAGGTCGAGAGATCAGGCCTGGGGAGCGGTGAACGCGAGGTCGAGCGAGATGACCACCTTGTCGCTCACGAGGACGCCGCCGGTCTCGAGGACCGCGTTCCAGGTGAGTCCGAATTCCTTGCGGGAGATGGTGGTCTCGCCGGAGATGCCGGCACGGGTCACGCCGAACGGATCGACAGCCACGCCGTTGAACTCGGTCTCGATGGTGATCTGCTGGGTGACGCCCTTGATCGTGAGGTTGCCCGTTACGTCGTAGGACTCGCCGTTGTGCTCGATCGCGGTGGAGACGAAGGTCATCTCCGGGTACTCCTCGACGTCGAAGAAGTCCGCGCCCTTGACGTGGCCGTCGCGGTTCGCGTCGCCGGAGTCGAACGAGGCGGTCTTCACGGCGGCTTCGACCTTGGTCTCGGCGAGGCTGTGGCCCACGTTCACGGTCGCGGCGGCTTCGGTGAAGCGTCCGCGGACCTTGCTGATGCCAGCGTGGCGGACGGTGAAGGCGATGTCGCTGTGGGCGATGTCGAGGGTCCAGATGCCGGGGGTGATGCCGGAGGGAACGGTCATGGTGATCTCCTTGGGGGTAATCGTTGATGCGTCAACCAATGCCTCCATGCTATCCATGCAAATGCATGTTCCGCTACCCCCTGTGTCTGACTTCACAGGGAACTCTCGGGAATGACCTGTAGTTCTACTGCTCGTAGAATGAAAGGAATCCGGGGACGTTCCGCTGCTGCCCGACGATTTCCCCGCAGCCTCTCCCATTTGAGAAACTGGATGTCATGCCCTCTTCCACCGTCCATCTGCTGCGCCACGGCGAGGTCCACAATCCGGCCGGTGTGCTGTACGGCCGGCTCCCGGAGTTCCACCTCTCCGAGCGGGGCCGCAAGATGGCGGAGTGCGTCGCCGAATACTTCTCACAGAAGGCGGACGACGGCGCCCGGTTCGTCTATCTCGCGGCCTCACCTCTGACGCGGGCACAGGAGACAGCGGCCCCGACCGCGGCCGCCCTCGGCCTCGAGGTCGAGACCGAGCCGCGCATCATCGAGGCCGAGAACGTCTTCGAGGGTCTGCGCGTGAGCCGGGCCGAGCTCGCGAAGCCGCGCCACTGGCGTTACCTGGTCAACCCGTTCGTCCCGTCATGGGGCGAGCCTTATCAAGCGCAGGCGACCCGAGTCCTGGCTGCCGTGGCCGATGCGGCGAGGACCGCCGTCGACCGCGGCGGGGACGGGGCCCAGGCAATTCTGGTGGGCCACCAGCTCCCCATCTGGGTGACCCGGCTCAAGGTCCAGAATCGCGCCCTGTGGCACGACCCGCGGATGCGCGAATGCACTCTCGCCTCCGTCACGAGCCTCACCGTCGACGCCGCGAGCGGCACGGTCGTCTCGCTCCGCTACGCCGAGCCCGCCGCCGCCCTCCTGCCGGGCGCGGCGACAACCCCGGGGGCGTGAATGGCCAGCTCTGACCCCACCCGTCGTCGCTTCCTCTCGCTCGCCGCGGGCCTCCCTGCGGCAGCCGTGGCCGCCGCGGTCTTAGCCGGCTGCGCCTCCAACGATCCCCTCGCCGCCCAGGCCCGTGCGGGGGACAACAAGAACTACGTCGCCGGCGATGGCTCGGTCACCGAGTACGCGAAGGACCAGCGCAAGCCCCCGGTCGCGTTCACCGGCACCTTGTACGACGGCACGAAGGTCGACTCGGCGAGCTTCGCGGGGCACGTGACGGTCCTGAACTTCTGGTTCGCTGCCTGCGCTCCATGTCGGGTCGAGGCCCCGAGCCTCAAGGCCCTGCACGACGAGTTCGCCTCCCAGGGCGTGGGCTTCTATGGCGTGAACCTCAGGGACGAACAGGGCACGGCGCAGGCGTTCGAGCAGAACTTCGGCATCACGTACCCGAGCTTCAATGACCAGGATGGCAAAGTCCTGCTCGCCGTGTCCGGGATGGTGCCGCCCGGCGCCGTCCCCACGACCCTCGTCCTGGACAAACAGGGGCGGGTCTCCGCACGCATCCTCGGGGAGCTCGACAAGGGCACCCTCAAGGCGCTCATCCAATCCGCGGCGGCCGAGTAGCGTGGGCGGGAACAGCTTCAGCGATGCCGTTCTGAACGGCTCCCTCCTCCTGGCGGTGCCCGTGGCGCTCCTTGCGGGCGTCGTCTCCTTCGTCTCGCCGTGCGTCCTTCCGCTCGTCCCTGGATACCTCGGCTATGTCACAGGCCTGACGGGCGTGGACCTCGAGAAGCAGAAGCGCGGCCGCATGGTGGCGGGAATCGGGCTGTTCGTGCTCGGCTTCACGGTCGTGTTCGTGGCGACCGGGGCGGTGTTCGGCCAGCTCGGCTCGTGGCTCGCCACGTCGCAGGTGTGGCTGACGCGCGTGCTGGGGATCGTCGTCGTCCTCATGGGCATCGTGTTCATGGGCGGCCTGGGGATCTTCCAGCGCGAGGCGCGCGTCCACGCGAAGCCGCCCGCCGGCCTCTGGGGTGCGCCTCTGCTCGGGGTGACGTTCGGCCTCGGCTGGGTTCCGTGCATCGGCCCGACCCTCGCCTCGGTCCAGCTGCTGGCCTTCACGGACGGCCCGAGCGCGTACAAGGGCGCGTTCTTGACCTTTGTCTACTGCCTCGGGCTGGGCGTGCCGTTCCTCCTGATCGCTCTTGCGTTCCGACGTGGCATGGGCGCGCTCAAATTCTTCAAGAAGCACCGCAGGGCTCTGCAGGCCTTCGGCGGGGGCATGCTGATCCTCATCGGCGTGCTCATCGTCTCGGGCGTCTGGAGCCATTGGATTTCGCAGCTGCAGCTGTGGATCGGAACCGTGAGGCCGCCCATCTGATGAGCCTGAAGACCCAGAACTCGAAGACGCCCAAGAAGCCCAAGAAGCAGCGGACGCGGAACGACGTCGCCCTCCCCGTCCTCGGCTTCCTCGGCATGCTGCGCTGGGCCTGGACGCAGCTGACGAGCATGAAGACCGCGCTCTTCCTGCTCCTCCTGCTCGCCGTCGCAGCCGTGCCCGGCTCGCTGTTCAAACAGCGCCCGGTCGACCCGGCCGCCGTCACTCAATACCTCAAGGACCATCCGGACTACGGGCCGATCCTCGACAAGCTCCAGATGTTCGACGTCTATTCGTCCGTCTGGTTCTCGGCGATCTACCTCCTGCTGTTCATCTCCCTGATCGGCTGCGTCATACCGCGGGCCATCGCGCACTGGAAGGCCTGGCGCTCGAAGCCGCCCCGCACGCCGGCGCGTCTCTCGCGGCTGCCGGTCTACGGCACGCTCGTGGTCCCTGCTGAGGAGGGGCTCGGCGCCGAGGAGGCGTCGAAGCAGGCCGCCGGCGTCCTCAAGAAGCGCGGCTACCGCGTTGACTTGCGTCCGGGAGGCGAGAAGGCCGCGCTCGCCTCGATCGGGGCCGAGCGAGGCTACCTGCGCGAGCTCGGAAATCTGTGCTTCCACAGCGGGCTGGTGGGCGTGCTCGTCTCGGTCGCGATCGGAGGGCTCTTCGGCTACAGCGGCCAGCGCACCCTTGTGGAGGGGGAGACATTCGTCAACACCCTCGTGGGCTACGACCAGTTCAACCCGGGCACCGACTTCCAGTCGTCCTGGCTCCAGCCGTACTCGATCCAGCTCGACAAGTTCGACGTCCGCTACGACCGGGAGTCGCCCGGTCACTTCGGCCAGCCGCTCGACTTCACGGCGTCGCTCACCACGAAGGACTCCCCGGGGTCGGAGGCGAAGCAGCAGACGCTCAAAGTCAACGACCCGGTCAACGTCGGTGGGACGAGTGTCTACCTCGTGGGCAACGGCTACGCGCCCGTCGTCACGGTCCGCGGAGGCGACGGCAAGATCGCGTTCCAAGGTCCGATCCCCTCGCTCCCCACGGACTCGGTCTACACCTCGACTCTGGTCATCAAGGCCCCCGACGCGAAGCCGGCCCAGCTCGGCTTCGTCGGATTCTTCCTCCCGGCGTCGGTCAAGGATTCCAGCGGAGTGGCCTACAGTGCCGACCCGGACCCTCTCAACCCCGAGCTCAACCTCAACTCCTACGTGGGGGACCTCGGCCTCGACAAGGGCGCGCCGCAGAACGTCTTCGCACTGGACGTCTCCAAGCTCACCCAGGTCAATGGCCGGGACAAGCCCGCGGGCGGCATCGTGCTCGACGCCGGGCAGACCTACACCCTGCCGAACGGTCAAGGCTCCATCAGCTTCGACGGGCTCAAGCGGTATGTGGCGCTGGACATCCACCACAACCCCGGTCAGGTGTGGGCACTTGGCTTCGGGGTGTTCTCGCTGGCCGGCCTCATCGCCTCGCTCTTCGTCCCGCGCCGGCGCCTCTGGCTGCGGTTCGGCGACCACGAGGACGGCCGCACCATGATCGAATACGGGCTCCTGGCCCGCGGCGAGGACCACGGTCTCGCTGCGGAGGGCAGGGCCATCCATTCCGCCCTTTCGAAGGTCTGGGGGCTCGAGGCGGAGAATAGGACACAGTCAACCTCAGGGAAGGGCTCGTGATGCTCCCCATCAACCAGACGCTCGGCGAGTACAGCGAGCTCTTCATGCTGCTCGCCGCCGGAACGTACGTCGTCGCGTTCCTCGCCTTCGCATGGGACATGGCGACGAGCGGCAAGACCGCCCAGCGCGACGCCTCCCTCCTGGCGGAGAAGCAGAAAGTCCCTGCGATGGCAGGTGCGGACGACGGCGGCAGCCGGGTTCCGCCGTCGTCCTCCTCGCACTCCGCGACCTCGCGCGCTGCAAGGGTCTCCGAGGTGGCCGACTCCAGCCTCGCCTACACCACGCGCCGGGCCGCCGCCCGCGTGGGCGTGGCGCTCAGCATCCTGGGCCTCCTGATCCACGCCGCGGGCGTGGTCACGCGAGGCGTCGCAGCGGGCCGCGTGCCCTGGGGCAACATGTACGAGTTCTGCACGACCGGTGCGTTCCTCGTGGTAGCCGTCTTCCTCATCACCCTCATCAAGCGCGATCTGCGCTTCCTCGGCACGTTCGTGCTGGGCCTCGCGGTCGTCATGATGGTGGCCGCCGCGGTAGCCTTCTGGACCCCGGTCGGGCACCTCGTGCCCGCGCTGCAGAGCTACTGGCTGGTGATCCACGTGTCGATCGCCGTGCTCTCCTCGGCCCTCTTCACGCTCACGTTCTCGATGGGCGTCCTCCAGCTCATCCAGTCGCGGCGCGAGGCGAAGATCGCGGCAGGCGGCGAGGACCGCGGGGGCTTCCTGCGGCTCGTCCCCAGCGCGCTGACGCTCGAGACGCTCAGCTACCGGATCAACACGATCGCGTTCGTCGGCTGGACCCTTACCGTCATGTTCGGCTCGATCTGGGCCGAGAAGGCGTGGGGCCGCTTCTGGGGCTGGGACCCGAAGGAAGTGTGGAGCTTCGTGATCTGGGTCGTGTACGCGGCGTACCTCCACGCCCGCGCGACGCGCGGCTGGACAGGTACGCGCGCGGCGTGGCTGTCCATCGTGGGGTACGCGTGCGTGATCGTCAACTTCACGGTTGTGAACGTCTACTTCTCGGGCCTGCACTCGTACGCGGGGCTCCCGACCTAGGGGCCCGGCCTTTGGCATAGGGGCCACCGGTTGCGCCGTCAGCTTTGCAGGGTGTGCCGCCGTCGTCCCCAGCTTTGAGGACGACGACGGCGGGACTCGCCGGCGCGTTCGGGAGACTCGCCGTGGGTTGAAGCCTGAAGCTGGGGACGAAGGCAGGAGGGCCCGGGCACCCACGACCCTGCGGACGTGACGGCGCAACGGTGAAGAAGTCAGAGCCCGTGGAGGAAATCGGGGTCGTCGTCCGGTGCCATCGGGCGCCGCCCCCGAGGGCCGGCGCCGGATGACGGCGGAGCGGAGCGCCGCGGGCGCCCGAAGATGAACCACAGTGCCGTGCCGACGGCGGGCAGAACGGTGATGAAGAACCAGGCCGTCTTGGACAGTCCGCCGCGGACGGCCGAGCGGTCGGCCATCGCGCAGTCAACCATCGCGTACAGCCATGCGGCCAGAATGGCGATAACGGGCAGAAGGCGGGCCATGAGCCTATTTTAGTAAACTTGGCTAGTGGCGTTTCTCAAATATTCCCTCGTCCGAGCTGCACTCTTCGTGGTGCCGTTCGTCATCTTCCTGCTGCTCGGGATCGGGGGAGTGCTTTCGGCCGTGTACGCCGTGATCATCGGCTTCGCGGTCAGCTTCCTCTTCTTGGGCCGCCAGCGGAACGCGGCGGCGACCGAAGTCGGCGATGTGTTCGGCGGCCGGAAGAAGGTGCGCACCTCGCGTGAGGAGGAGGACGCCGAGGCCGAGGACGCGATCGACGAGGCCCGGCGCCGCGAGGACGACGACGAGCAGCGCCCCGAGGCTTCCTGAACCGGCGCCCTACCGCCGCCCCAACACCTCGGCGATCGCGAACAGCACCGCGAACCCGAGGTTGAGGAACCCGGTCTGCTGGAGCACTGGAATGAGCGCGGGCCCGCCGGCCCCGGACAGCATGATGCGTGACGGCACCACCGCGGCCGGCACCAGCACGAGCACGAGCAGCATCCACGGGTTCGCCGGCGTGAGCAGCAGGGCCGCGACGACCGCGACGGCGAGCATCGCCGGGTACGAAGCCCGGGCGGCGCGATCCCCGAGCCGCACCGCAAGAGTGCGCTTGCCGGCGACGCGGTCGGTCGGGATATCGCGGACGTTGTTGGCCATGAGCAGCGCAACCGCGATGAGCCCGGTCGCGACGGCCCCGGCCCAGGCCGGCGCGCTGAGCGCGAGGGCTTGGGTGTACGTCGTCCCCAGCGTGGCCACGAGGCCGAAGAACACGAACACGAACACGTCCCCGAGGCCGAGGTACCCGTAGGGCCGCTTGCCGCCGGTGTAGCCCCAGGCTGCGAGCACGCAGAGCACGCCGACGAGGATGAGCCACCACGTTCCCGAGAGCGCCACAAGCACGAGTCCGAACAGTGCTGCGACGCCGAAGGAGAGGAACGCTGCCCGCTTGACCGCACGGGGGGTGGCCGCGCCGCCGCCGACGAGGCGGAAGGGGCCAACGCGGTTGTCGTCGGTCCCGCGGATCCCGTCGGAGTAGTCGTTCGCGTAGTTCACGCCGACCTGCAGCATGACCGAGACCAGGGCGGCGAGGACGGCGTTGAGCGGCTTGAAGCTGCCGAGCCCATAAGCGGCGGCGGTGCCGACGATCACGGGCGCAACGGCCATGGGCAGGGTCCGGGGCCGGGCGCCCTGAACCCACTGTGCGAGAGATGCCAAGAGGTTTTCCTGCGGGTGGGTGATGGATGGACTAGGTCGTCTGCGGGCGGCGGCCGGCGGCGTGTGCCCGCGCGAGGGCCTCGCCGAGCATCTGCCGGTCGGGCTTCCCGTTGGGAAGCAGCGGCAGCGTCTCGAGGATGAGCCAGGTCTTGGGGGCGAGCTTGCCGAGGCGGTCGACGGCGGAGGCCCGCACCGTGGTGAGAGCGATTTCGCGCCCGGCGGGAGTGCTCACGTCGCCGGGGCCGTTGAGGACGACGGCGGCAGCGAGCGCCTGCCCCCACTCGGCGTCGCGCACGCCGGATACGAAGGCCTCGCGCACGCCGTCGATCGCCTCGAGTTGGGCAGCAACCTTCGCGGTGGACGCTTTGACGCCGCCGGTGACCACGACGTCGTCGGTCCGGCCCAAGACACGAAGCCTCCCTTCGCCGTCGAACTCACCGATGTCGGACGTGACGTACCAGCGCACGCCGTCCTCCTCGAGGAAGTGCTGGGCCGTGCGCTCGGAGTCGCCGACGTATCCCGCGGCGACCACGGGGCCCCCGAGGTGGATCCGCCCGTCCTCGGCGATGCGCACCGACACCCCTTCGAGCGGGAAGCCGTTGTACACGCAGCCGCCGCAGGTTTCGGCGGAGCCGTACGTGGTCACGACCTTGACCCCGGCCTCGGCGGCCCGGTCCAGGAGGCCCGGCGGAATGGGCGCGCCCCCGATGAGGACCGCGTCGAAGCGCCGCAGGACCTTCGCGAGCCGCGGTGACGGGTCCTCGAGCAGCCTGCGCAGCTGGGTCGGGACGAGCGAGGTGAGCCGGAACGGATCGGTCATCTCCTCGGCGGCTTCCGCAAAGCGCTCGGGGGTGAAGCCGTCTGTGAGGTCCATTTCGACCGGCCGCGTGCCCGCGTAGAGGGACCGGACCAGGACCTGGACGCCCGCTACGTAGTCGAGCGGGAGCGCGAGGAGCCATTGCCCTTCGCCGCGGAGATTGAAGGCGGTGCTCATCGATGAGGCCGCGAGCGCGTCCACCGTGAGCGCCGTCGCCTTCGGAATCCCGGTGGACCCCGAGGTACGCACGACGACGGCCGTGCCCGGAGGCAGGGCGGCGACCGCCGTCGTCGGACGCCAGAGCCGCCACGAGCCTTGCTGCGGCCCGCTGCCGCTCGGGCCGAACTCGACGGCGGGACCTTCGCCGGCGAGGGCTGCGGCGAGGGCCTTGAGGACGGGATCCAGACTCATGCGGGGTTCCTCAGCAGCTCAGTAGTAGTACGGGAACGGGGACCAGTCGGGGTCGCGCTTCTGGAGGAACGCGTCGCGGCCCTCGACGGCCTCGTCGGTCATGTAGGCGAGGCGGGTCGCCTCGCCGGCGAAGACCTGCTGCCCGGCGAGGCCGTCGTCGGCCAAGTTGAACGCGAACTTGAGCATGCGGATGGCCTGGGGGGACTGGCGGGCGATGTCCTCGGCGTACTCGAGCGCGACCTCCTCGAGCCGCGCATGGTCGACGGCCTCGTTGACCGCCCCCATGGCCACCATGTCCTCGGCCGTGTACTCGCGGGCCAGGAAGAAGATCTCGCGCGCACGCTTCTGGCCGATCTGGCGGGCCAGGAGCACAGAGCCGTAGCCGGCGTCGAACGAGCCCACCGTTGCGTCGGTCTGCTTGAACCGTCCGTGCTCGCGCGAGGCGATCGTGAGGTCTGCCACGACGTGCAGCGAGTGGCCGCCGCCCGCGGCCCACCCGTTGACGACGGCGATGACCACCTTGGGCATGGTGCGGATGAGCCGCTGGACCTCGAGGATGTGGAGCCGGCCGGCCCGTGCGGGATCAATGGTTTCGGCGGTGTCTCCAGAGGCGTACTTGTACCCCTCGCGCCCGCGGATCCGCTGGTCCCCGCCGGAGCAGAACGCGTGGCCGCCGTCCTTGGGCGAGGGGCCATTGCCTGTGAGGAGCACCGTTGCGACGTCGGGTGTCATGCGGGCGTGGTCGAGTGCCCGGTAGAGCTCGTCCACGGTGCCGGGGCGGAACGCGTTGCGGACCTCGGGGCGGTCGAACGCGATGCGGACGGCAGGGAGATCCCGCACGACCGCGCCGTCGGCGTCCCTCTCCACCTGCCGGTGGTACGTGATGTCCTCGAACCCGAAGCCCTCGACGGCACGCCAGCGGTTCGGGTCGAAGACGTCGGAGACTTTCTCGGGCAGAACGGGTGCGGGGGAGGAGGTCACGCCTGAAAGTCTAGTCTCGGGGTGCGACCCCTCCGTCGCCGTCCAGGGCAGCGCTCATGAAATGCAGAACTCGTTCCCCTCCGGGTCGGCCATCGTGTACCAGGAATGCGGTCCCTCGGCCGCCTCCCACAGGAACGTCGCGCCGCGCGCCTCGAGCTTGGCACGGACGACGTCCTTGTCATCCCCGTCGAGCCGGACGTCCCAGTGCACGCGGTTCTTGACCGACTTCGCCTCCGGCACCGTCTGGAACAGGATGCGGCGCCGGTCCTTGCGGCCGAGCTCGTCCTCGGGGGCGATCGCCGCGGCGGTGGCCCACACGAGCGTGCCATTCCACGTCGTCGTCTCCTCTTCCGTCGCGTAGCCCTCGGCGATCATGCGGCGGATGAAGTCCTCGTCGCTCGGTTCCACCGCCCAGCCGAGCGTCTCGGCCCACCAATCCGCCTGAGCGTGCGGGTTCTGCGAATCCACGACAACCTGAATCCTGTATGCCATGGGTCAACGCTAGGCGGGAGCGGCCCCAGCGGGAAGGGACAAGCGGACAGCCTCGTTCCGCAGCACCGCAAGGATCGGAGCACCTTGACACGCACCTCCGGCTCCCGGCACCCTTGACCACATGGTCCGCTGATCGCTTCCCACTCCCACTCCGCCTGGGCAGGAGTCTGCCCGCGAGCTGCCGAAGCGAGGCCACCATGCACGCGCACCCTTTCCACCCCCACATCACCTTGACCGACGTCTCCCACGGCTACGGAGACCGCCTCCTCCTCGACCGCGTCAACCTCGTCATCGGCGACGGCGAGCGGATCGCCGTGGTCGGCGAGAACGGCGCCGGAAAGTCCACACTCCTACGCCTTCTCGCAGGCCAGGAGATCCCGGACGCGGGCAAGGTCGGCGTCCACGGCCGAACGTCCCGGCTCGCCCAGACCCCTGAGGGCAGCGCGACCATCGAAGGCCTCCTCGAGGCCCTGAGCCTCGACGACGAGGGCGACGACGCGCGCGTCCGCGCCGAGATCGCTCTCGAGCGGCTGCGCGTCGGGCATCTCGTGCGCGGTTCCGCAGACCGTCCCCTGGCAATGTACTCGGGCGGCGAGGCCGAGCGCGTGGCCCTGGCCCTCGCGCTCGCGGACCCGGCGCCGGTCCTGCTCCTCGACGAGCCCACGAACCATCTCGACGCCGACGCAGTCGCCTGGCTCGAGGCCGAGCTCGCGTCGCGGCCCGGGATCGTCGTGGCCGTTTCGCATGACCGCGATTTCCTCGGGCGCTTCGCCCGCGTGATCCTCGAGGTCGACGCCGACCGGCAGAGCGTGCGCCGCTACGGCGACGGGTACGCGGGGTACCGCGCCGCGAAGGCCCGCGAGCGGCGGGAATGGGAGCGGGCGTACCTCGAGTGGGTCGCTGCGAAGGACCGCGAGCGCGAGAAGGCGGCCGCCGTCGCTGGCCGCGTCGCGTACGGGCGGATGACGGACAAGGACAAGTCGGGGTTCAACTACTTCGGCCAGCGTGTGAGCGCGGCGGTCGAGAGCCAGACCCGGTCCGCGCGGGAGCGGCTGCGCCGGCTCGAGGCCGCGCCGGTCATGCCGCCGCCGAGGCCGCTTCACCTTGCCGTGGCCTTCGAGGCCGACGGCGGCGCGGGCGTCAGCCTTCGCGGAGCCTCGGTGCCGGGCCGGCTCCGCGCGGTGGACCTCGACGTGCCGCCGGGCGGGCGGCTCGCCGTCACCGGTCCGAACGGGGCCGGCAAGACGACCCTGCTCGGAGTCCTCGCCGGGCGAGTGCCCTTCGAGGGCGTCGCCAAGGTGAGTGCGCCCGGAGGCGAGGACGACGGCGAGCCCAGGGCCGCCGTCGTCGGCCTCCTCCCACAGGAGCTCGCGGCGCCGAAGGACCCGCACGCCCGCCTGCTTGCGGCTTACGCGTGCGGCCTCCCCGGCGACCTCGACGAGCATGCGGAGCGGCTCCTGCATCTGGGACTGTTCCGCGTGGGGGACTTCTTCGTCCCGGTCGGGTCACTTTCGGCGGGACAGTACCGCCGGCTCGCGCTCGCGCGGCTGCTGTCGGGGACGCCGGACGTGCTCCTGCTCGACGAGCCGAGCAATCACCTCGCCCCGCTGCTCGTAGGGGAACTCGAGGAAGCGCTCGAGCGCTATCGGGGAACCCTCGTGGTCACGAGTCACGACACTGCGCTGCTGCGCTGGTTCTCCGGGATTGGCGGGGACGAGCTACGGCTGGAGCGAGGAGAGGTCGAGCGTGTACAGCAGCACCACTGAGAGCAGGTTCTTCAGGGCGTGCAGGGACACGCTGAACGCAAGGTTGTTGCCGGTCCACGCATAGGCGAAGACGAGGACGCCGCCGAGCCCCACATACGGGGCGAGGGCCTGCAGCGTGAAGGCGTCGCTGCTGAGGAGGTGCAGCGAGGCGAACAGGATCACCGAGAGGGCATAGCAGAACCACTTGTTCACGTAGAGGCTCAGCTTGCCGATCATGAGGTGGCGGAAGATGAACTCCTCGACGAACGGCCCCAGGACCACGAGCAGCGGTGCCGTGAGCCACCACGGGACGCCGCGAGCAAGGCCCTCGATGCTCTCCTGGTTCTGCGACACCTGGATCCCGCCCGAGAGCGCGACGAGGATGGCCGTGACCACGAGCATCGCGATGAGCAGGAGCGGCAGGATCCCGATGGTGAACCAGGGCCGCGTTCCGAGGATCCGCACATCGCGTGCGAAGTAGGCTCTGGCGGCGATTGCCGCGACGATGAACACCGCTCCGTACACGGCGAGATTCAGCAGATAGGCCCCGGCGAGTGGGTTCGCGTGGAGCCAGGCCAGACGGTCTAACGGGAGCAGGATCGCCGCGAGCGGGAGCAGGACATAGAGGACGACGGCGAGCGTGTCCGTTCCCGTGAACCGACCGAAACGTCGGCCGGGGGCGGGATCACCGGGCCGGCGCCCGGGAGCGTGGGGCATTGAGTCGACAGTGCGCATTTGCGGGTGGAACGAGCGGAAGGGCGTTCGCGTTCCGGCTTCGCGGGTAAGGCATGGGTGATCGAGGAGGAGTCGATGGCGGGAACGGACCGGATTGCGGAGCCCTGGGGGGCCAGACGCCCCTACGGGCCGGGGGAGACTTGGCCGGAGCGCGTCGACACCCATCTCGCGGAGGGTGTGAGCCCCGAGGACGTCGACCGCTGGGTGCAGACCGCGTCGCTCCTGCACTCGAACGGCGACGCCATGGACATCGCCGTGAAGGACGGGCGCATCGTCGGGGTTCGGGGACGCGCCGCCGACCGCGTCAATCATGGGCGCCTCGGGGTGAAGGACCTCTACGGGTGGCAGGCCAACTCCGCGCCGGACCGACTGACGCGGCCCCTCATCCGAGAGGGAGGACGTCTGGTTGAGACGGACTGGGACACCGCGATGAACCGGATTGTGCAGCGCACGCAGGAGCTCCTCGAGGAGCAGGGCCCGAGCGCGATCGGCTTCTACACCACCGGCCAGCTCTTCGCAGAGGAGTACTACACGCTTGGGGTCGTGGCCCACGGAGGTCTGGGGACGAACCACGTCGATGGCAACACCCGCCTCTGCACCGCCACGGCTGCCGCGGCGCTCAAGGCATCGTTCGCGAGCGACGGGCAGCCGGGCTCCTACACCGACGTCGATCACGCCGACGTGATCGCGCTCTACGGGCACAACGTCGCCGAGACCCAGAGCGTGCTGTGGATGCGGATGCTGGACCGGCTCGCAGGGCCGAACCCGCCGAAGATCATCTGCGTGGATCCGCGGCCCACGGAGGTCGCCCGCCACGCCGCACTGCACTTGGCCCCGCTGCCGGGCACCAATGTGGCCCTCATGAACGGGCTCCTCCACGAGATCGTCGCCAACGACTGGGTCGATCACGCCTACATCGAGGCCCACACCGTGGGGTTCGAGGAGCTGGCGAAGCGAGTCCAGGACTACCCGCCGGAGGTAGTGGCCGAGATCTGCGACGTGCCCGCAGACCAGATCCGCGAGGCGGCCTCGATCCTGGGGCACGCGGAGCGACTGCTCTCGACCGTGCTGCAGGGCTTCTACCAGTCGAATCAGGCCACGGCCGCGGCCGTCCAGGTGAACAACATCAACATCATCAGGGGCATGCTCGGCAAACCGGGATGCGGCATCCTTCAGATGAATGGGCAGCCTACCGCCGAGAACACGCGCGAATGTGGAGCCGACGGCGATATGCCCGCCTTCCGCAATTGGACCAATGACGCGCACGTCAAGGACCTCGCGAAGGTGTGGAACGTCGATCCGATGGACATCCCGCACTACTCGCCGCCGACCCACGTCATGCAGATGATGCGCTACGCCGAGGACGGCTCGATCAGGATGCTCTGGGTCAGCGGCACGAACCCGGCGGTCTCGCTGCCCGAGCTCCCCAGGATCCGGTCGATCCTGCAGCAGGAGCGGCTGTTCCTCGTGGTCCAGGACATCTTCCTGTCCGAGACGGCCCAGCTCGCCGACGTCGTCCTGCCTGCGGCAACGTGGGGCGAGAAGACGGGGACGTTCACGAACGTCGACCGCACCGTGCACCTCTCTGAAAAGGCCGTCGACCCGCCGGGGGAGGCCAAGGCCGACCTCGAGATCTTCATCGACTACGCCCACCGCCTGGGACTCAAGGACAAGGACGGCGAGCCGCTCGTGAAATGGCACGACGCCGAGTCGGCGTTCGAGGCCTGGAAGGAATGCAGCCGGGGAAGGCCCTGTGATTACACGGGCCTCACCTTCGAGAAGCTGCGCGGAGGCTCGGGGATCCAGTGGCCGTGCAACGACGAGCACCCAGACGGGACCGAGCGCCTGTACGAAGACGGGAAATTCTTCAGTGCCCCCGACTACTGCGAGAGCTACGGCCGCGATCTGGTGACGGGCGCGCCACTCGACGAGACCGAGTACAAGGCACTGAATCCCAGCGGGAAGGCCATCCTGAAGGCTGCAGCCTACGTTCCCGCCCACGAGCTCCCGAGCGAGGACTTCCCCTTCATCCTCATCACCGGGCGCACGCTGTATCACTTCCACACCCGCACGAAGACCGGAAGGACGCCCGAGCTGCAGGCTGCCGCCCCCGACGTGTGGGTGGAGATCTCGGAAGCCGACGCCGCCGTCGTCGGCATTTCGGAAGGCGACCTCCTCGAGGTGGCGAGCCCCCGCGGCTCCCTGCAGGCGAAGGCCCGGATCACCCGAATTCGCAAGGGCGTCGTGTTCGTTCCATTCCACTACGGGTATTGGGACACCGAGGGTGGGCATGAGCCCGACGGCGCAGGGCGCGCGGCGAACGAGCTCACCATCACCGACTGGGACGCCTGCTCGAAGCAGCCCATCTTCAAGACGGCCGCGGTGAGCGTCAAGCGGACGACGGGAGGGATCCGATGAAGATCGGGCTGGCCCTTGAGGAGCTCCACCGCTCGGAGGCTGAGCTTGCACGCGAGCTGCTTAAGATCTCTGAGCGTCACAAGGTGGACCACGAAGTCTTCCATCTCGCGCGAGACCTCGCGGGGTGGTCGCAGCGCCACGTCCGCGAGATCGCGGAGATCGCCAAGCACTACGGGCAGGATCTGGATCCGGACGCCGGCACGAAGCGCGGCCCTGTCGATGCCCTTGTGGAGAAGGGCAGCGAGTTGGCGGGGCACCTCAAGTCCCCGGGGCTCCTGCTCCTGCGGGATGTCCGAGAGGTGTACATCAAGGCGGCTGGCGTTTCCGTGGACTGGGAGCTCCTCGCCCAAGCGGCTCAGGGGATCAAGCACAAGGACCTGCTCGACCTGGCCAAGAGGAACCACCCGGACACCCTGCGCCAGATGCGCTGGGCGAACAGCAAGCTCAAGGAGAGCGCAACCCAGATTCTTGTCAGTTAGCCAAACCCCACGGAAGGACACCGGTCTCATGGCTGAAACACCAGAACACAAGGGGCTTCCCCTGCCCGACTACGACCACATCCCCCTCGCGACGCTGCCGTCCCGGATCCACGGCCTGGATGCCTCGGCACTCGAGGAACTGCTCGCTTTCGAGGAGGCGCACGGCAACCGGCTTCCGGTCCGGCAAGTGCTGCAGCAGCGGCTCGACGACGTGCGCGGAGGGGCCGAGCCCAGCGGCGGCGTGCCTGAGGATCTCCCCGAGAAGTCGTCGGCGAGCGGGCAGTCCCCGGTTTCCCCGGAGACCGCCGGCCCGAAGATCAACCCGCCGTCGCAGGGCGTGCCGACGAACCCGGCCCAGCCGCGTCACTGAGCCCGGGGTCTCCGTCTCTGGACAGACGGTTCTGTCTACTCCTAGTGTCGAGGGATAGGCGCGGCCCGAGTTCGAGCCGCGCGGACCTCGGGGCGGGAGGGCTCGGCTGAGTCGGCCGGGTCTTCAAACGCAGTCGGACCTCATTGGGACAGGCCGGCCGAGCGCTTCTTCTCGGTTCTTCGCCTCGCCCCAGTGAGGAGCAGTTCCTCTTGACACTCACACCTATCTCGGGCCCGGCAGAAGCCAGGGCGGTCTTGGACCGAGCAGGCCCCTGCACGCTTGCGCGGGCACGGGCGGCGGGGGAACTCGCGGTCGCGTACCTGGGCGTGACGGACGCCTTGACCCTCCGCTACCGCCGCCCGGCTCGCGCCCCAGGGGGCCTGCGCCACGCCGCTCGGCTGGGTCTGGTCAAGGCCCTCCACGGCTACTGTGCGGAACGTGGGCCCGCCTGATCCTGACTCCTGCCCCACTGCCAATCCCGGGTTGCGGGTTGACCCCAGTCATGCGACGGGTAATCTTTATAGAACGAACGGTCGGTAAGTGCTTGTAGTCTTCGACGCTCCGACCGGAACCCAACGCATAAGGATGTGCTCATGGCTGAGGCCTTTCTGATCGGCGGCGCGCGGACTCCGGTGGGCCGGTATGGCGGCGCTCTTTCCTCGGTCCGCCCGGATGACCTGGCGGCGCTGACCGTGAAGGCCGCGGTGGAGCGTGCCGGGATCGATCCGTCCGCGGTGGACGAGGTGATCCTGGGCAACGCGAACGGGGCAGGCGAGGAGAACCGGAACGTGGCGCGGATGGCCTGGCTGCTGGCCGGCTACCCGGACTCCGTCCCGGGGATCACCGTGAACAGACTGTGCGCCTCGGGCCTGTCCGCGATCATCATGGCCTCGCACATGGTCAAGGCCGGCGCCGCGGACCTCGTGGTTGCCGGCGGGGTGGAGTCGATGTCCCGGGCGCCGTGGGTGATGGAGAAGCCGTCGACGGCGTTCGCGAAGCCGGGGGCCGTGTTCGACACCTCGATCGGGTGGCGGTTCACGAACCCGGCCTTCCTCTCCGGGGAGCTCTCGCGGGACGGGAAGGCGACGTACTCGATGCCGGAGACGGCCGAGGAGGTCGCCCGGGTGTTCGAGACCACCCGGGAGGACTGCGACGCGTTCGCGGTGCGCTCGCACGAGCGGGCGATCGCGGCGATCGAGGCGGGGCGGCTCGCGGAGGAGATCGTGCCCGTCACGGTCACCGGCAAGAAGGGCGCCCAGACTGTGGTGGACACGGACGAGGGCCCGCGGCCGGGGACCACGATGGAGGTCCTCGCGAAGCTGCGCCCCGTGGTCAAGGGGGGCTCGGTCGTGACGGCGGGCAACGCGTCCTCGCTGAACGACGGGGCCTCGGCGATCGTGGTGGCCTCGGAGTCGGCGGTGGAGCGGTTCGGGCTGGCGCCGCGGGCGCGGATCCTGGACGGGGCCTCGGCCGGGGTCGCGCCGGAGATCATGGGCATGGGCCCGGTCCCGGCGACCCGGAAGGTGCTCGAGCGCACCGGCCTCTCGGTGGCCGATCTGGGGGCGGTGGAGCTGAACGAGGCCTTCGCCTCCCAGTCCCTGGCGGTGATGCGGGAGCTCAAGCTCGAAGAGGAGATGGTCAATGCCGACGGGGGCGCGATCGCCCTGGGCCATCCGCTGGGTTCCTCGGGGTCCCGGCTCGTGGTGACGCTGCTGGGCCGGATGGAGCGCGAGCTCACCGGGGCAGGCCGGAAGCTGGGCCTGGCGACAATGTGCGTCGGCGTGGGGCAGGGCACCGCGCTGATCGTGGAGGGCGTGTGATGGGCCTGGACGCGTCCGGGTTCACCACCCTGAGGGTCGATGAGCGCACGGACCGCCTCCACGTTCGGCTCCACCGCCCCGAGGTGCGCAATGCGATCGATGCGGCGATGGTCGAGGAGCTGCACGCCGTGTGCGCGCACCTCGAGGCCGACCCCAAGATCCTCATCGTCTCGGGTACGCCAACTGACACCGGTGCGGGCGTGAAGGGGATCTTCGCCTCGGGGGCCGACATCGCCCAGCTGCGCGAACGCCGTCGTGATGACGCCCTGGCCGGGATCAACTCGACCGTCTTCGACCGCATCGCCAAGCTGCCCATGCCCGTGATCGCCGCCCTGGACGGGTACGCACTCGGCGGGGGCGCCGAGCTGGCGTACGCGGCCGACTTCCGGATCGGCACCGAGTCGCTGCGTCTGGGGAACCCCGAGACCGGGCTGGGGATCATGGCCGCCGCCGGGGCGACCTGGCGGCTCCGCGAGCTCGTCGGGGAGCCCTTGGCGAAGCAGATCCTGCTCGCAGGCCGGGTCCTGACCGGGCAGGAGTGCCTTGCCGCCGGCCTGGTCAGCGAGCTGGTCGAGCCGGAGAAGCTGCTCGCGGCCGCGGATGCCCTAGCTGACCGGATCGCGGCCCAGGACCCGCTCGCGGTGCGGATTTCCAAGGCCGTCTTCCACGCCCCGCGCGAGGCGCACCCCGTGATCGACACCCTGGCCCAGGGGATCCTGTTCGAGTCCCAGGCCAAGTTCGACCGCATGCAGGCATTCCTGGACAGAAAGAAGAAGTAGATGGGCACCATCAATCTGGCCGAGGGCCTTCCCGCGCACGTCGGAGTGCTCGGGGGCGGCCGCATGGGCGCCGGGATCGCGCACGCGTTCCTGATGAAGGGCGCCAAGGTCCTGGTCGTCGAGCGCGACGAGCAGTCCGCAGAAGCCGCGAGGGAGCGAGTCGAGGCCTCCGTGGCGAAGTCGATCGAGCGGGGGGCCTCGGAGGGGAATCTCGATGAGGTCCTCCAGTCCTTCGCCACGAGCGTGGACTACGCCGACTTTGCCCTGTGCGACCTCGTCGTCGAGGCCGTCCCCGAGGACCCGACCCTGAAGGCCACGGCCCTGGCCGCCGTCGAACGGGAGATCTCCCCGCACGCGCATCTGGCCACCAACACCTCCTCGCTGTCGGTCAGCGAGCTCGCCGCCTCGCTCGCGCGGCCGGAGCAGTTCCTCGGCCTCCACTTCTTCAACCCCGTTCCCGCTTCCACCCTCATCGAGGTCGTCATCGCGGAACAGACCTCCCAGGAGACCGCCGACGCCGCCCGCGGCTGGGTGGCAGCGCTGGATAAGACCGCCGTCGTCGTCAAGGACGCTCCCGGCTTCGCCTCCTCCCGCCTCGGGGTCGCGATCGCGCTGGAGGCCATGCGCATGGTCGAGGAGGGCGTCGCGAGCGCCGAGGACATCGACAACGCGATGGTCCTGGGCTACAAGCACCCCACCGGCCCGCTCAAGACGACCGACATCGTGGGCCTCGACGTCCGGCTCGGCATCGCCGAGTACCTCCACAAGACCCTCGGCGAGCGCTTCGCGCCCCCGCAGATCCTCCGCGACAAGGTCGCCAACGGCGAACTCGGCCGCAAGACGGGCAAGGGCTTCTACGACTGGGCGTAGGGTCGGGGCATGAGTGAGACGACACCTCAGCACGACGACGGCGCCGTCCACTGGGAGGGCGCCGTCAACGCGCGTCGAGTGCTCGGCTCCGTCTACCGCATGGGCCGCAGCGAGTGGCTCACCGAGCGCGGATGGCGGCAGATGCACGACGACGGCGTAAGCACCGTCATCGACCTCCGGAACCCGGGCGAGCGGCGGCGGAGGCCCACCGATCCGGAGGTGCCGGCCGAGGCCATGGAGGGCATCGCCGTCGTCAATGCCCCGACGGAGGATCCCGAGCACCCCGAACTCGCCGACCTGTTCGCCCGACAAGTGCCTCCGTATCTCAACCACCCGAACGGCTATGCCGGGGTGGTCCGCCTCTTCCCCGAGAGGATCGCGGCGGTGTTCCGGGCGATCGCCGAGGCGCCCCGGGGCGTCGTGGTTCACTGCTCGGCGGGCCGGGACCGCACGGGGATCATCGTCACGCTGCTGCTTCAGCTCGCCGACCCTGCGGTCGCCCAGGAGAAGGCCGCGGCCCAGTACGAGGCGAGCGTGCGGAGCATCAACGAGTGGCACCGGATCAGCCCGGTCAAGCACCCCTACGAGAGCTATCAGGAAGAGGCCGAGCTCGAGCCGATCCTCGCCGAGCGGCAGGCCGCGCTCGCGGAGTTCGGCGCGGGCATCAACGCCGAGGAGTACCTTCTCGAGCACGGCCTCAGTCGGGATGAGCTCGAACGGGTGAGGGCGAAGCTCCGGGCTGAGCCCGAAGCCCCCACGCCGCCTCAGCGCACGAACGGCCTGACGGCGGGGACGTAGCCGAGGGCGTAGCCAGCGGCTGTCGGGTGGAATGAGGCTGGGTCGTTGGGGGTGAACCCGTGGATCCAAGGCGATGGCGACCCGAGCCCGTGCCCCAGGAAGGCAAGGGTGACGTCTGTATAGGAAGCGCCGCTCGTCAGGGCGGTCACCGCGATCGTGGAGTTGAGCAGGGCGGTGGCTCCGTTGATCTGGGCGGCCACGGGCTGCAGGGCGGGCGGCAGGCCGGAGACCGTGAACAGCAGCGGGTAGCCGGTGAATGTGATGTGCGCGCTGGGCGCCTTCGCCCGGACGGCGGCGATGGTCGCGCGGAGCTTGGCAGGCAGCTGGGGGAGCAGCACGAAGACCGCGGTGTGGAGGGCGTCGGAGCAGGACGCCGAGGCGGGGTCGGACGTGCAGGCGAAGACGACTGGGGCGTCCCCGACGTCGTTCGCGCCGACCGTGATCGTCACGTTCCGGACCCCCGCAGGGACCAGCGGTGCCTGCCGGGAGATGACGTCCGCGGTGGTCGCTCCGTAGCACGCGAGGTTCGCGTCCGCGCCGAGGAGGGCGGGGTAGGAACCGGGCGTCTGGAGACAGTCGTTGAGGTAGGTCCCGCCGCCCGTACCCGCCGCGATCGAGTCGCCGAGCGCAAGGTACGACGGCGGGGTGGCGGCTTGCGCTGGCAGGGTGGCACCAGCGACGAGGCCGAGGGCTGCGAGGACGGCGAGCAGCATGCGGATGACGCGCGAGGATCGGGGCTGGGAGTCGATCATGCCGCTCAGGGTAGGCCTGCTGGGCCGGTGGGACTAGGTCTCGAAGCGCGAGCCGTGTATTCTATTGCCATTACCGAACGGCCGGTCAGTAATTAGGCTCTCCAAGCGCCGGCCGTCCCGAGTCCCGCATCGGAAGGAACCGTCGACGATGACCACTGCCGCGGCACAATCCATCCAGACCACGATCGTCCCGAGTTATGTTCTCGACGCCTGGTGGACTCCAGAAGGCGCGGCAGGAAAGGCCGCCGAAGTCCGCGACGCGAGCACCGGCGAGCTCCTCGCCTCGGTGAGCACCGAGGGGCTGGATCTGGCCGCCGTCGTGTGCCACGGCCGCACTGTGGGGCAGGCGGGCCTCGGCAAGCTCACGATCCACGAGCGCGCGCTCAAGCTCAAGGAACTCGCCCAGTTCCTCAACGGCCACCGGGACGAGATCTACGAGCTCTCCTACAAGACCGGCGCCACGAAGCTCGACTCGATGGTCGACGTCGACGGCGGCATCGGCGTCCTCTTCACCTTCGGTTCGAAGGGGCGCCGCGAGCTCCCCAACAGCCAGGTCATCGTCGAAGGTCCGCTCGAGACGCTCTCGCGGGACGGCTCGTTTGTGGGCGAGCACATCTACTCGCGCATTCCCGGCGTCGCCGTGCAGATCAACGCGTTCAACTTCCCCGTGTGGGGGATGCTCGAGAAGTTCGCCCCCGCGTTCGTGGCGGGCGTCCCGACAATCGTCAAGCCCGCGACACCTACTGGCTACGTGACCGAGGCCGTCGTTCGGCTCATGATCGAGTCCGGCATCCTGCCGGCCGGCTCTCTCCAGCTCATCTCCGGCTCGGCGCGGACCCTCCTCGACGAGCTCGACTACCGGGACATGGTGTCCTTCACGGGGTCGGCGTCCACCGCCAACCTGCTCAAGTCCCACCCGAACGTGGTCCACGGGGGTGTGCGCTTCACTTCTGAGACCGACTCGCTCAACGCTGCGATCCTCGGCCCCGACGCGGGTCCGGGCACCCCCGAGTTCGACGCATTCATCCGCTCCGTGGTCACCGAGATGACGGTCAAGGCCGGCCAGAAGTGCACCGCGATCCGCCGCACGATCGTGCCGCAGGGCATGGTGGACGACGTCGTTGCCGCCATCGGCGCGCGCGTCACCGACAAGGTGGTCCTCGGGGATCCCCGCGTGGAGGGCGTGACGATGGGCGCTCTCGCCTCGGTCGGCCAGCTCAACGACGTCCGGGACGCCGTCGAGTCTCTCGTCGCGGCCGGCGGCCGGATCGCGTGGGGCTCGCTCGAGGCGCCGGAGGTCGTGACGTCGGGCGGGGCCAAGGCCGCCGTGCCGGACGGCGCGTTCATGTCGCCCGTGGTGCTCACGTGGGATGACGTCCGCGCCCCCGCGCTCCACGGCACGGAGGCCTTCGGCCCGGTGTCCTCAGTGGTGGGCTACTCATCGGTGGAGGAAGCGGTCGAGCTCGCCGCCCTCGGCTCGGGCTCGCTCGTCGCGACGGTCTGCACCAACGATCCGGAGACCGCGCAGGCCCTCACCCTCGGCATCGCGTCCCACCACGGCCGCGTGCTCGTGCTCAACCGCGAAGACGCGCGCACGTCCACGGGCCATGGATCGCCTGTCCCGCACCTCGTCCATGGCGGCCCGGGCCGCGCAGGCGGCGGGGAGGAGCTCGGCGGGATCCGCTCCGTCAAGCACCACATGCAGCGCACCGCGATCCAGGGCTCGCCCAACATGCTCACGGCAGTGACGGGCGTGTGGCACAAGGGCGCAGACCGCCATCTGGCGGATCCGGCAGACCCGAACACCCACCCGTTCCGCAAGTCCCTCGCGGAGCTGCGCATCGGCGACGCCGTGCGCTCGGAGCTGCGCCAGGTCACGCTCGACGACATCGCCCATTTCGCGAATGAGACCGGCGACACGTTCTACGCCCACACGAATGAGGAGGCCGCGGCAGCGAACCCGTTCTTCCCGGGCATCGTCGCACACGGCTACCTGCTGGTGAGCTGGGCGGCGGGGCTTTTCGTCTCGCCCGAGCCGGGGCCCGTGCTGGCGAACTACGGGCTCGAGAACCTCCGCTTCCTCACCCCGGTCCCGGCGGGGGACTCCATCCGCGTGACGCTGACCGCGAAGCAGATCACTCCGCGAGTCACGGATGAATATGGCGAGGTCTGCTGGGACGCGGTGATCGAAAACCAGAATGACGAAATTGTCGCCACCTACGACGTACTGACTCTCGTCGCCAAGGAGTGGCACGCCTAAAATGGGTGCCGTCAGTTCACCCTCCTGGAGGTGCCCCAATGAATCTGGCGACGCGACCGGCAACAACAATCCTCACCGTGTCCGACGAGGCACGTGCGAAGGATTTCTACCAGGGAGCGCTGGGGCTCCCCGTCCGCGGCAAGGACCCGACCGGAATGATGATCTTCGGTCTGGACGGAACCGCATCGCTGGGCCTGATGGTCGATCCAAACTCGGTCCACTCAGGCCACACCGCCATCACGTTCGAGGTTGACGACCTCGACACCACGATGAGCGAACTCGAAGGGCACGGTGTGCGTTTCGAGGATTACGATCTCCCCGATCTCAAGACGGATGAGCATCATGTCTACACCATGGGCGACGAGCGCGCCTCGTGGTTCGCGGACCCCGATGGCAACATCATCTGCCTGCATCAGGGCGGGGCGATCGAATACAACATGTAGTCCGGAATCAAGGACGACGACGGAGGGCCGGGCCGAGCGCCCGGCCCTCCTCTGCGTCAAGCCCGCGAGAGGATGACTCCGCTCCGCGGCAGAGCCGGAATGCGCCGGAGATCGATCGTCAGGTCCTGGGCGGGCGCGCGGAGCCAATCCTGCTGGGCAAGGAGCCGAGCGCACGCCTTGATGAGCTCGATGGTGGCAGCCTCTCCCGGGCACCGATGCCCGCGTTCGATGTCCCCGCCGCCCTGCGGGATCAGGGTGTTGGGGTGCGGGGTCCACCCGCGGAATCTCTCGGGGTCGAAGCTCTCCGGGTCCCGCCAGGCTCGGGGATCGTGGTTGGTCCCGTACAGGTCCAGAAGGATCCACTGCCCGGCATTGATCGCCTCACCGTTCCACTCGAACCCGGTCTTCGCCGTGCCGCCCACGAGGGGAAAGAACGGGAAGTACCGCCGCACCTCTTGGGAGAACACCAGAAGGTCCTCGTCCGAGCCCTGAGCCAGACGGGAGGCCCACACGGGGAAGCGGATCATCGCGACGGCCGCAAACGTCATGAAGCGCCCCACCGCCACGGTCGGGCGCAGCAGATTCAGGAGTTCGAGGGCAGCGACCTCCTCCGGGAGCAGCTCGCCCTCCTCGTCGCGGTGGAGGGCGAACGCCTCGGCGATCGTCCGGGCAGACTCAGGCACGCCTGCGGACGACTCCCTGAGGCCGCGGACCTGCTCCGCCGCCCACTCCTCCGTGGTGCGCCGCCGTCGTCGTGCGATCCAATTAGGAGGCCCGAAGCTCGCGGCACGGTCGATCATGAGCCCGAACTCCCGGCTGCGGCGCGCGGCGGTCGCGCCGTCGACCTCCAAGCCCACCCAGCGGCACGCAGCGACGGTGAGGGCCCGCCGCACCTCGTCGTGGAGGACCACGCGGGACCGTTCCTTCCACCCGCCGATCATCCGGGCCAGCTCATCGCCGAAGATCGTGGCGAGCCGAGACGATTCCCCGGGCCCGAGGTGCTCTACGAAGAGCCGTTTCCGGTGGCGATGGGCGGAGCCGGTCAGCGACTGGACGCTGCCCTCGTCCTGGAGCAGGTGCTGGGCCGATCGCGGCATCGCCGAACGTCTGCCCACTCTGTCCTCGTCATAGAACATGGCCGCGGCCTCGGCACCGCGGACGCAGAGCGCCGGGCGGAGCATGACCCGGGTGCGGAACGCGTCGGCGCCGAGCTCGTCGCAGTGGGCGGAGATGAAGGTGTAGCCCTCACGAAGGAAGGCGACCGTGCTGTCCGGCACGCGGGGGAGCATGTGCGGTGCCTACTTCGTGGACGGCTGAAGAGTAGGACTCGCGGAGACCGACTCCGTGGAGCCTCCCGAAGCCGGCCGGCTTCCGGTCGGCGAGGACGTCATCATCGAGCCGTCTGGGGACACCACGTACCACACCCCGCCGACGCCTTGGCCGTTCGCCTTCCCGGGCGAAGTGTCCTTCGCGTAGTAGTAGATGGGCAGGCCGTTGAGGGTGACCTGCTTGCTGCCGTCCGCGGCCGTGATGCTGCCCACCTTGGCCGTGATGCCCTGGAGCTGAGGGGTCTGGTCGCTCGTCACGGCGGGCCACAGCGTGGCGCAGCCTCCGAGGCACGCGCTCTTCGACTCTCCCTGGTTGTCCAAGGTGTAGAAGTAGACGGGCATCCCGTTCGCGTCCACCACGATCGTCTGGCCGTTGACCGTCGCAGTCTTGAGGCTCGATGTCGCCTTCGACGACGCGTTGGGCTGTTCGCCGCCGGGTCCGTAGCCGCTGGCCGAGGCTGCCGGGGCCGACGACTCGGGGTGCTGGGAGCTGGGGCTGCTGCCGCCGCACCCGGCCAGCGCAAGGGCCAGCAGTGGGGCGCATGCGGCAAGGACAAGGGGCCTCCGATGCTGATGCATGATCGTCTTCTACCCTCATCCCGGCTCTCTACCCCGATCACGGATGAGGCTACGATCCCTCCATGACTGAGGATGCCCTCGCCGAACCTCTGCCCCTGCACCGGCACCTCCAGCCGATCCTCGGACAGGCGCCGGAGCCACGGGATTGGCGGAGCGGTCCCCGGTGGTGGTGGAGCGGGGCCCTCGACGTCGAGGGGCTCGCCCTCGGTTCGATGGGAGCGCTCATCGCGTCGCTCGACGCCCTCGCCCCGTCGCCCGAGGGCGGTAGCCGAGCGTCGACGCGGTCCGAGCTCCTTGCCGCGTCCTTCGACTCGGTCCGGCATCTGCGCATCGATGGCAAGGCTCCCGACGTCTGGGCCCCGATGTCCGGCTTCCGCCCGACCGCCGACGGCTGGGTCCGCCTCCACGCCAATTATCCGCACCACGCTGCGCGGCTGCTTGAGGGGCTCGGGATCGCCGATGCCTCCCAGCTTGATGCGGCCCTCCGCGAGCGTTCGGCACTCGACGTGGAAGCCGACGTCCGGCGGGCCGGGGGAGTCGCTGCAGCCGTCAGGTCCCCCGAGGAGTGGTCGTCCTCGCCGATGGGGAAGGCGGCTGCGTCCCAGCCATGGATGGACGTGGCGCTCGCAGAGGAAGCTGCCAAACCACCGCTCGAGGATTCGGGAGCCCTTCCCCTCGCCGGCGTGCGCGTCCTCGATCTCACCCGGGTGATCGCCGGACCGAGCGCCACACGCCTTCTGGGAGCCCTCGGCGCGGACGTCCTCCGCATCGACCCGCCCCGGTACCCGGAGCTCCTCGACGCCCATCTGGACGCGGACTTCGCCAAGCGGAGCGCCGCGGTCGACCTCGCCGACGGCGACCAGCTCGCGCAGGTGCGCGAACTCGCCGCGGCCGCCGACGTCGTCGTGCTCGGCTATCGAGCGGCAGCCCTCGCCCGATTCGGGCTCGATCCCGCCTCGCTCCGCGCGGACCAACCGCAGCTCGCGGTTGTCTCCCTCAACGCGTGGGGCCGCGGCGGGCCGTGGGCAGACGCGCGCGGCTTCGACAGCATCGTCCAGGCGGCCTGCGGGATCGCGCGGATCTACGGCTCGGAGCACGACGGCGTATGGCGGCCGGGTGCGCTGCCGGTCCAAGCGCTCGACTACGCGACGGGCCTCGGGATCGCCGCCGCCGCGGTGGCCCTGCTGGCCGCCCGTCGCCGTGGGGTCACGGGCAGCGCCCACCTTTCCCTCGCCGCCACGGCGCACGAGCTGCTCGCGGCCCCGCCGCCCTCCGGCGCCGAGGCGAGGTCGTTGCCGGTGCCACGCCGGCAGGCCAAGAGCCCCCACGGGATCTTGGACTACGTCCCGCCGCCACTGCTCCTGGAGGGGGAACAGGTCGAATACCCGCACGCGCCGGAGCGTTACGGGTCGGCGTCGCTCGAGTGGCTCTGATGGCTCGAATGGCTCGAATGGGCTCGAATGGCTCTATTGGTCAGCTCCGAGTTCGCCGGAGCCAGCCGTCGATCCACCACGCCAGCTCCACGAGCACGATGCCCACGCCGGCGCACGCGAGCGCGGTGAGGGTGTAGCCCGGGTGGCTCGGGTCGAGTTCGAACAGCTGCCGCGTGAGCGGGAGCGCGAACATCGCGAACGAGGCGGCCATCATGACCGCCACCAGCCCGACCTTCCACCATTCGTACGGCCGCGCCACGATCGCGAGCACCCACAGCGCGATCGCGATCAGCGTGATGAGCGCGGACGTGCTGGCCTGCACCTGGGTGGGGCCGCCGTCGGCCGTGGATGCGCGGACCAGGAGGTAGCTCGTGAAGCATGCCACGGCGATCACGATGCCTGCCGGGATCGCCATGCGGAGGACGCGCCCCACGAAGCCGGGGCGGGCGCGGTCGTGGTTGGGCGCGAGGGACAGGATGAAGGCGGGGAGCCCGATCGTGAACCAGCCGGTGATGGTGACGTGGCGGGGGAGGAACGGGAAGGGGAGCGGGTCCAAGCCGATCAGGCCCGGAACGCCCACCATGAGCGCGAGGAGCACCGAGTAGACGGTCTTGGTGAGGAACAGGTTCGCCACCCGCTCGATGTTGCCGATCACGCGCCGGCCTTCGGCGACGACGTGCGGCAGGGTGGCGAAGCTGTTGTCGAGGAGGACGATCTGGGCAACGGCGCGGGTCGCGGGGCTTCCGTCCCCCATGGCCACGCCGATGTCCGCGTCCTTGAGCGCGAGGACGTCGTTGACCCCGTCGCCGGTCATCGCCACGGTGTGACCGCGGGACTGGAGCGCCTTCACCATCTCGCGCTTCTGCGCGGGGCTCACACGCCCGAACACCGTTCCGCGGTCGACCACCCCGGCGAGCTGCTCGCCGTCATCGGGCAGCGTGCGAGCGTCCACGGGGGCGCCGGCTCCGGGGAGAGCGAGCTGCCGAGCGACCGCGCCGACCGACGCCGCGTTGTCGCCGGAGATGACCTTGACCGCGACCTTCTGCGCTTCGAAGTAGTCGAGCGTCGCGGCGGCGTCGTGGCGCACCGTCTGCTCGAGAACCACGAGCGCTGCCGGCGCGACGGCTGCTGTCGGCTCGAGCAGGCCGTCCGCGCGCGCAAGGAGGAGCACGCGCAGTCCCTGGGCTCCCAGCTCCTCGGCCGTCTGGCGCTCCGGTGAGTCGGGCCTGAGAAGGACATCGGGGGCTCCGAGGAGCCATGTGCCGTGCTCCTCGAAGCGGGCGCCGCCGAACTTCCGGGCGGAGGAGAACGGGAGCGTCTCGAGGGCATGCCAGCCGGGGGAGTCGGGGAAGGCCGCCGCGATGGCCTGCATGCTGGAATTGGGGCGGGGATCTGCGGCAGCCAACGCGGCGAGGGCCCGCGTCGCTTGGTGGGCTGCGCCGTCGTCGGCCGTCCCTGGGGCGAGCCGTACCTCGGCGACGTCCATCGCGTTCTCAGTGAGCGTCCCTGTCTTGTCCGCGCACACGACGTCGACGCGCGCCAGGCCCTCGATTGCAGGGAGCTCGTTGACCAGGCAGCTTCGCCGGCCCAGACGGACCACGCCGACTGCGAAGGCGATCGTGGTCATGAGAACCAGCCCTTCGGGGACCATCGGGACCAAGGCGGCAACCATGCCGCGCAGGGCGTCCGGAAGGGCTTGGCGCCCGGTGAGCTGGTTGTAGACGGAGAGGATCCCGGCCGGGATGAGGAGCCACGTGATGACTTTGAGGATCGTGTTGATCCCGTTGCGCAGCTCCGAGTTGACGAGAGTGAAGCGGCTCGCCTCCTCCTGGAGCTGCGCGGCGTACGCCTCGCGCCCGACCTTCGTGGCCCGGTACAGGCCCGAGCCGGAGGAGACGAAGCTGCCCGAGAGGACGGTCGCGCCGGGCGTCTTCACCACCGGGTCGGACTCGCCTGTGAGGAGGGATTCGTCGACTTCGAGCCCATCGCCCGCGAGGACCTCGCCGTCGACGACCACCTGGTCGCCGGGGCCCAGCTCGATCACGTCGTCGAGCACGATCTCCGCTGGCGCGGTCGGGGTCGTCACGCCATCCCGCCGCACGTGGGGGTGGGCTTGGCCGACGATCGCCAGTCGGTCGAGGGTCTTCTTGGCACGGAGCTCCTGGACGATGCCGACGATGCTGTTGGCCACGATGAGCCCCGCGAAGAGCCCGTCCAGGAGATGCCCGGTCGAAAAGACGATGACTGCGAGCACGGCGAAGATCGCGTTGATGCGCGTGAAGACGTTCGCCCGCACGATGTCCCACGTGCTCCGGCTTGCGCGCGCAGGTACGTCGTTGGTCAGCCCCTCGGCAACCCGCCGGGCCACCTCTTCGGCGCTCAGGCCGCGAGCGGACACGGCGGAACCGGTCCCCACCTCATTCCCCATGGATCAACAGTAGGGCCCCCGCTCGTTCGGCGCTCACGCGCGGTTCTTGAAGTGCCGGAAGAGGTGGCTTTCTCGGCCATCACCAGCGCCGTGTCGAGCGTCGGGCGGAAAAGGACGACGCCGGCGATCGCCACTGCGGCGAACGCGCCCAGAGCCGCTGCCGACGCCCAGAGAAGCGACTCTGCTGCGACGATGATGACAAGTCCTGCATCCATAGGAAGACCCGCAGCCCGACGGGATCAACGGATCTGCGGGCCTCCTGGCTTCTTCCTTCGGGCACTGCAGGTCCCCCTCCCGCTGAGTGACATTGGCGTACTGATCCGAGGCGATCTCAGTGGTAGCGGCGGACGGTATTGGGGCAGGTTGTCCAGTCGGTCACGCGACGGCGGTTGCATCGAAATCCCGTCCGAAACTCTCAGGGGGAAGCATTGAAGACACTTAAAGCCGGCGCGATCTGCATTGGCGCGCCTCGCGGTACACGGACCTCGGCGGCTATAACCATGCCTTCAACTACGGGACCAGGACGGCAAACTGGAGGGTCACTAGCGGTGGGAACATCCTGACGGTGAGCGACTGGTGCGGAGGGAATGTGACGGCCGCCCATGTCTGAACCTGCCGGGGCTGAGGTCGCGCGCGCCCTCGACGCAATTCCAGTTCGCGCGTCTCGCCAGATGACCGTCACCGAGTATCAGCTCCGCGTGGCCGAGGTCCTCAGGCTTTTCGACATCGAAGCGGTGGGCGACGAGACGGGCGTGTACTACGGGGGCGAGGGCGTTGAGCTGGAAGAACAGCCTCTAGTCGATGCCGTCCGCATACTGATTGCGAGACGATTCGGCATCCCGGAACTATTGGCAATTTGAGCTAGCGGCTCGGCTAGCGTCAGATGCACCGTCATACGCTCGCGCGCGAAGCGGTCGAGCCAGCTCGAGGGGATTTCTTCGGCCATGGGTGGGCATTGGTCGCTGCGTGCAGGAATGGTGCGATCGGGGCCGCCTGTGCGGACGAGAGCGGGCCAGTTCTGCCCGCGACGCTGAGCCGGCCGCCGTCGTCGACCAACGGCAGAAGTTAGGCGGGCGCCCAGCACTCGATCCACAACGGACCGCCCGAGGTTGCGGCCCGCGAGGCAAGCGTCAGCTCGCCGTCGTCCTCGATCCGATACGCCGTCACGTGGTCGGAGCGCTCTCCGCACACGAGGAGGAACTGTCCTGACGGGTCGATGGAGGAGCCGCGCGGCTGAGCTTCCGTGGAGGTGCGTCGGAGATATTCGAGAAGGCCGTTGTCACGGACGGCGAACGCGGAGATCGTGCTCGTGGAGCGTTCGGTCGTGAACAGGAACCGTCCGTCAGACGTGAGGCGCAGATCCGCGCACCAGACGACGCTCTGCCCCGGGTCCTGGGTGCTCGGGGATCGGACCGTGCCTCGCGAGAGATCGAGGCCCTCTACGGCGGAAACGGTCTGGAGAAGCGCGAGCCGCCCGGTCTCGGCGTCGCGCTCGAAGACTCTGACATCGCCCGAAAGCTCGTGCAAGACGTAGACGCGGTCTCCGGAGTCGTTGAACCGCAAGTGCCGCGGGCCCGCGCCATGCTCGACCGTGACATGCCCGTCTGGGGCGATGGCGTCGTCGTCCACCGTGCTCGTCTGGGGTCCGTCGACTCTGAACCAGCTGATCCGGTCGTCGCCGAGCGACGCCGCGTACACGAAACGCCCGTCGGGGCTGAGGACGGAACAATGCGTGTTCGTTCCCGAGGCATAGGTGGAGACTCTGTCCGCGGAGTCGCCGGGAACAGCAAAGCGGATGAGGCGGCCCTCGTGATAGGAGGCGCCGAAGAGCTCGCGCCCGTCGGAGGTGAGGGCGATGTAGCACGTGGTGACGGGAAGTTCCCTCTCGGCCCCAGCTGTCGCGGCCCCCGAGGGGTCGAGAGCGAGGGCGACGACGCGGGGCGGCACGTGGGGAGCCGGCCGGTCAATGTTGCAGGCGGCGTAGAGCGTGGGCCGCTTCCCGTCGAGGGCCATCGATGAGACGTGGTCGAGGCCTTCGGTTCGCCCCAGGCGCTCGAGCGCGCCGCTGTCAGGGTCGAGAGACAGGACATCGACCGTGCCGCTCGCGGCGCATGCAACGTAGATCAGGGACCGGGACACGTTCACACTCCTGAGCTGAAGCGGCGGCCGGCGGGCGGCGGCCCACGGCGCAACGGGGGGTTATTGGGCGTCGTGGTCGGTTTCGAGGACGGTGACGAGGTGGTCGAGGGCTTGGTCGGCGCCGGGGCCGTCGGCGCGGAGGATGACTTTCTGGCCGTATTCGGCGCCCAGTGACATGAGGGAGAGGATGCTGGAGGCGTCCATGGCCTCGTCTTCGGGTTCTCCTTCTTTGGCGATGGTGACTTCGATGCCGGTGTTGGCGGCGGCTTCGGCGAAGATCGCGGCGGGGCGGGCGTGGAGTCCGACGCGGGATCCGATGGTGGCGGTGCGTTCTGCCATGGGGTGTGTGTTCCTTTCTCAGAGGCCGAGGTCGGCCAGGACGGGCAGGGCTGATCTGACGCTCTCGCGGGCGGCGTGGGCGGAGGGGGCGGCCAGGGCCTGGGCGGCGAGGTCCTGGGCCTGGGCGATGGTGATGGTGGAG